>NZ_JAJKFT010000010.1:2740515-3477414 GCF_020966755.1 Blastopirellula sediminis
GGAGCACCTTGTCGGAGTTTTTGCCCGACTTGCCCGACAGGGACAACACGCCGCCGGCCGGCAGTTTCGGAAAATTCCAAGCCCAGCGGCCGTAGAAGACGTAAACGTCTTCCAGGTCCAAGTTGGTTGGATTGCGAATCACGCCGTCGAGCAATTGGTTGTTGATTTCGGTAAGGGGCTCCGGCGCTTTCCCTTCGAGCTCGGCCCAGCCGCGGCCGAACATGCTGCGGGACGACCAGATTTGAATCGGCAGGTTTTCGAGCTGAACGGAATCGTCCGCTTCGGCCAGGAAGTACGGATTTTGCACGGTCGCCAATGATTGTCGCGAGTCCATCCCGCCCAGCGATTTGCCCGGCAACCCTTGCCACGCGAGGATCTGCTTCCAGTCGCTCGTTTGCGACGGCGCGGTGTTGCGGAGCTGAATATCCAGCCGCTGCGTCTGCGGGCTGTAGAGATGGGCCCACGTGGTCGAGCGAACGACGCGGCTCGAGAGGTCGCAGTCGAGGACGTCGACCTGGTTCATCCGCAGCGTGGTTCCTTTCGCCCAAAAGGCGACGCCCCACGAAACGGCACAGGCCAAAACCACAAATAGCGGAAACGTGACCCAGGTCCATTCCATGCGAGGAAGGTAATTTTTCAGCAGGAAGTAGTCCCCTGGTCCGATCAGCAGCAAGTAACCGACGATGATCACGCCGATCAGCAAAAACGAAATCAGGTGGACCCCTTGGAACTGATCGAGCGCGACGCGCAATTGTCCCGAGAGATCTTCGTAGCCGACATGCGCGGCGCTTTGTCCGGCCAGCGACACGGCGCCAACTTCCTGTTGCTGCGAATCGCCGAATAGCAAGCGATCGAGCAGCCCGCGTCGTCCGTCCCAGCCGAGGACCGGCTCTTGGTTGAGATCGAACGCGACAAATTCGATCAGGCCGAAGCCATGCGCCGAAATCGAAATCAGCGGCGCCGGATTGGCCGAGGCTCGCTGCACCAGCACGACGGCGCTAACGTCACTGAGCGCGGCGACTTCCAGCGTCGGCGCATCAGGACGATCGAGTCGGGTCGACTTGCCGGCGAACTTTTCGAGGTCGCCGGTTTCTCGTTCTTCTTCCCAGCCGATGAACTTGCCCGGCAGAAAAGAAGCCAACGGAGCGTCCGCCGCCAAGAGTTGCGGCGAATCGACGCCAGCGGCCAGAAAGATCCGTCCGCCCAGCTTGGTCCACCAGTCGAGAGCGCTTAGCTGCTCGGCCGACAACTTCTTCCAAGCGTCCGCTTCGCCGCTGACGACGAGCAAGCGATCGGCGCCTTCGAGCATGCGCCAGTCGTCCGGAATTTGATCAGGGGTAATCGTCGCCAACTGCGACGCTTCGCTTGGTTGCACGCGCTGCAGACGCATCATGTCGTCGATGCCGGTCAGCTCGCCGGCCAAGAGCCAGAGCTGTTGACTGGCCAGAACCGGTTGGCCCAGTTCGGCGACGTTGGCGTTCCAGACCGAGCGCTGTTGGACGCCGTCGGTTTCGCTTTCCAGGATGACGTCGATGCGGCTGTTGGTGCGGCCAACTTTGACCGGCAGGACGAACGACTTCGTTTGGCCTGGGGCGATCTCGGCGGGCTCGTCTTCGCTCCAGCGATGTTCGACCGGGATGCCGTCGGAGTCGAACGACGCGATGTGAATCTTGGCGCTCAGCGACTCTTCGCCGGCGGTGAGCGAGACGCGAATCGGCGACCAGACGCCGACCTTGAATCGACCGCCAAAGCCAAGGCTCGCTTCGATCTTGGCGACGTCATGCCGCTGTTGCGTCCAATCGCCGGCCCAGGCTGGGACCGCCGAGAGGGCGACGAGAACGATCGTGATTAGAAAAGTGCGACTGAGCGGCAACATCAACGTCGAGCGGGTTTCGCAAAAGGGGGGCGCCACAGGGGGAATCGCCGGTTGATTGGAAGCTATTTAGCATAGTCGGCGGGCCGCTTCGCCGCGAGTTGACGCCGGGAGCCCGGTGGGCAACTTCGCGGGAAGTTAACGCCGAATAGAGCGATTTTACGGCTTTTCAGCGTCATCGCAGACGCAGAGGAATTGTCCGCAGCCGGGGCAACCGCTCCCATATTTCTGGTTTACCGCGTCGGCCAGATCGACTCCCGCGACGTTGGCGATGGTCGTGAGCCAGGCCAGCACGTCGGCGAACTCGCCCACGCGCTCTTCATGCGTCCCGCCTCGCAGTGCGGAAGCGAGTTCCCCCACTTCCTCCATCAGCCACATGAAAGTCCCTTCGACCCCGCGGGTCTGGTCCTTTTCAAAGTACATGTCGCGGATCAATTTCTGGAACTGACCGAGGCTGACGTCGACCGGCGGCGAAGATTCTTGGTTCACGGTTTGATTTTCTCTAACAACTGTTTGGCCGCCGCGTTGGACGGCGAATGTTTGAGGACAGCTTCCAGGATTTCCTGGGCCGCCGCTTCGTCACTGACCGCGATCAGCGCCTCCGCCGCCGCGATTCCCCAATCTACTCGATCGGGTGATAAGCGAAAAGCGACCGCCAACTCACGGGACGCCGCAAGCTTGTCGCCGAGTTCTTGTTGAGCGCGGCCGTTGATCTCGTGGGCTTGCGCGTCGGCGACGTCAATCTGAAACGCCTCTTCGGACCAGCGAGCGGCGCCTTTCCAGTCCTCTTTCGCGGCGAGGAGCGTCGCAAGTTTCTTACGGATCGCGACGTCATGATGTTTTTGCGCCGCTAGAATTGGGAGCAATTTTATCAGTTCGTCGTCATTTCCTTGCAGCAGATGGACGCGGACCAGCGCTTCGGTCCATTCTTCGCTCTCCGGTTCGGCCTTGGCGCCGCGGTCGTACAGCTTGATCGCCGACTTGTAATCTTTCTGCTTCAAGCGAAGTCCCGCCAACAGCGCCACCGGGCGACGATCGTAGCGATCGCCGGTCGCACGCTCGAGCAACTCGATCGTCTTCTGAGCGTCGCCGATCGAGAGATAGAGCCGAGCCATCACGTACAAGCCGAGTGGATGTTCCGGATCGATTTCCAGGGCCTGCTCGGCGTACTTGCGAGCGCTGGTGTTCGACTGCCGCTGCAAGTAGGCGTAGGCGGCGTCGGCCTGGATGTCGGCGTTCTTCGGCTCATCGCGAGCTTCTTTGATCAGCTGCGAAAAGCTTTTGTCAGCCGTCGTATCGACCTCGACGTCGCGGACGACCGTCACCAGGTAGTCGCGATACCCACGCTCAAAGTCGGCCTGCTTCGTGTGAAAGGTTTGCTCGAGGATCTGATCGGTCGTCAGCGACTTGGCGTAACCGTCCAGCATCTTCAGCAGCGCGTCTTCGCCGAAGCGTTGTTTCAGGTAAACGGCGTAGTGATAGGCCTGGCAGTAGGCCATCGTCCAGTCGTCTCCATCTCGCGGGCGGATGAAGCCGTAGTTGATCGAGTTCAGATCGAACAGGTCGTTGGCGGCGATCCGCTTGGCGAGCAGACGTTTCCAGTCGGGGGGCTGCACTTCGGTTTCGTAGGTGACCGCCATCGCCTCGGTAAACCAGTGTGGAATGTTGAAGTCGGTCTGCTGCAAGTTGACGACGTGGACGAATTCGTGGCGGAGCACGTTCCCCCAGTTGTACTTCTGCGGCATCGACGAAGGTGACGCCAGCGCGAGCATCTTGCCGGCACATGCGCCGACCGTGCCGATGTAGGGCAAGCCGACCATGCGAGCGCTGAACCAACCATGGCCGCTGGTGTTCTTCGCCTTGCTGAAGAATTCGATCAGCGTCTTGTCGGCCGGTTCGTAGCCGAGCGCCTTGCAGATCGGCGCGTAGACGTTGTCTTCCAGGTGGCGAGCGGCGTACTCGGCCAGCAGCTTGTCTTTCGGATCATAGCGAATGACGAAGTGATCGGTTTCGAGCGTTTCGTAAGTCGCCAAAACGTCGAGCACTTCGAGCGTGTTCTTCACCCGCACATGAAACGGGTCGGCCGCGAACGCTTCTTCCAGCACGACGCGGGCTTCCGGCTCTTCTCCCATTCGCATCAGCACCATCCCAAGCTCGGCATGGGGACGAACCAGTTGCGGCATCCGCTCCGTCGCCGCCCGATAGAAGCTGGCGGCATACGGATACTTCCGCAACAGTTCGCATCCTTCGCCGAGCCCTGCGAAAAACTCGCCGCAGTGCGGATTGGAAAGAGAGGCCGTTTCGATCAGTTCGCCATAGCGGGTCGACTCTCCTTCGTCGGTTTCCAGCTTTGCGCCGTCGGCAGCAAGATAGGCGGCGGCGAGCAAGCCGGCGGTCGCCTGGCGTTTGTCGTTGATCTCGCGAGCTTTCTTCAGCGCTTCGATCGCCTCCAGCGGACGGAAGTCAGCGAGGTAGGCTTTCGCTTTCGCTTCCAGCGCCGGGACGTAGTCGCCGCGGATCGCGAGCGCTTGATCGGCGGAGGCGACGGCCAGATCGACGTTGTAGCCGGTCAGGTCCATCTGCGACTTCAGCGTAAAGAGTTCGGCCGAGCTCGGATTGATCTCGAGCGCCTTGGTCCATTCGCTGCGCGCCGAGCCCATGTTGAACTTCTCGGCGAAGAGGTCGGCGACGGCGATCCGGGCTGGCCAGTAGTTGGGCGAACGTTCGAGAATGGTCGGAAAGAGGGTGTTGACCAGGTAGCTGAATTGTTCGCTGTTCTTCGTCCAGCGGGCGAACTCGGCGGCGCCAAGTCCGGCGTAGTAGAGCTGATCGGGATCGTCCCCAACGTCGTTCGCGTTGAAGTCGTCGACGAACCATTCGTAAGCGGCGCCGGCTTCTTCAAGTTCGCCCCGTTCGCGATGGAGCTGCGCGGTGATCCAGCGGGCGACCGGTTGTCGCTCGTCGAGCACGAGCGCCTTCTTGCAGTTGGCGGTCGCTTCGTCCCATTGGCCGTGGTCAAATTGAAGGCGAGCCAGTTCGGCGTAGAGTTTGGCGGTCGGCTTCTTTTCGATCGCCGAATTTAACGTTTTCGTCGCTTCGGTCGACTTGCCGATGGCGATTTGGGATTTCGCTTTCAGCAGCGATGCGTCGGCGTCGGGCTGTTCGATTTTGTCGAGGGCGGCGATCGCTTCGGCGTATTTGCCAGAGTAGTAGAGCGACTCCGGCGAAGTGGGCTCGGCGCCTTGGACCAGCGAGCAGAAAGTGAGCCAGGCGGCGCATGCGACGAGCGTGAAGACTGGATTACTTGCAAGCGGCATCGTGCGACCAGCGGAAGGGTGGGAAAGGACTGTCAGGAAGCGCAACCTCGGCGTAAAATGGTCGCGATTGACAGCTTACGTACATTCTAGCCCCCGCAGGCGCCGCGGCGAACCCTTTTTCATTTGGGCATATTGATGGCAGATTTTGTGACCGTCGCGAAAGTTGGCGACATTCCCCCCGGCCAAGGTCAGGCCTTCAACGTCAGCGGCCGAATGGCGGCTGTTTTTCACCTGGCCGACGGCAGTTATCAGGCGATCGACGATTTTTGCCCGCACATGGGAGCGTCGCTGGCCGGCGGCTACGTCGAAGATGGCGTGGTGATGTGCCCCTGGCATGCGTGGGGTTTTCAGCTGTGCGATGGCGCCTGGCTCGATAATCCGAAGGTGAAGGTCGATTGTTTTGACGTTCGCGTCGAAGGGGACGAGATTCAGGTACGCGTCAAACCCAAAGAATAATTGCCCAGAAGCGCCGTTTTTTTGACCTCGACACTTACAAGGAGCGACCGCCATGTTCTTTCCCTTGCTATTAGCTCAGGCTCAAAACGGCGCTGAAAAACCGGTCGCCGACAACGCTGGCGCGATCGACGTCAGCCAGAAAGCGTCGGAGACGTTGTCCGACGTGCAAAACTGGGGAAACTCGGCGGTTGTCTTTTTGCAGGATCAAGGTCCCGAGTGGATCTTGCGCATCGTCACTGCGATTTTGATTTTCGTCGTCGGTCGCTGGATCTCGATCTGGGCGAGCGGTTTCCTGCGGCGTTTGATGGAGCGGGGGAAAGTCGATCAAACGCTCGCCCTGTTTCTATCGAATATCGCTTATGGTTTCTTTCTGACGCTGGTGATTGTGGCGACCCTCAATCGCTTGGGGATTGATACGACCAGCGTGGCGGCGGTGTTAGCGGCCGCTGGTTTGGCCGTTGGTCTGGCGCTGCAAAACTCCCTCTCGAATTTCGCCGCCGGGGTGATGATCATTTTCTTCCGACCTTTTTCGGCCGGCGACTTTATCGAAGCGGGCGGAACCTCCGGCATCGTCGAAGCGGTGCAGATTTTCCACACGCAGCTGAAGACGCCGGACAACAAGATGATCATCGTCCCCAACAGCAATATCACCAGCGCCAACATCATCAACTATTCGACCAACGCGACGCGCCGCTTCGACTTGACGATCGGCTGCGGCTACGACGACGATCTGCGAGCGGTGAAGCAGTTCTTGATCGATCTGCTCAACAGCGATGAACGCGTCTTGAAAGACCCCGCCTCCGAAGTCCGCGTCACCGCACTCGCCGACAGCAGCGTCAACTTCGTCGTCCGCGGCTGGGTGAAGAAGGAAGACTTCTGGGCGGTCACGTGCGACCTGACCGAGCAGATCAAGCTTGGGTTTGACGAACGAGGGTTCTCGATTCCGTATCCGCAGAGCGACGTGCATGTGCATCAGGCGGCGGCTACGTAGTTGGCAAGTAATCGAATCATGCCGAGTTTCGCTTGCCGCGTGACTCGGCGATTCAGTTTCGTTAAGCGAGGCCGCATGGAAGAATCGGTTGCCCCATCGACTTTGCCCCAATCGGCGACGACAGTACGCACTTGGATATCGCGCACCGCCAAAGCGACGTTCTTTCTGCTGATCGCTTTGCCACTTACCTGGATTTGTTTCGCTGGGGAAATGGTGCATCAGAGTGGGCTCATCGCGGTCACAAGCGTCTCGGTGGACTACGATCAAGACTGGGAACATGGTTGGCCGTACGTGTTCCTGGAGCGCGAATACCTTGGACCAGGGTCGTCTCCTTTGGCGTTTGATGAAGGTTCGCCAACTTTTAGCTGGACGTGGCTTCTCGCTGATTTATTGATCTACGTGGGTCTTCTGAGTTTGCTGCTGTGGCTATGTTGCGCGAAGCGTGTCGGCGATCGAGGGCGATTCTCATTTTCACTTAGAACGGCCCTAGTCGGGACAACGTTGTTAAGTCTGTTGATGGCGAACGTGAGTAACTGCTACCTGCAATCGCAACGTGAAGCGGAAATTGGACGGCAGTTGAAATCGGAAGGGCAACTCGTCCTTTCGAAGTACATTGGCCCTCGATGGTTTTCGCGACTCGGGCTAGATGAAATTACTCCGCTAAAAATGGAGGGGATCGAGCTTGTCAGGATTCGGTCGGATGAGCTAAGTGAGGAGCAACTCACCGCGATCTATTCTAAGCTCGCCGAGTTGTCGCGGCTTTCCTACCTTCACTTTGGCGGCAGCGCTCTTACCGACGAGGAAGTCGGCAGGTTGTTGGCGGCGCGACAACGCTGGCCAATTCGTAAGTTATGGATTTTTGGACCGAGTTTCCGCGGGCATTCACTGGAAAATGTTCGGTCGCTTCCGTCGCTGGTGGAGTTGCGGATATTCTCCTCGGGCTTTGACGATAAGGGGTTCAGCGCCATTTCCCAGTGGTCATCGCTGGAGGGAGTTTGCGTACCAAAAACGTCGGTGACAGCTGAGGCTGTTCAATTGGCCGCCAAGATGCCAAATCTGCGATACGTCGATTTTTACGACACCGAAATTACTGAAGAAGATTGCGAGGTACTCGAGGAGCGCGGTATTGAGTATGGGGTCGGAAAAACGGTTAACCCGTCCGCGTCCGATTGACCAAGCCGAACAGGCTCGCCCTTAACACGCGGCGATTTTCGCTGCGCTAGATCGAATGGAAGACGACGCCCCCAACGCAATTTCAGCGCAGACGACCACCAAGCGAGGCTGGTTGGCGGTCGTTGCGCGGTGGGGACTCTATGTCGCCATCGTACTGTTGGCTGCCTGGATTGGTTTTGCAGGGGAAAGAGTCGACGCCTGGATGACGATGGGCGGGTTGATGGGAACCTACGCTGGCGTTTCTGATAAGGACAACGCTGTCGTTGAAATCTGGCAGCATGGCTGGCCGTTCGTCTTCTTGAATCGTCGTACCGAGGTCTATTTCTCGCATCCATTCGCCTTTTGGCAGGGGTTCACCGAGTTTCGCGGCTGGGCGCTGGTCGGCGATTTGTTGGTATGGGGCGCGATCATCGGCGCCGTTTGGGTACTGCGGCGGACGCGCACGGACGTCTCTCCACGGAGGTCTAGATTCTCTCTTTCGCTAAAGATGCTCCTTTTGTTCGTGACGTTCTTCTGCGTCATGGGCGCTAGTCTGGGCACGAGCCATCTGCGATCGCTGCGCGAGATGGAAATCGGCGCCAATCTAGAACGCTTGGGGCACCATGTCGAGTATGAATACATTGGGCCGATTTGGTTCTCCCGTCTGGTTGGTCGCGATCTCCCTTGGTTGCCGATCCAAGGAGTCAGCAGTTGCCGCATTGACAGAGACGCCGCAATAGATTGGCCAGAAAGGACGCTAGACGCTGGAGTTGGCGAACTGGCGAATCTAAAAAAGTTGGACTTCGGCTCTTCTCAGACTGACGATGCGGGACTCAAGCGACTATTAGCGGGACGACGCTATTGGGCGATTCGAGAATTGCATTTCTACGAAACGCCCGTAACGGGAGCAGCGTTTGAAAGCTGTGATGCGCTTCCCCAGTTGCGGTATGCGAACGGATGGGGCTCAAAGCTTAATGACAAAGGGTTCGCCGCTCTAACGAAATTGCCGCGTGTCGAAAACATTAACGCCAAGGGAACCGGCGTCACCAACGACGCGGTCGACAGCGCGCTGCAGGCCCCGCACTTGCGTGACGTCGATTTCAATGAGACGAACGTCGATCGAGCGAGCCTGCAAAAGTTGATTGAGAAGGGAATTGACTGCTGGTAGGTTGAGATCGTGGCGGATTGACGCTGGGAAGCTCTCTCCATTCGCCGACAAGCTTGTCTCCACCTACCGCGTCCGCTTCAGCTCAAACTGCTTCCCTTCCAGCGCCTCTTTTGCGAACTTCCCCCAGAACGGCGTCGGGGTATATTTCCAGTCGGAGATCATGATCGGCGACGACTTGGGGTGAAAACACCAGCCGGTCCAGTTTAGTTTGTGCTTCTGGATGAAGCCGAGCATGTCGGGGACCCAGGTGTAGGGATCTTCTTGGGCCGCTGCCGGGATGAAGCTGAACTTGGTGACGTCGGCGCCGACTTCACCGAGGAAGATCGGATACTTCTCGCTCGTCGCGAGCATCTTTCCTTCCCAGTCGTTGTGCCAGTGGTAGGTGTGCCACGAGTACATGATGCCGTTTCCACCTTTGTCGTCGAGGGCGTATCCTTCAGTGATCTTCGACAGGTCGTTGCACCACGACATGCCGCCGGCGATCACGATGTTTTTGGCGCCGGTACTGCGAACCGCGTCGACCAGGCCTTGCATGCCGACCGACTCGAAGCCTTGGTTCTTTTTCTTTTCCTCTTCGCTCAAGAACGCCGACTCGTCGGTTCCTTCTTTCGTGCCGACGAAGCCCCCGTTCTTCCAAACGTCCCACGAGATTCCGTGCGGTTCGTTGAAGACGTCGAATAAGACCGCCGGGTGATTCTTGTACTTCGCGGCGAAGTCTTTCCAGAAGTCGGCGTGCTCTTGCTTCGGCGCGCGGAAGCGATGCAGGTCGACGGCGACGTAGGCGCCGCGGTTGGCGGCTAGCGTGATGATCTGGTCGATGATGTCGCGATACCCTTCGCCTCCATCCTTTTGATACGGGCTCTTGCCGTACCAGAACGCTTCGTTCATCGGCAGGCGAATGCAGTTGGCGTGCCAATCTTCGATCGCGACGACGGTCGACTTGATCGGCTGGGTGTCTTGCGGCAAGGTTTCGAGCCCGCCGGCGTTAACTCCTTGCAGCCAGACTTCGGCGCCTGATTCGTCATGCAGACGATTGCCGACCACATGCAACATCGACGGCCACTTGTCGCGCTTGGGCTCTTCGCGGGGGACGAACTTGAACGCTTGCTCTTCGGCCCGCAACTTGGCGGCGGCCAATAGCGGCTCGGCGGAAGTCGGCTTCAAGACGAGATCGTCGATATCGAACGTGCCGGCCTTCACCTGGAAGAGGCACGGCATCATCACCAGGGTGAGCGCATCGGAGGGAACCAGGAACGTGTGGCGCTTTTCGACCCAGCCATCAGTATCTTTTTGCGAATAGGACGGGGCAGGGGAGGGCTTCACTTTTTTGCCGTCAATCCCCAGCCAATCGAGCATGATGCGGGCGTCGAAGTGGGGAGCTTCCCCTTTCTTCAGTCCGGTGACCCGCTGTCGCCAGGTCAGCTCCAATGCTTCGACTCCGGCTGGAACGTCGATGGTGCGATACTCCATCACCATTTCGCCCGGCTTCGGCGAGGTCATTCGCAGGTAATGGTTTTCTGCGTCGACTTCGTAGCTGCCGCCGACTTTCAGCTTGCCCCAATCGTCGGGCCAGCCGGCCTGCTTTTTGTCGGTTTCAAAGTTGCCGTTGGAGATCAAGTTGCCGCTTTCGGCCAACCGGGCGGCCGCTTTGTCACGGCGCTTTTTGGCGTCCGCTTCCAGCTTCGCTTGTCGAGCGGCCAGGTCCATCGCCGCTTTCTCACGCAGCGGTTGCGGATCGACGCTTTGTAGAACGAGATCGTCGAGATCGAATTGCCCTGACTCGACCTGAAACAGGCACGGCATAAACTTCAGCGTCTTGGCGCCGGTCGGGATGAGGAAGCTGATCTTTTTCTCGACCCAGCCGTCGGTATCTTTACGCGATGTCGGAGCGCCGGGCGTCGGCGTCACCTTGTTGCGAGCGGCGTCGAGAAACTCCAGCAAGATCCGCGCGTCGAACCATGACTGCTTGCCGACCTTCAAGTCGCTGACCCGCTGCTTCCAGGTCATCTCGATCGCTTGCACGTCGGCAGGGATCGGGATCTCTTGGTAGAGCATCACCATCTCGCCGGGACCGGTACTGCTCAGCCGCAGGAAGTGATTGTCGTTTTCGGATCCCCAAGTGCCGCCGGCTTTCAGCGTGGCCCAACCGTCGGGCCAGTTGTCGCCGTCGGCGTCGGTTTCAAAATCGCCGTTGGGCGTGAGCGTATCGCCGATCGCGGCCGATGCGTTGGCAGCGACCGAGGCCAGAAAGAGAACGACGAAAATCGCTTGCCAGGCGCGGACCGATGGCGACAAAAACGGGCGAAGCATAATGCGAGACCGGGGCTGATTGCTACAGGATCGGCGATGACAACCGCCAAAAAGGGGCAGTTGTCATCATAGTTCGATCGCAGGAAGGGGACAATCAACCCGGATTTCTTCGTGCCTGGTGCCATGCTCTTGCGGCGTCTTCGCCGGATGAGCATGTCTTTGGCGGGTTCGAAGACATGCTCACTCGGCTATCGCCGTGAGAGCATGCCACCAGTTTTCCGGCTTATTTGGCCGGCAGTAGCGATTCTTCCAGCTTCAGCAGTTCGTCCACCAGCTTGATCGACGCTTCTTTCTCGACCGAGTTGGTCCCCATCCAGGTTTCGTAGCCCCCCAAGCGATGTTGCTCCGGCGTCGGCAAATAGCCAAACGAGCCGTTCGCCAGTTCGATGGTGAACGATTTGGCGAAGGGAGTGCGGGCCTTCAGTTCGAGCCCCGTTTCGGTGAACGTTTCAAACGGGCTGGTGGTGATCGCCAGGTCGCCGATGCGGAGGGCTTGCAGCGGCACGTCGACGGTCTCGGGGCATTGCATCAGGAGGTCGGCCCGATCGGCGTAGATCAGTTCGCGGGAATGTTCCGGCTTCGCTCCATCTTTGGCGCGTGCCCGGACTTCGGCGAAGTGCTCCAGGATCTCGGGAGTCGGCTTGCGAACTTTCAGCGTCAGGTCGGTCGTCGCGGCGTCGAGCGTGACGTCGTCTTTGAATTCGATCTTCTCGTTCGCGTCGGCGACTTTCGAGGCAATCTTGTCGGCCACTTCCTGCATCTTTTCGTAACGGCCGTAAGCCTTGCCCCCCTTTTCGGCGAAGTTGATGTTGTTGACGTCGCCGCTGGTTCCGTTGGAGAGGACGCCGACGAATGCCGGAGTCAGGTCGGACGCACTCAGCTTCTGCTCAATGAACTTGGCGAAGTAGCCAAAGTAGTCGGCCGAGACGTCGCCGCTCGGGACGCCGCCAACATAGTGGAGCGAGTAGTTCGCCAACAGGGCGATCGGGCGTCCTTCTTTGCTTTGGATCGAAATGAAGCTCACTTCCGGATCAACGGGGCCGGCCGGGCGATCGAGCGCGTCGCTCCCCTTCGGCGGATTCATCCGAACCTGATCCAGTCCGCCGAAAGGATTGGAGAGAAGGGTCGCGTTTTTCACGTACCAGCGGCGATTGAAAACTTCGGACGGTTCTTCGACCGAGCCCCAGCCGATTTTCGCCGGTTCCAACTGATGAATCGCACAGCGAACGCCATCGGCGATCCGGCGGGCGAGGAACGTCTGATAGAAGGTCGGCTTCTCGTTCGGAATGATGTAATAGGGACCGCGGGCGGTCGTCGCGGAGTGGGTATGGGTCGCCGAGATCATCACGTGACTCGCCGGAATGCCGGTCTCCTTTTCGATCAATTCTTTCGCCGCGTCGAGCACTTCGCGAGGGATGCCGACGTTGTCGCAGACGACAATCGCCAACTTCGTTTTCCCGTCGTCCAGCACGATGCAGCGAGCATGCAGCTCGTCATGAATGTGCGTCGCCGGAATGGGGACCCAGTTGCCGACGATCGATTCTCCGAGTGGAGGCGTGATGTTGGCGGCATAGGCGCCGGCGCGAAAGACCGGTTTGGCGTCGTCGGCGGCTTGGGCGGTCGAGACGTTGAATGTCTGCACGAAGGCGAAAGCCACGAAGAGGAGCGGCGTGAGGATGCGAGTCATTGCGGAAGGTCTCCGGCGAGCGGCTGATTGAAGGTGGGAGCGAGGAAAAGAGCGGCTATTGGCGATCTTTCAAGGTTTGCTGCAAGTCGAGCAGCGTCTTGGTCAACTTCGTCGAAGCTTCGTACTCGACGACATTCGTGCCGAGCCAGGTTTCGTACCCGCCCAAGCGATGTTGCTCGGGTGTCGGGAGATAGCCATACGAACCGTTCGCCAATTCGATGGTGAACGTGCTAGGGAAGGGAGTGCTTCCTTTCAGTTCGAGACCGATCTCGACGAACGTTTCAAACGGGCTCGCCGAAATCGCCAGGTCGCCGATCCGTAGCGCTTGCAGCGGCACGTTGACGGAATCAGGGGACGCCAGAATCTTGTCGATTCGGTTGGCGTAGGTCACTTCGTGGACGAAGACCGGCGGCTCGCCTGCCTTTTCGCGCTGACGAACCAAGGCGTAGTTCTCCATGATCTCCGGCGTCGGTTTACGAACTGCAAGCGTCAAGTCCGTGGCGATCGCGTCCAAGGTGATGTCGCTGCGGAACTTCAGGTCGGCGTGGGCGTCGGCGACGCGATCGGCGACGTTCTGGGCGACCTCCTGCATCTTTTCGTAGCGAGCGTACGACTTGCCCCCTTTTTCGGAGAAGTTGATGTTGTTGATGTCGCCGCTGGTGCCGTTGGAGAGGATGCCGACGAAGGCAGGCGTCGTTTCTTTGGCGTTCAGCTTTTCGGTGATGAACTTGGCGAAGTAGCCGAAGTAATCGGCCGAGACCTCTTCGGGACCGACGCCGCCGACGTAGTGGAGCGAGTAGTTGGCCAACAGCGAGATCGGGCGTCCATCTTTGCTTTGCACCGAGATGAAGCTGATCTGCGGATCGGTCGGGCCGGCCGGGTGATCGAGCGCGTCGCTTCCCTTCGGCGGATTCATCCGAACCTGGTCAATTCCGCCGAAAGGATTCGAGAGGAGGGTCGTGTTTTTGACGTACCAGCGACGATTGAAGACTTCCGTCGGTTCGTCGACGGTTCCCCACGCGATTTGCGCCGGCTCTAGTTGATTGATCGCACAGCGAATGCCGTCGGCGATCCGACGAGCGAGAAACTTCTGGTAGTCGGTCGGCTCCGGATGGTCGAGCAGGTAGAAGGGACCAAGCGCGGTGGTGGCCGAATGGGTATGCGTCGACGCGATCAGTTGGTGACTGGCCGGGATGCCGGTTTCCTGTTCGACATACTTCTTCGCCTGATCGAGGACGACGCGGGGAATGTGGAGGTTGTCGCAGACGACGATCGCCAGCTTTGTTTTGCCGTCGTCCAGCACCAGGCAGCGAGCGTGGAGTTGATCATGAATGTAAGCGGCTGGCGTCGGCTTCCAACCGCCGACGATCAATTCGCCCAGCGGCGGAGTAATGTTGCTGGTCGCCGCGCCGGCGCGAAAGACCGGCTTCGCATCTTCGGCCGCGAGCGCTGAACCGAAATCTGATATTACGAGAAATCCGATGAGCAAGAGGAAGTGCGCGAGGACGAATCGGCGTGGCATCGAGAATCTCCGTCAGACGTCGAGAAAGAGTTGGGCCGCGGAAGGAAGGGACGCTTCACGCCAAGGGAGCGATGCGGCGTCGAAGGGGCAGGATCGAGATTTTATAATATCGAATCGCCCAGCGACCAGCAATCAAATTCCGCATGGCGGAACGAATTCTGCGTAGGGCGCCTTAGTTCTGATCGGCGCCGTCTTTTTCTTTTTGCGAGAGATAGCGGCGCAGGTAGAGAGCCCGTTCTGAGTTGCGGCCGGCCGTGTCGAGCGGACCGCCGCGCAGCTTTTGCAGGTGCGCCGGCTGCGTGTCGACGAACAGCTTGTTGATGTCGGCGATCACCAGGTCGTCGATTAGGCCGAGATTGACTCCCATGCGAACGCTGGAGAGCAAGTGCATCGTCTCTTCGCTGCTGATCGTCTGCGCGGTTCGCAAGATGCCGTAGGCGCGGCTGATCTTGTCGTGCAGATCTTGTTGGTTCTGCTTCAGCAGGAAGTCGCGAGCGCGACGTTCGTAGTCGATGATCATCGGCACGACGTCGTGCACCTGGTTGCGGAGTTCAATTTCGCTCCGGCCGAGGGTGATCTGATTGCTGATCTGGTAGAAGTCTCCCATCGCCTGCGAGCCTTCGCCGTACAGTCCGCGGACCGCCAGGTTGATCTTTTGCAAGCTGCGGAAGACCTTTTCGATCTGCTGCGTGATCACCAGCGCCGGCAAGTGCAACATCACGCTGACCCGCATCCCGGTTCCTACATTGGTCGGGCAGGCGGTCAGATAGCCGAGCTTTTCGTGAAACGCGTATGTCAACTTGGTTTCGAGCAGGTCGTCGACTTCGTTGATTTGATCCCAAGCGGCGACCAGGTCAAAACCGCTTTTCATCACCTGGATGCGGAGGTGGTCTTCCTCGTTGATCATCAGGCTCAAGCGTTCGTTCTGATCGATCGCGACGCTGCGGGCGCCTTCGGCTTCGACCAGTTCGCGACTGATCAACTGACGTTCGGCCAGAAAGTGACGATCGACGTCCGAAAGTTCGTCGACGCGGAGGTAGGCCAGGTCGGTCAGCTGCGGAACTTCGGCCAGACGATCGCGAACCGCTTTGTCGATCGCGGCGCGATCGGCGGCGGTGCAGCGGCGGATGAACGGAAACTCGGCGATGTTGCGGGCCAAACGAATTCGGCTGCTAATGACGATGTCGGACTGAGGGCCTGCACCCTTCATCCATTCGCCGGCTCGTCCTGTCAATTCGTTTAGATCCACGTTCATCCTTGGCACACGTTTGATGTGGCGATTGCTATGAAATCAATTCGGCGGGAAAGCGCGTCTTAGACGGAATGCTCGTCGCCGGGTTGGTCTTCGCTTTCTTCCAGATTGCGAATCGTATCGCGAAGCTCGGAGGCGCGTTCGTATTGTTCGAGACGAATCGCCTCGTTCATCTCTCGCCGCAATTGTATCAGTTTCGTCTGGCTCTCGGTGCTACGCTTGTGCGTGAGGGGATGTTTCCCCTTATGAACCAGGTCGCCATGGATATTGACGATCAACGGCTCCAGTTCGCTCGCAAAAAAGACGTAGTCGTGCGGACAACCAAGTCGCCCTTGGTTGCGAAACTCATAAAAGCTGATGCCGCAGATCGGGCAGCACTTTTCATCCAGCTTCTCGAGCTCTTTGGCGGTGTCGGCCACCTTCAGCTGCTGAGCCAGCATCCCGGCCAGGCTCGCCTTGCCCGGCATGCCGGTTCCTGGGGTCTGCATCAGGTATTTCTGCGCACAACCCTCGCAGAGATGGATCTCTTGCGGCTCTGCGCCGGTCAGTTCCGTGATATGGAACGTCGCCGGTTTTTCGCATTGTTGGCACTTCACGCGGATTCCCCTTTTACGTCGAAGAGCGACCGGCGAAGCGAACCTTTGCTCGAACTTCGCCACTACATCAGAGCGTCTGGCTGCGGATGCGTCGACCTAAAGTCAGCCGCCGGGCCTAGATATGCCGCCGACGGACAACTGGATTCTATCGGGGCAGGGGACTGCGTCAAGACGATCGTACCCCAGCGGACGGTCGCAATCGCGCGGCCTAAGTCGTGCATTTGCACTGGCTTACCGCTGCGCCGGCATTGCCGCTGAGCCGCCCCCTTGCTAGGCTTGGACGCAGCCCGTTTGGTCACCTAGCTATCACCACTAGCCGGCCTTCGCTTGCCGCCCAAAAAACTGATGCCGCACGCACCTGACTTCGCCCAATTTTCCAAACTGGCCGCTAACCACGATCGCGTCCCCGTTTTTCGGCGGTTGATCAGCGATTCGCTCACCCCCGTTTCGGCGTTTCACAAGCTCGATGACGGGCGGCCGGCCTGTTTGTTCGAGAGCGTGATCGGCGGCGAAAAGATCGGCCGCTACAGCTTTTTGGGGTTTGATCCCGACTACCATCTCTCGGCGACCCGTACCGAAGTGACGGTCGCCACCGGCGAAAAGGTGGAGAAGTTCTCGTGCGAAAATCCGCTGGAAGAACTTCGCCGCCGTCTGGCGGACGTTCGCGTCGCCCACCTGGATGGGTTGCCTCCGTTCACCGGCGGCGCCATTGGCTATGCCGGCTACGACGTAATTCGCTACGTCGAAAATCTCCCCCACGCCCCAGAAGATGATCGCGGGCTTCCTGATCTTTCCTTCGGTTTTTATCACCGGTTGGTCGTCTTCGATAACGTCGCGAAAACGGTCGACGTCATTGTGCTAGCCAAGTGCGACGCCAAAGGTGAGGCCGAGCTGAAGAAAACGTACGAAACCGCCTGCGGTGAAGTTGACCAGATCGTCGCCAAGTTGACGGCGTTCGACGCCCAGCTAGTGCCGACCGATATCGACACCGGCGGCCCGGTCACCTTGAAGTACACTTCCAACTTCACCCAGGAAGAGTTTGAAAACGCCGTCCGCAGCTGCGTCGAATACATCAAAGCGGGCGACATCTTTCAGGTGGTGCTCAGCCAACGGCTGCAAACCGAAATCAGCTGCGATCCGTTCGAGATCTATCGAACCTTGCGGATCGTGAACCCGAGCCCCTTCATGTTCTTCCTCCGCACCGCCGAAACGACCCTGGTCGGCAGCTCGCCAGAGATCATGGTGCGGGTCGTCGAAGGACATGTCACCGTACGTCCGCTCGCCGGGACGCGTCCCCGCGGCAAGAACGAAGAAGAAGACAACGCCCTGGCCGAAGAACTGCTCGCCGATCCGAAGGAACGTGCCGAGCATGTGATGCTGGTCGACCTGGGCCGCAACGACGTCGGCCGCGTCGCGCAGTACCGAAGCGTCGAAGTCTCGGACGTGATGGTGATCGAACGTTACAGCCACGTGATGCACATCACGTCAAACGTCACGGGCCAACTGCGCGACGACTGCGACGCGTTTGACGCCTTGGCCGCTTGCTTGCCGGCCGGGACGGTCTCCGGCGCCCCGAAGGTTCGGGCGATGGAGATCATCGACGAGTTTGAAACCCGCCGCCGCGGCCCGTACGCCGGCGCTGTCGGCTACGTCGACTACAGCGGCAACATGGATACCTGCATCGCACTGCGGACGATTGTGATCCAAGGGAACACGGCGTACGTCCAAGCGGGCGCCGGCTTGGTCGCCGACAGCGTCCCGAGCAGCGAGTTTCAAGAGACGCTGAACAAGGCCCGCGGGTTGCTGAAGGCGATCGAAATCACGGAACGCCGGGCGGGGAAGTAGTTCTTCAACTAGCCCGCAGCGCCAGCAAGGGAATGTGGTCAGCTCGCATTTAGTAGCCCGAAGCGCAAGCGAGGGAAATGCGTCCGCAAGCCGACACGGCGGCGCGAGTCGATTACTCGTTTCCCACGTTCGTTTCTCATCGCCAGACGGGGTGAATTGCAGAGAGCGTTCTTTGGCGGCAGAACGACGTTGGCGTTTCAAACCCCGTCGCCCATTGAGCACGCATTTCCCTCGCTTGCGCTTCGGGCTACTAATGGCTTGCGCTGCGGGCCGGCCGTTTCTAGGTGACCTCCGCCGCCGGGGATCCTGGTGGCCGGGGCGCCCTGGACCGCTTGGTTTTCTTTGATCGGACAGGGGCGTTCGTACGGGCTTGTATGCCCTGACCAGACGAGGTCGGCGTGGTATTTCTCGACGAGGGGAGCAAGCTGGCGAACCCGACTTGCCGCGGTCTTTTCGCGGCGAAATGGCCCAGAAATTTTCTACTGTCCACCTTTGCGGCGAAATGGCCACTATCTGGTAGAGCCAAGCCGCTTTTGGCAAAACAAGCAACCAACAAAACTAGGGCAATACCATGAAATTCTCTCTGATTACGCTGTTCGGTTCGGTGGTGATTCTGGCGTTAATCTGCGGATTCGCCGAAGAAGCATCGGCCCAATTTCCCAAAATCAAAAACACTCCCTTCGACACCAATACCTGGCCGAAAGTAAAGATCGGCAGCGGCAATCAGAACAACTCGAATTTGATGGTCTATTCGCCGCCGTACATTGATGCGAACGGCAACGTCTACAGCGCGACCAGCAACACCGGCCAAACCGCGCGATATTTGGGCAAGGCGAAGATCGAGAAGCTTTCCGACGGCTGTTACTACGTCGCCTACGTCAACGGAAGCGGGCGAATCACGCGAAAGACAAAGTGCCCCAGCTGGATGTCCTCGAATAATACGGGGGGCAATATTCAGTTCGACAACCAGGTCAAAAAGAAAAAGATCCAGAAGCCCTCGAGCCAATCGACCACCCAACCCTTGACCATTCCCCAACAAACGACCAATTCGACTTCTCAGCAAAACGCCAACGCTCAGCTTGCGGCCGGTATTCTCGACCTCATCGGTAAGGGAATCCAATCCGCTCAGGAAAACGAACGCCGCCAACAGCAGTGGCAGCAAAACCAAAATCGTCCCTACCAGCAGCAAGGCTATCCGAACTGGCGACAAAACCGCTGGCCGTAGTCCGATCGACCATTAGCAGCAGCTAAAATCGCAACACGCCCTGGTATATCCAGGGCGTGTCTTTTTCTTGCGAAACGAAACTGGCGACCGCATTCCCTCGCTGGCGCTGCGGGCTAGTGTTCTACTTCGCCTTCTTCTCAATCGTAAACGTATCGAACAAGTGATTATCAAGGTCATACGCCTTGAACTCCAACTTCCCGTGGTTCACATAGACCATCGCCCAGTGGTGGCCGCGGTAGATGTTGTTTTGGAAGTAGGGACGCGTGGGGCCGGCCGTTTCTAAGTGACCTCCGCCGCCGCCGGTGATCATGTAGACCGGGGCGCCATCCTGGACCGCTTTGTTTTCTTTGATCGGCCAGGTACGTTCGTACGAGTGAATGTGGCCGGACCAGACGATGTCGACGTGGTATTTCTCGTAGAGGGGAGCAAGCTGGCGAACCCGCAGGTCGCCGTGCGTTCCTTTGTTTGTCTTCCAGAGATTGCCGTAGTCGTCGCCGTCGGACGAATAGGCGGGGTGATGGTGGCAGACGATTTTCCAAACGGCGGTCGACTCGGCGAGTTGCCGCTCGAGCCATTTGTATTGTTCGCTCTGGGGATCGACCTTCTGGTTGGTGTCGATCATGAAGAACTGCGTGTTGGCGTAGCGGAAGGTGTAGTAGTACTCCGGATCGGGGAGCGACATGTAGCGATAGTAGTTGATCGAGCGGCCATCTTTGTAGCGATAGGTCTCGTGGTTGCCGATCACCGGATAGAACGGGACGCGGCTGATCAGCGGGTTCATGCTGCTGAAAAACTCGTGCGTCCATTGGCGATCGTCGCTGCCGGTGTTGACCAGGTCGCCGGCATGCAGCAGAAAGCTGGGACGCTGTCCCCACGCATACTCGGCCAACTTGCCGGAGACCGCCGGATTCCCCTGCGTGTCGCTCATGACCGCAAAGGCGAACGGCGTGTCGCGATCGTCGATCGCGGTGCGGAAGGTGAGAACGTCGCTCGTGAGCTTCGCCCCGTCGGCGGCGACCGTTTCGGTGCGATAGAAGTATTGCGTGTCTGGCGTTAGCCCTTCGATCCGCACTTCGTGCATCTCGTCGGCGCCGGCCGCTTCGACCTGTTTGGTGCAGGCGTCGGTCTCGCCGTAACGAACGACGGTCGTCCCTTTCTTATTGGTTCGCCACATCATCGTCATGCCGGTCTGCGTGCCGTATTGCAGGTAGGGCTTGATGATGTAGCTGAGGGGACCGCTGACGTCGAACGCCGGGAGTTTGGCGAGCGCCTGGCCATGTTCAAAATCATGCGCGACCCACGCCGCTTTGGCCGCCATGTCGTAAAGCGAAAGTTCGCGGATGCGGCCATGCATTGGGTGGTTTTCGTTGGAGTCGCGATAGCCGCCGACGACGACCGGCGCCGACTTCGGATAGAGGATCTCGCCTGACTGCTCGTCGCTCGAAGCGTCGAGCTTGCCGTTCACGTAGAGTTCGAGCAGCTTGCCGTCGTAGACCGCAACGACGTGATAGAGCTTGCCTGGCTCGTACTTCGTTTGCCCTTTCAGGTAGGTCATCTTGCCGTCGCCGTCATCGGCGCCTTTGGTCGCCAGACCGACGTAGAACGACTGCTGGTCGTAGCCGAGGATCCAACCTTGCTCGGCGTTGCCGTTGTCTTGGATCGCGCCGAGGATCCCGCCCCACTCGGTCGGCGAATGAACGGCGACCCACGCGGCGACGGTAAAGTCCCGCTTCGGCAAGAACTCGGCGACGCTTTTCAGATCGTCGGCGAGCACGCCGCCGGTTTGTTGACCAGAGAAGAGCAGCGACTCGCCGAGATCATCCTTGGCGATCGCATGATCGGTCGCCAACTTCACGTCCGGTCCCAGTCGCGACTTTAGCGTGTCGCCGTCGATCGACTCGGCTCGAAACTTCCAGTGGGCGACCGGGTCAGGCCCGTCATGCGCCAACAGAGGGGAAGCGAACGTCGAAATCGTCAGCAGCAGAATTGCGGTGAGCCGTCGCATCAGGCGAGCCTCTGTGCGGTGAGCGAAGTGGTGGATTGGCGAGAAAACTCTACCTTATGCTAGTTCTTGCCGGCGGAAAGGGTAATGACAATACGCGCATTTCCATTGACCGTATGCACCAGCGGTAAACCGAGCGTTAACCGATCCACCCTTGGACGATTTCCTCGACCTGTTCGCCGTCGAGCGTTTCGTGGGCCAGCAGATTGTCGGCGATCACGGCGAGGGCCGCCCAGTGGTTTTCGGCGTCGAGCAACTGATGCAACTGCCGCGTCGCTTCCTCGAGATAGCGGAGTCGCTTCTGCTGGTCGCGGAACAACGGGTTCGCCGCTTCCCACGCGGCTTGCCAATCGTCGGCCCACTCGGCGACGTGCCCGGGATGAAAGGGCTCGCCGCTGTAGAGCATCTCGGCGACCGGTCCGGCCAATGCGACCAGGACGAATTTCTCTTGCCGCTGTTTGGGCGTGAACTGCGACAGCCGCCACTCGATCTGGGCGTCGCCAAACCTGCGCGGGCCCTCGTCATCTTCCGGTTCGATGGTGATGCGGCGCACGCGAGCGCCGACCAGGACCGCCATCAACGCGTGTCCCGATTCGTGGTAGGCGACTACTTCTTGATCTTCGTCCATGGCGACCTTTCTGCGTCGCGGCAGCATAGCAGATTGTAGCGGCGGCGACGATTTGCCGCCGGCGATTTGGTCAATTGGAGGGGGGCGGAATGAGGTTCTAGCGTGATTTGATCTCGGCGGTCTGGTAGACTTGCTCGGCGGCTCACCTTGCATCGCCTCTCTCGCTCCCTTCCTGCGCAATTTGATATATCGCCTCGGTTATGAAAAAGCTGTTCCAGCCTGATCCGCTTCTGATTCGTCCCGTTGATCACCAACCGACCGCCGATCGCGCGCCGGATGAAATCGCCGCCGGTTCGCCGGCCTGGCTGCGTGACGATCTGGTCGAGATGTTGGGCGCCGATCAGGTCCTCTCGCGACCGATCGACCTGATCAAGTACGCCAGCGACGCGAGCCCCTATCGGTTGTTTCCGAAGGTGATCGTGCTGCCGAAGCATGTCGAAGAGGTACGGCAGATCTTCGCTTACGCCAAACGAAAAAATCTGCCGGTGACGATCCGCGCGTCGGGCTCCAGTCTGAGCGGCCAGGCGCAAGGGGATGGCATCTTGATCGAAGCGCGGCGGCATTGGGCCGGGTGGACGATCGAAGAAGAAGGACGACGCTTGCGGGTACGCCCCGGCACGGTTCTCTTCCGCGCGAATCTCGCCTTGGCGCCGTATGGCTATCGCTTGGGACCTGATCCGGCGAGCGGCAGCGTCTGCACGATCGGCGGCGTGGTGGCGAACAACTCGAGCGGCATGTGCTGCGGCACGGCTCAGAATTCGTACCAGACGATTGAGTCCCTTACGTTCCTGCTGCCAAGCGGCCATTTGATCGACACGGCGTCGCCGACCGCTGCGGAAGATTTTGCTGCTGCGGCGCCTGAGCTGTGCGCGGGGCTGTTGGAAATCAAGCAAGAAATCGAAGCGGACGCTCCGCTGGTCGAACGGATCCGCCGCAAGTTCAGCATCAAGAACACGACCGGCTATCACATGGAGGCGTTTCTCGACGCCGATACTCCTCTGGAGATCTTCCGGCGGCTCTTGATCGGTTCCGAAGGGACGCTGGCGTTTCTCTCCGAAGCGGTCTTCCGGACGGTGCCGGACGACAAGCATCGCCTGACGGCGTTTCTGATCTTTCCCGACATGTATGCGGCGGCTGCGGCGGTGGCGCCGTTTGTCGAAGCCGGGGCTGCCGCGGTTGAGCTAACTGATCGAGCGTCGCTTCGTTCGGTCGAAGGGAAGCCGGGCGTGCCAGATCGTTGGCGGGAATTGGGAGAATCGGCGACCGGCTTGCTGGTCGAGTTTCGCGAAAGTACCGCCGAGCGTCGTGACGCCGCACTGTCTGCCGCCAATCGCGTGCTCGAAAAATTGAGTTTGGTCGAGCCGGCCGAGTTTACGACCGATCGCAAACTGGCGGCTCATTTCTGGAGCGTGCGGAACGGGTTGTTGCCGTCGGTCGGCGGATCGCGGCCGCCGGGGACTTCGCTTATTCTGGAAGATGTCTGCTTCCCGAAAGATCGTCTGGCCGACGGTGCGATCGACCTGCAAAAGCTAATGGCCCAGCACCACTACGAAGGCTTTGTGTTCGGGCACGCATCGGCCGGCAACTTGCACTTCCTGATTACCCCCTCGCTCAACACGCAGTCGGAAGTCGATCGGTACGATGCGTTCATGGCCGACGTCGTGGCGCTGGTGGTCGACAAGTACGACGGTTCGCTGAAAGCGGAACATGGAACGGGACGCAACGTCGCGCCGTTCGTCGTCCGCGAATGGGGACCGAAGCTGACCGGGCTGATGTGGAAGCTGAAGCGGCTGACCGATCCGGATGGGATTCTCTCGCCGGGGGTGCTGCTGTCGGAAGACTTGATGTCGCACCTGCAGAATCTGCACACGACGCCGATTGTCGAAGACGAAGTTGATCGCTGCGTCGAATGCGGTTACTGCGAACCAGTTTGTCCGAGCCGTAACCTCTCGACCACGCCGCGGCAGCGAATCATTTTGCGACGCGAGATGATGCGGCAACCGGTTGACTCGCCGGTGACGTTGGCGCTGTTGCGAGACTATGAATACGAAGCGATAGAAACGTGCGCCGGCGACGGGGTTTGCTCGATCGCTTGTCCGGTGAACATCAACACCGGGCACTTGATGAAAGAATTTCGGCGGCAAGAGCATACGGCGACGCAGGAATACGCGGCGAAGAAGGCGGCGCAGAACTGGTCGACCGTCGAAAGCGTCACGCGCACGGCGCTGCGGGCCAATCAATGGTCGGCCGGCACATTGGGCGAGTGGCCTGCGAAAGCGCTGACCGGCGCGGCGCGAGCCGTCGTCAGCGAAGATGTCGCGCCGGCGTGGCTTCCCAACTTGCCGGCCGCGGCGAATACGAAGCTGCCGAAGACCGATCCCGAGAAGGCGACCGCCGTTTACTTCATGGCTTGCGTGAACCGGATCTTTGGCGATTATCCTGGCGCCAAGCCGGCGATGAGTCTCGCCGACGCGCTGGTTGCTGTCTCGGAACGTGCAGGGATGCCGATCTTCATTCCGAGGGACGTTTGGGGGAACTGCTGCGCGACGGTCTGGCACTCGAAGGGATACGAGCAGGGGAATGCCTTCATGGCGAACAAGATCGTCGAGAGCCTTTGGCGATGGAGCGACGCCGGCCGCTTGCCGATCGTCTGCGACGCTTCTTCCTGCACGCTAGGGATCGCCAGCGAAATCATCGAATACCTAAACCCGGAGAATCGGGAGCGTCATACGCAGTTGTCGCTGCTCGATTCGATCGATTGGGCGCACGACTATCTGTTGCCGCGACTGACGATCAAACAGCCGGTCGGTTCGGTCGCGATCCATCCGACCTGTGCGACGCAGCATTTGGGACTCGGCGAGAAGCTGAAAACGCTCTGCGGCGAACTCGCCAAAGAGACGGTCGTGCCGATCCATGCGACCTGCTGCGGCTTCGCCGGCGATCGAGGACTTCTCCATCCCGAACTGACGAAAAACGCGACCGCCGAACAAGCGGCCGAACTGGAAGATCGCCAGTTCGATCGTTATCTCTCGAGCAACCGGACGTGCGAGATTGGTTTGAATCAGGCGACCGGCGCCGATTATCGCTCGGTGATTTTCTTGTTGGAAGAATTGACGAGAGACTAAACACTAGCCCGCAGCGCAAGCGAGGGAATGCGCTGGGCTAAATGACGAATGTCGAAACCAGAATGACGATAGGAAGAGGGTTCGTCATTCAAGCTTCAACATTCGTCAGGTTCTTGCGACCGCATTCCCTCGCTTGCGCTGCGGGCTAGTGTTGGGGGCGTCTACGGGCGTTTTTCGACGTCGATCTTGGCGTCGTTCGCTTGAGCGGGGCCAGGGGTACTGCGACCATTGTCGATGATGCGATCGAGTTCGCCGCGTAGCTCGGCGACTTTGTCAGGCATGTCAGTCGCCAGGTTATTGGTTTCGCCGAGATCATCGCTCAAGTTGTAGAGTTGCAGCGGGAGGAGTTTGCCGGCGGCGACTTGTTTCCAGGCGGGGCCAGGTTTCGGAGCGGTCCAGCCGCCGGACCCGGGACAGCACGCCAATTTCCAGACGCCGTCGCGGATGGCGAAATAACCGGAAATGGAATGGTGAATAACCGGCGTTCGCGGCTCGATCGCTTTCCCTTCCAACACCGGCAAAAAGCTGACGCTATCCTCGGCCGCGTTTGCCGGCAGGTCGACGTTCAACAAATCGGCGAGCGTCGACATGACATCAGTCAGGCAGACAAGTTGATCGGTGCGCGAGCCCGATTTGACGACCGCTGGCCACGATACGAGAAACGGCACGCGATGTCCCCCGTCCCAGATGTCCGCCTTCGAGCCGCGGAGATCGCCGCTGGGAAAGTGCCCCAGTTGTTGCAACTGCGACATTTTCGAAGTTGGGGCCGACGTACCGTTGTCGGCGCTGCAGATCACCAACGTGTTGTCATAGAGGCCATTGGCTTTCAGCGCGTCGATCACCTGGCCGAACGCATCGTCGGTTTGCATCACGAAATCGGCATGTTCGTTGAGCCCGCTCTTGCCTTTCCATTGGTCGCTGGGGACCACGGGGCTATGGGGCGAACTCCAGGGAATGTAGAGGAAGAAGGGCACCGTTTGATCCTTGCGGCTTCGGACGAACTCGACTGCCGTTTGCGCCAAGCGAGGGAGCATCTCGACCGGCTTGATCGTCGCGGTAACTTGATCGTTATCAATCCAGGTTTCGATTTGTCGCGCGTGGTGAAAACCATGGAACTCATCGAAGCCGCCCCGATCAATCGGACCATGCGTGACGCGGGCGCCGACCGGAACGGCGTCTTCTATTTTTTTGCCGTCAAACAACATGCCGAGATGCCATTTGCCGATGATCGCCGTGTGGTAACCTTGTAGGTGCAGCAGCTTTGCCACCGTCAGGCGATCGGCCGCGATCAACGACTCGCCTCCGGTGAGAACGCCTGATTGCAGACGTGTACGAAACGCATACCGCCCCGTCATCAGACCGTAGCGGGTTGGCGTGCAGACCGACGAACCGCTATGAGCGTCGGTGAAGATCATCCCGCTCGCTGCGATTGCGTCGAGTCGCGGAGTCGGAATCTTGCCGCGAGTCGGATTCAGGCATTGCAATTCGCCAAATCCAAGATCGTCCGCCAGCATGACGACGATATTGGGACGAAGCAGCGCAGACTCTTCGGCGGCCAGAGGCGTTGCCAGCGCCGTCAGGCAAAACGCCGTCAATACTTTCCAAGTGGGGCGATTCATGAGCGCGTTGGTCCAAGCGGTTCGGGGCGTTGTTGGGTTTCCCCCCAGCCTACTCGCTACGTCCGCAGAAAGAAATTGTGCGGCGTCGTTTCCGGCGCCCGAAAACTTGTCGCGCGGGCCGTCGCTTACGCGAAGTCGGGGCCGACGATGATCTTTTGGGCCTGGGGCAGGGTAGTGAATGTGAACTCGTGTCCGACGACCATCTCGCCATCAACGGAGAACTCGAACTCCTGTTCGCTGCGGAGGCGAATCTTGCTCGCTTGACGATGGAAGACCGACGGGTGCTCCAGGTAGGCGCCTTGCAGGAAGCTGGCGGCGATGGAACCGAGTTCAATCAGGCTTTCCCCTTGGAGGCCGGTCACCTCCAGAAGTCCATCGTCCACTTTCGCACGTGGCGCCACTTCAACTCCGCCGCCGACCGTCCGTCCGTTGGCGATCGTCAGCGTCCAGAGATCGATTGAAAACGGATCGGCGTCATCGAGCCACATCTGCAACTGGTACTTTTCGATCTCCGGCAGCGCTTCCAAACTGCAACGCGCATAAGCGAATGGTCCCCAGAATTGTTTTACCTCGTCGCTGACGCGCTCTTCGACTTTGCGTTGATTGCCGCCGGCGGCGACGTTGATGAACCAGCGCGATTCACCGTCATGGTCGAGCTGGATGACGTCGACGTCAGCGGTTTGACCAGCGCGAATCGCGTCAATGGCGGCGAGCGGATCGGGGGGATAGCCGAGCGAGCGGACGAAGTCGTTGCCGGTACCGAGCGGCACGACGGCCAGCGTCGGGCGAGTTTCGCCGGAGTGGAGATGGTGAATGATGCCGCTGATCCCGCCATCGCCGCCGGCGACGATCACCAGGTCTTCGTCGGCGACGTGCTCGAGACAGCGGCAGGCGTCCTCGAACGACTCCGTTTCATGAAACGAGTCGCCGGCCAGGGCGATCAACTCGGCTTTCGCTTCGGCGGCAGCGGCGCCTTGGCGAGCGTTGCGATTCCAGATGACGACGTAGCGGCGCATCGATACTTCCTAGAACGGGGAGAGAACCTTTTCCCCTGTTCTAGAGCAGATTGGGCGCCAAACAGCGCGGCGCCGATTCTGTGCGAGAATCAGACGCCGCTATTGGTGGAAATTGATCGTCGGGCGATCGAAGTTCGGGCGAAGTGATCGCCAGACGATCAATGCAAGATCTTTTGCAGAATAGCGCCGTGCCCGATGCGGACTTTCGGCTCTTCCGGCGTTTCGGCGGCGATCGCTTGCTTGGGGCTGATCGCCAGCGCAACCCAACCGTCGTACAGGGCGAGTTGCGTCAACTCGAACTGCTCCAGCCGCTTGTCGTCGGCGACTTGCGGCGGAATGATCGGAAGGGAACGTTGCTTGGAAAAGACCTTGGCGAAGACCCCACGTAGCGCGATTTGTCCGCCGAAGCCAAGCTCCGAACCGTCGAGTTTGATCGTGCCTTCGCGGACCAACTCGGCACGCAAGCCGTTGATCTGCGGCGCGTAAGAAACGAAGACGCGGAAGTTGCGATAGACGCGTGAGCCGCTGGTGAGTTCGGCGATCGCGATCGACATTTCGACCTTGCCGTCCTGGATCCGAATCTCGATCGGGTTCTCGTCGGCGAAGACGACTTCGACCCCTTCCGGAAGTTGATCGAGCAAGGCTCCTTCGGTCGGCGGCAGACGCGATTCGATTTTGCGAACGACCTCATCGAGCGAATAGCGGCGGCCGGCCAGTTTCAATTGGCGAACGCTGTTGTTAAGGCTCGACTCGTGCAGCTGGAGACTGAGAGCGGCGTCCTCGAAAGCGACCGGACGAGGCGTGTGCGCGGCAAGTTGCATGTCGCCGGCGATGCGGAAGCGGCCGATCAGTTGATCTTCGGTGGTGTTCATGTCGATGACGGCCGGCGAGAGCCCCATCTCACGCAGCGGATCGACTGCCAGGCTGACGAGTTTGTCTTGCCAGACGTCGACTTTGTCGTTGAGCCCGGCGTCGAGCTGCTGGATCGCGTTTTGTTCGACTTTCCGCTCGACCACATGGCGAGCTTCCAGTTGCTTCGCTTCCGATTGATTGCGAGCGACGGAGCGGACGATCGAACCGATGAGCGGCACGTCGTCGTAATCGGTACGCAGGCCGTTGATGCCGGTCGACGTTTGGGCCGATGCGGTCGCCGGCGAAACCCAGAAGCCAAGCGGATTGACGACGAGCTGCTTCGACGCGTAGTAGTGCGAGCGACCATGGTTGAAGACGGTCACCGGGCCGGAGCTGCTCGAGGTGTTGCTATCGACCACGCCGATGACGTCCAGCTGCACGCGCCATTGATTCGGATCAGGCGAAAGTCGCAGCTTCAAATCGGTTTCGCGGCGACTGCGTCCCAGGACGCGATTTCCCAGGATGTGATCGTCGACATCTTGTTCGGCCGGCTCCATCTGCGGCAGGAGCGCGTCGAGCAGCGATGAAGTGACCGCGATGCGACAGTTGGCGTTGCGGTAGTGTCCGTTAATCCGGTCGGCCAGCTCGACCACTTCGGGGTTGTCGCTGTAGTGCAACGAGAGGCAGTAATCGGCCAGACGCGTCGCGTCGTCGGAGGTCAGGGTCGATTCAAATCGTTCGATCTGCGAAAGGGCGGTCGCCAACGAAACGTCTTCCGCCGCCCATTCGATCAGCTCCTGCTGGAAAGGTTCAAACGGAGCGCTAGCGAGCAGCTTTTGTTGCGCCTCGTCGAGTTCGGTCGAATTCATCCGCTGCAGGACCTTGCGGGCCAGCTTGCGTCGTTCCAGTTCGGGATAGCCGAGCGACATCGCGTCTCGAATGTGATCGAGCATCAGAAAGTCGTTCCAGCTGAGGAGCTGACCGCCGACGCGCAGTTCTTGTTCGACGCCTGCCAGCGGAGTCGCCATCAGCTCGGGATTCAGCGACGGGCGTTTGGCGCCAACGACCGACTGAGCGCACGCATGGAGCGGACGCCAGATCGCGAGTCGTCGCTGCAGGGCGAAGCCGACTTGCAGCATATCGGTCCGCTTCCAGGAATAGCCGAGTTGTTCGGCCAGCGTGGATGCGTCGTTATGGATCACCACCAGTTCGTCGAGGATTTCGCCTGACTCGTTCGATTCGAGTGGGAGTCCTTCCAGCTTGTTCAGGGCGCCGTCGAGTCGCGCCGCCCAGGCTTCGCACTCGGGGTGAACCGCCACGCGGGCGACCAATGCTTTCAGTTGGGGCGTCGGCGGCCAGACTTCGCCCAGCGGCTTGGCAGGCGCCAGAGGCTGGGTGATGACCAGCGGGGCTCGCTGCGGCGCTTCTTCGGGGCGAACGGTCGCCGAGGCTCGCGGCAACGTCGGCAGCACCGGATCCGGCGTTTCGACGCGCGGAGCAGGCATCGCCAGCAGCGGTTCGACCGGCTGCATTTCTTCCGACGACGACGGCGACAGATCGAGCGAGAATTGCTTTTCGACGCGGGGGGCCAATTCGGCCTCCAGCGGACGCGTGTGCGGATCGGCTAGGGTCGGTCCCATTTGGGCGACCTGGGCTGGCGGCTGGGCGAGAGTCGGTTCTCCCTCGATCCGCGTTATCGGGAAGGTCGGAGTTGGTTCTTCCTTGGCAGGGGTCGGAGCTGGGGCTGGCGCAGCCGGCTTCGCTTCCGCTAAACGTGAAGCGGAACTGGGTGCTGCGGATTGCTGCCAAAGCCAGGGAGAGGCTGCGCTGAGCCCTAGCAACAATACGCCGTACGCCCAATAGGCCGGATGGAGGATTTGGGGATTCCGCCTAGAAGTCACCGTGGTATGACCCTCGAGAAGTGGCTTGTGCGCTGCGAGTCCGTAAAGGGACGTACCCCTAAAATCGGATTCTCCGCTCGCGTAGTGAAATCCGATTCGCGCAAACGGTACCGCGCGGCGGGCTTTTTTCACAAGCGAAGTAAACTTGCGCGCGACGCTAGCTGGCCAACTCGCTCCAATCGCGCAAGATTCCAACCACGGCTGGCGGATACTCGCGGACATCCCACGCTGCGGCGTGGGGGAGGCTAGCAAAGTCGAAACGCTGATCCGACTCGACCACGAAGACGCTCTCCAGCGGCGCCGCCGCTAGCAGCGTGCTAATCAGCGTCAGCATGTCGTCCGCCTGACTGATGAACAGCTCGTAGGGCGGGCTGCAAAAGACAACCCAGGGGGTGTCGTCAAACTTGGGCAAGCGTTTCGCCCAAAAGAAGGTGTTCGCCGCGAAGAGCTGGGAACGTTCGCCCAGTCCCAGGTTATCCAGGTTTTGGCGGACGAGTCGCGAGGTCGGGATGTGACGCTCGATAAAGGTGGCGCTGACGGCGCCGCGACTGAGCGCTTCGATCCCCAGCGCGCCGGTCCCGGCGAACAGGTCGATCGCGTGCTTCCCTTTGATGGACGGCCCGACCAGGTTGAAGACCGAGGCGCGAACCCGCTCCTTCATCGGGCGAGTCACGTCTTCGCCGGAGTAAAGGAGCTTTTTGTTCTTCAGCTCGCCGCCGATGATGCGGATCGGCGCATCCAAACGGAGCTCTTTCCCGCCAGAGGCTGGCTTCGACTTTGGTTTCGGTTTCCCAGGGCGGCTTGGCATTCGGCTACAATCAAACGCAGAGACGTCAAAACAATCCGATCAGACGACCAGAATCTGGGGCCGCCGTCAACCGGTTCCGCCCCACGGAAAACCTCATGAGCGACGCCGAGCCGATCAGCGAACTGGAGAAAGAGATTCAGCGACACCGTCGCGCCCAGATCTTGTCGGTGGCGATCGGCAATGGAGCGACGCTGCTGATGCTAATTGGGCTGATGATGCAGTGGAGCATGCTGGCGGTCGGGGGAGCGCTGACGACCGCGATTTGCTTCGTCTCGATTCTGTGGCGCGGCTGGAAGTCGGCCGCGGCGGCGAAGAAGCTCGATCAGAGCCGCCAAGAAAAAACCCCGGCCTGAAAGGGCGAGGCGGAACACCCTTACAGGCCATTGGGGTCGAACTTCTGGCCCAGGCAAAGGCCGAAGTATCAGCGAAAGGTGAGCCTGGCCGCAGCCAGACTCACCATGACATTTCTCACTAGGCGCCGTGGGTAACGGCTCCGGAAGTCGAGGACGCAGTCGCCGGGCTGCCGCCAGGGGTGCCGCCGAGCGATTCCGAGACCAAGTGCGGCGGGTAGGCGTACATACCGTGTTCGGTGATGTCCAGACCCTTGATTTCTTCTTCCGCCGGAACGCGAAGCCCAATGGTGAACTTCAGGAGGAGGAAGATGATCAAGCTGGTGCCGAAGGCCCAACCGAAGGCCGACGCGACGCCGATCGCTTGCGTGATCAGCTGAGCAGGACCGCCGCCGGTCAGGATACCGACGTCGCCAGCCCACAGACCGATCGCCAGGGTACCCCAGGCGCCGCAGACGCCGTGTACCGAGACGGCGCCGACCGGGTCGTCAATTTTGATCTTGTCGAAGAAGACGCAGCTGAAGACCACGATCATGCCGGCGATCAAACCGGTGATCGAGGCGTAAACCGGCGACATGATATCGCAGCCGGCGGTGATGCCGACCAGACCAGCCAGGGCGCCGTTCAAAGCGAACGAGGTATCCGGCTTCTTGAACATGATCCACGAGACCATCAGAGCGCCGATGGCGCCAGCGGCCGCCGACAAGTTCGTCGTGACGGCGATGTAGGCGAAGCTGCCGCCGCCAACCGCGGTGGTGCTACCCGGGTTAAAGCCAAACCACCCCAACCACAGGATGAACACGCCGAGAGCAGCCAGCGGAATGTTGTGACCCGGGATCGGCTTGATCTTGCCGTCCGCGGTGTACTTGCCGATACGGGGACCGATGACGATGGCGCCCGCCAGAGCAGCCCAACCGCCGACCGAGTGAACGACGGTCGAACCAGCGAAGTCGAGGAAGCCCTGGCCTTCGAGCCAGCCGCCGCCCGCATACAGACCGCCCCAAGCCCAGCTACCGAAGATCGGGTAAACGATCAAGGTGATCAGGAACGAGTAGCAGAGGTAAGCGACGAACTTGGTGCGTTCGGCCATGGCGCCCGAGACGATCGTCGCGGCCGTCGCGGCGAACACCGTTTGGAAGATCAAGAAGGCCCAGTTGAAGCCTTCGTTCGAGTTGGTTTCGAGAGCGGCTTCGCTGGCGCCGTCGAAGACGAACAGCGTCGTGCCGCAGAAGCCGTTGGTCACGCCGAACATCAAGCCGAAGCCGACCAGCCAGAACACCAACGAACCGACGGAGAAGTCCATCAGGTTCTTCATGATGATGTTACAAGCGTTCTTCGCACGGGTGAAACCGCATTCCACCAACGCGAAACCGGCCTGCATGAAGAAGACGAGAAACGCCGCCAAGCAGGTCCAGAGAGTGTCGACGTCGCCTTGGAAAGCGGCGAGGTCAGCGCTGAGCGATTCGATCGTCGGAGGGGCTTCCTCCTCTTCGGCTTCCGCTTCGGGAGCCATTTCGCCTTCCGCGGCAGCTTCCGCAGCGGGCGCTTCCGTCGCATTCGCGTCTTGCGCTCGCAACGGGGCGGCGACTACCATCGCAACCGCCAGTGCACAAAACATGCACCATAGTTTGGGATTAAGGGAGAGGGAACTCAACATGGGCCATTACCTTAAGTTGGAGTGAAAACAGTCAGCCTCTAATGCCAGGGCCAATTTCTTTTTTGGGTCCGCGTTTCATGTTTGCCCAATGCGGGCAACCGCCAGAATCACGAACCCGACGTGCACGTCTGGGTGGAAAAGCAACAGTTGTGCCACGCAGTGCTGGCGCCGTTTATGAAAAAGGGGGAGAAAATAATGCAAATAGCAACAAACCGTGTGGAGAGAAGTAGTTGCAGCCGACAACGGTTTGTTCATAAACCGGAAAGATTTTGCGCCAGTTGGTCACTTTGCTGCGATCCTGCGCATCGGTTCTGCGCGATCTCTTAGCAATCAGCCGCCTCAATCGCGGCATTTACTCCACCGATGGAAGATGAACGGACCGCAATAGGCCGTTTGAGCCAGTTAGAGGTAGATCGATTTCCAGAGGCCTTTTCCCCCCTTCGTCGCTGTGCCCTGACGAATCAGGCTGTTTGAGTGGGGAAAAGTTGCGGCGGAGAGCCTCCGGCGTCTAGGCTCCTTTGGTCGCCGCTTGCGCCAAAACCAGATCGGTTAGGGAGACGCGATCGAATCGATCCGGACAATCCGGGCTCGGCCGTCGTCGTCAATCATCGCGACGGTTTCGGCTTGGATCGCATAAGGCCCCAGCGTAAAGCCGCCGAAGCTGAACTCACTCGCGACCGGGTAAGCCGAACGCGCCAACACGGCATAGAAGTAGTTGGGATTGTGAGGGTCGGCGTTGGGGTCGAAGATCACGGTCGGCTGCACCTGGGTGATCGCTCCGAAGACGAGCACGCCTCCGCTCGACGCATTTTGGTTGCCATTGCCGTTGGAATGATGGTTCAGGCTAGGATCGTGCAGCGAGAAAGCGCTCCCGAGTACGGTATTGCTCGCAGCAAAGTCCGCCGCGACCTGGCGAGCCGCCAGCGTCGAGTTGGGACCATGGTGATCGGCGTGTGGATTTTGGGGAGGATGGGGATGCGGGTGAGGGCCGTGATGATGGTGGTGATGGCCCCATTCGATCACAGCGGCGAGAGCGGCCGCTTCCAGGGCATCTTCCACTTCGGCCCGAGCCAACCACAAACGTCCCGTTTCGATAGTCATCAGCAGCCCGATCAGCGCGAGCGGCAGAAAGACGATCAGCCACAATACAGAGACCCCGCGACGCGAACGGCGTGCGCGAGATCGACGATTTGGGGCGATGATCGACATGAAACTTGTTGTGCGTAATTAAGTAGTATCGCTGGTTAAGGGCCGCCGCTATGTTGCGGCGGATGAATCGGCATATCGTGGTGACGCAGCGTCGTCGTCTGCCAGACGATCCGCCCCGAGATATCCATTCCCAACGTCTTCAATAGATTGGGAGTCAGGCCGGTCATCGGCATTTGAACGGCGACGCGCACGTAATCTCGCGATGTCGGCAGGTTATTGAGCAGGTCGGTCGGGACCGGGTAAGTCGTGCCGGCGGTTAGTTGGTGCGTCCCGCCTTGGGTGTTGTGCAGCAGAATAATCTGTCGTCCGGGGAGATTCAGCGTTTCCAGTTGCCGATCGACGGCGACGATGACGCTGCCGGGTGGACTTCCGTTGGAGGGAAGGGGAATTCGCGATGCGACGAGCGCTCCGGCTCGGCTGGCTGCTTCCAGGCGAGGCAAGTTCGCGTATAGAAGATAGAACTCGACGATCGCTAGTAGCAGGATTAGTAATATCGGGAGCGTCAGAATCAGTTCCAGCACCACCCCGCCAGGCCGCCGACTAGTCGCGCGCTGGATCCCCTTAGGGCTCAAAAGTTGGAGGTTTAGGTAGTTCAAGCGGATCGTGACGCGTAGGGGAGTATGGTGGCCAGCGACAACTATTCATTAACGTGAGCGGGCTTCGCCACGTCAACTATTTACCGCCGTATCGACGCAAGTTTCGCCATATAAGTCGGTTATGCACATATTTTAACTGATGGGAAGTTGAAAGCGGTTGTCCGCGTCATTACCGTAGGGATTAAGCCAAAGAGCGCATTTGGCGAAGATTCGCTATCTTTGCAGGATAGCGAATCCTGGATGTTCCTCCCCACCCAGCAACTACGGATTTCGCGCGAACATGAATTTTTTGAAATCTCGATTGAGCAAACTTGCCGCGGATCAGGATGGCGGCGTGTTTGTCGAGTATCTGATCCTCCTCACATTGATCGGGATCGGGGCGATTGCAGGCTTGGCGACCGTGCGCGGAGCGCTATTGAACGAGTTGATTGATCTGGCGGATGCGATTTCGCAAATCCAGATCTAGCGGAGGCATTCCGCAGTTTGCGGATGCGTCTCTTCTTACTCGTTCATCGGTTTAGCGGAATTTGCTGCCTGTATGCGCGCCTTGATCTCAAACACGGTGTCGACGCGAAAGCGATTGCGCTCCGGCGTTCAAACGTTGGAGTTGGTAATCGCTTTTCCACTGCTCTTGATCACCTCGCTGGCGATCGTGCAGTTCGCTGCGCTCTCGGCGTTTGAAGCGACGGTCGAAGCGGCCGTCGCCGAAGCGGCTCGCGAAGCGGCGAAGACGATCGACCCGATGGACGCACCGCAGGCGGCGCTCGTCACCTTCAATCAGGCCATGCAGTTGCATGGACTCTCGACCAATACCCCCAAGATCGCCTTGGCGGTTGATCAGGTCGGCAAGCACACGGTATACGGCGATCCGATGTTCGCCCCTTCGCCGGGTTCGGTGATGGTGGGAGAAGTTCGGGTGACCGCCGCCATATCGCTGCAAAGCGCGCCGACGCTGAATTTGTTGAAAACGTTCGGGCTCGATTTCGACCAACGAACTATTGAGACGACCCATGTTAGCGGCGCCTAAGCAGGAGCACCTTGGCATGGATCCGGCCAACGACAAGTCGAACGACGCTTTGCAACCAGCGGCGACGCCGGTATTGAGCGATCGATACGCGCTCTCGGCGCTCGACTTCGCCGTCGTCAGCTTCTTTGTCGCCGCTTATCTCCTGTTTTACTACTTGCCGTTACCGACCGTTGGAGTTTGGCGGGATATCACGGTCGGGCGAACGATTCTGGAAGAATCTCAGCTGCCGCAACATCCGGTTCAACTTCCGCTCGCGGCGACCAGTTCGTACCGTGCGACCAATTGGTTGGCCGACCTGTCGTTGGCGCTGATCAATCGGGCCGGCGGACCGGAAGCGATTTCGCTCGCCTCAACGCTGGTCGCCTGCGGATTCTTGCTGTTCGTCTACTTCGTGCTTTGTCGCGGCGAGGCGCCGAAGTGGCTCAAGCTGGTCGCGGTCGCACTTGCGGCGGCGACGCTACTGTTCCAGTGGCAAGGGCTCACGCCGGCGATGGCTTCGTCGGTACCATTGGCTCTGTTGCTGGCGCCGCTGGCGATTTTCGCTCGCTGGCGAGAAGCGGAGGGAACGCCCTCGATCTGGACCTGGATCATCGCCCCCATCGCGATTGTCGCGTGGGCCAACACGCACTGGACGTTTATCGCCGGTCCGCTGCTAATCTCGGCGATCGCCAAGGGAGTCGCCTACGACTCGCTGTTTGCCGGCAAAACGCTGAGGGAAACGCTCGGCAGCCGCAAGGTGCAAGCGTGGGCCTGGCTCGCGCAGCTTTGCTGGTTCGCAACGCTCCTCAATCCATGGGGCTTTGGCGTTTGGGCCGAAGCATTCGAACAAATTGTCCGCCCGCTCGACGGTTCGGCGCCGCTGGTCTTGGCGTCTGGTCCTGGCGTGATTGTCGCGCTGCTGGTTGCGGCGCTCGCCTTTCTGCTCCGACGCTCCAAGGCGCCGGTCCATGGCGGCGACGTCATGCTGTTTGTGGTCGCGACGATTCTGGCCGCTTGCAATACGCATTTTGCGCTGACGCTGGTTGCGGTGGCGACGATGGTCTGTTTGCCGATGACGGTGGGCATGTTCCCGCAAAGAGAAGCCGCCAAGTCGCCTGTCTCCACCGAAAAGAACGAAGAGCCGCGTCCGCTACGATTCGCCTTCACGCTGTTGTCGCTGCTGGCGATCTGGATTGGTTTCGCGCTTAGCCCGATCAGCGCTTCGGTCTTGGGAGGAACTCCGCGGTCGCTCGCCAAAGCGATCAATGATCCGCCCTTGGGCGTGGTTCGTTATCTCAATGAACATCCGCGTGAGCGATTCATCTTCGCTCCGGTCGCGTGGAGCGACTTTATCGCCTTTGCGACCGTCGATTCGCCGGACATGTTCGCGACGTCCGACTTTGACCGGCTGCCGCAGCAGGCGAAGTTCGACTATCGCGGATTGGTCCAAGGGGGCGCGCAGTGGCAGCGCATTCTCGACCGGTACGACGTCGACACGCTGGTCATCGACAAGCGAACGCAAAGCGAGTTCGCAACGCAGGTCGTAGGGGACCTGAACGCCGAATGGGAACTGGCCTGGGAAAGCGATCGCGCATTAATCGTTCAGCGGAGGATCGCCGGATGAGCGTGACCAATTCCAGTCCGCGGCGCGGGATGTCGCCCAGTCTGTTCATCCTGGCGCAAGTCGTTTTGCTGGCGACGTTGTCGACCGGGATCGCTTGGGCCCTGTCGAGCGATCATCAGGCGAGCGTCCCGAGTTTGCCGCGCCTGCGAAATGCGCCGGAGCTGGTCGGCCCGCAGTACGACATGCGGGAGCTGATCACCGACGACCAACTGCGAATGGTCCTGGTTCGGCTGCGGCCTCGTCTGCGACACCAGCAACCGAAGATCAATCATGTCGACCACGCGCTCCGGTTCTGGGGAGCCGATGCGAAGTTCGCCGATCCTGAGTGCCTGTCGGGCGAAGAGATGCGGCGGATGCTGACCAACATGGACGTCTTCCATGAGTATTGGGGAGACGCGACCCGCGATTTGATCACGCCGGGCGAATCTGGCTGGGGCGTGCGAACGCAGCAAGGCGCCGCAACGGCGAGCCACGTCGATCACACCCTTGGCACGCTGGCCGAGATCGGCACGCCGCTTGATTTTCCGATCAAGTCGCACGATGCGACGTTGACGGTGCGTGACCTGCTTGTCGGCGCGCTTCGCGACTTCCGGTTGAATCAACAAGAGTACGAGTGGACGACGATCGCGGCCGCTTCGTATGCGGCCGACGACGGAGCGTGGGTTTCACGCGAAGGAGAGCGAATCACCTTCGATCAACTGGCGCAGCGGATCATGCGGCAACAGTGGGTGCAGGGAGTTTGCTACGGCAATCACCGCTTGTTCACCTTGGCCGCCTTGTTGCGATTGGACGAACAAGTCGGCCTGTTCCAAGACGCAGCGACGCGGGACGAGATCATTGCGCATCTCACCGAAGCGACGCGGCGTCTGGTCGCGAGTCAAAACGAGGCGGGCTACTGGGATCAAAACTGGTACGACGGCACGCAAACGCCGGTCGACGAAGGGCTGTCAGATCCGCTATCGCGGCGGCTGCTAGCCACGGGGCATGCGCTGGAATGGTGGGCGATCTCCCCCGCCGAGGTGCAGCCTCCCCGAGAAACGAAGATCCGCGCCGGCCAATGGCTAGCGACGGAAGTCGAGAAGATGAGCGACGACTCGATTCGCGACAACTACACCTTTTTAAGCCATGTCGGCCGAGCGCTGGCGCTGTGGCGGGGAGCTTTGCCCGCTGATCAGTGGAGTCGTCTCGAGTGCGACCAGGCCCTGCAAATCAACGCTACTCCTGCGGGCGAAAATGAAGATTCGCCCCCTTCCCAATGAGGTCCGCTAGCATGCGACTATTAAATCGCCTTTGGTCCGACGAATCGGGTTTCGTCAACTCGGCCGAGTTGCTATTGTTCAGCACGATTGTCGTGATCGGTCTGATCGTGGGTCTGGCGACCCTTCGCGACGGGATCGTGCAAGAGTTGGGCGACACTGGGCAAGCCGTCGGTCAACTTGATCAATCTTACGCAGTGGAGTTTCAAGACGGCGGACATCTACAAGTCATGGGGAACCAAGTCATCGTCGACAAGACGTACGGCGGCGTTCATGTCGTGACTGGCTTTCGAAACTTTCGGTATATCGACCGACCTGATCTCGGCGACGGCCCAGATGTCGCGGGACAACCACCAGGCGGAATCGTCATCGGCGGCAACGGCACAAATGAAAGCGGCATGTTGCCGAATCCCGTCCCCTAACCAGGGAGACGTTGTGCCTGTTCCGCGCAACGTCGTTTAGAAGAAAAATCAAAGAAGCCTGCTGGTCAATGCCGTTAAAGTCATCACAATCTACGCTGCCTACCAGATAGAATCATGAACCAACATAAAAGCACCTTCCGATTGATCGCCACTCGGCCGTGGTTACAGCTCTGGCGCGACGAGCGCGGAGTCGCTTCGGCGTATGCGCTGATCTTGGTCGCCGTGATCCTGATTTTGGGGGCGGTGGTTGGTCTGACCAACCTGCGTGACCACATCGTTCAGGAGTTTGGCGATCTCGGTGTGGCGATTGACAGTCTCGATCAATCGTTCGGCTATCAGATCACCGTGACTCCGCAGATGGGACCGCCGCAGGTCGTGGTGTCGGCGCTGTACATCGATCAAGACGAACTCGGTTGGAGCGATCCCAATGGCCAGGCGCCTGCTGGTTTGAGTTTCGCCCCCGGCTTCCCTGGCAGTCAGGGAGAAGACGGTCCGATTCCCTAACGAACATCCCTTGTGAAAAAGTTTGGTCGAGCGACGTCCCCTATCGTCTCGCGGCCCCACCCAAAGCAAACGATTCACTTGCTTGCCGAAAGTCGAATGGCGGACGAGCGGCGGCAACTTGAGCGTTGTTGATATTCAAGTTTTTTTCGATCCGCCGCAAATTGAGGAGTTTTCTGCAATGCAACTGTTGAAGCGATTGTGGAACGATGAAGCTGGTTTCATCGTCTCCACCGAATTGATTTTGATCGCGACCATCGTCGTGATTGGTCTGATCGTTGGCTTGGCCGCCGTTCGTGACGCAGTGACCGCCGAATTGTCGGACGTCGCCGGCGCGATCCAAGAAATGGATCAGAGCTACATTTTCTACGGAGTCGTAGGGCACTCGGCCGCCGTGTCGGGCAGCGATTACGCCGACCAGAAGGACTTCTGCGATACGACGGAAGCCACTCCTGGCACCATCGACAACTGCATCGTGATCGCCGCTGGCGGCAACACGAACGAACAAGGCGTTCTCCCCACTCCGAACAATCCCTAATTTAGGGTTTGGAGTGCACGCATTCAGGAGCCTCCCTGTTATTCCTGATTGCGTCTAAAGAATCGAATCGAAGTCGCGACTTGGATGTCGCGAAGATTACTTTCCGTATTTTCCCCAATGTTCTTGGAGAGTTTCTGATGTCTTTGTTGAAGCGTTTGTGGAATGATGAAGCTGGTTTCATCGTCTCCACCGAATTGATTTTGATCGCGACCATCGTCGTGATTGGTCTGATCGTCGGCTTGGCCGCCGTTCGTGACGCCGTGACCGCCGAATTGTCGGACGTCGCCGGCGCGATCCAAGAAATGGACCAGAGCTACGTCTTCTATAGCGTGCGTGGTCACTCGGCTGCGGTCTCGGGCAGCGGTTACGCCGACCAGAAGGACTTCTGCGATACGACGGAAGCCACTCCCGGCACCATCGACAACTGCATCGTGATCGCCGCTGGCGGCAACACGAACGAACAAGGCGTTCTCCCCACTCCGAACAATCCCTAATTTGGGGTTCGGAGTACACGTATTCAGGAGCCTCCCTGTTGATCCTGACTGCGTCTAAAGAATCGAATCGAGAGATCGTCGGCGATTGGGTCGGCGGTCTCTCTTTCGACTTCTTTGGAATCAGGGAAGAATCTTTGCGCAACGGACGCGCAACTCATCGACTCTCGTATCGAGAGAGTTGGATGAGTGTTGAAACCAGAGCGATTCGTCGCTGTGATTGAACCAAGATGAGCCGATTGTGGACAAGCTGAACTTCGTCGCCATCCTTTTGGTCGCCCTCTTTACGGCGGTTGCGTTTTACGTCGACCTGAGGTCGGGCAAGCTTCCCAATTGGTTGACGATGCCGGCGCTGTTGATCGGCCTCCTGTTTCACGCGGCGGTCAGCGGCTGGGGCGGTCTGCAGCATTCGCTGTTGGGCGCTGTAGTCGGTTTCGCCTTGCTATTCGTCCTGTTTATCATCGGGGGAGGCGGAGGCGGCGACGTCAAGTTTATGGCGGCGCTCGGAGCCTGGTTTGGCCCCGTGTTGATTGTGATTGTATTTATCGTCAGCGCCGTTTTAGCGCTAGTCATTACCGTCGCCATATTTGTGGGGAAGGTGATGTTTGGCGCCAAAACGGACAAGGAGGAGCCAGCGGAAACCGGCGACTCGAATCGGAAAAAGCTCGATATGGCCCGGCAAACGCTCCCTTACGGAGTGCCAGTTTGTCTGGCTAGTTGGGTTTTTCTGCTACTGAAACTGGTCGCCCTGTTGCAGACGCCGCTGGAAAACGGCTAATCGGCGGCAAATGCCCCAAAATATCGGTAGTTCCCTGAGTGGAAATCAGGGCCAGTAATTAAACTAGGAAACATTCCAAACTTTGGGAAACGACAGGAAGTTGTCCCGCTTACTCGGCATGGATCGCCGCTGAATTCAGATTTCGAAACAGCAACGATCGCGCTAGCGGAGCGAGCACTATGTCCCGGTTGAGTCCTGGAACCTTATTATTGGGCGTTGTCGCCATCATGTTCGGGTTGTTGTCCGCTTATGTGGTCCGCAAGAACATGATGCGAGAAACGCCGGCGCCGGTCGTGGAAACGCCTCCCCCGGTCCAGACCTTCGTCGTGCCGAAAGCGGCCGCCAATCTAATGGCGGGACGCACTCTTACGATGGGCGACGTGGTGATCTATCGCTACACGCAAGAGCAACTTGACGCCGAGCCGCTCCCCAGCGGCTACATGGTGAGCTCCGAGCAAATCATCGGCCGCACCCTGAAGCAGGAACTGGCCGAGAAGTCGGTCTTTACGCCGGACATGTTCTATCCGGAAGGGACCGGCCCCGGCATCGTCCAGGATCTGGAGCCTGGCCAGCGAGCGTTCACTGTTCGCGTCGAATATGACGAAGCGGTCGAAGGGTTCGCGCGTCCTGGAACCAAAGTCGACGTCCTCTTCCGCGTCGACGCCGACGACCAGAACGAGTTGCCCCAGACGACCGTTACGCTGCTGCAAGACGTCAAAGTCTTGTCGTTCGACGCGAGTCCTTCGTCGCTCAATCCGATTCCTGATCCGCGGACGCAACGTCAACGTCAGACGGCGACTGTCACGCTGGCGGTTCAGCCGCAGGATGTGATCAAGCTGCAAGTCGCCGAGAATCACGGCACCTTCGCTCTGGCGCTCGTATCGCCGGAAGGGAACGCCGTTTCGTACGACGGAGCGCCCCGCACGTTAGCCGAATTGCTCGAGCGTCGACCGCCGGCCCGGACGATGATGCGGGTCTACCGCGGCGCGAACATCTCGGAACTGGAGTTCCGTGAGAACGCCGCCGGCCGCGAGCAATTGTTCCGCGCTTCGGCGACGCAAGACGCAGCGGACGCTGCGGCGGACGTCGCCGTCGCCAACTAGTCGAATCTCCTTTTCTCACCTTCGTAGGCAACTGCGCGATGATCATGTCGAACCCCGCCGCGCCCGACCGTAAAGTCGACCAGGCTGAACTGGAGTTCCAGCGTCTGAAAACGTCGCTGCATGAAGAGATGGTCGACTCGCTCGACTTGGGCGCCGTGACCAGCCGCAACGAAGAGGCGATTCGCAGCGACATTCGCAATCTGTCGAGCAAGTACTGCCAGCGCAAGAACCTGAAGCTGGATGACGAGACGCGTCGCCGGCTCGAAAAAGAGCTCGACTACGAATTGTTCGGGCTCGGTCCGATCGAACCGCTGATGAAGGACCCGACGATCAGCGACATCCTGGTCAACGGCGCCAGCGAAGTTTACATCGAACGTCACGGCCAGTTAGAGCTAACCAACATTATTTTCGCCGACGACGCCCATGTGCTGCGAATCATTCAGCGCGTGGTGGGGCGGGTTGGTCGCCGGATCGACGAAGTGAGCCCGATGGTCGACGCGCGTCTGCCGGACGGATCGCGTGTGAACGCCGTTGTGGCGCCGCTGGCGCTCGGCGGACCGAAGATGTCGATTCGCCGCTTCGGCATCGAACATCTCCACCTGAAAAACTTGATCGCGACCGACTCCCTTTCGCAGGAGATGGCCGAATTTCTGCAAGCTTGCGTCGCGTCGCGGATCAGCTTTTTGATCTCCGGCGGTACCGGCGCCGGTAAGACGACCCTCCTCAACGCTTTGTCCGCTTCGATTCCGCACGACGAACGTATCGTCACGATCGAAGACTCGGCCGAACTCTTGCTGCAACATCCGCACGTACTGGGGATGGAAACGCGTCCGGCCAACGCCGAAGGCGCCGGCGCCGTCACGCAACGCGACTTGGTTCGCAACAGCTTGCGGATGCGGCCTGATCGCATCATCGTCGGCGAAGTTCGCGGGCCGGAAGCGCTCGACATGCTGCAAGCGATGAATACCGGTCACGAAGGTTCGCTGACGACGATTCACGCGAACGATTCGCTCGACGCTTTGGCGCGACTCGAAATGATGGTGGCGATGACCGGCTTTGAACTTCCGGTCAAAGTGGTCCGCCAATACGTCGCCGCCGGGATCAAGCTGGTGATTCACGTCGCTCGCTTGAAAGGGGGCGTTCGCCGCGTTACCCGTATCGCCGAGATCCGCGAAGTGAACGAAAACGGCGACTACATCCTGGACGACATCTTCGGATTCCGTCAGGAAGGGCTCGACGATCATGGACGAGCCAAAGGACGCTTCTACGCGACCGGCTATTGGGCCGTTTGTCGCGAACGCTTCGCCGACGCCGGAATTGAGTTCGACGAGAACGTGATGCGCAAGCATGAGTCGGGGCTGATTTACTCCAAGTACATCAACTCGGTCGGCCAGGTCGCGCTCTCAAGCGAAGAGTCGGGCGTGATCGATCTGGCGGCAGACGCCGACTATCAATCCAAGTCCATTGATCGAGAGGAGGGAGCGTAGTGCTCGATAATCTCGATCCCAACATCATGGCGTTGATCATCTTCGCCGGCGTCGCTTCGATCGCCGCCTTCATCTTTTTCGCGGTGAAGGAGTTGGCGTACGGCGGCGAGAGCGGTTCGTCCACTTCGGTCGGGCTGCGTCAGTTTCCGCCGCGGCGAACTTCGGCCGAAGGCTCATCGCTTGGCGAGTTCGATCATTGGCTGACGCGTACCTTGTACTTGTCTGGCGCCGATTTCGGGCCGACGATGGCCGTCACGTTGTTGCTCGCCGTTGGTCTGGTCTGCGGCACGGCGGCGTTCGTCCTGACCGAGGATCCGCTGGTCACGGGACTTGCAGTGGTGCTGGGCATCTTCGCCGGTTTGGGCGTGTTGATCTGGATCAAGCGTCGCCGTTTGCAGGCGTTTCAAACGCAGTTTCCGGGCGCCTTGGAATTGATCGCGCGGGCGGTTCGGGCCGGCGAAAGTTTTGAACAAGCGGTTCACCTGGTTGGCGAAACGAGCGAAGATCCGATCGGGATCGAGTTCCGTCGCGCCGCGAAGCAACTCGACATCGGGCTGTCGGTTCCGGCGGCGATGGAGGGGATGGCTGATCGGGTCGAATTGATGGACGTCAAGATTTTCGCCACCACGATCAGCGTTCACCGCGAATCGGGGGGCGCGTTGCCGGAGACGCTCGACCGTCTGGCGGCCGTGATCCGCGATCGCATGGCTTACCATCGACAGCTGCGCAGCATCACGAGCGCCGGGCGAATGTCGGCGACGATCATTTCGATGCTCGCGCCGCTGCTGCTGTTGTTCTTCCTGCTGTTCCAGCCGGAATACTTCAGCGAGTTCTTCTCTCATCCGTGGGGACGCTACTTGCTGCTGTTCGCGGTCATCAGCGAAGCGCTTGGTCTTTATTTCGTCTACCGACTGGTGAAGGCCGACTACTAAGCGAATCGCCGCTACGTTGTGAGTAACCCGTTTTATGAATAATCCCGCACTACTTGTCGTCGGCGCCTTTTTCGGCGTCACCCTGCTGATCTACCTGGTCGGCAGGTTGCTGCTGTCCAGTGATCGGAACCAGCCGGACGATATGTTGCATCCTGGCGCCAAACCTTCGATCGGACTCGGCGGAATGACTCGCGCGTTCGCCGGGATCGTGCCGATCTCGAAGTCGTCGTACGAGACGCTGCAAAAAGATATGGTCAAAGCGGGCTACTATCATCGCGACGCCGCCGACGAATTCCTGGCGGTTCGCAACGCGGCGTTGGTTGCGTGGATCGTTTTTGTTGGCGTCGCCTTGGTGGCGATTCCCGACTTGAGCGAAGCGACGACCCAGCTGGTGCTGATCGTCAGCCTGGCGGTGTTGATTCTGATTTTCGCGATTCCCCGCGTTATCATCAGCTCGCAGGCGTCGGCTCGCGTCAATCGAATTCAACACGCGCTTCCCGACGCGCTCGACATGATCACAATGACGACCACCGCCGGGCTGCCGCTGCAAAAATCAATCAAGCGGGTGAGCGACGAAATGATTCGTTCGCACGAAGATCTGGCGTGCGAACTGATGATCATCGATCGTCAGGCCGAAACCGGCTCGCTGACCCAGGCGATTCAGAACTTCGCCAAGCGACTCGACATTCCGGAAGTGAACGCCCTCTCGACGCTGGTGACCCAGGCGCAACGGATCGGCGGCAGCGTGGCGGGAGCGTTTCGCGACTTCGCCGACAGCATTCGTCGGACGCGTCGTCAGTTGGCCGAAGAGCGAGGGAATCAGAACTCGATCAAGCTGCTGATCCCGGTCATTTTTCTGTTGGCCCCGCCGATCTATATCTTGCTGCTGGGCCCATCCGCATTGCGGTTGCATGACTTTATGACGAACGGAACCCAAGAGGGCGGGGCGCTCGATCAGAACGTCTCCGCTTCACCAAGTCCGCTGGCGAATCGCTACGAGTAACGCTCGTTATTCGCTGCGGGTCGTATCTCTCAGCGAGTTCTCCGCAAAGCCGAGTCGTTGCGAGGCGCTCGGGTTGTCGCTCGCGCTCTGTCGCATCTGATTGACCTTCAGCGACGGCGGAACCGACATGATCTGCGGGTAGTGGAGCCCCGACTTGCTGGTCATCGACGATTCGACTTTCGTTTCAAGCGAAGCCTGACCGGCGTCGGCGACCATCTGCTGCGTTTTGGCGGCATCGGCGTTGGCCGGGTTGTGAGGCGCCATGTACGAGACCGGCGCGACTTGTTCCGGCGTGACTTCCGCGACGTTGGCCGTCGCGTCGTCGTGTTGAGCGACCTGGTCGGCCGTCGACTTTTCGCGATTGGTCGGGGTCTGCTGAACCGGCTGGATATGACCACGCTTGCCGGCGATCTGCACCAAGGCCTGAGCGGCGCGACGCAGTTCCGGATTCATTTCCAGGGCTCGGTGGTAGTTTCCTTCGGCCGAGTCCAAATCGCCCATTTGCGACTGGATGAACGCCAGGTTGGCGTAAGCTTCCCCTTCGTCGACCGCCAGCATGAAGTGCTTCAAGCTTTCTTCGTAACGCTGTTGCTCACCCAGGATCAGGCCAAGGTTGTTGTGAGCGGCGCGGTACGAACCGTCCACTGCGAGCGATTTCTGGAAGTATTGTTCGGCTGGCTCGGTTTTGTTTTGCAGGTAGAGCCAATAGCCGTAGTCGTTATAGAACTCGGCGGTGCGGAGGCCGCCCGCTTCGGCAGTTTGAAAGTAGGTCCCCGCGTCTTCCTGCAGTCCGCGTTTCGCAGCCATCACGGCCATGCGGTGATTGGCGACGACGTTGTCCGGCTGCTGTTTCAGGATCGCATGGTAAATACGTTCGGCCGATTCGGTCTTGTTTTGACGTTCGGACAAACGGGCCAGGCTCAACTGTTGGCTATAGTCGGTGCGGCCGGGCTGCATCGCGGTGAACAGTCCGCCGCCTCCTTGCGGCGCCGAAGCGCAGCCGACGCAAGCGACGGAGACGAGCAAAGCGATCGGAGCGTATTTGACCATGATGTTCGCTACTGAATACAGTTGAAAGTCAATCAATTCAAGGTGCGGGGGTCGTAAGCGATTAGAAGAAACCGCCACCGCCGCCAAATCCGCCCCCGCCAAAGCCGCCGCCGAAGCCGCCACCATATCCGCCGCCATATCCACCGCCGTTGCCGATGCGAGATCGTCCATAGCTGGTGGCCGCTTCCTGGGCGTTCAAACCTTCGGAGAACGACGGCGCCACGACGACGCGATTCTCGGCGTCATCGATCCCCATGTGGACCAGCGCCGAGACGACGACCTGGCGTCGACGTTCGTCGATCTCATCGTTGAAGTGGACCGGGTATTTGTAGGTGCTGCGCGGATCGACGCTCGTTTCGCTGCGTTCGATCACGACCGGGAAGGCGACCCCTTCCTTCAGTTTGGCGGCGATCTGTTTCACGTGATCCTCGCCGTAGTCGTTAAGCCGCCACGCTTGCACGTTGCGGATCTTTTCTTCCGGCACGCTCGCTTCAAATTCATGCATGTAGATGACGAACTTGGCCGCTTCGGCGTTCTGTTCCTGCGCCTCATTCATCTGATCGATGACCGAGCCGATCGGCGGATAGGGCGCCGGTTCGATGATGCCGTGACGGTGGCAGCCTGTCATGGCGCCGAACATCACGACCGACAGGCCGAATCCAGCGACAATGTTGCGGCGATTTTTCATCGGGAAGATCCCTCAGTGATGGCGAAGTTGTAAGTGGTTAGGGAAGGGCGAAGGGAGCGAGCGAGACTAGTCGGAGAAGCCGGCTGGTCCGTGGACGTAATACCCTTCGCTTTCCTGATATTGACCGCGACACTTGCGAGCTTCGCGTTGGAGCCGCACTTGTTCAAAGTTTTGGTGGTGGATCTGGTGACGGTAGGTCGGCCAGACCGTGCTGCGGAAGTCGTAACCGGGCAAGCCTTCGATCTGCTGGTGCAGGAAGAACTCTTTATCGGTCGGTTCCGTCACTTCCATCCCCGGCAGGTAAAGCGGCACCTGGTCGCGTTCCATCGGGTGAACCAGTTCCGGGCTCACCAGGATGACCAGTTCCGTTTCAATCCGCTTGGTCGACTGGCTGCCGAAGGCGGCGCCGACGTACGGGATGTCGCCCAGCAGCGGGAACCGCGAACGAGTAGCTTCTTGTTCGTCTTGGATCAAACCGGCGATCGCGAGCCATTGACCTTCGCGAAGATCGACCGTCGTGACGGCGCCCCGAATGTCGAGACCCGGCACTCCGTCGACGGTCAGGTTTTCGTTCACCGAACTGACCGACGGCGCGACCGACAAGCGAATCATGTCTTTATCGGTGACGGTCGGCGTGAAGCTGACCTGCGTACCGAAGCCGCGGAACGAAGTGCTGACGGCGCCGATGCCGCCGACGCCGACGGCCGTCGGCACGGCGAATTCGCCACCCGCAATAAAGCTGGCCGATTGGCCGCTCAAAGTCATCAAGGTCGGCTCGGCCAAGATCTTGGCGGTGCCGTTGCTGCTGAAGGCGCGGATGAAGAGTTCGACGTCGCCGCCATCGAGGATGGCCGACAAGTTACCGGCGCCTCCCATGATGGTATGGGCGATCGAGAACGATTCTTCCATGACCGAGAAGTCCATCCCCAATTCGCGAGCCGCTTCTCGCGACAATTCCGCGACGCGAACTTTCAGCATGACCTGTTGTTCGCCGGGGACTTCCAGCAAGTTGATCAGCGAGGTGGTTTCCAGATCATTCGCGTTCGGCAAGCGAGCTACTGAGCCGACGTTGACCGCGCCGCCGTTGGTGATGTTGCCGTTTTGGTTGACCGTTTGTTCGCCGACGACCGCCAGAATCTCGGCCGCTTCTTTCGCGTCGCGAGCCTGGCCGCGGATGATCAGCTTGTCGGCGATCGGGAAGAGCTGAACGCGGCTGTAGGGGAACAACTCGTTGATGCGAGCCTGCAGCTTGCCGTATTCCAGTTCGGCCCGGTCGTCTTCGTTGGTCACGATAATCAGGTATCGCAACGTCGAGACGGTGCCGTCTGGGTTGTTGAACCAGAGGGTCATCGTCGTTTGGCCGGCCTGCGAGCCGATCACTTCCAGCTCGTTCGGCGAGAATTCGTTCACTTCGACCAACGTCGGGTTCGTGATCGCGATGCGAAACACGGGCGCCTTCGTGCGGATGATCTTCGACTGCGATTCCAGCAGAGTGAAGATCAGCTCCGGTTCGAGCACTTCGTCGATCAAATTGGATTGCTTTTGCAGCGATTCCGCTTTGGGATTGGACAACTGCTCGATCTGATTGGGCGCCGGCAATAGTTCTTGCGCCTGACCGAACGCGAATCCTCCTAAACAGAGCAGGATCGCCAGAGTCGCGAATGCGGAGTTGATGTTACGCATTGTCATCCTATTGGTCTTTCTTAATCGCCGCCGTCGTTGCTTGACGTACGAATTTGCCGGCCCTCTGCAAACTCGAGATGATCGGCAATGTCATCAACAATCGGAAAAGTCACCCAACTCAGTTCAACTTGGTTGGTAAAATCTAACGATTTTGATGATTCTTCAGGCACTAGCAGAGGGATGATGGCACGCTACGTCGCTAGCAGACCGCCCCCAAAATGGAAATTCAGGAGGTTTGCGCTTTGCGCAGGAAGCTGCGCAAGGTCTCTCGGTTGATCCGGTTTTTCTGAGAACATGCGACTGGACGGTCGAAGTTAGGAGAGTGACGCGACCCGAGGAGTGGGGTGCGTCGTATTCCTGACGTTCTATCTGGGAAAGTAGCGGACGATGGTTCAACTCACGTTTCTAGTTGCCGTAGCGGCCGTTGCGGCCCAACCTGGTCATGGCACGACGCGACATTTGACCCCGCCGTCGCTCCGCGAGACGCCAGCGGTGCATATGTCTTCCGACGAAGTCGGAACCGGCGTCATGCAGCAAGTGAAATACAACGCGCCGACGATCGCCCAGTACCCAGAGGCCGAAATCATTGAGATGACGCCGGAAACGACCGAAATGTCGGTAATGCAGTATGACTCGGCGCCGGTCGAGTACATGCCGCACCACGGCCAAGCCTATTTCGATCGGACGTCGCGCCGCAGCGACCACTACTATCATGGTTGCGAGCAGTACTACAGCTTCTGGTCGAACCACTGCATGCCGGCCGTCTGGTGCTGCCCGGGCAACATGTGCCAGCACTATCCGTACGAAGCCTCGCCCCACTTCTACTATTACTTCCGTCCGTACAACGCGGCGATGATCGCGCCGCAACAAGCGGTCGCCGAGCAATGGGTCTCCAATCCTCGTCTGCCCTACTCGAACGACGTGTTCGACGAAGTCTATCGCGACTTCGACGCGAAGTTCGCACCGCCGGCCGAAGTGATCTCGCAGTAGGTTCCCATCCCCACGGGAATCTCGCGCGAATCCTCTTCAAAAAGGCCCCGCCGCCAACAGCGGGGCTTTTTGATGCGCCTCGCTCGAAATTAGGGATCCCGATACAATCAGAGGCGACGCGGCGGACCCGGCCGCTTTTGCAAAGAAGCTGGTAGGAATGCGATGGAGAGCAGACGAATTCTCGGAATTGACCCGGGGCTGAACATCACCGGCTATGCGGTGGTCGAAGCCCGGAATCGCCGCATTCAGATCATCGAAGCCGGCGTCGTCCGGGGCAAAACGCGCGGTTCGCTACCGGCCCGGGTACGCGAGATCTATGACGGCGTCCGGGACGTGATTGAGACGCTCAAGCCGCATGCGATGGCGATCGAACAGCTTTACTCACATTACGAACGTCCCAAGACGGCGATCATCATGGGACATGCTCGCGGCGTCCTTTGTCTGGCGGCTGAACAGGCCGGGCTGCCGATCCACCATTATTCGGCGACCCAGATCAAAAAACTGCTGACCGGATCAGGCCGAGCGCCGAAAAATCAGATCCAGCTTTCGGTCCAGCGCGAGCTGGGATTGGCCGAAATCCCCGATCCGCCCGACGTCGCCGACGCATTGGCTGTGGCCCTCTGCCACTATTATCTCGAGAGCACGCCGACGCAGGTTGCGTAACGGCGTCGGTATCCTCTAAAAACGTGGTTTCGCTTTCGTTTGCGCATCCAGGAACTCCTGCGTTGATTACCAAAATTACGGGAAAAGTGACTTCGGTCAGTGAAGCTGCCTGTTCGCTCGCCGTCGGCGCTTTTGAATATGAAGTTTTGATTCCCGAGTTCGTTCGTCGACAATTGCAGAACCGTCTGGGCGAGGAAATCTCGCTCCACACGATCGAATACCTGGACGGGAACCCTCAACAGGGGCGCCTGACGCCGCGAATCATCGGATTTTCGGACCGGATCGAACGGGAGTTTTTCGAGCTGTTTTGCTCGGTTGACGGGGTCGGCGTTCGAAAAGCTTTGCGAGCAATGGTCCGCCCGGTCCAAGAAGTCGCCTCTTTGATCGAAGAACAGGACGCCAAGGGCCTTTCGGCGCTGCCGGGGGTTGGTCCAGCCACCGCCGAGCGGATTGTGGCGAAGCTGCGCCGCAAGGTGCCGAAGTTCGCCCTGCTGGTCGGTCGGGACGACATTCCGGACGATATCGCTCCCCGCGACGTCATCTCGGAAACGTTCGAGGTGCTCCGCTCGTTGGGGCATAGCGAAAGCGACGCCCGCAAGTTGATCGACCGGGCGCTGGAAGGGAAAAAGAAGTACAAGGATGTCGAATCGCTCCTCCAGACCGTCTATCAATTAAGTCACTCCAGCTAAACCCTCTCCCCAGAGACAATCGCCCCGATGTCCTCCGCTGAGACGTTTTCGCACGAAGAGCTAGTCGAGCCGATCGTCGATGATGTGGTCGACGCGGAAGTCGTACCGCCGTCGGGAGAGCCCTGTCCTTCGTGCGGCTGTCCGGTCGACCCGCAAGACAAGTTCTGTCCGGCGTGCGGCACGCCGAGCGAAGTGGTCGAGCCGCTCAAACCGGCCGGCAGCGGCGACGACCAGCACAAGTTTTTTCAGTGCAACAGTTGCGGCGCGAAGGTGAGCGTCTCGGTCGATCAGCGGGCCTTCGTCTGTCCCTTCTGCGATTCGAACTACGTCGTCGAGTATTCGCCCGACGTCGCCGGTCGACAGCGTCCCGAGTTTGTGATCGGCTTTGGCGTGACGCCGGAGCAAGCGGAAGAGAAGTTCTTCGCTTGGATCAAAGACAACCAGTGGTTTCGCCCAGGCGATCTACGTCTGGCGAAAGTCGCTGAGAAAATGCGCGGCGTCTATCTGCCGTTTTGGGGATTCACGATGTTGGCCGAGAGCCGCTGGTCGGCGTCGATCGGTGAGTATTGGTATCGGACCGAAACGTACACCACGATGGAAAACGGCAAGATGGTCACCAAGACCCGGACCGTGACCGAGACCGAGTGGTGGCCGCTCGATGGCGAACATCATCAGTACTACAGCGGCTATCTCGTTTCGGCCAGCAAAGGGTTGCAGCAAACCGACGCCGATCGAATCAAGCCGTTCAATCTGCCGGCGCTGAAGCGCTACGAACCGTTCTACCTGGCCGGGTGGAGCGCCGAAGAGTACTCGATCGAAAGAGCGGAAGCGATTCAGATTTGCCGGCAAGAGTTCTATCGCCGCGAACAAGCGAACATCGCCGGATTCTTGCCAGGCAATACGCATCGCAGTCTGGCGGTCGAAACTCGCTTTAGCCGCGAGAGTTCGGACCTCTGCCTGTTGCCGGTTTATCTGCTCAGCTACCGCTACAAAGACAAGCTCTATCGCTTTCTGGTCAATGGGCAAACCGGCAAGATCGCCGGCGACAAGCCGATTTCGTGGCAGCGGATTGGCGGCGTCATCGGCGGAGTCGTCGGACTGATCATTCTGGTGGTGATCCTCATCCTGATTCTTAGTTCGTTGAAATAGGAATCGGATGAGCGAACGCCTGGAAAAGTGCCTGAATTGCGGCGCCTTGATCGACGAAGAGGATCTCTTCTGCGGCAACTGCGGCACCGAAGCGCCCCATCGCGAAGGACGCGAAGCGGACCAGGCGACGATGTCGACGCTCAGCTTCGATTGCGAGAGCTGCGGTGCGTCGATGAGCTACTCGGCGAAAGAGGGAACGCTCCGCTGTCCATTCTGCGGTAGTGAAAAGCTGAAACAGAAGAAGGATCATAAGACGATTGCGCCCGAAGCGGCGATTCCTTTTTCGATCGATCGCTCGCAGGCGGAAAGACTGCTTCGCGATGCGCTCAAGAAAGGGTATTGGCGTCCCAGCGATTTGTCGGACGCGGCGATCATCGAAAAGATCACGCCGGTGTACGTCCCGTTTTGGGTCTTTCAAGCGAAGGTCTTCAGCAACTGGACCGCCGATACGTCTGACTTGCCGTATGGCGCCCGCGGCGATTGGCGTCCCGTATCTGGTCAGCACAACGCCGAGTATCGCGGTCTGTTGGTCGGCGCGAGCGGCGCATTGACTCCGCAAGAAACCGACGCGATCGGGCCGTTTCATCTGAACGCCGCGGTTCAGCCGTCGTCGATTGACTTCGATTCATACACGGTCGAGGACTTCAAGGTTTCGCGCAAGTACGCTCGGCCGTATGCCCGTAATGGGCTGGAGGAACTGGAGCGTCAGGCTTGCGACGCCGAGTACGTTCCGCCCCGCAGCCGGAACGTCAAAGTGAATCTGCGGATCCAGGATATGTCGAGCGAGCCGATGCTGCTGCCGATCTGGATCATGGCCTATCGCTACAAGGATCAGGTCTTCCGCTTCCTGATCAACGGGCAGACCGGCAAGAACTACGGCCAAGCTCCAGTTTCGTACGCCAAGATCGGAGTTGCGATCGCGGTGACCGTCGGCGTGGCGCTCGTCTTCTTGGCCGCGATGGCCGTTTGTGCCGGAATCGCCGGGCGATAGCCCTTTTTTTCCGCAAATTGTCCCAATCCGGCGCCAGCTACGCGTTTGTGATTAGTCCCAACCTCCATCCGTGGGACCATCACCAACCATCTCTGGGAGCGGGCCATGAGCGACCGGCGTCAAGATTACGCCCAGGCGATTCAATTCGCCTTGCAAGCCTTCGAAGTCTGGCGACAAGAGGGATATCTATCGGCCGAACATCACGCTGCGATCGCGGGGCAGTACCGCGAACTTGCCGACAATCCGCTGGCGATGCCGCCCGGTGAATTGCCGCTGGCAGAGCAGGGAGAAGAGGAGGGGAGTCTGGCGCAAGAGTTCCGGTACCTGACCTTCCTTGACCGAGAGATCGATCGCCATCTGCAAAGCGGACGGCTTGATCTGGAAGAAAAGGAGGCGTGCCAACGCCGGAATCGCTCTCGCGGTCGCGAAGTTCGAGCGCAGTTGAACCGCCCGGCGAACACTGAAAAGCCGGCCCAGGAATGGACCGCGGCGGCGGAAGTGATCGAAGAGCCGCAGCGCAGCTTTCTGGAGGTGGCGCTCGATCCGAAGACGCTGCAGTACCTGATGGCGATCGGCGGCGGTCTGCTGATGATCGGGCTGGTGATCTGGCTGGCGACGATCGGCTTCTTTGACGATCCGCTGACGGTAGCGATTTGTTTAGGAGCGGGGAACCTGGCGATCTTGCTGGGAGGCGTCGCAATGATTCGCTGGTCGAAGTTTCAAACGGCCGGCCGCGGCGTCGCCTTGTTATCTTGCCTCTTGATGCCGCTCCATCTTTGGTTCTATGACGCACAAGGGTTGATCGTCTTGAACGAGGGAGGGCATCTTTGGATTCCGGCCCTGGTGATCTGCATGCTCTACGTCTTGATGGCTCGGCAGATCCGGGACGCGATCTTCGTCTATGTGGTTGTTGGAGGAGCGACTCTTACTGGGTTGTTAATTCTCGCGGACCAGCATGTCGCGCAGTTCTGGCAGGGAGCGGCCGCCGCTTCGCTGTTGATGGCGATCGCCGCGATTGCGATTCACGCCGAGCGGGCCTTTCCGGTCGGCGCGGGAGACTTCAGCCGCGACAAGTTCGGCCGCGCTAGTTTTCGGGCGGGGCAGATTCTGTTGCTTGGCGCCGTCTCGGTGCTGGTCGGTTGGTGCGTTGCGGCGTGGTGCTACCAGCCGCTACTAGTCGACGTCTGGCATGGTTGGTTCCGTGGTCCGCTGACGTTTGATCAGCCGCTGCTCGCCGATAACGTCGCACTCAAGACGCTGGCCCTCTTCCTGTCGGTGGGCGCCATCTATCTGTACGCCTATTCGCACTTCATGGTCGAGCGAAGCGGCAAGTACCTGGTCGCGGCGATCATCAGCTGCTTCTTCGCCGAGTTGATCTTCCTCGACTTGCTGCCGATCGAGATCACGCCGGAGACGCTGATCCTGGCGATGTCGTGCACTTCGCTGTTGATCAATGCGATCCGTTTGGTACTGATACGACCGGCCGATGATCGCAGCACGCAGCTGATCGATCGCCCGGCGGCCGAAACGATTACCCATGCGTTGGCAGTCATGCTGCTGGCGGCGCCGCTGGTGATCGGCATCTTCCAGTACTTGCGAATCGAATACTTTCAGCCGAGCCTCGGTTGGAGCTGGACCTATGTCGTGGCGATGGTGGTCACCGCGGTCAGTTGCCGCTTTGGCGCTCATGTCGCGCTGCAAGACGAAGGGAACGCAGAGCGAGTTTACTTCATCGCGGCGGCCCTGTCGGTGATGCTGGCGACGATCGGCGGACTGGCGCTGTTCGGGTTGGGCGCGTGGCATGTTGCGGCGCCGATCATGGTCGTGATTCCGGTCGCTTATTTGCTCGCGTCCCGCTTCTATCCGCCTCGTGCTGCCGGCGGATTGGAAATGGCCGCTCACCTGGCGACCGGACTGTTGCTCGCCCATGTGATCCTTTCGTCGCTCGGTTGGTTCCAGCCGAGCGATGCGACGCCGATCGAGGCGCGGATGGTTCACCTGCGGTTGGCGATCTTCTTTGGCGAAGTCTGCTGCTTCTACCTGTTGGCGGCGCGACTGCAACGTCAGGCGTTCGGCGTTTATCTGGCGACCGTGGCCGGCATCTTGGCGGCCTGGCAAGCGCTCTGGTACGCCGATGCTGGGATCGTCGCTGGGATTGCAACTTTCGCCGCGGCTGGTCTGGTGCAGCTCGGACTTTATCGCTGGCAAATCCTCGATCGCAACGAGAGCAAGACTGCTTCCAACGCGATGTTCATGGGGGGCAACCTGGTGTTGTCGCTCGCCGGAGCGGCGGGGATCTTGTACGCCCTCAATCGTTTGCCGCTGCGGGAGTTTGAGTTCAGCATCGTCGGTTTGATGCTCGGACTCAGCTTGGCGTCGCTCGTCGGAGCGGCGATGGTCGCGGCGACGCCGTGGCGCCGCGGTTACCTGGTGTTGGCCCTTTGCCAGCTGTTGACGATGGTGGTCTTCTGCGCCGCGTCGAGCAAGCTGCTGATCCATCAAAAGGTGGAGCTGGCGGCGACCGTGATCGGCGCCTTGGTGCTGATCGCGAGTCACGTCGGCTGGTATCGCGAAGACGACAAAAAGCAGGACGAAGTCTCGCTCGGCCTGTGGATTGGCAGTTTGCTCTTTGCGATTCCGATGACGGTCGCTCTGCTGTGGCGACGTTTCCAATTCGCGCCCGACCTGTCGGCGTGGGGAATGTTCCACGAGATCGGCGTGCTGGCGATCGCGTTGATCCTGGTTGGCGTCGGCCTGGTTTGCCGCGTGCGAGGAACGACCATCACCGGCGGCGTCGCGATGCTCCTCTACTTCGGAACGCTCCTTTGCTACGTGCAACTGCCGAGCATGCTGCAAAACGTTGCGGTCACCATGATGATCGGCGGCGGAGCGTTCTTCGGGATCGCGTTGGTGCTGAGCCTCTATCGAGATACCTTGATCGCTTTGCCGGAGCGAGCGAAACGTCACGAAGGGGTCTTCAAAGTGTTGTCGTGGCGGTAGGAAAGGAAGAGAATGCGGGGAGCCGAATCGTCGTCGCAAAACGATTCGGCTCCTTCGCTCGTCGTACCGAGAGCAAAGAACGACATTCCCCGTCCTACGAAGGATAAAGCTATGTTTACTCGTTTTCTCTCCGCCATGCTGTTGGCTGCAATCGTCGCTCCGTTGGCGATGTCGGCCGAATTGAAAGTCGATCCGAATCAAGATTGGTACGGCAAGACGCCTGACAACGCGCTGAAGAAACTGGCGCCGGAGTCGGGCTTCATCAATGACGGCGAGCAATTCAAGAAGCTGTGGAACGCCTGGCGGCCCGACGAAGCGTTGCCGAACGTCGACTTTGACAAGCAGGTCGTCTTGATCGGAATCGTCGACGGTCCAAATCGCGTGATGCTGCGACCTTCGCTCAAGGAAAACGACATCCAGTTTATCGCCGCCGGAACTCGCATGGCGGGACCTGGATTCGCCTATCGCCTGGTCGCGGTGAACAAGGGAGACGCACAGAGCGTCAACGGCAAACCGATCACGGCGTCGCAAAGTGGCGAAGGCTCGATCGAAGTGACGGTGATCGGCAAGATCGAGTCCGGCCTGGTCGCCATCGGCGGCGAAACGACCGGCACGACGATCACCGCAAGCGGCATCACCTGGGAACTGGAATTGGGGGAGAATGCGGAGTTTCGTAAACTGGCCGAAGAGCTCAGCGGCAAGCAGGCGAAGGTGGTGGGAAGCCTGGAGCGCCGCAGCGGCGTGGAAGTCAAAGTGCGGTACATCGTGACCGTCGAAAAACTGACCGCGGCGAACTAATCGATTTCCATTTTTGGCAGGATCGCGATGACTTCTTTTTTCCGTTGGTCGCTGTCGGTGCTTGCTCTAGTGGTGATCGCCGGCAACGTGTGCGGAGCGGAGCCGGAAGCGGAATCGCTCGATGGTCGCTGGAACGTCACGCGTTTGGTAATCGGCGGTACTGAGCTTCCCGTCAGGACGTCGCCAACCCCGTTCTTCTTTCAGATCGACGGGCAGCTTTGGCGTTACACGTTTGAGGTCAGCGGAAAAGAAGTGACGGCCGAATTTCGCGTCACTTTGGATACGACGGTCTCGCCGGTAGCCGTAGACGCCGTGCAGTTAGGCGGAAGCAACGAAGGGAAAACGCTCCGAGGTATCTGCAGACAGAACGGAGAAACGCTCACGCTCTACCTCCCCGAGAATCCGACGATCTCTCGGCCAACCAAATTTGAGCCGAAGCCAGGGGTGTGGCTGCATCTGTTTGAATTACAGCGACTGCCGGGTAGGGACGAAGCAGGGCAATAGATTTTGGCCCCGTTGAGTGGACCCAAGAAACAAAAAAGGACTTCGCGTCATCGACGCAAGTCCTTATCTCTTAGGTCTTTTCGGCCTGAAGCGGAGGGCAAGGGAGTCGAACCCTCAACCGGTTGCCCGGCGCCTGATTTCGAGTCAGGTTGCTAACCATTCGCGTACCCTCCAGGGGAAGTCCCTTAGTTTAACGTTGGACGCTTTATAGACAAGTCCGCCCCCGCGATGGTTCGTCAGGGAAATTCCTGCGGCGGCGTCTCATCTTGAAACAGTCGCGGGTCGCGTCTCAGCATGAAGCGCGCGTTGCGGGAATTCCCGCTCAATTCTGCTGTGCGATTCTGAACTGGAAGTGCGCCGCTTGAGAAGGCTAGCAACTGCCGTTTTTGGACAAAGTTGGCAGGCCAGAAACCAGGGTGGCGGGGAGCCTGTCGGCGGCACTCCGCAGCTTCGTGAGGGAATTCGCCGAAAAGTGACCAAAAATGAGAAAATTGTCCTTTGGGGAGGCTTTTCCCCTGTTTGGTTTGCCGTTTGCTTCTACAACCCTATCGCTCAGGCAAGGTAAATGGATTTCCCCTCGATTTTTCCCCCTAGGAGCTTAAGCATATGTTGGTTCTGACACGCAAACCTGGCGAAACCATCCGCATCGGCGATGACATTGTGATCACCATCAGCCAGTTGAAGGGTGGCCGCGTTCGCGTCGGTATTGATGCGCCGCCTGAGATGGGGATTCGCCGCGGCGAATTGGCAGCGTCGAGCGACAAGGGTTCGTCCCTGCCGGCCGCGATTCCGTTCTATTCGCACGCAGGGTCGCACGGCGAAAAGTCATACGTCGGTTAAGTTCAACGCCCTTGGCCGATGCATTAGACCGCGCTGGATCACCATGCCGGGTGGTGGGACGCGCATCGTGCGCATTGTGCCGCTTGTAGCCGATAATCTCGCTTTAAGTCCTTCTCTAGAAAACCTTTGTCTCTGCTAGCAGCCCGTCGATAACTATCCCTGTCGCCAAGAGCGATCGGTCCAAACGACGAGACACCAGCGGAGCAGGGATTATGGCAAAGAAGGATACTTACCGAATTGTGACCCGCGGACAAAACGGTCAACTGCGGATCAAAGATTACGATACCGCCGAACCTCTGCTGAAAATGCACATTCAAGTCGGCGTCGAAGATTGCAGCACTGATCTCGGTCTGCGCGGCATGCCGATCTTCCGCGGGCTGATCGGCCCGATGCCGGAAGGCAAAAACGTGATTCGCTACGAATCGCCTGACGTTTTTGAATCGCTCACCAAAGAGTGGAGCACGACCAAGACCAAGCGTCGTCGGCGCACCGCTCGTCCGGATGGTCTGTCCGCTGACGCCTCGAGCGACGACGCGATGGCGTAACGCTCGCTTTCTACCCGTATACCTCCCTGCGACTTTGGCGGGACCTGTTGCCGCAAAAGTCGCCGATGTGAGCCGAATGCCGGGGAGTCGAGAGGCGCTTTGTCGAACGCGCGACTGGGCGCCGAATGACTACTACCCCGAGCCTCTCCACTCTCCGGCCGGCTTGCGTTGCCGTTTCCTGCTGACGAAACGGCCTATTCCAGCTCTCCGCCGCTCTGCTGCTCTTCGATATGGCGGAAGAAGACGATCTTTGAGAGCTCGTACTGCGCTCCATCGACGCCTGACATCGCTAGGCGTCGTTTCAGCTGCGCATATCGTTCGGTCGAGCCGCCGCAGTGCGAAATCGCGGTGCGAAACTGAATCGCGCGTCGCCAGAAATCGTCGTCGACCGGAGTCAGCAACAAGCGATAGGCAGGCGTGCTGCCGGCACGCGGGCGACGGTATTCGGCCAGAACTCCTTCTTCCGCTAGCTGGCTGTCGACGGCCGTGAAGCGAAGGCCTTCGATGTAGGGAGCGACCAGGGCTAGTTTTTCGGCATTCTCAACGCCGACCAGCAGATCGACCACGCCGTCGCGGGCCGGAGCCATGGGAATTGCGGTGCCGCCGACATGCTCGACCTCGGAGATCAGCCCTTCGGCCGCAAACCGCAAGCTCGATTTCATCTGCTCAAAAGCTTGCGGCCAGCGGGGGTCATAGGCGTACAAGACAAGTTGGCTCACAGCGAACGCTCCTCGGTCAGTGCTAGCGGCATGCGGCAATTGCGATTCGATTCGCTCGATTGTCGCCCCAATCACTCTAGTCGTAAAAGGGAGTGCTGGCCTATAATCCGCGACCAGTATCTCACCATTGCTAGGATGGCATTTTAACTGAAAATCGACCAGCAGATGGCGTTTTCTCCCGGACAAGGAGGTCCGACGGCGAGACGTGCGCGGCGTTGCGGTACGCGTCTTGTCTGTCTCTATGCGCCGATTCTTTTGGCCTGGTCGCTGCTATGCGCAGGAAATTTCGCCGCCGCTCAGAATCCCAGCCAACCCGTTCAGCTTGATTTGCGGGTCGCTTGGGGGGGAGGACCGGTTCAGCGGTGGAACGGCGACGTTCGCGTTTCCGATGGGAAGATCGTGCTGAAACGTTTGCTCGGCATGGAAGCGGATGAGGCTCGATCCGTTCGCCAGGTCGAAAGCGGACTGGCGATCGAACATCGTACCGAACGCGCCTACGACGGCTTTGACCTTACCGTCATCGCGCCGCTAACGGCGCAGCTGCAAATTCACATCTATCCCCAATCGAGCGACGGCAAGTCGGAAGCGATCGTCGTGCCGCTGCAGATGCTGGTCGATCGCTCGCATAGCGCCGCGCTTGACGATCAAGGAACGCAACTGCTGATTCGCCGTACGCCGGGGGATGCGCTCCAGCCGGTTTTCGATCGGTCGAGCCTGGTCTTCGCACCGGGCGAAACTTTCTCGGTCCGCTACCAGGCGGTGCAGCCGCAATTGCCGCTTGGCGCTAAGTTACGGTTCGAGTTGAAACTGAGTCATGCCAGGAAGACTGACGCCATCTGGTCGCAAAGCGAAGCGGTCGTCGCCGATCGGAGCGGTGGAGTCGACTTGCCGACCACCTTCCCCGTCCCGCTGCCGAAAGAAGAAGGGGTTTACGAACTGACGGCGACGCTGGTCGAAGATCGACTGGCCAACCTTGTCTTTTCGGCGAAGCCGCTTCTCGAGCGGAAAGTGCAACTGGTCGTTATCGATCCGCTGAAGCCGGCGGAGTCGGAAGATGGACCGCTTCGTTCGGTTGTCGACATCGATCCGGCGAGTCCCGGTTGGTGGCAACGACTATCGCGACTTTCGCAATACAATCCATGGCGTCGCCAACGGCCGACCGAGCTGTTCAATCAGCCTCCGTCGACGCGGACCCATCTCGATCGGAAATGGACCGAACTGACGGTCGACGGTTGGCATGCGTTTCCGCTGGCGATCGAACATGTCGGCCAGCCGCACATCCTCGAAATCGAATACCCGAGCGACATTCCTCAGAGTTTGGGGATCAGCGTCATTGAGCCGAACGCCGCTGGCTCGATTTCGCCGATCGGCGTCGACGCAGGACTGGAGAATCGCGGCCTGGTTGGCGGCGAGACCGGCGAAGTGAAAACGCATCGGCTCGTCTTCTGGCCGAAGAGCGCCACGCCGCTGTTGGTGCTGACCAATCGTCGCGAAGAAGGAGCGGCGGTCTTCGGACGGATCCGCGTATTGGCGGGGCAAGCGGCGATTGCGCCGGCGACCGCCCAGCCGCTGGTCGACGGCCGTTTGGCGATCGCTCACTACGAGAAGCCCCTCTTCGGCAATACCTTCTCGGCGACGCAAGACGTGAACCCGGTATCGCAGCGCAGTCTCGACGATTGGATCACCTTCTACGAAGGAGGGGATCGCCTGGTGAAGTATCTGCAACACGCAGGCTACAACGGCGCGTCGATCTCGGTCCTCAGCGAAGGTTCCGCTCTGTTCCCCAGCCCCTGGATCCGCACGAATCCCAAGTATGACAAAGGGGTCTACTTTTTGGATGGGCGCGACCCGGTTCAAAAAGATGTGCTCGAAATGCTGCTGCGGCAATTTGATCGAGCAGGCCTAACCTTGTTCCCGGCGATCGAATTCAATGCGCCGCTGGAATCGCTGGAACAAATACGCGAGACCTACGGCGATAATCGACTCGACCTGGTCGACGAACAAGGTCGGACGGCGCTCGACGTCAGCAGCGCCGGAGGGCAGGGCGCCTATTACAATCCGCTCCGCAGCGAAGTTCGTGCTGCGATGGCGCAGGTCGTGCATGATCTGGTCGAGCGTTACGGCCATCACCCGTCGTTCGGCGGCGTGACGTTGCAATTGAACGCCAACGGCTACGCACAACTGCCGGGCGCCAAGTGGGGCATGGATCGCGAAACGGTGGCGCGGTTTCTGCATGAGACCCGGATCGCCAATTCGATCGAAGAACTGGGGCCACGCCCCTCGACGGCGATTCTGGGACAACATCGACAAGCGTGGCTCGCCTGGCGTGCGGAACAGCTGACGCAATTTTATGAGGAAGCGGCGCAACTGGTTCGTCGCAAGAAGCCGACCGGGCTATTGATGCTCGATACCGCCGGCGCTTTCCGCGGCTACGACTGGAACGATCGCCTGGCGCCGACGTTGCCGCGCAACATGACGCTCGATGCGGCCCTGCTCGAAGCGGGCGTCAGCCGACAACAACTGCAGGCCAGCGACGCGATCGCTCTGCTGCGAACCGGCTACGTTCGCCCGGAAGGGGAGCCTGCGAACCTGGGGGCGTACGAGATGATCAACGCGTCGCAGGAAGAAGCGGCCTACAGTCAACATGCGAATCGCGGCGTGCTCGAATTCCACGTTCCGGCGACGATGCGTCTGACGAAATTGGATGAGGCGAATCCGTTTGGGGGCGCCGACAACTATTCGTGGATCGCGGCCGAATTCGTCGGCGTCGGTCGCCAGGCGCGGCGTCCGCTGATCGAAGCGCTGGTCGACGTCGATGCGGCTCTTTTGCTACGCGGTGGCTGGACGGTTCCGCTGGGAGAAGAAGAGGTCGTGCGCGATCTGCTACAGACGATCACCGCTTTGCCGCGCGATCGATTTGACGACATCGTCTGGTCGAAGCCGAGCCCGGTCCAACCGGTGGTCGCGCGCCGCGTGGTGAAAAATGGCACGACCTACTGCTACTTCGCCAATGCGTCGCCGTGGCCGATCACGTTGAACATGACGGTCCGCCACGCGGCGGCAGCTGCGGCGACTCCGCTCGGTAAGGCGGCGGTCGAAAATGTGGAGCTGACGGCCGGAGACGCCGCCTGGTCGTTGACGCTGCCGGCCTATGGACTGGAAGCGTTCGCGATCAATTCGCCCGCTACGACGTTTGAGTCGGCGGAAGTGTTGTTGCCGTCGGCGATGTTGGCGGCGATTGATCAAAGCAACAAAGAATTCTCGCTGCGGCTGAGAAGCTTGCGGAGCGTTCCGCCGCTGACCGTGCTGAAGAACCCAGGCTTCGAATCGCCGCAGCAAGGGGAAGGACTTACCGGCTGGACCTTCAACTCGGCGAAGGACGCCAAGATTTCGCTCGATACCGACAATCCGCCGAACGGCGTCAACTCGCTGAAGATGGAAAGTTCCGGCGGAGTCGCGTGGATTCGAAGCGAACCGATTCCACGTCCTGCCACAGGGCGTCTCTTCGTACGAGCGCAGATTCGCAGCAACCGGGCGCAGTTGTCGCCGCCGCTGCGGATTTCGGTAGACGGCGACGTGAACGGCGAAGACTATTACCAACCATTGTCGCTGGGCGCCGGACCAAACCCGGCCGTCGAGCCGAACTGGCGGATCTTCGAGCATGGCGTTTACGACCTGCCGGCCAATCTGGATGATCTGAAGATTGGGTTCGACTTGATGGGCGCAGGCGACGTGTCGATCGACGAAGTCCAGGTCTTCGACGTCGGGTTCAGCGAAGGGGAGAAGCGAGAACTGCAAAAGCTACGGACCCTCTCTGACGGCAAGTATCATCAGGGACAGTTCGCCGACTGCTACCGGATCCTCGACAGCTATTGGGTCCGTTTCCTTCAGCAACGCGTCCCGATCGCGCCGGAGCTGACGCAACAGCCGAAGGGAGTCGAACGGACGGCGACGCTCCCCGATCGTCCGGCGCCGACGACCGAGCCGAAAGAAGAGTCGCGGTTCGAGTGGCTCCGCAAATACACCCCGCGCTTCCCGCGGTTCTAATCGACGCCCTACACTAGCCCGCAGCGCAAGCGAGGGAATGTGCTTGCGTATTGAAAAAGAAGCTTGTCCCGCTTCTATCTCATTCCGCTACTCGACGCTTTCCAGTGAAGTCCGAACGCATTCCCTCGCTTGCGCTGCGGGCTAGTGTCGGAGTTTTTTACCCGGCCAGCGTTGTGAAGTAATAGCGGGTAATGTGATAGAAGACCGGCGCGGCGAAGCAGATCGCGTCGATGCGGTCGAGTACGCCGGCATGTCCTTCGACCAGCGTGCCGTAGTCGCGGACGCCGCGGTCTCGTTTGATGGCGCTCATCGTCATCGTTCCGGCGGCGCCCATCACGGCGATCACGATCGACATCAGAGCTGATTGCCACGAGTTAAACGGAGTCGCGCCGGTGAGCGAGAGCGCCGCGCCAATGATCGCCGTGCAACCGGTGCCGGCGAAGAATCCTTCCCACGTTCGGCTGGCGTTGATCGACGGGGCGATCACGTTGCGGCCGATGAACTTGCCGCAGACGAACTGCAACAGGTCGCTGAGCTGGGCGATCAGGATGAAAAAGAAGAGGAGACCGGCGGACGTCGAATAGTCGGAGTTGGTCCACTTCTCGAGGTAGAGCAAAGCCGGGGCGTAACTGAGCGCGTAAACGCAGATGTAGAGCCCGACCTGAATCTTGGCGACACGCTCCAAAAAGCGTTTGTAGTCGCCCGCGATCGCAATGCGGGCCGAGACGAACAGAAACCCGTAAACCGGGATCAAGATCGCGAATAGTTCGTAATAGGCCGAACCCAAACCAACCAGCACGTACTGCGCCGGCGTCAGGACGAAGAAGACCCAGAACAAGGTGCGATGGTCGCCGAGTCGCGTCGGCGTCAGCGTAATGAATTCCCGCAGCGCCCAAAACGAGATCAGCCCGAACAGGATGACCGTGGCGACCGGCGTTGGAATCAAAAAGGTGACCGCCAGGATCGCGGTCATCAGCCACCATGCGCGGACGCGATGGATGAAGGCCTGAACGATCGCCGGATTGACGCTCGAGTCGGGCTGACGCTTCAGCACTTGGCCGGCGGCGGTGGCGATCAACAAGCAGCCGATCACAACTCCCAACAAGACCCCTGTCGGTCCATCGAGGAGATGTCCGCTAGGAGACTGGGCGAAGAGGGTGAAGATTTGAGAAAGCAAAGTCATTCCGTGGCCGATCAAATGTCTCGCAATCGCAGCACCGACTGACGCGCACGCGCCAGAAACTCATTCTTCGTTTCCCCCTCCTCAAGCCAAATCGGAGCGCCGAAAACGACGCGGCTCAAGAGCGGTACCGGCAGGAATTCGCCGCGCGGCAAAATGCGGTTCATATTGTCCATATAGACCGGAACCAGTTCCAGGTCAGGTCGCTTTTTATTCAGGTAATAGATGCCGCTTTTGAACTCGCGGATTTCGCCGCTGTCGCTGTGCGCTCGCCCCCCTTCGGGAAAGACGATCAGCGAGTACTTGTCGCCGATCTCCCGAATCATCATGTCGACGGGGCTTTGATGCACTTTGATTTTGTCGCGGTCGATCAGCAGAGCGTTCAGCGATTTGGCCAGATGTCGGCGAAACCAGCCCCGCGACCAGTAGTCTTTGGCGGCCGTTGGGCGCGTCACCTTGCGGACGTCCGGCGGAAGCGAGGACCAGATCACCATCGAGTCGACATGGCTCGTATGATTGGCGAAGTAAACCCGCTGACAGGTGTCCGGCTGGCAGTCGACCCAGCGCACGCTAGGGCCCGCGAATACCTTCGTTAGAGCTGTTAAAAATGATGCTGTGAGATTCAGGTCCACGGCAATTCTGCGGCGGCGGATCCTTCTGCCGCCCATCACGATAAGGGAAATGTCGCCGCCTCTATGGTATCGCGCCGCGCTCCCCTGGGATAGTCCGTCGTTAGATTGTAAGGTCTGTAATTGTGGGACCTTACGCAGTAGACGCAGGATTTCCGGGATATCCGGCGTGAGGGCTGATTGCCGCCGATTCCGGGTATTTTGCCGAATAGATCGACTCGATCAGCGTTTCGTAACCGTCGACCATCGTTTCGAGCGAGCCGTAGCGAATCGCTTTTTCGCGGGCCGACTTCCCCATTTGACGGATCCGATCGGGGGACGACAGGAGGCTTCGCATCGCTTCGGCGACAGCCGCCAAGTCGCTGGCGGGGTAGAGCAAGCCATTGGCGCCTTCGTCAACTGCCTGCGGAATGCTGCCGACGCGCGGAGCGACGATCGGCAGTTCGACCGACATCGCTTCGAGAATCGAGACCGGGCTCGCTTCGTTCTTTGACGTCAGCGCGAACAAGTCGCAAGCGGCCAGCACTTCGGGAATGTCGCTCCGGCTGCCGAGCATCAGCACTTGACGTTCGACCCCCAGCTCACGGCATTTCGCTTCAATCGCCGGGCGTTCCGGTCCATCGCCGACGATCAGAAATCGCGCTTCGGGAACCGTTTCCAACACCTGCGCCGCCGCGGCGACGAACAGGCAGTGATCTTTCTCAGGACGAAGGGCCGCAACGATGCCGCAGACCGGCGCGGTTTCGGAGATCTGCAGTTCACGGCGCAGTTTGCGACGGGCTTCCGCGTTCGGGCGAAAGCGTGCGGTGTCGATGCCGTTGCGAATGACGACAACTTTCTCCGGCGGGAACCCTTCGACTTCGACCAGGTGTTTGCCATGCGGATCGGCGACGCCAATGAAGCGATCGGTGATCGAAGTAAGTCGGCGATTGAGCCAGTTGATTGAATCGGGCCAGCCGGTCGAGTGAATCGCCGACGCGATCACCGGCACTCCGGCCATGTAGGCGGCCAAACGTCCCCAGAACATCTTGTCGCCGGCGCCGACCGTGACGATGGCGTCGATCTGGCGCAAGCGGAAGAGCTCGATCATGCGAGGCAGGACGCGCAGGTCATACTTGCCGCTCAACAGATGATCGAACGTCGGAATCTCGCGCGCCAGCTCTTCTCCGAGCGGACCGCGCTCTTTGGTGCAGCAAAGTTCCGGAGCGAAACGCGTTCGATCGAGCCGCCGAATCAAGTTGACCAGCAGCGTCTCGGCGCCGCCGACCGGCATGCTGGTGGTGATGAACATCACGCGCAAGGGACCACGGCGATCGAGCGGTTGACGGACGTAGCGGCTCATAACGCATCTCCTCGAGGGGCCGGTTGATTGCGACCAGCGTAGCGATTGCGGAGTTTGCCAAGTCCTTCGGCGATTTTCAGTTTTTCGTTGTTCGACAAGATCGAGCGACCGCAGGCAGCTTGCCAAACGCACACGATCCAGATCGGCGCGGCGATCATCAGGCCGAAGCCAAGCGTCAGCGGCAATAGCACCGCCATCCAGGTCGCCGAGTCGACTTCCATTCCCAAACGGCGGCACAGGCTGAGCCCGACGCAGAAGGTGATGCCGTTGGAGACGGCGGTCGCCAGCACGGCGCCTTCCAGTCCCAGTCGCGGCAACAGCAGAAAGTTCAAGCAGATGTTGAAGGTCAAACCGACCGCATAGAGCAAGCTGACCAGTTTCGCCTTTTCGGCGCAGTAGAGGTACAGCAGCGTCAAGCCGCCGATGCTGCTCCACGCACACGAAGCGACGGTCCAGGGCAACACGGCCAAACCGCCGTCGTACTTGCCGCTAAAGACGACGCCAAACAGCCAAGGCGCCGCCAACAAGATCATCACGCCGCCGCCGGTAAAGACGAGCGAGCCCAGTTTGACGATCAAGTTCGAGCTTTCGCCCACTTCGCGGCGACGTCCCGCTTCCCAGTCGGCCGACAAGTGGGGCAACAGCACGCCGATCACCAGCCCGGCGACCGAGGCCATCAGCCACGGCACGACGCGACTGCTGTGATAGTTGGCGACTTCGGCCGCCGCTTGTTCCGGCGTGAACCCGCCGAAGTGGACGATCATGTAACGGTCGATCACCAGGAACAAGTTTGAGAGTAAATTGGCGATCCACATCCACGCGGCGAACGGCGCCAGTTTGGCCCAGAACTCGCGATGGGTGGAGATTTCGGTTTCGGGGGGCAGCAGCCGATATTTGTTCGTCAGGAAGTAGGCGCCCAGGATGCAGGTCGCCGCACAAGCGATACCGTACGAAATGATCACCGACATCGAGGTTGGCGCCCAGAATTGAATCAGTCCCAGGCCAACGATGGCGAAGATCAAGCTATTCACAAACTGCAGCACCGACACGACGCGCATCTGCCGCATGCCGATGAAGAGTTCGACCAGGTAATTGAAGCCGACGACCGACGCTAACGTGATCGCCGCAGCGACCATCGTTTGGTACGACGTGCTTTCGTTGAACAGGACCATCGCCGCCTGGCGATCCCAGATGATCAGCACCGAGCAGCCCAGGATCGTCAGAACGAGCGAGACGACGCCGGTTCGCTTCAAGAACGTTTTCAGCTGTTGGCGTTGATTGTAATACTCGACGTAGCGGCCGAAGGTGCCGGGGACGCCGAGCACGACCAGTGGACCGGCCAGCATCAGGAAGCCGAACAGCAAGTCCCATTGGCCGAGTTGCTCTGGCGATAGCCAGCGGCAAAAGAGGACGCCCCGCAGGAAGCCGACCAGACGCTGCACCACCGTCAGCACGGCGAGCAGCATCAAGCTCTCGGCGAGCGGCGTGGCGGAGATCTGCGGCTTGTCGGTCGCGACCGAATCCGAGGCGGAGGTAGCGCCGACGCTCATACCATCACCCCTACCGCTTCCTGCTCGCAGCTCTCCGGCGTAGCGACGGCACGCATCGCTTCTGGGGTGTAGCGTGGGACCGAAAGCTTGCGCGGATCGATCGTCAGCCAGTTACGCAATCGCGACAGTTCCGGATCGCCATGAATCCGCTGCAGGTGAAATGGATCTTCCCCAGGCATGTTGTAGCCGCCGTACGCAGAGCAAACGCCGAGGAGCCCTTCTTCGCGGCACATCTCAAACGCACGGTCATTCAAGTTTTTCGGCAGACCATACGGAAAGGCGAAGTAGCGAATCGACTGCCCGACTTCGGCGGCCAGATCGCGGGTCGCCAACACGACTTCGTCGTATAGCTCGTCTTCGTTGTCGACCGCGCCGAGATCGGCATGGAAACGAGTGTGGGCGCCAATCTCACCGCCGGCGGCCGAGATGTTGCGGAGTTGTTCGATGGTGTTGACCGGCGCTTGGAACGCGGCGTCCGCTTCATGGGGAAACGGTTTGCCGGTCAGGATGTTGCCGGTGCTTACGAAGTAGGTGAACGGAATCTTCCGTTTGACGAGGAGCGGAATCGCTTGTTCGCAGTTTTCGGCGTAACCGTCGTCAAAGGTGATCGCCACGGCTGGACGCGGATTGTAGCGGAGGGCGATCCGCCGCTGCGCTTCTTCCAGCGAAACGAATTCAAAATGAGCTCCGATCCAGTCGAGATGTTTCTCAAACTGGCGATTCGAAATCGTCCAGCTGCTGGGGTTATCGTCGGCGACGCGATGATAAAACAAGATCATTACCGGCGACAAACCGACGCGCGCACGTCGATGGTTCCAGCGCAGTCGCCAGGGCAACGTGGCGCCGTAATAGACGTCGATCAGTCGTTCTCGCAGGATGCTCATAGCGTTTTTGGGAGGTTGGACGCCGCGGCCGAGTTATTCGGCCGTGGTGATGTTGAGCCCCGTCTTAACCCAGTTCTTCACTTCTTGTCCGGCCAGCCACAATCCATGGCGGACTTTCGCGGCGGCCCGATTGGGAGTCGCACGCAAATGAATGCAGCGGTGCGGAGTCGCCCGCCAGTGGGCTTTGTAAGGTTCGTCGCCGCGGAGGAAATCGATCGCAGTATGACGCTGCTCGATCGAGCGGCGAATGATCGCAGCCTGCATCAAGCTGCCGGGATCTTCGGTCAGACGTTCCGGATCGACGCCGGCCTGGTAGCAGTAGGGAATCTGCTGACCGAGGAAGTGGATCTCGGCGGCGATCGGCGCTTCGTCCAGATCGAGCCAGAGGATTTCGCACTTGCCGATTGCGATCAGTTCGGCCGCCGCGGTACGGAGGAAACGATCGAACTGCGGCGAAGCGAAGCAGCCCGGCTGTCCCAGACTACGGCGGCGACGCATATGCAGGTCGATCAGCACTTCCATCGCTTTTGGCAAGTCGCTGACGTTGTCGCAGACATGCAATTGGGCGCGATCGGTATCGAGGGTCCGCTTGTAGAAGCGGCGAATCTGTTTGCGATGAGATTTCGACTGCGAAGCTTCGTACGCTTCCAGGGTCTCAGGCAGTTCCAGTCGCCAGCACTGCAGCGCGTCGCGCTCGTGCAGCAGGTTGCCCGCTTGATCGAGTTCGGAGCGAAGCAGGGCGAAGCCTTCGTCGTCGGCCGCGATGTTTTCCAGTTCCAGCAGATCCCAGCTGTCGCCGCTGGAAGTTGCCGCTTCGGTCAGCCACTCGGCAAGCGCCGCACATACGCGCGGCAGATCTTCCGGCGTCGCCAAGACGCTACAGTAGTCAGTACAGACTTCGCCGTCGCCGACCAGACGGAGCATGTTCCCCTTGGCGGCGGAACGAGTGCGATACAGAGGAAGCAGACCGGCCAGACGATCGCCGTCGTAAACGGTCAGCAGATAAAGTTCGCCCGGCGCGTAGCTGTCCCACCAGGAAGCGAGCCACTGGGGACGACGAAACGGAACACCACGTACCAGCGACGACCAGTCGGTCGGACGGGAGATCAGGTCCGTAAATGTAGTCAGGCGTTCGACGCGCATATCGCTACCAAGGGGGTGGGGCGTACCGACAGAGCGTCGTTCCGATTCGGAAACGTCGTGCCGATACACAACAATTCGCCATGGTCACCTAAATGCAAATTGAATTAACAAAATGTCACCTGCGTGATGTTGCGAAAACGCAACAGGGGCGTTTCGCCGAATCATCACGTGGCGAAAAAGCAACGTCACGGAAGGGCCGTTTTCTCGGTATATTTGCGTGCAGAACAACGTTAAGTCGTTTCTTTGCAGTGGTTTAGGTGGGCGTTTGCGTGGTCGCCTGGCCGTCTTGGCACGCTGCCTGCATTATCGGTCCAGCACGAACTGGGTTGGAGTTGACCGAGACGCCGCCAAGTCAGGTGGCGTCTGGGCCCGCTCCTAAATCGTGCTCTTTCCCCCGGCTATTCGCCATGATCGACCCGCCCAAAATCCTCGCCCTCCTGCTCGCCCACCGATACCGCTGGATCGTACCGGCCGCCGTTATTACCATCGCGGCGGTCGGTTACGCCCTCCTGAAACCAAAGATGTGGTCCGCCTCGCAGACGCTGGTGCTGCGGGAAATCTCGATCGGCGGACTCGACCGACCTGGCGCCTTCGCTCGGCCGGAAGATATGAAGACCGCCCAAGAGACGATCCAGACGATCGCCCGCTCGCGAGAAGTCGTCACGCGGACGCTCGAAAAGATCGGCGCTCCGCCGACCGGTTTGTTCGGCCAATCGCCCGACGCATGGCCGACTGCCGACGATATCGCCACCTATCGCAATTACATCTCGGTCGGCTCTCCCTCCGGCACCGAGTTCGGCACCACCGAAATCTTCTTGATCCATGTCGAAGCCGAAACGCAGTCGCGGGCCGCGCTGTTCGCGACCACGCTCTGCGACGAACTCGATTATCAACTCGAACAAGTTCGCGATCACAAAGCGCAGAGCGTCGTCGCCGAGCTGGAAGAGAGCGAACGCTTGGCCGCTGCGGTTCTGCACAGCTCCACCGAGAAACTCTCGAAGCTGGAAGGAGAAGTCGGCAGCGATCTGGCCGAACTGCGGATTTTGAACGAATCCGGCTCCGGAGACGGTAATTTGCGGCAGCAATTCGTCCAGGTCGAAGCGGAACTGCGTGCCGCTCGCGACCAACAACAGTCGAACGATCAACTGCTGGCGCTGCTGGAAGCGGCGGCCGCCAATCCGCAGGAATTGCTCGCCACGCCGAATAGCTTGCTCGATTCGCAGCCGGCTCTGCGCCGCCTGAAAGATGGCCTGGTCGACGCTCAACTCCGTACTGCGGAACTGCAAGGAACGCGTACCGCCGATCATCCGTCGGTACAGTCGGCCCTGGGGGCCGAAAGTGAAGTACGCGATCACCTTTTCAAGGAAATCGCCGTCGCCGTCCGTGGTTTGAAGGCGGAACGGAGCGTCCTGAAACAGCGGATCGAAGGTTATACGAAACAGCGCGACCAGGTGAGCGATCGCATGGTTCATCTGGCCGAAGTACGGGCTTCTTACGGCAACCTCGAAAGCGAAGTCCGCCAGCGAAGCGAAAAGCTGGCCGAAGTGCAGCGCAATCTGTCTGACGCTCGGTCGTCGCTCGCTGCAGCTCATGCGACCAGCTTGCTGACCCGCGTCGGCTTGCCGGAGGTAAGCGACTATCCGATCGGACCGAGCCGCAAGGCGATCGTCGTCGCCGGGGTGGTAGGCGGATTGGTATGCGGATTTGGTCTCCTCTTCCTGACGATCAATCCCGCACAACTGGTAGAACCGGTCCAATCGGCGCCGATCCACCAGGGAGCGGTCAATGGGGCCCGCATCGAAACGGACCTGCAGCCGATCCGCAAACTATCTTTTACCGACGCTTTGAGACATCTCGCCAAACGTGCGTCGCAGGCAGGTTCGCGCTAGAAGTGCGCGGGCATGCGACGATCGCCCCCGTTGAACTGAACGCTTCATGACCGCCATCTACGCCATCCTGGCGATCGCCGGACTCCTGTGGGGAACCATCTGGATGATCCGCGGCTCGCTGCTGCACGGCTGCATGGCGCTGTTGGTTTGCACGTCGACCTTCGGCGTGCTCTTCTTCGAATTCAACGCCGGGATCAATCTTTCGATCGATCGTCTGGCGCTAGTCGGACTGGTCGGCGCCTTCATCGTGCAGTGGAAGCTTGGCAAAGTGAAGCTTCGCCCGTGGATGACGATCGACTACGTGATCGCGACGCTGATGGGGGTAATCTTTATCAACAGCTGCTTTCTCCCGTGGGGCGGCGAGTCGCTGGTCATTCAGCACTTTTTGAACGGCTATCTGATTCCACTCACCCTTTACGTGGTTGCGCGGAATCTTGATTACACCGAAAAGTCGGTCCGCCAGATCCTGGTCTTCTTTGTGCTGTTCGGCGTTTATCTCGCCGTGACCGGCGTGCTCGAAGGCTTGGGACAATACGGGCTTCTCTTCCCGCGTTACATCGCCGATCCGAAGATCGGGCTCCACTTTGGTCGCGCTCGCGGTCCGATGGTGCAGTCGGTCAGCTACGGCGTTTATCTGTCGACCTGCTTGTTGGCGGTCTGGATTTTGCGTGATCATATCGGCGCCAAGTGGCGGCCGTTCCTCTACATGTTGCTGCCGGTCTTTTTGGCGGCGGTCTTCTTCACCAAGACCCGCACCGTCTGGCTGGGCGCCGGCGGCAGTTTGCTGGTGGTCCTTTGGCTGACGCTGCAAGGTCGAGCTCGCACGATCGTAATCGCGAGTCTCTTCGCCGTGGCGCTGCTCGGCGGTCTGTCGAAGATGGACGGCATTATCGGGCTGAAGCGGGAAGGAACCGTGAAGGACACGCGGAACTCGGTCAGCATGCGGGCCAGCTTCGCGTATGTCTCGTGGAAGATGTTCCTCGACAGTCCGATCGTCGGGCATGGATTTACGCAGTTCAAAGCGGCGAAGCTTGACTATCTTGGCGATCGTAACGTCGATTTGGTCCTCGAATCGATCCGCGACTACGACCACCACAACACCTTTTTGAGCATCCTGGTCGACCTCGGCATTGTCGGCTTCATCCCGTTCCTGGCGATGTACTACTACTGGGCCCGCGATGGATGGACGCTCGCCCATCGACAAGAACCGCCGTGGGCCAAATCGCTGGGAATCCTGTTCCTGGGGGTGATCGTGATTTCGTGGATGCAGATGTTCGGCCATGAAATCACCTACACGCCGATTGACCACTTACTCATCTTCTGCGTCGCTGGGATGGCGATGGGAATCAAGCAACAATTCGACCCGGTTGTCGCCCCAGCGGCAAAAATCTCGCAGGTTGCGAGCCGCCAACAACCGACGCCGATCGTGATGGAAAGAAGAACAACATGAGCCGCCGCGTGAAACTGTTCGGCGTCGAGATCGACGCGTTACGAATGCCGGAAGTCGTGAGCGAAATCTGGCGCCAAATCGATTCGCCCGATTCGACCGCCCAATATGTGGTGACGCCGAACGTCGATCACGCTGTGCTGCTGCAAGAGGATCCTGGCCTGCAGTCCGCCTACGCCGAAGCGCGGTGGGTGTTGGCCGATGGTTGGCCGGTCGTCTGGGCGTCTCGCTTCTTGCGACAACCGCTGCCGGAGCGCGTGGCCGGATCGGACCTGGTGCCGAACCTCTTCGCCTCCGCGAGCGAAGAGAAAAAGCTGTCGGTCTTTTTGCTAGGCGCCGCTCCAGGCGTCGCGCAGCGAGCCGCCGCGCAAATCGAACAGCGCTGGCCAAACGTGACGGTCTGCGGCACCTACAGCCCGCCCCTTGGATTCGAACATGATGAAGCGGAAAACGAGCGGATCATCGAGATGATCAACGCCGCAGCGCCGCAACTTTTGGTCATTGGCCTGGGGGCGCCGAAGCAAGAGCTCTGGATCGCTCGCCATCACAGCAAGCTGAAGATCAAAGCGGCGGTCTGTGCCGGCGCGACGATCGACTTCCTCGCTGGCGAAAAACAACGCGCTCCCCGCTGGATGCAGCAAGGGGGAATCGAATGGCTCCACCGGATGCTGGTCGATCCTCGCCGTCTCGTCCGCCGCTACGTGCGTGACGCGATCGTCTTTCCGACGCTGGTGTGGCGCGAGTGGCTGCATGTCGGCGGTACGCAAGAGCCGCAGTACTAGCCAAGGACACTAGCCCGCAGCGCAAGCAAGGGAATGCGGTTGGACGGCAATAATAAAGCCTCAAAGACGAATGTCGCAAGAGCTTCGACATTCGTCTTTTTCATGCGCACGCATTCCCTCGCTTGCGCTGCGGGCTAGTGGGAAGACGTTGACGCTCTCTACTTCTTCGCACTCATCTCATGCACCATGTCGACCAGCGCGATGGCGTTGTCGACGGGGGTTTGTTGCAGGATGCCGTGGCCGAGGTTGAAGATGTGGCCAGGGCGTCCGGCGGCCTGATCGAGCACTTCTTTCGCGCGGCGGCGGATTTCGAGCGGGTCGGCCAGCAGCGTGACCGGATCGAGGTTTCCTTGCACCGCATAGTTCTCGCCGATCGTGTTCCACGCATCGGCCAGGCCAATTCGCCAATCGACGCCGACGACCGCCGGGCCGGCTTCGGCCAACAGCGGCAACAAGGCCGGGTTACCGGTCGCAAAGTTAATGATCGGCGTCCCCGGCGTAATGCCGGCGATGATCTCTTTCATGTGCGGCAGCAAATAGCGACGGTAGTCGGCCGGCGACAAGCAGCCAGCCCACGAGTCGAAGATCTGCACGCACTGCGCGCCGGCGGCGATCTGAGCGTTGAGGTAAACGGTGATCGCGCGGACCAACCGTTCCATCAGCGCTCGCCACGCGTCGGGGTCGCGATACATCAGCGTCTTGGTGAACAGATAGTTGCGGCTCGCGCCCCCTTCGATCGCATAGCTGGCGAGCGTAAACGGCGCTCCGGCGAAACCGATGACCGGGATATGTTCCGGCATGTCGGCTCGCGTTTGACGAACCGTTTCGATCACATAGTGGAGCGAGTCGGCGCTTTCCAGTTCGAGCACGCGATCAATGTCGGCGCTTTCACGAACCGGGTTGTGAATGACCGGGCCTTCTCCGTGGGCGTATTCCAGGTCGAGACCCATCGGCTCGAGAATCGGCAGCAGGTCGGAGAAGATGATCGCCGCGTCGACGCCCAGCTTCTTCACCGCGGTGCACATCACTTCGCTGCAGAGCTGCGGATTCTTGCAGAGCTCCAGGAAGGTGGTCTTGGCTCGCACTTCGCGATACTCAGCCATGTAGCGTCCCGCTTGACGCATCAGCCAAACCGGCGTGACGTCGGTCGGCTCGCGACGGCAGGCTTTCATGAACGGGCTGTCGTACCATTTGGCGGTGCGGGGATCGGCCTGGGGCGTGCTGGAGGACAAGACGGCTCTCACTTGTTTTTTGCGAACGAGAATAGCGTGGGACTGTTCGGCCGCCGCAGCGACCAGCGGTCCCATTTTGGGATGGATCGGCTCCACGTCGACCGGCAGGCCGAACTCGCGGAGACGTTCGCTCATCGTCGGTCCAACCGAGGCGATGACGATGCTGCGCAGCGCCGCGAGCAATTCGTCTTTGCGGCGCTGTTGTTCGGCCAGCTTCAGCAGATGGTTCAGCTGATTGGCCGAAGTGAACATGGCGACGTCGATGTCGCCGCGAATGATTCGTTCCAGGTTCTTGGCGAGCGGCTGCGTGTCGAGCGGCAAGTCCCAGTCGTAGACGTGCAGCTGAACCACTTCGGCGCCGCGGGCTTCCAGACCGGCGATCAAGCTGGGATTCACGACGCCATATTCCTGCAAGCCGATCTTGAGATTGGCGATCGGGAACTGGGCGTCGAGCGTTTGCAGCAGTTCGCGCCATGTGTTCGGTTCGGGAACGCGAATCGTCGGCGTCAGCCCTTCCGCTTTCATCGCCGCCATCGGTTTGGGGCCGCGGACGATCGTGGGGATGTCGGAGAGAGCGTTCAGAAACTGCTGGCGATCGACGTGACGTTCGATCGCTTTCATCAGGTGCTGAAAGCCGACGCCGGTCATGAAGATGACGGCGTCGATCTGGCCGGTGATGACATGGTTGGCGAAGTCGATCGCGTCCCGGTTCTCGTCGAGCGGAACTTCACGCATCGAGGGGCTGACGAAGGCCTGGCCGCCGAACTTTTCGATCAGCGATCCCATCTCTTCGCCCCGTCGACTTTCAAACGACGCGACGCGAAGCTGCTCGAAACTGCTTTTTCCCGATGCCATCAATTCGATTCCCCGGTCGAACACGGAAACACTGACGCCCGTAAGCGTTCAATTGTACGGGCAACCGGGCGTTTCGTCGTTGGGGGGACCCCAGGGGAAGTTTGGGCGGGATTCTAGCGGTTTTCGGGGCGGATCAGCAGTTCTGGCTTGTCCAGGAACATGTAGTGCCCGTGGTCGGCGGTCACGATCAGAACCGACTCGTTCCAGTTGCTGTTCGCTTCGACCCAATCGGTGATCGCTTTCACCGCAGCGTCGCCGCTGTTGACGGCGCCGATCGACGCGTCGATGTTGTTGGAGTGGTTGGCCCAGTCGACGTCCCCTGATTCGACCAACAGCCAGAAGCCCTTGTCGTTTTTCGAGAGAACTTCGATCGCCGCTTTGGTCATGTCGACCAGCGTCGGGTTTTCCTTCAGGTCGGCTTCGTCATACGCGATCGCCTTCTTGGCGACGCCGATCGCCGGATGGAAATCCCCTTCGGCCGAACGGAACGGCAAGTGACCGGCGCCGTCTCCCGAGCCGCCGACGCCGAAGTAGCCGAGGAGTCGCTCGCCCGACTTCGCCGCTTTGGCGGCTGCGGCGTCGAGAACCTGTTTGCCATCTTCGCCGGGGGTGCGAGTCGCGACGATATACTTGCCTCCGTTGTCGATATTCGCCTTCTTCAGATCTTCGTCGGCCAGGTACTTGTTGCCGCTCTCGTAGTTTTTGCCTTGGCCTTTGTCGTTGGGCGCGTTGACGCCGTATCCGGCGCCGATCACGACGTCCAAGCCGCGAAGCGGATCTTTCGGGTTGCTCGACGAGGGCAAACCGAGCATGTCGCGCGAGATGTCTTGGTAGTCGTTGCGGGTCACGTTGTAGGCGTACGACGAAGCAGGGGTCGCGTGGCTGATCGGCACGCTGGTGACCGCGCCGGCCAGGTAACCTTGTTCTTGGGCCAGGTGGGCGATCGTCTTCGGGCGTTCGCCATGCGGGCCGACGCCGATCGCGGCGTTGTACGTTTTAATGCCTCCCATCATGCTCGTCGCGCTGCTGGCCGAGTCGGTATAGGAGTGCTTCACGCCATCCTTGGTGCTCGACTTGCCGATCAGATAGAGGATGTCGGTCGGCTGTTCCCAGGGACCCGATCCGGCTTGCGTGACGTCGTAACCGCCAAAGAGTCCGCCGCCGGCGCTCTTGACGATTTGTTTGTTGACGTCGAAATCGGCGTCATCGCAAAACGGGCTGGTCACCATCAAACCGAACTGCGTGGTGCCGCCAGCGGCGTATTCCTGGAAGTGCGTTCCTTTCCCACGACCTTCGGTGTAGGGAATCTTTTGCGTGTTCCAGATCGCCGCGGCTTGGGTCGTTTGCCAGTCCATGCCGTCGAAGACGACCAGAAAGATGTTTTTCTTGCCTGCGTCGAGCGCCGCCTTTTGCAGATCAAAGATGTTGGTTTGATCCATGTAGTCGGCGTTGGGGTTTACGGTCGCTTCGGTCGGCTTGCCGAAGATGCCGCGGAGCTTGTTTTCGCTACGGTAGACGCTGTTTTCGCCGGTATAGCTGTTCAGATCGATGCCGGCCGGTTGTCCTTTGGTTCCAAAGGTATAGACCGGAATCAGGCGATTCGAGTGGCTCGTCCACGAACTGTACTTCTGCGCATCGGGACCCCAGTGAGCCGCATCCGAGTGGTTAGTAGTAATGCCTTGCTCTTGAAGCTGATGGATGTAGTCGCCGCCGAAAGCGGTCGAGACAATCACGCCGAGCAGAAACGAAAGCAATACGGCAAAGAACTTGCGGTCCAAAGCGACACCTAAAGGAATGAAAGTGGAGGGCTAAGGCTGGAGGGCAAACCGAAAATTATAGTTGGGAAGACTTTTCCGAAAATGACTCTACCGGACGTCTCTTGTCGTAAAAGTGAAGAAATCTAGTTCATTTTGCGAAGAAATGCGTTGTTGTCCCCCGAAAATATCGAGGTTTGCGGCTCGCCGTTAACGCGAAAAGGCGCCCCAAAATGATCTACTTAAAAAACCGTAGAAACTTTGCCGCGCATCTGCCAGATCGTTGACCGATATCCAGCAGGCCCCTACCATAAGGTCGTAAACAGTCAACGACTTGCGTCGACTCCTCCTTTCGCTGTTGCGCGGCATCTTTTCCCCTTCTGCCCCCTATGCAGCTTACCTGCTTTTATTGCGGCAACGTCCTGCGAGCCACCGCCGACCAGTTGGGCGGCGAGGTCGTTTGTCCTCATTGTCATAAGGTGGTACGGCTTCCCGAAGCTGAAGCTCTCGCCTCGGACCAGCCGCACCACGAAGGCTCTCTATTTCACTCCTGGCTGAACGACGGGATTTCCGGATTCATTTCGTTCATTATTCATGCCGGGTTGTTGATCCTTTTCGCCTCGGTCACGTGCAACTTCCAATCGTCCACAACCGGCGACGGGGTCGACGTGATGATCGGCGACATGCCGGAAGTGAGCCTGGACGATTCCGGCGGCGATTCGCTAGATACCGTTGCGGCGGCAAGTGAAGTCTCCGAAACGGTCGAAGTCGACGAACTCTTAAATGAAGTCGCTCCACCAAGCGCCGAGCCGACCGATATCGGCGAACTGATCGATACCGCAGCGCTGACGCCGAGCGGCGCGATGGGTGGCGGGATTGGCTCGTTAGCGACGATCGGCGGTGGAGGTAGCGGCGTCGGCGCCGGCGCTTCGTTCATGGGACTGCGAGCCGCAGGCCGCCGTTTCTGTATCATTGCCGACTGTTCCGGTTCGATGTCCGGCCCCAAGCTCGACTACGTGAAAGAAGAGATTCTGGAAACGGTCTCCAGCTTGCCGCGGGACGCCCAGTTCCAGGTCGTCTTTTTCCAATCGCAGGCGGTTCCTTTTCCGCAAACCGGTTGGCGTCACCCCAAACGTGATTTCAATGCGTTATCGGAATGGCTGAAAACGGTTGGACCGGCCGGCGGAACCAATCCGCTGCCGGCGTTTGAGATCGCACTGAAGTACTCTCCGCGGCCAGACGCGATCTTCTTCATGACCGACGGTCTGTTTGAAGACAATGTTGTGGGGGAAGTGAAACGACTCAACGATATGGGTGACGGCAAAGTTAAAGTTCATGCGATTTCCTTCATGGATCGCAGCGCCGAGCCGCTGATGCGCCAAATCGCCGCCGAGTCTGGAGGGGAGTATCGCCATGTGCAGGCGTTCTAGTCCGACCTTACTCCTTGCGATCTCGGCAGCGCTGTTCGCCATCTTGTGGTCGGCGACGCCGGCGTGGGCAGATCGGCTGATCCTGCGCAACCTCGAAATCCTCAACAACATCAACGTGGTCTCCCTGGACGAAGACGGGGTCAACGTCGAAGGGCAGGGGATCATCGGTTGGGATCAGATCGAACGAGGGACCGTCGGCAACAAGCAGGCCGAGTTCGACAAGCTGCTGAAGGACCTGGGCGGACCGTTGTTCCGTCTTCGTCAACGGCTCAGCGTCGGCGACTACAGCGGTTTATCCGAACAAGCCGAGGCGTTATTTTCCACGTACGCCAAGCGAGAAAGCGAAACCGCCTATCTCGTCTGCCAGGCGACGATGTGGAGCCGACAAGCGCTCGGCCGTCCTGCTGCGGCGCTGGAAGCCTATTTCCGCTGTCTGCGTATGCTCCGCAGCAAAGCGGGTTTGGCCTCGACCTTGCCCGGCGGCCGGAAGTTGAGCTTCGATACGGCGACCGGTTTGTCCCCTGAGTTGGAACCGATCTTCTTCGACTCGGCCGAAGCCCAAGCCGCATTACCGGCCGTGAAGGCGGCCGCGCAAGATTTGCAGCCTCCCTTGCCGCAGGCGGCGTTCGTCTACGTCGGTTCGTTGGCGATCTCGGCCGGCGACATGCCGCTGGCCGAAAAGTCGTTTGAAAACCTGCGTGCCGACAATCCTTTGGTCGCCGACTGGCGCGTGATCGCGCCGGCCATGGAGGACCTAACGCGGGGAGAAAATTCGCAAGCGATCGTCCAGCTCGAAGCGCGAGTGCCGGGGATGCATCCCTTCAACCGCGGCATCGCCCACTATCTGTTGGGGAAGGCGCGAACTGCGGACGTGATGACGTCGGCGGTCGAAAAGGGAGTGCTCGACTTCCTCTACGTGCCGGCGATCGAAGGCGCAAGACGGCCGGAGTTGTCGGCCGCTGCGTTGTACGACGCGATGAACGCCTTGAAAAAAACAGGCGATACGAAACAAGCGGGGAATCTGCGGAAAGAACTTTTAACGAACTATAGCGGCGCCTATTTCGGACAAAAGCTGCGTGACCAAATCAACCGCGGCGAAGACCACTGAGGAACAAGCATGAGACGCACCATAGGAGCCCGCGCCATTTTGGCGTACGCATTCGTCTTGATGGCCGGCGTGTACGGCATGACGCTGCTGGCTCAAGAGAATCCACCGGCCGGCGAAACGTTGTCGGTCGAGGAAACGGTCGAAGCGCCGGTTGAAGAAGACTCGACGCCGCAGCGGACGCTGCTTGATACGCTGATGGACGGCGGCGTGGTCGGCGCCTTGATCGGCATCTTGTCGATCGTCGCGGTCGGCTTCATCGTCGAGCACTTCCTCACGATTCGCAAAGAAGTGTTGATGCCGGAGGATATCGCCGTCAATCTCAGCGAACTGGTGGAGGAAGGGAGAGTCGACGAAGCGATCGAGGTTTGTCAGCACCCTGCCAGTCGCAGCTTGTTGGCGTACGTCGTCGAAGCGGGGCTCGCCCGGTATCGCAGTTCCGAGTTCGGTTTCGCCGAGTACAAAGCGGCGGTCGAAGAGGCGGGGGAAGAGCAAACCGGCCAGCTCTACCGCAAGATTGAGGTGCTCGGCCTGATTGGTCAGATCGCGCCGATGCTGGGGCTGACCGGTACGGTGCTCGGTATGATCAACGCGTTCAACACGATCGCCGCGACCGACGGGGCGCCCAAACCGGCGGAGCTTGCCGAAGCGATCGGCCAGGCGCTGGTCACCACGTTGTTGGGACTGGTCGTTGCGATTCCGGCGATGGTCGCTTACAGCTTCTTCGGCAACCGGATCGACTCGCTCGTTTCGGAAGCGGGTAAACGAGTCGAACAGATTCTGACTCCGCTCGGCCGTCGCCGCTAACAGGAGGCGACCGCCGTGAGACTTTGCAAAAGTCGCAATCGTCATTTGCCCGAGATGAACATCACGCCGATGATCGACGTGACGTTTCTGCTGCTCATCTTTTTCGTGACCGTGACGCAAGTGTCGCAGGCCAACCGCGAGCAATTGCAGTTGCCCAAGCAAGCGGGCGAAAAGGATCAGGATCGCTCGACGCTGACGATCAACATTGATCGCCCGGGCCGAATGTCGGTCGCCGGCGCGGCCGTCGATCGAGCCGACCTGGCGGCGCTGGTCGCCGCCGAACTGGAAAAAGTGGGGGGAGACCCGCGTCAGATCAATATCTTGGTCCGGATGGATCAAGGAGCGGAAACGCGAGCGATCAACCAATTGGTCGATCAGTTCGAACAGTTTGACGTCAAGATCGTAGAACTCGCCGTCGAAACGCCGCAGTAAAGGAACGTCACGTGAAACTAAGCGCCCACCGTACGACGCGCGACAAGAAGATCGACTTGAACATGACGAGCATGATCGACGTCGTGTTCCTGCTGCTGATCTTCTTTATCGTGACCGCTAGCTTTACGCCGACCGAACGTCGACTCGACGTCGCCGTCCAATCGGCCAATCCCTCCGCGGCGCAGGCGAGCGACTTTGATCCCGCGATCGTCGACGTGACGACGGTCGGCGACAGTTTCGGCTACAAACTCGGTAGCCGCACCTTTACGACGCAGGATGAACTGGAAGAAGTGCTGATCGCGTTTCCCGATAAGTCGGCGCCAGCAGTCGTGCGAGGGCAGGACGAGGCCCCATATGGAATGGTTTCCGCCGCGATCCAAGCGTGCAAGAATGCAGGTTTTCACGGAGTCCGTTATCAACCGTTCACCGGCAAATAGCGTTTCGATCTGGCTGATCGCCGCAGCGCTGCTGCTGCTGCCGCCGACTTCGTGGGCGGCTGCGCAGTCGTACGACAATCGCCCCCGCGAAGCGCTCGCCGAAGAGTTCAAACAGGTTGACGAGTATCTCTCGCGGCTCGATCTGACCGAACAGCGGATCCTGCTGAGCGAAGCGTACGTCGAAAAGCCGATTGACGATCAGACCCGCCGCAAGGCGCTGCGGGGTCTGGCCGATCTCTACGCCGGTCGACTGATGGAAGTGAGCGGCGATGAAGAGAAGTTCGCCGCCTATCGCCGCCGCGTGCAGCGCCTGATCGAAAAGTATCCGGCCGCCAACGCGCCGTCGCTGCAAGTGATGCTGATGCAGGCCGACTATCAGCGGGCCGAAACCGCCGCCTCGGAGTGGATCGCCGATCCGTCGAAGTTAGAACAGAAACGAAATGCGACGGCGATCCTGAGAGTGATCGCGCCGCATTTGACCACTGCCGCCAAGCAGTTGCGGGATGATATCTCCCGCGGGTTTGAAGAAGTCGACCGGATGCCGAGCGGCCCGAACGCCGAAGCCCGCGAACGGGAGATTCGTGCGCTGGAAGGAGTCGCCGGGCGAGCCTCTTACTTCGCCGCCTGGGCCAACTACTACCTGGCGGTGATCGACGGCGGCCCGCAATCGGCGGCGGTGCCGGAAGGGATGAAGCTCTTTCAAGGACTGCTCGACATCGACGGCAAGAATTACGCTTCTGTCGATCCGCTGCAATTGGGACTGATCGTCGAATGGCGAGCCCGGGCGTTGATCGGGCTGGGACTTTGCGAATCGCTCGTCGGCGATATCAACGACAGCCGCCGCATCTTCGAGATCTTGCGGCAAAGCGACGCGTCTCCGCAGATCATCGACCAGTCCGACTACTGGTTCATTCGCGGCTTGCTCAACGCCAAAAAGTATGACGAAGCGCTGGCCGAATCGCAGCGGCTGGTCAGCAACTTCCAAGGAGATGGAAGCGAAGGAAAGATCAGTCTCTGCGCCTTGATCGCCCAGGTCGGATTTCATCCGCCGGAGGGCGCCCCGGCCGATAAATTGCGTCAGCTGGGGATGGTCGGCATCGTCGGCCTGGCCAAACTGGGAAGAATCGGCGCTGCGATTCAACTGTTGGCTGAAAACCAGATCGACGTCAGCGGCGATCCTGGTTTCTATCTGCTGTGGCTAGAAGGCCAGCGGAAGTTCGCCGCCGCCGAAGAATCGAAAGACGAACGAGAATACAAAGAAGCGAAAGTCTTGCTGACCAAAGCGGTCGCCAACCCTGTCGCAGGAGACGCTGTCGCGCTGGCCGAGTGTCAGTATGTGCTCGGCTGGTGCTGTTATCGTTTGAAACAATTCGCCGAAGCGAGCGGCGCCTTTCGTCAGGCGATCGCCGGTTTGAAACTAACCAATCCGCAGAAAGCGGTCGAAAGCGCCTGGCTCGCCTTTGTGTCGCTTCAGTCGCTCGCCAAGGAAGACCCGCGCTACGCCGCCGCGGCGATTGACGTGCTGGAAGATCTGAAGCGTGACTTCCCCGAAAGCTCGTACGCTAAGAAGGCCGATCTGTTGATCGCCCGGCTCCAGCAATCGCGCGGTTCGCTGCGCGACTCGATCGATCAATTGATGAAGATCGCACCCGATGATCCCAACTACCTTGCCGCACAGTACGATCTGTGCGTGATGTTGCGGCAGCAGATTGATCAGACCGCCGATCACAGTCAGAAGGCGGGCTACGCGCAGCAGCTTGCCAAGGCTGCCGACGTCCTCAATGCAAAATTGACCGACAAGTCGACGCAGACCGATCGTTCTCGCGCACTGCGCACGTTGCTGATGACGGTCGATCTTTCCGGACGTGGTTTTCTCGATCCATTGGTTGGCGACAAGGGAATTGTTCGTGCTGCCGCCTTAGCGGCGCAGCTTCCCGCTTCCGACGGCGCGGTGGCCGAGTACCATCATCGCGCGTTGCTTCTCGCCCAGCAGAAGATGCAGCCGGATCAGATTCTGGAGCATGTTGACTGGATTCTGGCCAACGCTCCCGATTCGGCCTTCGCCACGTCGGCATTGGTGGTGAGAGCGCTTGATATCGATCGCCGCATTCAAGAGACCTCGACGCCGGAGGTGCGGACCGAGGCGTTTGAAATCTACCGTCAGCTGTCGCAGCGTCTTGGTTACTCGCCGAAGACGCTCCAGGAGAAGAAAAACGCCCGAGTCGCCGCCGGCAAGTTCGCCGAATATGCCGAACTAATTGGCCGACGGGCCGATGCGGCGGCTGTAATTTCCAGCTTGGCCGAGGCTTTCCCTGACGATCGGACCTACCTGCAACAGGCCGGCCGAGCCGCCTTTGACGCGGGAAAGGTAGAAATCGCCCTAGAACATTGGCGTAAGCTCCTTTTAGGGCTAGATCGTGGCTCTTCCGAATGGTTCGAGGCAAAGTTCTACCAATTAGCATGTCTTGCCAAAACGGACCCAGAGGGCGCCCGTAAGGTACTGGAGCAGTTTAAGTTGCTGTATCCCGTAGGCGGTCCGCCCCTCTGGCGTGATAAGATTAAAGCTGTGGAACAGGAACTGGCCTCGTCGCGGTGAAAAAAGTCGCCGCTGGAATCCCTGCATGACGTCTGATCAACCACCAGCGACAGATCCTCCTTCGGCTCGTATCGACGAGTTCCTGGGTCGAGCTACGTCGTTCATGGCGATCTACGGGGCGTCTGATCCAGCGCGGCTCAGTCAGTTGGCGATCATCGCCGATCATCTCGGGCTGACCAATCAAGAATATCAGGCCGCGCTGCAGCAACTACGCGAGCCGCACGCGATTACTCCCAATCCACGCGCGAAAACCCTGCCGACGACGACGCCGACCGAACCGGCCGAGTCGCCCCCGTCCGATCCGACCAGTTCGCGCTGCGTCATCACCGCATCGGATCCGCTCAAAGAGTCGTTCCTTCAGCAAGCCAGAATCTTGCTGGCCAACACCAACGCCGAGACGCCAGCCAACTTGCGGAAGCTCGCCGCCAAGCTGGGCGTTGACGATGATCAGTTGGAACGTTGGCTGGAAGAGATGTATGGTCCGCTGGTGATACCCGAACCGATTGCGGCGGAGGAAGAGGAAGCGTCGGAGGAGCCGAAAGAGCAGGGGCCTCCCAAGATCGCTCGCAAGCCGCCGCAGGAGATGTACGACGACTATCTCCACTTGGCCCTTGGCGCGATCTCGTCGGGAAGAATCAACGAACGTCGCGAAGCGAAGCTGATCGCCGAAGGGGTCGAGAAGCTCGGCCTGTCGCAGGTGTTGGCTCGCGACATGCTGTACGCCGCCGCCGCCAAGCGGAATTACGTTCTCCTCTCGCAAGAGAAAGTCGAACCGCCGGCGCCGCCGGTCGTCGACGAACAGCGGGAGCAGAAGATCTCTGCGTTTCAGCAGCGAGCCGCTACGATCATTGCCGGGCAGGGGGGCGTCAGCTCGGTTTGTCGCGCGATGATCGCCGACGCGGCCGCCGAGTTCGGACTTTCGCCCGAAGAGAAAGAAAAGGCCCTCGCAGCGCTGCAGCGACAGGCCGAGTCGCGACTCTCCGATCCGCTGGAAGAGCGGATCGAAGCGTTTCGCCGCTTCGCCGTACTCAAGTTGAAAAGGACCGAAAGCCAGACCGTCGGCGACTTGCTGACCAGGCAGTTGATCCAGATCGGCGTCGACCTGCATGGTTTGCCGGAAGAGACCGCTGCGGCGACGGCGCGAGAAGCGATCGCTTCGTCCGGTTTGCGCGTCGTTACGCTGGAACAAGCGATCTCGCACGTTCTGTCGATCGTTGACGACTTGCTGGCCGAAGAAGGTTTCATCTCGATCGAAAACCGAAAACGCCTGCTGGCCGAAGCGCGGCAGTGGGGCGTTTCGCGCGCCGAAGCGGGCCGCCTTATCGAAGAGCATATCGCCGAGATCGAACTTCGCGCCAAGCGTCGTCGTCGGCGTGTCTTCGCGGCGGTCATGATGTCGGTCCTGACGCTTTTCGGCGGCCTCGGGGCGATCTATTGGGGCAAACCGGAGTGGGCCGATTTCGGCCATGGCGCCGGAGTCTGGAGCGTCGGCGCCGCGGGCAAGCCCGTGGGCGATGCCGCCGATCCGACTGATGACGGGAGCGAAGCGTTCCACCGTCTGGCCTGGTGGAGCGAACCGCTGATGCTCGACCTGGTTCATTTGCGTCAGCGGCGGAATGACCTGCAAGCGGCGACGGCGGCGATCGCCAAGGACGATCCGGCGAAGCGCGGCGAAGGGTACGCCGAGTTCGCGCCGAAGTTCGTCGAGGCGCTGGCCGAAGATACCGACCCGAAACATTCGGAGCAGTTGCGGACGATCGTGCGCCGTCTGGCGATCGACGAACCGGACGAATCCGCCTATCACGCGCTGCTGCAAGCGCTGATGAAAGAAGTCCCCGCCAAAGAGGACAAGATCAGTCCCAGCGGCAAGTTCGCCCAGTCGTACGTCGCGCTCTCGCTGTTGGTCGACGTCGCCCAGCAGCGCGAATTGGCGGTCGCCAGACGCGAAGGTATCGTGCAGGGGTTGGAGCAGCGACTCGGCGTGGTGACCGTTCCCGCCGCCGATCTGGCCGCCATCTTTTCCGACGAACTGGCTCGCAACCAATACGCATCGCTCCAGCAATTGGCCGAATCCAACGTCGCTCAAGCGATGGAGACGCACCGCTTGTTGCAACGTGTCGTGCGAGCCAACGTCAACAAATCGTTGGCCAATAACCTGGATGGCGACGCGCTGTTGGCGATATTGCCGCTCGTCCCCCAAGACCTGAAGCTTTATCGCGGCGTCCTGGATGAACAGATCAACCAGCGCAATCTAGCGGTCATGCTGCGTCTGATCGAACTGCTGGAATCGGGCAAAGCGAGCGGACAAGTCGCTACCGAGTTACAGTTTTTGCTCGCGCGGACGATCAACGTGAAGACGGACGGAATGAAGCCGACCGAAGCCGCGATCGTGATGCGTAGCGCTCTGGCCGGCATCGCGGGACAAGGCGATGTAGGAGAAATGGCCCGCTTCTTTGTTGGCCAGGCCCAGCAGATCGATCTGTCGGAACAAAAGTTTGGTTCGCCTGACGAATGGCTCAACGGATCGGTCGAATTGGCGCGGATCTCGGCGCTCGGCGCCGCGGCCGCGCAAAAAGAATCAGGGCGTCGGCTGTTTCAATCTCTCTCGAGCGACGTGCCTGAGCAGATCCGTCCGACCAATTCCAACGCAAAGCGTGCTGCGTCGCAGGACCGACTCGATCGCATTCGCGAAGCGTTCCGGCAGCTGAGCCGGGCCAGGGACGCGCGTACGCGAATCATCGCGTACGACAACCTCGCGGTGATCGCCTCCGGCAGCGATGATATGGACTACTATCACGCCGAACGTCTGGTCAATTATCTGCTATCGAAAAAGTTGGCGGATGAGCATGAGATGGTCATGCGTCGGGTCAGCGATTTCCGCTCCTCGTCGTCGCTGCGACTCGCTCTCTCCGATCATCTGGAAGAGACGGTGATGCCGCTGTCGGAATTGCAGCGGCTGGCGACCGAAATCGTCGGCCGTCAGGTGCTGCTGAACGACAAGTTGACCTGGAAAGAAGATCTCCGGCGAGTCTTGCTGTCGGACTCGCTGCCGCTGTTGCAGACCGACACGAACGTCGCCGGCGAAGACGTTTCTGGAGAATCGCTCGAGCAAGCGGCGGCCGGCATTCTCGACTACTACCTGATTCAAGCCGAAATCGCCGGAGTTCCGTACGAACAGCGGATGACGCTGCGAACTCCGAGCGAAGCGCTCACCGCGATCATTCGCCTGCAAGCGGATCAACTGGCGGCGGCGAAGTTGTCGCCGGAGTTGCAAGTCCAACTGGAAGACGTGACGCTCCGCTCGCGGGTCGTCCCGCTGATCGCCCATAACGATTTGGCGAAAACGGTCGCGCTCCAACGGATCTGGCTCGAACTGTCGGCGATCGCCGCGGTGCGGGCTCAGCCGAATTCCCGCCTGGCGGCCGAAGAGTTGATCGCTCGCCTGCGTGAAGTCGATGGTGGTTCGAACAACATCTTTCAGCAACTCCGCAACGGCGAAGCGGCGCTTGTCCGCATGCAGCTGATTCGGATGGAGGCGTAACCGATGTTGCGAACCTCGCTCGCCATCCTGCTGGTTTGCTCGCTCGCGGTAGCGAATGTTGACGCGGCGGTCGTGCTGCTGCGCGGCGACGCCGACCCGGTCGCTGGCTATGTCGAAAGTCGCTCTGGGGGCGTGTTGCGACTGCGGATTCCGCAAGGGGGCGGGCAGAGTCTGACCCGCGAGATTCCGCTCATCGAAGTGGAGGAAGTGCTGGAGACGGTGTCGCCGCTCCGTCTGACCGAACTTCGCCCGGAGGACCCCGATAGTTATCGCAACTATGCCGAAGAGCTGGCGCAGAAGAAGGTCGACCCGGAAGCCCGCGAAACGGCGCTGCGACTCTTCCTGATTGCCGCTCGGCTCGATCCGACGCGACTCGGCAAAAGTTCGCTTCTCGGGATGACGTCGATCGCACGTTCGCCGGAAGAAGCGAATCGCTTTCAGGCGATGGCCTATCTGCTCGATCCGGAACATGACGCGCAGCTGATTCAGAAGCGTCACACGGTGCAGTTGACCAGCCCCGAACGGCTGGATGAGTGGTCCGATTTGATCATCACTGGGATGCGGAAGCTGCGTGGGGGCGACTATCGTTCGGCTCGCGCGATCTTGAAGCGGCCTGACGTCGAAAAGGCGTTCGACAGCATCGTCGGCGAAATCACCCACGACGAGTGCATGGCGATTCTCAACAAGACTTGCCCCGGCTGCGAAGGGGGCCGAATTCCGAAAGCGATGATTCGGAAGTTAGTCTTGGCCGAACTGGCGCTGCTGCCCGAAACGCACGACTCCAGCGATACCGAAAGCGTGCCCGAGTGGTCCGAGTTGACGGCGGCCGAGAATCACAAGCCGCTCGTGGCGTTGACGCTCGAAACGATCACCGAGTTCGATCCTCGCACCTCGGTCTATCGCAACAAGCAATGGGTGTCGCCGTAACTCGCTAGACGCTTCGTCCGGCGGTCGGCGTCTTACCATGTTCGAGCAGGAATTGCAGTTCCGGCTCGATCCCGGCGAAGACTTCTTTCAATGTTCGCAATGCGGCCGGCGCTTCGGCGAAGTTTTCTTCCGTGCCGAGCGTTTCCAGACGCATCGCCGCTTGTTGCCCTTCGGCCGCGGCGAAGTAGCCGAATGAGCCCTTCAGCGAGTGAGCGTTGCGTCGCAGTCGCGGTCCATCTTTGGCTTCGATCGCCTCGTCGATTTCGTTCAAGATCCGGCGAACGTCGGTCAAAAAGACGTCAACCATCGCTTGCAGCAGCGACTCATCTCCCGCGACGTTGGCGAGGGCCGCTTCCCAGTCGACCTTGGGCGCTGCATTGGAGCTGGTAGGAGTCGCTTCCGCCGTTGGTTGCGATTGCTCCGGCGCCGCTACGACGACGCCGGGCGATGTGGTCTGACTTGCGGCGAGCGCCTCGTCGATTGCGTCGTAAAGCGCCTGGGCGTTGATCGGTTTGGTGACGTAACCGTCCATGCCGGCGTCGAGACAACGTTCGCGGTCTCCCTTCATCGCATGCGCGGTCATCGCGATGATCGGAATGCGGGCGCCGGTCTCTTTTTCCAGGCTACGGATTTCGCCGGTCGCGGCCATGCCGTCGAGGACCGGCATCTGCACGTCCATCAGGATCAAGTCGAAGCCCCCTTCGCGAAACGCCGTGACCGCTTGCCGCCCATCGTTGACGACGGTCGCCATGTGCCCTCGTTTTTCGAGCAATAGGACCGCCAGCTTTTGGTTGACCAGGTTATCTTCGGCCAGCAGGATGCGACGTCCCCACGAGCCGAGTTTCGGTTCATGTCGGGAAGTATGCGGAGCGAGGTCGCCCGCCGCGTTATATCCCATCACGTCCATTAGCGCGTCGAACAGATCTGATTGCTTGATCGGTTTGGAAAGGACCGAATCGACCCGCGCTCGTTGCGGATCGAACGGCTCTTCATCGAAAGTTCCGGTAGTCAGCAAGATCGATTTGGCGCCGGCGCCGCCTGGAACGTTTTGAATTCGCTCCAGCAGTTCCGTCCCTTCCATCACCGGCATCTGCTGGTCGACGATCAGCACCTGGAAGTTGGGAATCGCCAATTCGTCGGCATAGAGCGACAACGCTTCGACCGGGCTGCTGACGACGGTCGGCTCCATGCCCCAGTTGGTGAGCATCTCGGCGATGATTTCGCCGCAGGTGTCGTTGTCGTCGACGATTAACACGCGCGTTTGCCGACATTGGTCGGGAGGAACATGCCGCTGATCGTAACTGTTGGCGTCGAGTCCCAATTTCGCCGTAAAGTGAAACTGCGATCCGACGTCGACTTTGCTTTCGACCCAGATGCGACCATGCATCAGCTCGGTCAGGCGGGAGCAGATCGAGAGGCCCAAGCCGGTGCCGCCGAATTTGCGGGTCGTGGTGCCGTCCGCTTGTTCGAAGGCGGCGAAGATCTTTTGCAGCGACGCATCGGGAATGCCGATGCCGGTATCGGCGACGGTGAAGTGGAGCAGGGCGTCCGACTCGGTCACTTCATCGACTTCGACTCGGACGACGATCTCGCCGTGCTCGGTAAACTTGATCGCGTTGCCGACCAGGTTGACCAGTATCTGTCGCAAGCGTCCTGGATCGCCGATCATCCGCCAGGGGACGTCGGGACGCACATGGGCCACCAGTTCCAATCCCTTCCCATGGGCGCGAAACGCGAGCGTCTTCATCAGGTCGCTCAGGTTTTCTCGCAGTTGGAACGGAATCGATTCGATTTCCATTTTGCCGGCCTCGATTTTCGAGAAATCGAGGATGTCGTTGATCACCGAGACCAGGCAGTCGGCCGAGGTCTTGATCATCTGCAGATACTCGCGCTGCTGCGCGGTCAGTTCAGTCTCCAGCAGCAGCTCGGTCATGCCGATGATGCCGTTCATCGGCGTGCGGATTTCGTGGCTCATGTTGGCCAGAAATTGCCCCTTCGCCCGATTGGCGGCGTCGGCCGCTTCCTTTTGCGACTGGATGACGTCCTTCGCGATCGCCAGCAAGTGGGACTGCGCCTGGATCAGCATGTGAACCGACAAGACGCGGAACGTGCCGTCCTTGCGACGAACGGCGAGCGGCTCGTAGGCGGCGTCGCGAGGTCGGCTGAGCGCGGCGCGGGCCGCTTCGTGGATGCTCGCGTCAGCCGCGACTTCCAGGTGCGGGATGTTCATCGATTCGTAGAGGATACGGACCGGCCGCTGCGAATAAAGATCGCGCGAAAAGAGCCGGCTCATATACTCCAGAAACTTTTCCCGCGAGATCAGGCCCAGCAGTTGATCTCCCACCATGATCAGCACGCCGGGAAGGTCATGCCGCTTGTCGAAGATCTCTTCGACTTCCTTTCCATGGGTCGACGCGTCGACCGAAGCGTGATGCGCCGGCAGCTCAGCCAAGGTGGCGTCGCTGCGGAGCTTGTTCAGTTCGGCGTAGATCGTCTTGTCGTCATGTTGCGTCACGGGAGGTCTCCTGCAGAAGAACTAGACGCGGGCCGCAACCGGCGCTCGACGCTTGACCATGGTGATCGTCGTGCCGTCTTCATCGAACGTCGCTTCGTCCATGAACGCTTGCATCAGCACCAGGCCGCGATTGCCGAGTTTGTCGAGCGCTTGCGGATCGTTCGGTTCCGGAATCGAAGCGACGTCGATGCCGGGCCCTTCGTGACGAATGACGAACGAGCCCTCCTCTTTGCTGAGCGAGGCTTGCACGTGCAACACGCGCGACGCGTAAGGTTCGCTTGAACGGCGCTGTTCGACCAGGGCGATCGCTTCCGGCTTGTCGAGCTGCAGCGCTTCGAGTTGATCGAGATCGAGCTCCAAGTTGCCGCGGTAGTAGGCGCTGAAGAGCGCCCCTTCCAACGCCATCCCCAGACTGACCTGGTTGCTCGCTTCGCACAGTCCCATGCTGCCGGCGATCTGTTGCATCATTTCGACCAGGCGTTCGCAGAGGAGCGGATCGCTGGTCAGGCGAAATTCAAAGTCGGCTTTCGCCATCGCTTGAGTCAAGCGTTCGTAGTTCCGCTCGGCGGCGCACATCGCGCGGACTTGTTGTACGGTCGAGACGAGACGTTCGGCCAGGTGGGTCTTCGGCACATAGCATGCGGCGCCTTGTTGCAGCGCTTCGACCGCCAATTCTTCGCTGCCGTGCGCGGTGGTGAGCACGACCGGGATCTGCGGATAGATCGACTGCATCCGGTTGACCAATTCGAGCCCGTTCATCTCGGGCATGTTCAGATCGGTGACGACGACGTCGACTTCGTCCGAAACGTCCTGTAGCAATTCGAGGGCCGCCATCCCGTTGGTCGCTTTGGCAATTTTATTTTGCGGATCTTTCTTCAGAATTCCTTCTAGTAGCACTAAATCGACCGGGGTGTCGTCTACGATCAAGACGGTCGGCATCGTGAGAGTCTCCTAAGAAATTGGCGCCAAGTTCGCGAAAAATTTTTTCCCGTTCTTGGCGACGAAAAATGGGCCCGATAGCTGACCTTGCTGACGGCGCAAGTGCTTCTGCCGATCCCTCTTTATAAAGAGCGGATGTTAAAGAACGGCGTAGATCGGGTGGGAAAATCTTCGCGCATTTGGGGGGAGCGGAGAGGCCGGATTCGCCCCGATCGTCCGAGTCGGGTTGACTTTGACGGCGGACTCGCAACAATGCGTAGCCCGATCGAGATATTCGCCAAATTGCTCTACAGCAGAGGGGAGAATATTGCCGATCAGGGAACTTGTCTCCTCAACAAGCCTAGCAGGTTTGATTGCGGGGACTAAAATAAGAAAAGAAGCCTTCGGTGCATTTTCCGGCAGAGGGACCAATTTATTGCGAGGGCCGGATTCAACAACGGCTAGTGCAAGTGCACGCCAGAGTCTCGCCCTTCTCGCAGCGACTCCACTCGTCGCAACTTGACCGAAGGTTTTCTTATACATGAGAGCCGCCGTGCTGCTTGCAGCCGGCGGTTTTTTTATGACCTACAGTTGTATTGGCGGCGACCGATCGGTCCCCCTCCTCATCCCACTCGCGATTTCGCGAAGGTTTCGAAGAGAGATCCAATGCAACAAGTTTACGTACTGGTCATCCTGGCGATCTGTTTTGCAGCTGGCAGCCTCGTCGCGCAGTTTTGTATTCAGTAACGACCGTTACGACCGCTAATATCCGAACCGCTCTTCGGTCCAGGGATCGCCATGATTGTGGAAACCGCCGCGCTCCCAGTAGCCCGGCTTATCCTTGGCGGTCAATTCAATCCCGCGAATCCATTTCGCACTCTTCCAGGCGTATAGCCGAGGAACCATGCCGCGCACCGGACCGCCATGGGCGTCGTTGATCGGCATCTCGTCGTGCGTATCGGCCAGCAGCGCGTCATCCGCGAGAAAATCCTCGAGCGGCATATTGGTCGACCAGCCGTTGTCATAGGCGTGACAGACGACGTACTTCGCTTCCGGTTTGACTCCGGCGAGCTTCAGCAACGTTTGCGTCGAAACTCCTTCCCAAATGTTGCTTAAACGGGACCAATGAGTCACGCAGTGAAAGTCGGCGAAGACTTTGCACCGCGGCAGCGCCTGAAACTGATCCCAATCGAGATCGACTTCCCGCTCGACCAGTCCAAATATCTTCAGCCGCCAATCTTCGGGCTCGACGTTCGGTACGTGCGACGCATGCAGAATCGGCCACTTTCGCGTCCGCGATTGTCCCGGCGGGATTCGCTGGCTGCGATACGTATCGGGACTGATGATGATCCCTTCTTCGGTGATCTCCTCCGGCTTCAGCGGCTCGCCAGACTGATACTTCGCGTGATCGTGTTCGGAATCAAACATACGGCACATGGGAAAGGGAACGAGGTGACGACGAATCCCAGGGATTGTATCGGCGCCGGAAGAATCGACCAATCTTGCGGCCTAGAAGTTGGGTGGCACTGCTGGCTTGTCCAGCAGTGTGCAGCTATTACAGGGTTCCCACTTCTGGACAAGCCAGCAGTGCCACCCCAAAGTCTTTGCTATTCCGCCGTGCGGCGTTTCGCCCAGAGGAGCAACAGCCAGATTCCGAGAAAGCCGAGCGTGCAGCCCAGTACCAATACCGGGCGGCGCAGGTCGAAGCGATCGGCCGCTTCGCCGCTGAAGTTGAGAAAGACCCCCACGGCGAGAAAGACTCCCCAGACCGCCAGCGCGCCAATGATGATCGCCATCAACTTCTTCGAGCCTGGGGCACGCTGCAGTCGCGGGGATTCGTTCGCCGGCGATTCCTCTTTAGTAGTTGGAGGTTCCATAGTACGCCTCGGCCGTGAGGCCCGTTTCGTCGTGCACCATTTTCACGATCCGATCGACTTCTTCATCGCTGATTGGCGCGACAAAGTCTTCGGCCGGGCGACGCGCGACGGTGTAGATCTGAATCAGCTTGAGCTTCCCGCCGGCGGCGGTCACATCACGCAGACGTCCGCAGTAGGCGGCCAGTTCGGCGTCGGTCGGGCCGACGCCGTTGACCTTCATGAACAAGGTTTGAATCACCAGCGGGCGAACCTGCGACGCGGCGGTGATATTGTCCAGAATTCGCTGATAGGGGATTTTGGTCCGCTCAATCAGGTGGTAGTACTCTTCGGTCCCGGCGTCGAGCTTCGCCCAGATCTCGCCGTTGTTGGCGTCCAGAACTTCCAGGCCCTTTTTGACGACGTCGCGATGGAACATCGACGCGTTGGTGATCAGCACCATTTTGACGTCGTCCATGCCGTGCTGACGCTTGATCTCGGCGGTTCTGCCGACCAGTTCGTCAAAGTTGCGATAGGTGGTCGGTTCGCCGTCGCCGCTGAACGCGATGTCATTGACGCGGCGCAAAGAAACCGGCGTCTCAGCGAACTTGGGGGTCGCCCAAATATCGCCTGACGCCGCCAGGCTGAGCATTTCGTCGATTTCGTGGAAATAGCGGTCGGTTTCGACGAACCGCGTTTCGCTTTCTTCTCGGCGATTGACCTGGCAATAAATGCAATCGAAGTTGCAAATCTTGTCCGGGTTCAAGTTGACGCCGATGGACAACCCGCGGCTGCGCCGCGAGAGAACGGGATAGACGAATTTGTTGTCGTCAAAACTGCGCTGATGCAGCGTGTGCAGCCGATGGGTCGTCATGCAATCTAAGCGTTAGTCGACACGCGCCGTCTCGCTACCGACTTTCACCGGCCCGGTAGGCGCAACCAGGGTATTGGTCGGGACAGGCCCCAACACGTTTTCCCCCATATTATCACGCATCGCCGACAAAGTGCGGCGCATAACTTCCAGATCTTCTTCCGGAATGCCGACGATCGCTCGGGCACGGACCGCAAGAGCGCAGTTGACCATCTGTTCCCAGACCGGCTGCACCTTGTCGGTCGCGCGAATGATTTTTTTGCGGCGATCGCACGGATCAGTCTCGCGGGTGATCCAGCCGTCTCGTTCCATGCGATCGATCACGCCGACCAAAGTCGGGGCTTCGATCCGCATTTGTTCGGCCAATTCGCTTTGCGTGATCTCACCATGGTAGGAGAGCCATGCGAGGACCTCCCATTGGCGGTAGGTGATGCCGTGCGACGAGAGTTCCTCGTTCATCGCACGCGAGAGCATATGTCCGGTCGAGAAAATCCAGTACCCGACGCTCTTTTCAAAGTCAAAACGGATCATGACTGACAGACTCCTAGCGAATTCCCCAGACTAAGTATTCTAGCGATAAGACAAAAAGATGAGAACAATCAGAATTACGCGCCAAACGCTTCCTGCAGGCAGTAGTCGAATAAAAGCCGCCATTCCTCGGCAGCCGTATGAATTAGGATTTCTTGATTGTCGCTCCGGCCTCGCGCGACAGCTTCGCAGCCGTCGACCATCGCCATCGGGTCCCAATCTTGCCCCGCAGCGAGAAAACGAGTCGCCGAATCCAATTCTCCGCCAGAAGCGATCTCCGCTGCATTGGCAGCTAGATCATGCATAATCGGGTGACGCCCAACGCGTCGGAACCAATACTTTGCGTTGCCATAATCAGGCTCTCGGCGGTGCATAATGCCATGCCAATAACTGCCTGAAATGGACGGAAGGTTTTGACTTATTTCGTGGGATTCGTCCAAAAAGTTGTAGAGCAGCCAGATGCCTGACATGCAAGCGTCAGCCATCTCTTGACTGCGGATTGGCCGCCCCCCCGACAAATCATCGTAGGTCAGCCGAGACAACTGATCCCGAACCGAACGAACCGGCGTGCCTGGGCCGAGTGGACATTTCGGCGCCGCCTGGATCAAGTTCGCGATTGTCTCGGGATACGAGGTCAACATGAATATTTAGCGCGCCATTTGTTAAGGAAAAAATCGGCGTTCTTCTATACTACTGTTTTTTCCGCAATTTCGGAAACCCTACCCAGCGGTGGGCGCCGGTGATAAACTAAATTCCTTTCGGTCTTTACGCTGAGACCGACGGGAACGCCGTTTCCTCTTCTCGATACGGAAATAGTTGATATGTCTGTTGATCCCAGCCAGGATCCGCAAGCCCAGGGCGAAATCCCTGCTGAAGCTTCCACCCCCGCCCCTGAAAACGTTTCCCAGCCGAGCGAAGACGCCGATGCGCCGAAGCGAAAGCTGCTGATTGGCTCGCAACGCGACGAAGACAAGCCCGCGCCTGCCCCCAAGCCGGCGGCTGCGGCGCGTCCGCAACGTCCGGAACGGCCAAAGCCTTCTAAGACTGAATCGGAAGAAGATCCTACGGCTATTCCCGCAGATCTCACTTCCTTGGAAACAAATCGAGAAATCGAGAAACTTCCGGTCTCTTCCGACGGCCGCGTTGAGGTGCCGAATCGTCGTCAAAAGCTCGACGATATCGAGCGCGAAGTCGAAGCGGCGCTCGGGGGGCTCTCTCTCGACGACATGATCGCCGGCGAAAAGGCGATGCAGGGCATCTCCGGAAAGACGCTGGAAGTCGACAGTCGTCAGCCGGCCACTGTCCTGCGTATCCATCGCGAAGAAGTTTTCATCGATCTGCCTGGACAAAACCAAGGCTTCGTATCGCTGCGTACCTTCGTAGCGCCCCCCGCTGTTGGCGACAAGCTGGAAGTGGTCATCGTCAAATACGATCGTGAGCAAGGTCTCTACGAAGCGGTCGTTCCTGGCTCTTCGGTCTCGGTCGTCGATTGGGGCGATCTGAAAGAAGGGATCCTGGTCGACGCGGTCGTGGACGGCGTCAACAAGGGCGGTCTCGAATGTGCCGTCGGCGGCGCTCGCGGTTTCATCCCGGCCAGCCAGATCGCGCCGCATCACGTCACCAAGATGGAAGATTACCTCGGCCAGAAGCTGCAGTGCCTGGTGACCGAGGCGAATCCGGAACGTCGTAACCTCGTGCTCAGCGCTCGCGCCGTCGCCGAAAAGGCGAAGGAAGACAGCCGCAAAGAAACGATGGGAACGCTGCAAGTCGGTCAGATGCGCGAAGGGACCGTCACTCGCATTCAAGACTTTGGCGCCTTCGTCGACATCGGCGGCGTCGACGGCCTGGTTCACGTCAGCCAGATCAGCTGGGACCGGATCAAACATCCGAGCGACGCGCTGAGCGAAGGTCAGGCGGTTCGCGTCAAAGTGACCAAGATCGATCCCGAGACCGGCAAGATCGGTCTTTCGATTCGCGACACGATGGAAAACCCGTGGCAGAAGGTCGCCTCGGAATTCGCCGTCGGCGCAATCGTCAAAGGCAAAGTGACCAAGATCATGGAATTCGGCGCGTTCGTCGAAATCGGCCCGGGGATCGAAGGTTTGATTCACGTCTCCGAAGTGAGCCACACTCGCGTCAGCCGCATTCAGTCGGTCCTGAAGGTTGGCGAAACGGTCGAAGTGAAAGTGGTCAACATCGACCAAGAGAAACGCCGCATCGGCCTCTCGATCAAAGCCCTCGCTCCGGCTCCGGCCAGCAAGAGCGGCGGCAAGAAGAAGGAAGAGGAAGAAGTCGACGTCGATCGCGAGCTGAAGGTCAAACCGACCGCCGGCGAACTGAAGGGCGGCATCGTCAACGAACAAAGCGAAGGCTCGAAGTTCGGCCTGAAGTGGTAAGACGCTTCCCGCTAGTCAATAAAAAAGCCGTCCCCATCGGGACGGCTTTTTTTATTGGCATTCAACACTAGCCCGCAGCGCCAGCGAGGGAATGGGGTGGGAAATGTCTAATGACTAAGAACCAATGTCTAATGCGGAGAAGCTGCTTCTTTCTTCCTTAGTCCTTAGGCCTTAGTCATTTACTTGCGACCGCATTTCCCTCGCTGGCGCTGCGGGCTAGTGTCGGAGTCTTAGCTCCAAAGCTTCTGCACCGCTTCGACGCAGTTCTCCGTCGCCAGGGCACAGAGGATCAGCCCCATCACCTTTACGATGATCGTTCCGCCGGTTTCGCCGATCAGGCGATGGATTGGATTGGCCAGCAGCATCAAGACGTAGGTGAGCGCCAGCACGATCGCCAACACGACCGACGTCTTCGCTTGCTCCAGGATCGTGAAGCGATGATTATCCGTCAAAATGACGACCGCCAGGATCGAGCCGGGGCTGGCGATCGAGGGGATCGCCAGCGGAAAGACGGCGACATCGTGACCCGCTTCCGGTTTGGGAGGTTCGACCGCCGGACCGACGCCGAAGACCATCTGCAAACCGAGCAAAAATAAAATGATGCCGCCGGCGAGTTGAAACGACTCAAGTCGAATATCGAGGGCGCCCAGGATGAACTGTCCCAGGATCAGAAACGCGAGCAGCACCGCGCCGCCGATCAGGGTCGCTTTCAGCGCGATCCGGGGGCGATCTTCCTTGGCCGATCTGCGCGTCACGCCAACGAAGATCGAGAGCGTGCCGATCGGGTCGATCGTCGCTACCAGCAACAGGAATTCGCCGAATAGAAGCTCGAAGTTCATGCCGATCGGTTTCGCTAAAAGACGTGGGTCACTCCGTTGACCCGCAAGGATAGCTTACCGTTGCGGTATCGACTATTCGGATGATTCCAATATTTCCAGCTTCAGGTTGCGGAAGCGGACTTCGGTCGGGCCGCCGGAGTGCAATTGCAGAGCGAAGACGCCCCGCTTCGCTCCCTTGGCGTCGGTTAGATCGACGCATGGTTTGCCGTTGAGGAAGGTCTCGACGTGGTCTCCCTTGGCGACGATCTCGTACTGGTTCCACTCGCCAGGCTTTAGGTGCTCTTCGCCCGACTTGTCCCACAAGAGTCCGCGGCCATGCTCTTCGTACAGTTTGCCCCACCAACCGGGGCCGACGTCGGCCTGGTATCCTTTGACCGATCCGCCTGGCAGCGCCTCGCTACGGATCTGCACGCCGCTATTCCCTTCGTTCTTCACGAGGAGAATCTCCAGCTTCAGCCGGAAGTCGCTCGCCGCCAGGTCGCTAACCAGAAAACTATTCGCTTTGATCCCGGTCGCGGTCTTGGCGATGATCTCGCCGCTTTCGACCGACCAGAGATTGGGATCGCCGTTCCATCCGGTCAGATCTTTGCCATTGAACAGCTCGGCGGCCGTTTCCGGCGTGGCGAGCTGCGGCGTTTGTCCTTTCCCTTGCAGGTAGGCGACCAGCGAACGGACGTCATGCTGAGTGAAAGGACGCAGTTGATCGTCCGGCATCATCGACTTGTCGCTCGACTTCCGCTCTTCGATTTCCTCCTTGGAGATGAGGAGCGTCTCTTCGGCCGTCTGCAGCGTGATCGTCTTGGCGTCTTCGGCCTTCACCACGCCGGTGATGACGCGGCCGCTATCGAGCAGCACGATTGACGGCTGGTATTCTTTCGCCATCACGGCGCTCGGATCGACGATGTTCGTGAGCAAGTATTCCAGATTCGCCCGGTTCGAGCCGGTCAGATCAGGGCCGACATTGCCGCCGACGCCATACAGCGTATGACAGCGCTGACAGGTCTTCGCAAAGATCGCGCGGCCCAACATGGGATCAGCGGCCGGCAGCGACTTGTTGGCGACGAGCGCTTTGTACTGCTCGATCAACTTCGCTTTTTCTTCCGGCGTTTCGCGGACTGTTCCCCAAACGTCGGCCAGCTTGGCGTCGATCTCTTTATCTCCCAGGTTCGAGAGCTGGCGAACCATATCGGCGGTCAGTTCGCTGCTGGAGATGCTCCCGGATTCGATCGCCGCCAACAGAGGCTTAGCGTAACTCGGTCGCGAGCTCAAAGTCGCTAGCGCGAGCAGCTTGTTGTTCGGCTGCATCTGGCCGTAGTGAGTCAAGATGGCGTCCGGCGTGGCGGCGTTTTCGTGCTGCGCCAGTCCCTTCAAGGCGACGTCGCACAGCTCTGGATCGGCCAGCAGCTTTTGCAGCGTCGGGGGCAACGTCGCATCGTCAATCGACAAGAGCGAGTCAATTGCGAACTTGCGGACGCTCGTCTCTTGTTTGCCATCTCGGATGAGAATTTGAAGATACGATCTTGAGGTTTCGGAACCGAACGTCGCGTCAAGCGCCGTCGCTTCGAGCATCACCTCTCGATTGCCGCTATTACGTAGATCAAACGTGACCTGGTTCCAAGCTTCCGGCGGCGTCACTTTGCGCTGACCGGCTAGCGACTTCCGAATCGAGCGGAGGAAGAGGAGCTGCGTCGGTACGTCGTCAATTTGCTTTAGCCCGCTCACCAGCGTCGCCAGCGCGCTCTTCGCATCGCCGCTGCCGATCCGCCGCAGCATGAACTGCCCGACTTGCGGGATCGTTTGGCTGGCGGCCAGACCAAGCGCAAGAGCCCGCTCCGGCGACTTGTCGGCCAGCGGTTCGGCCGCGTACCAGTACATCAGCGGCAAGTTGTGATCTTTGGCGTCTTCGGCATGCGCGAGCAAATTGTTCAGCAGATCCCACCGCGAATCGAGATCCATCCGCTGCGCCGCCGAGGCGAGATAAAGCCGCACGATCGGCGAAGGATCATCCGCCGCCATTTTGACCATCTGGTCCAGCAGAGCACGGTAGGGCTGGTGATTCACTTCCAGCGCCAGTTGCAGCGCCCAGCCGCGGATGAACGGCTCGGCGTCGGTCAGCATTTGCTCGACGGCTCTTGGGTCGAGGTTGCCGGTGACATGCAGCGCCCAATAGGCCCGCAGGCGACGCGTCGCATCGTCGTTCGACTTGGCGAGCTCTAGTAAACGAGCGAGCGCATCCCCGGCCAGCTTCCGCTCGGCGGCGCGTTCCTGCAGCACCTTGCGAGCATGTCGGACGTACCAGTCGTTCTTATGCAGCGTCAGTTCGGCCAGTTCCAGATCGCTCTGCTTGCGCAGGTCGACCTGCACGTTTTCCTGCTCGCCGTAGACGATCTTGTAGATGCGGCCGTTGCTTCGGTCATGTCGCGCCGGATCGCCGGTGTGACAGGCCTGCATGTCATACCAGTCGATCATGGTGGCGTTGCCGTCTGGCAGCGTGCGGATGTTCAAAATCTGCGACGCTTTGTCGCCGGTCAGCAAGAAGTCAGGACCATGGCTGCCGACATAGCCGGAGCCGACTTGCTTCAAGATGTCGACGTTCAGCCGCTGGCCATGAATGTTGTTCATGAAGATCTGCCCGCGATAGGCTTGCGGCCAGCGATCGCCGAGGTAGATCATGGCGCCGGCATGGGCATGACCGCCGCCGGCTTCGTCCGACTTGCCGTTGCCGCCGTGCGGCGTGCTGCCGAGATAGTGGCGATGGTCGGCGATTGTCTTAATGTCGTCGTAGGTGTGCGGATTAAAGTGGGCGCCGGCCTGACGTTGATAGCGGCCCCCTTGGATCATCTGGTAAAGGTGAGGAATCACGCAGGCCGTTTCAAACGCCTGGCCATAGTCGTTGAAGTCGACTCCCCAGGGGTTGCTGGTCCCATGGGCGAAGACTTCAAACTGATGACGGGTCGGGTGATATCGCCAGATCCCGGCGTTGATCCGGGTTCGCTCTTCGTCCGGCGTGCCCGGCTTGCCGACGTTGGAATGGGTGAAGACCCCATGGCAGCCGTAGAGCCAACCGTCGGGACCCCAGATAAATGCGTTGAGCGTTTCGTGCGTGTCTTGATAGCCCCAGCCGTCGAGCAGCACCTGCGGCTCGGCGTCGGGAACGTCGTCGCCGTTCTTATCGGGAATGAACATCAGGTACGGCGCCGCGCCGACCCAGACGCCGCCAAAGCCGACTTCCAAACCGCTGACCAGGTTCAACCCTTCGCAGAAGACCTTCCGCTCGTCGAACTTCCCGTCTCCGTCCTTGTCGGCGAAGATCAAGATCCGGTCTTTGCCTTCCCCTTCTGGAGCGCGCCGCGGATAGACGTACGCTTCGGCGACCCAGAGTCGACCCCGTTCATCGAGCGCCATCGCGATCGGTTGTTTGATATCGGGCTCCGCCGCGCTGACGATTACCGAGAAGCCATCCGGCACTTGCATCGCCGCGGCCGCTTCTTCGGCTGAGAGACCACCATAGGGATACATGTCGGCGACCAGCCGCGGCGGTTGATTCTTCGGAATCGGCGGCTGCTCGTTAAAGAAGCGGAAGTCGTCGAAGTTCAAATGTCCCCAGCCGCCCCGATGCTGATCGACCAGGCGAATGAAGATCTCTTCCCCTTGCAGCTTGCGAAGATCAACGGCGACGCGGCGCATCTGTTCGTTGTCGTCGCCGGACGTTTTGAAGAAGACCTCGCCGTTGGCTTTGCGAACCAGTTCGACGCGGGTTTGCTCGTGATGTCCGCCGTTGTGCAAAAAGGCGGCCCATGGGTGAGTCACTTTAAACGGAACCGAAGTGAGCGTGCCGATCGGTTCGTCGAGACCACGTTCGTATCCGCCGACCCAGAACTTTCCTTGGTGTCCGCTCCGCATGTCGCCGCGACGTTTACTGACCGTGTCTCCTTCGATCGGCTCCCCGGCGAACGCGTCGCCGTCCGCCTTCCAGTCGGCCATCGTGCCGGTTTCAAAATCGAAGTTGAGGGTTCCCCCATCCTCTCCTTTTGGCAACACGCCGACCGGTTCCGCCGCACCGGCGTAAGTGAGTAGCGAACAGGCCAAGGCCAGCGCAGGTAGAGAGCGTCGAATCATGGGGCGACTTTTCGCAGAAGTGGAAGGGGGCGATGGGGGTTCGCAAGGCAGGTTTTTTATATTCTGCCAGAATGGATCGCCGCGGCCATAAAAGATCTCACATTGATCGGAGATTTTTTACAGGCCGTTCTGGGGCGGTTTTGTAGTTAAAGCCTATCACATCGACCGCAAATCGGCCAAAATGATTCGACGCCAATTCCCTTCCTGCTTGAGGCTCCTCATGCTCCGCACCCCCTGCTTTCTGCTAGTCGCCTGCTGTACTTTCTCCGCTTTTGCCGGCGATCTTCGCTTTGAAGAACAAGAGTTGCCGACCAAACTGGGCGTCGGTTACGCCGTACGGGTCCTCGACATGAACGGCGACCAGAAGCTCGACATCGCGATCGTCGATTCGCAGCGCGTCTTGTGGCTCGAGAACCCGACCTGGAAAGAGCACATCATCACCGATGAAAAGCAAACCAAGGCCGACAACGTTTGCTTCGCGCCGACCGACATCGACGGCGACGGGCTGATCGACTTCGCGATCGGCGCCGATTGGCAGTTCAACAACACCCGCGGCGGCGCGACGTTACAATGGGCGACCCGCGAAGGAGCGGAGCAGGGCCCCTGGAAGGTTTTCTCGCTGCCGGCCGATCCGACGCTCCACCGGATCAACTTCGCCGACGTGATTGGTGACGAACGCCCTGAACTGATCGTCGCTCCGCTGAAAGGTCGCAACACCGATGGGCCGGAGTTCGCGGAGAATGGCATTCGCCTGATGGCGCTTTCGATTCCGGCCGACCCGGAAAAGGAACCTTGGCCGCAAACGTTGATCACCGACAAGCTGCATGTCGCGCACAACTTTTACCCGACCGACATGAACGGCGATGGCCGCGACGATCTGCTGGTCGCCAGCTTTGAAGGAGTGACGCTGGTCGAACGCGAAGGAGACGCGTGGAAGTCGACGTTGATCGGCGCCGGCGAACAAGAGCGTCCCTATCCGGCGCGCGGCGCCAGCGAAGTGAAACGCGGCAAGCTGGCCGATGGAAGTGACTACGTCGCGACGATCGAACCTTGGCATGGCGATCGAGTCGTCGTCTACACCAAACCGAAGGACGCTCCGCTTCGTTCTCTCTGGAAGCGGCATGTGCTCGATGCCGAACTGAAGTGGGGACACGCCGTCTGGTGCGCGAACATGGACGACGACGCTGACGAAGAGCTCGTCATCGGCGTGCGCGACGACGTCGGCGACAACACGCGTCGCGGTCTCCGCATCTACGATCCGGTCAATGCCGCCGAAGGCCAGTGGCGGCGCACTGTCGTCGATCCCGGCGGCGTCGCGATCGAAGATCTGACCGTCGGCGACATGGACGGCGACGGGCGCAACGACGTGGTTGCCGTGGGGCGACAGACGCACAATGTGCGGATCTACTGGAACAAAACTCAGACCGACCGGTAGAAATTTTCGGGCTGGTTTTCGATTTGTCGAAAGTCCCCCTTTCGCTCGGACTAGAAGGGCTTGGTTCGCGCGTTAAACTTATAGTATTCCTATCAAAAAATGTTACGAGTCGATTCGAGGAAGAGATGAGCAAAGTTCGCTGGGGCGTTCTTAGTACGGCGAAAATTGGCACGAAGAAGGTGATTCCCGGGATGCAAAACGGCGCCTACTGCGAAGTAGCCGCGATCGCATCCCGCAACCTGGCGAAGGCCCGTGCGGCTGCTAGCGAATTGGGAATCGCCAAAGCGTACGGTTCGTACGAAGCGCTGCTGGAAGATCCCGAAATCGACGCGATCTACAATCCGCTGCCGAATCACATGCACGTGCCGTGGTCGATCAAGGCGATCGAAGCCGGCAAGCACGTCTTGTGCGAAAAGCCGATCGGCCTGACCGCCGACGAAGGGCAGAAGCTGCTCGACGCCGCGCGCAAACATCCGCAGCTCCGCGTGATGGAAGCGTTCATGTACCGCCATCATCCGCAGTGGCAGAAGGCGCGCGACATCGTCCGCGACGGCGGCATCGGACAACCGGTTTCGATTCAAACCTGGTTCTCGTACTACAACGACGACGCCGGCGACATCCGCAATCAGCCGGAGTTTGGCGGCGGCGCCTTGATGGACATCGGCTGCTATCCGATCTCGCTGTCGCGGTTCATCTTTGAAGGGGAACCGCGCCGCGTGATGGCCAGCGTCACGATCGACGAACAGTTCAAGACCGACACCGTCACCTCGGCGATCATCGACTTCGGCGGCATCACCAGCACGTTCACGTGCAGCACGAAGTCGGCGCCGTACCAACGGGTACATATCTTCGGCACGACCGGCCGCGTTGAAATCAAGATTCCGTTCAACGCCCCGCCGGACGAACCGTGCATCCTCTACCACGAAACGGCCGACGAAATCCAAGAGCTGAAACTGCCGATTGCCGATCAATACACGATCCAGGGCGATCTGATGTCGAAGGCGATCCTCGACGAATCGCCGGTCCCGACTCCGCTGGCCGACGCCGTCGCCAACATGCGCGTCATCGAAGCGATCTTTCGCAGCGGCAAAAGCGGCAAGTGGGAAACGATCACCAAAGAGCCGTCCGAGTAACGTAAATGTTGGGTCCGCTCTGCGGACCACGAACCTGCTCGCCCGCCCAACACTAGCCCGAAGCGCAAGCGAGGGAAAAGGGGCCGCAAGCAAACCAACCAAAAGGCGCCTCCGCGAAAGCGATAGGCGCCTTTCTTCTTTCGAAGCCACCTACTTTGCGCGGGTCAGCACGCTTAGGCGACTTCCTCCAGCGCCACCATCACCTCTTTCTTCTCCAGCGTCGCTTTCGTCTCTAGCGATTGTTCCAGCGACTCGCGGACAAATAGATCAAGCTCTTGCAATTGGCGCGTCGGCTTGGCGATCGTAAACGTGTAATGCGCTACGCCAACGCGATGGTAGCGGATGGTGACCATCGCCAGTTCTTCGTAGCTGCACGATTCGTATTGATAGGCCGAGAACGTATCGAAGGCGACGCCGGAGGCTCCCCCGATCGCCTTCTTAAAACGGAGCGTAAAGACCAGGCCGATCCCAACGGCGCAGAGCCAGAGGAGGAGTAGTTGAGCCTGATGCCCCGGCGATTTCAAGTTCTCCGGAACAGTCGCGATCAGAACCGCCGCGATGACGAAGAATACGAGCGTTCCCTTCAGCGTCCCCCCCAAGCACTTCCTGACGATCGCGCCGCCCCCTTTGGCCAGCCAAAGGGGGCGCGGCGAGTCATACAAGGCGAACAGTTGCGAAGACATCCAGCGTCCTGGTTAGCAAAAAAGGGAACTGCCCAAGCGGCGCTCGCAATCGTACCTCGAAGCGCCGCCGACGGAAATGCGACCGCAAGAAAAGTAGCTTGGGGGCAGCGAAACGCAAGGGCGACAATCCGCTGGCAAGCCAAGGTGGGTTGCGCAAGCGAATCGCAGCGTACGAGCCAAACGACGTGCGACGCGCTTGCTCCACCCACCCGACAACTTTGCGAATTGCTCAGTGCTCGCCCGGCGGCATTTCGTGCCCGTCGGAAAAGACGAAGTTCGTCCACGATTTCATCCGCAAGAGCACGCGCCGCATGACTGCCATTCCCTCCATGTGGTCGCTGTAGACCGCCGTTTCGCCGGTGAAGCCGTCGGCGATTTCAAACCCGTCGAATTCGCTCTCCTCGAACTCGATCGTCACGTTCAGGCGTCCCTCTCCGACGATTTGCTCCGCATCCATGACGGTGCCGGTCGGTTGCAATTGTCCTTGGGCGATCGCGGTTCCGATCATGACCACTTTGCCTGGAAAGATGTAGCCGGGAGCGGCTGGAAATGCGACCTCGGCCTCGTCTCCCACTTTGATTCGCTGCGCACTGTTTTGCAGGAATGACGCGACGAACAGCCGCGGCTCGGCATGGCGAAAGATCAGCACCGGTCGCAGCGGCAGCGGCGTCGCCATCATGCCGGGGCGAACGAAGACTTGCAGCACGCGGCCGTCGGTCGGCGCGCGAACGATCGTCGAGTCGAGATCGAACTGAGCCGCGGCGAGCGCCGCTTTCGCCTCGGCGACTTCCGGCGTGAAGCCGTTGATGGTCGCATCGACTTCCAGCTTGGCGTCGGCGAGTTGCGCCTGCGCCCGACTTACCAGGGCGACCGAGCCGAGATAGGCCTGACGCGCCTGCTCATACGCTTGCTCCGAGACGGTATTGGACTGCCGCAGTTTCGTATCGCGATCGTAGATGTCCTTGGCGGCGTCCCGATCCGCTTCGGCCGCATGGACCGCTTCTTCGATGCCGGTCAGGTTAGCCTTCGCTTGTTCAAACCGCCGCTCGGCCGCCGCGAGGAGGGCCTGTTTTTGATCGACGATCGCCTGGTACGAAGTGGGATCAATTTTGAAGAGAACGTCTCCCGCTTTCACCTCTTGGGCGTCATGAACCGCGACCTCGATCACCGTACCTTTGACGTTTGGCACGATTGGAGTCGTATGGTAGTAGAAGCGGCCGATGCGCGAGTAGGGATGGTTGTAGTTCATGGTCGCGACGATCGCCGCCAACAGCCCGACTCCGCCCAAGACGGCGGTGACGATCGTGTAGCCATTGACCGGAATTCGGAAGAGCTTGAACGCTCCAATGGCGAAGGCGCCGTACGTCAACAAGATGAGCAGGTCCATTTACCCCTCCTCCCGTTCCGACTTGGCCGACTGCGAAGTCGCCTGGTCGGTCAAGCGCTGTTCGAGTTCCACAATCCGCCGCTCGAGCGCCTCCAGCGTTTCCGCATGTTTTCGTTGGCTCTCCGCTTCCGACTTGAGAGCGTCGGCAAGTTCTCTTTTTGCGGCGACATCCTCTTCCTCGGCTTTACGGCCGAGATACCCGGTCTCCGGATCGTACGAGTAGGCCCAGATCCAAAGGAATGGCCAGATGGCGTGGAGGGTAAAGAGACTGATCCAGCCCCCGGCATGAATCGCATCCTGATGCGGATGATTCCGCGCCTTGGCGATGTTGTAGGGGACATCGTGCAGCGCGATGAATCCGTATACCAGCGCAAGCAGCACGAAGAAGATAATCCCCAGTGCAAACCAGCTAAGCGCGTCCATCGATCGTCCCCCAGTTTCGACGCCAACTCGCTCCACTAACCGTAAGTCTAGCGGCACGAGAATCAGCGACTCAACAAAAAAGCGAGGAACAGGCCCCTTTAAGTTTTCCTGAAGATTACGCGAGTCGCATTATGGAAAATCGATGGAAGACCCTGCGCAATAGTAGCCCGAGGCGCGAGCCGAGGGAATGCGTGGGGAAGAAGAAATAGAACACGGAAGCCACGGACAATCCACGGTAAGAACACGGCAAAAATAGTAGCTCGCAACGCAAGCGAGGGAAATGCGACCGGAAGCTGGCAACGAAATCGCGAGCCACGCATCCCGCTTTCTGGCCTGTCTTCTCAGGCACGACGGGCCAACCTGGTCCAGCCTAGGGCCAGGTGGGAACGGCCTTTCATGCCTGGGAGATGTGACTTGGTTGGGGCGGAAGAGCGATAACCAATTTCGGTCTTATGTGTCCAAGGTAGGTTGTGATTGACCACACATTCGTTCCCCTGTCGACAACGCATGCCATGCAACTCCCCGCTCTTTTTCGTCGCGGCGTCGTACGTCCGCTGGATGATCACGCCGAACGTCAGTTGCTGCAGTTTTCGATTGAGGCTCCACTTCGCGTCGAATGGCTGCCGATTTTGGAGGATCCCTTCTTTGACGAGATTTGGGGGACCGGCCTATTTCAGCGGATCAACCAAGCGTGCGGGACGAACATCTCCGACTATGAAGAGGAAATCCTACCGGCGCCGACACTGCAAACTGCCATCGCCGCGATTCGCACGGGGCGTCCTTCCGGACGTTTGTCGGACGAGTTTTGTCAGCAACTAGAGGCATTGCTCACGGATGCCGCAGTGACGAATCGGAGCGTCTTTTTCGTCATGTAGACCAGTAGAATTCTAAAAGCGCATCATCGACTTCACCGGTTGCCAGTCCCCCTGGGCCGAGGCTCATCTCAACGATTTGTCTATTGCCTCGCTGGTTCGATTTTAGTATAAATATGTTCAGGCATGGGGTGGTTGGACGCCACGAGCAGGTTCCCGCTTTTGGGGAACGTGCCGGTGCGTGGAGACGCGTCGAAATTCCATGCCCCTGCGGACTTTCCCCTGTCAGGAGACGGGGTTGAGAGACTGCACAGATCTCGTTTCATAACCGCCATGTTGGATGGTCGGTCTCGTCGCACCCCTTCCGTTCGTGGAATATTGACCGCGAAACGAGAGAGAAGGCGCGCGCTATCTCGCCGCAAATTGGCGTTTGCGCTACCGGTGCGCGCTCACGGCGAAAAAAGAGGCGGAAAACGGGGCCGCGAAAAAAAATGTTGCGGTCCAGTCCACTGGTTGGTTGGAAAAAATCGCGTCGCGGTCCAGTCCAGTGACCGAGAAAAAAACGTGTCGCGGTCCAGTCCACTGGTTGGCGAAAAAAATCGCGCTGCGGTCCAGTCCAGTCACGGAGAAAAAAATTGCGAGGCGGTCCAGTCGATCGGCAACCTTCCATCGACGCTCTAAAAAATGCCCCAACGGGGCGAACTAACCTAGCCCAGGGTAAGTCGCCTCTGGCGACGCAGCCCTGGGTTAGCGCGACCCTAAGAAATGTAAGCTCCAACGGGGCGATCTAAATGGAAACGATCAATTCGCGTAGTCCATGAAAAAAAATCATCGTCGCGGTCCAGTCGTTTGGTTTTGACCGAACACCGGCGCCCGATTAGAACGCCCCTTGGGGCTTCGGAAACAATGGACGACCGTGACCCAGGGCTGCGTCGCCGGTGGCGACTTACCCTGGGCTAGATTGGTTCGCCCCGTTGGGGCGGATGGAAGAGAGTGCGCTGTTTGGCAATTCAGAATCGTTGCGCTGCGACGTGCGTCGTTCGCTTGCAAACGCATTCCCTCGGCTTGCGCCTCGGGTTAGTGTTTGGTTCCCTGTCGTATTCCTTCTTACCGTGTTCTCCGTCGCCTTGCCGTGGCTTCCGTGTTCTATTCTTCTTCCGACCGCATTTCCCTCGCTTGCGCTTCGGGCTACTATTGGGCGCGCATTCGCCTCGGGCTCGTATTGCGCGCGGCGATTCGAAAGCGGTTTAGATGTTGCGGCCCATGCGCGATGCGAGTCGGTTCAACGTTTCGCTGGCGTCTTGGTCCGACAGGTGAACGTGGATCACGCTCATGCCTTCACGATCGTTCCAGGCGCTGTGGAGCGCTTTGTGGAACTCTTTTTCGGTGCGGACTTCGTAACCGGTGCCGCCGCCGAGGACGTCGGGGAGTTTGCTGTATTTCCAGGGATGGATTTCGTTGTATTCCCAATCCCCGGCATGGAGCCAACGTTCGGTCCCGTAGCCATGATTGTCGAGCACGATGATCACCGGATCGTAGCCGTGACGGACGATCGTCGACAATTCCATCCCTGTCATCTGGAACGCCCCGTCGCCGATGATCGAAAGGACGCGGGCCTTCGGTTTGGCCGTTTGCACGCCAAGCGTCGCCGGGACGGCGAAACCCATCGACGTGTAATAGGCGGGGCTGATGAATTCGGATCGTCCGCGGGTGACCAGTTCGGTCGCCGAGAAGAGAGAGTCGCCGATGTCGGCGACCACAATCACGTCGTCGTCGAGCAGTTCGTTGATCATCGGCACCATCCGGCGAATCGTCAGCTGCTCGTCGGTCACTTCGCCGACCGGCTGCTGCTTCATCGCCAGACCTGGCGGAATCGCCCGTTTCGGCGGATGCGGTTTTTGGGCGGCGAGGGCCCGCATGAAGTCAGGCAGGGTCACGCCATGATAATGATGATGCCGCACGCGGAGCTGTTCGCTGGTCGCGTAGACGCACTTCGACGGATCAAGATTGGCGGTAAAGATCCCCAGGTTGATGTCGGTCATGAACGTCCCGAGGAGCAGAATCAAATCGCTATCCTCGACGAACTTCGTCACCTCTTCGCGCCCCATGGCGCCTTCGTAGAGACCGACGTAGAGCGGATGCGTTTCGCGGATGACGCTTTTGCCGAGCATCGTCGCCGCGACCGGGATGCCGGTCGCTTCGGCCAGAGTGGTCAGTTCGTCTTGGAGGGCGAAGCGATGCAGTTCGACGCCGGCGATGATCATCGGACGCTCGGCCGCGGCGATCAAGCGAGCCGCTTCGGCCGACGCTTCTTCAAGCGCTTGCGGATCGCTAGTCGTGGTCGGTTCCTGGAACGTATGGCTGATGTGCGGCACGACGTTGACCATGTCGCGCGGCAGTTCGATATAGACCGGTCGTTTGAACCGAGCGGCGGCGTCCAGGACGCGATCGATCTCGCGAAACGCGGTAACCGGGTCGACCAGTTCGGCGCCGGCGACGCACAGTTTTTCAAAGACGTCCTTTTGCGTGCTGAACTCGCGGACCATGTGGTGCAGCAGCGGATTGTTGATCCGCTCGCGTAGGCCTGGAGAACCGGTAAGGACGACGACCGGCGACTTTTCGGCATAGGCGCCGGCGATGGAGTTACAGATGCTGAGTCCGCCGACGCAGTAGGTGACGCAAACGGCGCCCATGCCATGAACGCGGGCATAGGCGTCGGCGGCGAAACCGGCGCAGTCTTCACGCGTACAGCCGACCATGTTGATCGGACTTTTCTCCAGCATCGAATAGAACGAGAGAATGTAGTCTCCCGGGATGCCGAAGATGTCCTGCAGGCCGTAGTCCTGCAACCGGCGGATGAGGTACTGGCCGATCGATAAACCGGCCACGCTGCTACTGCTGTGCGCCATGCTCGCCTTCCTCTGCGAATGGACTCGTTGGGTCTGCGAGAATTGTACGTTGTATTCGCAAACCCGGCCAATCGAGAAATTCGCGGCATGGCGCGCCGAAAAGGCCAAATTGTTCGGCCGGCGGTTACTTTCCTACGCGATCGAGGTGTTCCTGATACAGGCGTTTATCCATCAGTACCATGATCTTCCCGGTCTTGTCGTCATAACCATACATTTCGTAGCTGCGCAGTTTCGCAAACTCGACGTTGTTTTCTTTCATGATCTGCATGTATTCGTCGTAGGTCGGCCAACGTCCTTCGACCGCTTTCTTCATCTGGACGGCTTGTTGCATGCCGAGCGTGCTGACGCGGGCCATCGCGGAGAAGTAAGCGGAGCCGGCCGCGCTGAACGGATCAATCCCGTCGGCGGACGCACCTTCAGGAATGACGATTTCCGGATCCTGCAGCGCCTTGTGAACGTCGACCACTTTGTTGGTCGTTTTGCCGATGACGCCCCGTTCTTCCGGCTGAGCGGCAGGCGCGGTTTCGGCGGGAGGAGTTTCGGTCATGGCCGGACCGGACGGTTGGGCGCCAGGACCGACAGCAGCGGACGGACTTTCGACGCTCGGAAGGGCGACTCCGCCGGGAGCGACCGGGCCTGACTGACGTTTGCCGATCGGTTCGGCGTCGCAACCAACAAGAAAAGCGAGAAAACAGGCGGCCAGGGCGAAGCGCGACATGAGAGGAGATCCTGTGCAAAGATTCGTGGGGCGAAAAATGGCCCGCTAGGCTGCAATATCGATCATTCGGCGGGCAAATTCAAGCGCGGCGCCGGCATTGTTAGGTGTTGACGACCTTGTTCCCCCCGTGGGTAAGGGATAAATTCAATACTTACGCAGTTAGCAGCCAGTTGATTTTCTGACAGGCTGCTGGATCGCAAGGATGCGATTCCAAAATAGCGACGTAAGTCGATATTTTGCGAGCCGCGAAGAGCTTCCGCTCTGAGCCTGGCGAGGTTGTAAAATGCCACGATGGCATTTTTCGACTAGTAGTTAGCCCCGCAGAGACGAACCGATATGAAACTGGTCATCGCCATCATTCAGCCCAGCCGCTTGGAAGCGGTCAAAGAAGCGCTCACCGAAGTCGAAGTCTTTCGACTCACCGTGATGGATTGCCAGGGCTTTGGACGCCAAAAAGGACAGACCGAAGTTTATCGCGGGCACGAGTTCACCATCAATCTGCTCCGCAAGGTGCAACTGCAAATCGCGGTGAACGAAGAGTTTGTCGAACCGACTGTCGATGCGATCGTCAAAGGCGCGCGGAGCGGCGAAAAGGGAGAGATCGGCGACGGCAAGATCTTCATTTTGCCGATGGACGAATGCGTCCGCATTCGCACCGGCGAACGAGGCCCCGACGCCATTTAACGCGAGTTGGCGTTAGCCCTTGCTCAATTCCAGTTCGACCGCGTCGCGAAAGACGTCCATGTCGTACGCGCCGACCCAGACGCGCTGGATGACGCCGTTGCGGTCGACCAGGATCGTTGTGGGATAAGCGGCGAACGAAGCGAACGAATTGAGTTCGGTACGCGAGACGCCGGTCGCATCGGCGTAAACCGGCAAGCCGATGACGTTGATCCTTTGGAGGATGTCGGCCGAGTCGCCCGCCAGTTCGGTCATGTTTTCGCGACCTCCGAGCGAGTCGCGCGAGCAAGAGACCGGGATGAACTGAAACTCCGCTTCCTCTTTCAAGTCGCGGCTGAGACGAACCAGACCGGGCAGTTCGGCCAGACACGGCGGACACCATGGTCCCCAGTAATTGATCAGCGTCACTTTGCCCTGCAGACTGGCGGCGGTGATCGTTTGCTCGGTGTTGAGCAGCGGCAGGAACTCGACCGCGGACAGTTGCTGGCCGACCCAGGGATGCGATTGCTGCGGCGGCGGCTGCATCGCACGAATCACCAGAATCACGCAGAGCCCGATCAGCACCGCGAATAAGATGGCGGTAACCGCCGTGCTGATCCATTTTTCGCCTGAACGTTCAGGCCCGAGGTGATGTTCGTCGGATTGCGTCATCTTGGGGCGTCGCTGGAAATGAAATTGGCTCGCCGAGGGGTGAAAAACGTCGGCTGCTATTTTAGCCCAAGCGGCCGGTGAAGTCGGCAATTTCTTGGTGATTGTCAGGCGGATCTGGGGAGAATGAGCCGCGAATTGAGGCGGCCAGAGGCGGTTTCGCGTTAAAAGGAAGTGAATCTGGCTCGTGGTTCACCAGTTGGCGGAGCAGGGGGAATTAGAATCGACAGGGGAATTCGCTCTTGCGTTGGCGGACAACTCGCGGAAAATTTGCTAAGTTTGGAAGAATCTTCCTGGGAGGACGATCCTAGGAATCACGTCGGCAATTTCGTTCTCCGACCAATTGCGCACGAATATGAAGTTCGAAGTCGAATTGAAGTTTCCGGTCGATGATCTCCGTCGCGTCGAAGCGGCGTTGGCAGGTCTCGGCGCGGAAATCGATATCCCGGTCAAACAGTCCGATTTTTACTATGGGCACCCGTCGCGCGACTTCGCGCAAACCGACGAGGCGCTCCGGATTCGCAAAGTCGGCAGCAAGAATATCATCACCTACAAAGGCCCCAAGATCGACGCGACGACCAAGACGCGCCGCGAGATCGAAGTGCCGCTCGTTTCCGGCTCGGAAGGGGCGGCCAACATTATCAAAATGTTGGAGTCGCTCGGCTTTTCGCAAGTCGCCGAGGTGACCAAAAACCGCCGTAAAGCGAATCTCAACTTCGCCGACCAGCAGGTCGAAGTCGCGCTGGACGAGGTGAAGGGGCTGGGCGAATTTGTCGAACTCGAAATCTCGACCGACGAGGCGGGAGTCGACGCCGCTCGGACGGTGATCAACCAACTGGCCGAGAAACTGGGCCTCTCCGGCAGCGAACGCCGCAGCTACCTGGAATTGATCCTGGAAGCGTAGGGATCGCCCCTCTGTATGGGTGGTTTGTCCGCCTGAAATCGGCCGCGAAAAAAAATCTTTGACCCTCGGCGAAACCCCGAACAGCGAGCGGGGTTCATCCATTGTCGAAACGGGAATTACGCCCGCTTCGCCGCTCTATCAAAAGCGAATCAGGCGTTTAGCGCCTGTGGGAAACTTTGGGGAGCCCTGGGTCGTCAATACCGCGCAGATGGCCTGGGGCTCCTTCTTTTGTTTTCAATGAATTCTCGTCCCAACCGGCGAGGTCGCCAGAAGAGCGGAAGCCGCCAACAGCGGAATTTCTTATACTAAGGCGATGTCCTCTCTAGCCGCCGACAAGCAAAACTCCCCCGCCGAAACTCCTCCTTCTGCACTGTCCGCCGAACCGGATGACGGGTCGGAAACGCGGAACTTTTTCCTATTGGCCTTCTCGCAAGTGGTGCTCCGCTGCGGCTGGATCTTCAAAACCGAAAGCATCATCATTCCGGCGGTGCTCGATCTGATCGCCGGACCGGGCTGGATCCGCGGTCTGCTGCCGATCTTGAATCGCATCGGCCAATCGCTGCCGCCGCTGTTCTACGCACGTACGCTGAAGTCGATGCCGCAGAAGAAGTGGTCGCTGTGCGGGACGACGTTGGCGATGGGGATTTGCTTCTCGACGCTGGCGCTTTGCTTCGTGCCGCCGGTGCGCGATGCGATCAACGGTTGGTATCCCGATAGCGCCGTCTGGCCAAGCGCCTGGCTCACCGTCGCATTTTTGGTGTGCTACTTCTTCTTTTTCGCCGCGACCGGGCTCAATCAGGTCGGCTTCGGCACGGTGCAAGGGAAGCTGGTCCGCGTGACGAAGCGGGGACGCTTGATGCTGGTCGCCAACTTCGTCGGCGCGATCGCCGCGATTGGGTTAGCGGCGTGGCTGTTGCCGAAGTGGTTATCGAATGACGACGCCCAGGTGCACTGGATCTTTGGTTTTGCCGGGGGAGCGTTTCTGCTGAGCGCCGGCATCTCGGCGTTGCTGAAGGAACGTCACGACAAGGCGCCGCATGTTAAAGGAACCGCGGTCGAGCTGTTTCACGACGCGTTCAGCGTGCTGAGCGAAGATCGCAACTTCCGTCGGTTGGCGGTGGTCGCGTTTTGCTTCGGATGTTCGCTGATGCTCTTTCCGCACTATCAGGCTTTAGCCCGGGAACGACTGGGAGCGCCGCTGGAAAACCTGATCTTGTGGGTGATCATCCAGAACGGCGGGACGGCGGCGTTCAGCTTGCTCGGCGGGCCAATCGCCGACTGGAAAGGGAACCGCCTGGTCTTGAAGCTGATGATGTGCGGCGTCTTTTTGATGCCGCTGATCGCGGTGGTTCTGATCCACACCGGGCCAAGCGGCGCGATGCTGTTCAACTGGCTGTTTCTGCTGGTCGGCGTGACGCCGGTGATGTTCCGCGGGCTCAGCAACTATGTGCTGGAGATCTCCCCACGCAGCGAGCATCCCCGTTATCTGGCGGCGCTCAGCTTGTGCGTCGCGGCGCCGATGATCGCATCGCCGGCGGTTGGCTGGGCGCTGGATGCGATCTCGTACGAAGCGGTCTTTCTCACCATCTCCGCCATCTTGTTTGGCGGACTCTTGATGACCTGGACGATCGCCGAGCCGCGTCACACGTAAGCCGAGCGAAGGTTAAACCTTCGCCAACTGCAGCGAGAACTTGTTTTGCTCGGACGCGTTGGTTTGATTGCGCGTCGGCGAGTAGTCGACGACGTTGACCGTGCCGTCGGTGGTGAACTCCATCAGCCGCAGCCAACCATCGCCGCCGTTCGGCTTCATCTGGAAGTTGACCAGCATCTGGTGAACGTCACGTCCGCCAGGCGTCGTCGAAGCCATTCGTCCCAGGCCGTCGTTCAGAACGTGGCCATTGAGCGTGAGGATGAAGTTCTCGTGCTTGCTGACCAGGTTGTTCCAGAGCTCGGTTCCGTCCATGACGTCGTCGCCGCTGATCTTGGCGACCTGGTAGTCATGCGGGTTCCAGGTTTGCTTCTTCCCCTTTTCGGCCCAGTCGTACCGCGTTTCGTCGTAGTACATGTAGGCGTGGGTGATCAGAATCGCTTCGCGGTCTTTGTGCTTCGCGGCGATTTCATTGGCCCAACGAACGACGTCGCGACGTGGACCGAACTCAAGTCCGATCACGATGAAGTCACGACCGCCGGCGGAGAAAAGATGGTAGCTGTTTTCCATCTGCCGCGGCTCTTTGTCGTAGACGCCGCCGAAGGTCTCGAACGTGCGGTACTTGTCGATCGGGAAGTAGTCGTTCAGCGACGTCGTCCGATCATGGCACTTGCCGCCGCTGCTGTAGTCATGATTGCCGGGGACCATGAAGTACGGAATCTTTCCGTCGAGCTGGGCCATCGCTGAGGAGGCCAACTGCCACTGCTCGGCGGTATTTCGATTGGTGATGTCCCCCAGGTGAAGCGTCGCGGCGATGTTGCGCGATTTGCGATTTTCGACAAGCCACTTGGTCTGTCCCAGGAACCCATCAGGATGTCCTTCGCCATACATCTGGGTGTCAGGCAAAACGGCGATCGTGAACGAGCCTTTGCCGATCGGCGCCGGTTCCCCTTCGACAAACTTGGCGTCGGCGTACGGATCGGCGGCGAGCGACTGCGAGCCGACGAGCGAAAGGAACGAAGATCCGACGGCAAGCGTGGCGCCGGTCTTGAGCAATTGGCGACGATCGAGCGAAGTCATGGCAAGTTCCTGGCAGGCGAAAGAATAGCGGCAGAATGCAAATTATCGCAGCGCGGCCAGCGGCTGTAAACGCGCATCTGCCGACTAAAAGCGGGGAATGCCCCGCGTAAGCCCCACAAAAAAGGTAAGGAAGACGATCAACATCAGCAGGGGCATCAGTGCGGCGTTGGCTTCGCCAGGCAGGGAGAACCGACGCAAGCAGCCGCCGATAAACGCGAACAGCGCGGTGAACATAAGGTGGATTGTGAAGATCGGATTAATTGACTGTCGATCGACAAAAGCAAGGTAGAGCAAGATCGGCAGGAACACCAAGAACGGCGCCGCGAACGCCAATTGCGACGCTAGCGTGCGTGGATCCCAAGCGAGCAGCACTGCCGCTCCCAACGCGGGGGTGGTGAGAAACGCAACGTCCTGCGCGTCGCAGTTGCAAACAAAGGCGAGCAATCGCCAGTAACTGAAATAGACGCCAGCTACGAATACCGCCCAGAAGACGTGCGGCAGTGAGAATTGACGGTTTTTCGGCGACGCGTTTGCGGCGTTTGTTTTCAGCCCTCCTTCTTTGAACATTTCAAACATTGGGGAAGCTCTCCTCTACAGAGAGGAATAGGGACGGAGCCTATACCATCGTCGGCAGCCCGCAACAAAACGGAACGAACACGATCCAGACCAGCAGCACTTCTCCCAGCAAGCTTTGGAACGAAGTCAGGTACAACCGGGCGCCGCAACAACCGAGCATCGTCAGCCAACTTCCGATCAAGAGAATCGAGAAAGGGGTTTCGCTACTCGCCAGGTCTGTGCCGGTGATGATCCAGGGGAGCGCGAAATAGTAGAGGACGATCGGCGTCGCTGCAGTCAGTCCGCCGATCCAGGTTCGCGGTTCCCAAACGAGCGTTACCGCCGTTCCGATCGCCGGCGCCGCCAACAACAGCACGCCGGCGAAAGAAGAGCCGGCCGTCTCGGCCAGCAGGCGGATAAAGCCGAAGAGCAACGCGATGACGAAGGTCGACCAAAAGACGCGCGTCAGCGTGACTTGTCCCGGTCGCCGATCAGGCGAGGTCCACGCTGGCGACGGATTGGTCGGTGGCGACGTCATGACTAAGTCAGCAAGTGTTTCACGATCCCGGCAAGGTTCGCTATCACCAGCGCCGCAATCGGCGGCGTCCATAGCAACCTGGTCGAGAGGCTCTGGTGGCCGCGAATATGGAGCGCCATGCATGCGCCGAAATAGGCGAACATGATGCCGACGACGCCGAAAAACGACGCCGTCAAATCGTAACCAGAGTACGATCCGGCTGGGTCAAGTGAATGCGACAAACTCGCGATATACCCGATGGCAATAAAAGGGGTCCCCATCAACAGCGCCCCGCGAAGGGCGTACGGTTCCCAGGCGGTGATCACTCCAACCCCGATTGCCATCACAAGGGGAAATACCGCGACGCCATAGTAGCCGACCTCCCATAGCGGCAAGCAAGTGAGTCGCACATAGCCGCTGATGAGTCCGGCGATAAAGACGCACCAGAACATTCGCGGCAGCGTTAGCTGAAACGAACTTTGCGCAGGTTCGGCGGGTGGCGATTCTTCGTTCATGCAGCGCTAACCCGGCGGCCAGGTCAGTTTGCGTCCTCCCATCAAATGCAAATGAACGTGCGGCACTTCCTGACCACCTTCTTCTTTGCAGTTCACCACCACGCGATAGCCGTTTTCGAGGCCCAACTGTCGGGCGACGTCGCGCACCACCAGCCACAAGTGTCCCATGACGGCGGCGTCTTCATCGGCGATGTCGTCGAGCGTGGCGATTTCCTTTTTCGGGATCACCAGCACGTGGGTCGGCGCCTTGGGAGCGATGTCGCGAAAGACCAGGCAATGTTCATCTTCGTAAATGACGTCAGCTGGGATCTCTCCATCGATAATCTTCTTGAAGATCGTCTTACCGTTCATGCTGTCCTTTCGCTGCTGTCAGGGGTGGTGCTGTCGTCTACGGGCGCAGAATAGCAGCAAATTTCGGAATAGCCAATCAGTTGGTTTGGATGTGTTGTCGCTTACTGCATGACTTAGGGGCAATACGGGAAATGCGGGCCGCTAGCAGGCGAGTTTCGGTCAACTCCTAGCGGCAAGGTTGCCGAACATCCTAATTGAGTACGAGTCGTAGCCGGCAATGGATTGCCGCTACGGGAGACGCACGAAAGCGGCCAGCCTGCTCGGAGCGTTTCCATTTCTGTCTGAGATATGGGGGGACGCATGATGCTGAAGCGCGAGAATATCGCGTTGACCCTGGCATTCTTGCTTGGTCTGCTGATCGCTTTCGAGGTTCGTGCGCAACAGACGAACTACGTTCAAGAGAACGGGATCACCTATCGCGAAGTGATCGATACCGTCCAGCGCCCCGTCGTGGAAACGACGATGCAGCAACATACCGAGCAGGTTTACGTCGAGCGTTATACGACCGACATGCACGAGAGTCAGCGTACGATCTCGGTTCCGGTGACGGAATACCGCTGGGAAGCGTACACGCCGATCTCGCTCAACGTCTTCGCTCCGCCGCGCGTCGCTTACCGTTGGGTTCCGGTGACCCGTTGGGAGCAGCGCGTCGAAACGGTTCGCACGCCGGTGACGCGCCGCGATCTGGTTCCGGAAACTCGTACCGTTTCGCGTCCGGTGACTACGACCCGCATGGTCGACGAAAAGCGGATCTCCCGCGTCGCCGTCAGCAACACGCCGGGGACCTCGAACGGAGCGAGCAACGTCGCCGCCGCGCCGATCGAATCGCAACGCGTCGGCGGGCTCGGCATGCAAGCCGATCCTCCTCGCGTCGGCACGCGGCTAGATCCTGCCGCCGCCCCGTCCCGTTTCCGCTAGTCGCTTGTCTTTCGTAGGCTGGGTCAAGACCCAGCACTTGCCGGCGTTGCGTACTTCGCTGGGTCTCGACCCAGCCTACGAGTTACAAGCCTTCGGTTAACTCTTCCGGCAGTTCCGGCAGCGCGGCGCCGGTTTGGATCGCGTCGCGCGTCTGCTGGGCCAGGTCGATCGCCAGCGGCGTTACCTGCGGGCAGCGATCGGCGACGTCATTCACGTCCCAGCGATCATCCGGCTTGCCGAACAGTTGGCACTGGTGATCGCCATAGACGCGGGCTCCCCACGCTGCGGTCCGCAGGTAGAGCTCGTCTCCCTGCACGCAGAGCGTTCGGTCGCGGCCTGGCTCGTCGAGTTGCAGCAGCGAGCGAGTTGGGTCTTCGCTCCGCGTCGGTTTGGCGGCGCCAAACCAATCGAGCAGCGTCGCCGACAAGTCGCTGCTGGCGGTTAGTCCTTGCAGGCGCGTCAGCCCTTCGGCGGCGCCAGGCAAACGAATCAGCAGCGGCACTTGCGTCAGGTTCGAGTAAATGGCGAGCGGCAACTCAGCGTCGCGGCCGATCTGTTTGTGCAGTCCCAGCGGAATGCCGCCGCTCGACGTGACGACGACGAGCGGTTGCCGCTCGGTCGGCAACGCGTGGATCGCCGCGAGCAGCTCTTCCATCAGCGTGTCGATCAGCAGCACCTGGCCGCCGTACGCTTGCGATAGGCCGAGCAACTCGTCCGGCTCGATCTTGCCGGTCGGGCGAAGCGCCGGCGGCGTCACATAAGTCGGCGGATCCGGATCTTCTTCTTCGGCCAAACTGCGACGATAGTCGAGCGGCGCGTCCCATGCGCCCGCCATACCGCGAGCATGCGCCCAAACGAGTTCATCTCCCTGTTCCGATCCAAGCCAATCGCAGAGGATGGCGAAGATCCGGGCCAGTTCGGTGTCGTCTTCGTGCTCGGCGCTCTTCGGCTCTTCGCACGGCAGGAACTCGGCCGAGGCGAGCTCGAACGAACCGGCCGCGTCCCGCAACAGCGCTTCGTCGGTCAGCAAATGACACGCAGCGCCGATGCTGGCCAGCGCCGCCGCCAGGTCGAAACCGTCGTCGGGCGCCAGCGGATGAGCCGCGCGGAACCACGAACGATAGAGACGATCCAGGTTGAGCGTCTCTACCGTCGCATGCTCGATCAAAATCGATTCGGCCGCCAACTGATTCAGCGCCGGCGTCTCGAGCCACGCGGTTCCGTACGGGGACAGATACCCGGCGCTCCAGCCGTCGATGACCAATACAATCGCTCTACGCACGCAGATTTACTCGAACGAAACAGGAAGTGGCGAAAGGGAAAGCAAGCACGCAATACTAGCCCGAGGCGCAAGCCGAGGGAATGCGGGTAGACCCAAATGACGAATGTCGAATACCGAATGACGAGAGAATGACGAAGCACGAAACGTTCGTCATTCGAGCTTCGACGTTCGTCATTCTGCTTGCTGCCGCTTTCCCTCGGGCTAGTGCAACGTCAGACGAAAACTCCTGTGAGTTGGCGCCGTGCTTTTGCCGCGTCTTCGCGGGATAAGCATGTCTTCGATGCGTATCGAACAGGACAAAGACATGCTCATCCGGCGAAGACGCCGCAGGAGCATGGCACCAAGATTATCCGCTTTTCTTCCTACTTCTTCCCGTCCAAAACCGGAATCGCTTCCTGCTCTGACGGAGTGTGGGCTTCGGCCATCAGTTTGGCCAGTTTCTCGACCAGGTCCGGATGCTTGGCGGCCAGGTCGGTCGTTTCGCCGGGGTCGGCTTCCAGGTCGTAAAGTTCGATCTTCAGCGGATCGGGGTTCTTTTTGACCATCATGTTTTGGCGAATTCCTTTCCACTTGCCCATGCGGATCGATTGCTGACCGCCGTAGGCCGGGAACTCCCAGTAGAGATAGTCGTGCACCTTTTGCTCGCCGGTTCCGAGCATCGTCGGGGCGAGGCTATAGCCGTCGATCTTTTCCGGAGTCTTCGTTTTGGCGACTTCGGCGATCGTCGGCATCATGTCCCATAGGGCGCCTGGCAAGTGCGAAACCTGACCCGGCTTGATCTTGCCCGGCCAACGAGCGACCAGCGGAACGCGGACGCCCCCTTCGTACAAGCTTCCCTTAAAGCCGCGCAGGTTGGCGACCGACTCAAAAAAGTCGGAGTCCGACCCGCCCAAGCGTTCGTACGTCGCGCCGTTGTCCGAGGTGAACATCACCAGCGTGTTGTCGTCCAGTCCCAACGCTTCGATCTTGGCGAGGATCTTGCCGATGTCTTTGTCCATGTGGGTGATCATCGCAGCGTAGCCGGCCCGCGGCGTCGGGTGCTGCAAGTAACCTTTGTGGACGTAGTCTTCTTCCGGAATCGTGCCGGCGTATTCGGCGGTCGATTCGTCCGGCGCCTGAATCGACAAGTGCGGAATCGCGAACGGCAGGTAGAGGAAGAACGGCTTGTCCTTGTTCTCGTCGATGAACTCGAGGGCCACCTTCGTGAATTGATCCTGCGAATAGGTGTCGCCGGTCAGGGTCCGATCATTGCCGGGCTGAACTTCCTTTTCGCGGTTCCGCATCAGGAATTTCGGGTAATGGTTGTGGGCGTGACGCTGGCAATTGAAGCCGTAGAAGAGGTCAAAGCCTTGGGCGTTCGGATCGCCGGTCGAGCCGAACTGACCCAAACCCCATTTGCCGATCGCGGCGGTCGCATAACCACGCTGCTTCAGCATTTCGGCGATCGTCACTTCTTCGGTCGCCAGCGGACGTTGACCGCCGTACTCCAGGTCGAGCGCCTGCGTCTCCGGCGAAACGTCTTTCATCTCGCGGTTGTTGCGGATGTAAGCGTGGCCCGGATGCTTGCCGGTCATCAAGCAGCAGCGGGAAGGAGCGCAGACCGCGTTGCCGCTGTAGAAATCGGTAAAGCGAATCCCCTCGGCCGCCAGACGATCGATGTTCGGCGTTTTGATCCACTGCTGGCCGTAGCAGCCCAGCTCGGCGTAACCCAAGTCGTCGGCCATGATCAGCACGATGTTGGGGGCTCGGTCGGCGGCGAAGAGTCCGGTCGCAGCGGACAACAGCATCAGACAGGCAAGCAGTCGGGTCATCGATTTCCTCGGCGATTGGAAGGGGAAACGAGCGAGCAGGGAAGGGGACAGCCGCAATGCGGCGCGTCTGGGGTAGGACCGTACGTTCATCTTACGTGTAGTGGAGCCAAGATGCGCTCCTCTGCGAAGAAATAGCGATTCTGGGGAATTGGTGCGCCAATTCAGCAGAAAAAAGGGAGCCTGCCCCCCAGAGGACCCGAAAAGAGGCCGATTTGGGCCCGATTCGATCCAATTCGTCTCATCTTTTCCCCTTTTGCCGACGTTTGTTATAGTAAGGTCCATTGGTCTACAATTGTTCACTTCCAGCACGGCGTTACGGATGGCCCGCGAAGCTTTATTACAGCAGGGGGACGGCTACGGTCGCGACGAAGACCGGATGCTCCGCCCGCAGTCGATGGCCGACATGGTCGGACAGCGGGAAGTCGCCAAGCGGCTGCAGATTGTCGTCGATGCGGCGATGAAACGGGACGAGCCGCTCGGGCACATCTTGTTCGATGGTCCGCCGGGGCTCGGCAAGACGACCTTTGCGACCTGCATCCCCAAAGACCTCGGCGTCAACTTCCAGCTGACCAGCGGCCCCGCGATTCAGGCGCCCAAAGACTTGGTCCCTTATCTCACCAATGCCGACGAACGTTCGGTCCTCTTCATCGACGAAATCCACCGAATCCCCAAAGCGGTCGAGGAATACCTCTACACCGCGATGGAAGACTTCCGGATTGATATCGTCCTGGGAGAAGGGACCAACGCCCGGACGATCAACCTGCAGATCAAACCGTTCACGCTGATCGGCGCGACGACCCGCAGCGGGATGCTCTCGGCGCCGCTCCGCGACCGGTTCATCCTGCGTGAACATCTCGACTTCTACACCGACGCCGAACTGGCCGAGATCGTCCGCCGCAACGCCAAGAAGCTGGGAGTGACGATCGACGACGACGCGGCGCTCGAAGTTTCCAAGCGGAGCCGCAGCACGCCGCGCGTCGCCAACAATCGTTTGCGGTGGGTTCGCGACTACGCGACCAGTCGCGCCGATGGGCACGTCACCGTCGAGCTGGCCCGCGAAGCGATGGAGATGCAAGCGATCGACGAGCTGGGACTCGACAAACAGGACCGCGGCTATCTCTCGACCATCATCCGCGTCTTTGGCGGCGGTCCGGCCGGGATCGAAGCGATTGCCCATACGATGAATGCGGCGCCCGACACGCTGGCCGACGAAGTCGAACCGTTCCTGCTGCGAACGGAACTGGTCGTCCGCACCCCGCGAGGCCGCGTGGTGACGCCGAAAGCGATGGAACATCTGAAAACCATCAAGTGGAAATGACGAATGTCGATTTCCGAATGACGAAATTGGGACCGGACCCTTCTCGTTTTTTTTAAACGTCGTTTCGTCACTCGTTCGTAAGGTCGCGGCGTCTGCTTTCGGCCGCTGTGGCTGGACTGGACCGCCGCGTCCGTTTTTTTCTGCGGCGAATCGGCGAGCGTAGGAACCTCCTGTGCCATAACTACTTGCGCCGCCGTTGGGGGCAGTTCTTTCATTTCTTCGCTTCGCCCCAACTTCGCTGAACTGCCTATCATGTGGACCGCACGGCTGAAATTTTTTGCTGCGCGTCACGTTTTTGGGACCCATCGCTTTGCCCAACCGGACCCGGATTCCAATAAATGGGACCGGATCACGGTCCCAAAAATTCTCCTCCGGCGGCTGGGGCATCTTGCCTAGTTTCCGCGCATGCCGTTGGCGTAGTCGCCTTCGCTACGGCACAAAAATAAGATGGCCAGGAGGGTGAATTTCCTGCCCGTCGGACCCCCTTTCCCAATGGAGGTCGCTAGAAAGTCCGCTGCCTTGGGCAGTGATTAGAAGTCTGCGTCACGAAGGGTGATTTTCCCAAAAATCGAGCAGTCTGGCAAACAAATTTGTGGGCCTGGATGCCGGTGACTTTCGGCGGTTCTACTGGCCTTCCGAAGGGACATACGTGAAGCCGGGGCGGCGGTAATCGTCGGCGGTTCCTAGTTGCCCATCTAGGCCGGCATGGACGATGGTGTAGGTGCCGCGTTCTCCCGGCTCATAGGCGAGCGTTTTGCCGTCTGGATCTACTTGAATGAGGAGTTTATTCGCTTCCTGTTGGGTTGGCAGCCGACGATTGTTCTTGACGAAGTCGTCGAAGAGTTCGTCCGCCTTTTGAGTTCGCTCGATTTGATCGATCATCACGTGCACATTGTTGAGATGTTGTTTCGTGTTAAGGAACACGACGGCGACAAAAATGCAGCTGATCACAAGTAGGATCGTTCCGACCAGCCCCATCACAAATCCGGCGATCGCCAATCCCTTGGGCTGTTTGCGCATGCCGAACAGCGACAAAACCATGCCGATCGGCGACAACAAACCGCACGAAACAAGGCCGACGAGCGAGACGATGAACCCAGCCAGTCCCATGTTATTGGGGTCGCTTGGTTGGACGACTATGGTTGTGGAGTTTCCGTCCGATGCGTTCGCCATCGTTGGTGTCCGTGTTGTCGCAAAAGGTTGCGTGTTGAGTTGTTATCGGGCTGCGCGTGACGTTTTACTCTTCCCCTGGGGGCGGAAGAGGAGCGAATCCAGGATATTCCAAATCGTCGTCCGTTCCGGTTTTGCCGTCGGCGCCTGATTGCGTGAGCGTGAATGAGCCATGTTTCCCGGGCTTGTAATCGATGCCTTCGCCTCTTTCGCCAAGTTGAGAGAAGAGTTGTTGCGCTTCTTGTTCGTCGGGGAGGCGGCGGTTTTCGGCAGCGAAATCGTTCACCAGCTTGTCCGCCAAATCGGCCGTCTCCATTTGTTCAATCATGCGGTTCGCCCCGTTGTATTGCTCGCTCACGTAGTGGAACGCGACGGCGACCGCGACGAGGCTCAGGACGAGCAGGATCGTGCCAACGATTCCGAGGATAAAACCGGCTTTGGAATATTGGTTCGGATTTCTCCGCATTTCGGCATAGGACAGATACATCCCGATCGGCGCCAAAAAACCGCACACCATAATCCCGCTCAGCGAGACGATGAATCCCGTGAGTTCCCTCGGTTCGCGTTTTTTGGCCGAGGGGGCCGGCGTCGTCGGACTGGGACTTGTTCCATCCGCCATGAGGATTCCGTCTGTGAGCGTAAATGCGACTTACAACTGCTCGCCTGCGTTGCAGATGAGCTTGGGACGGCGCGCTCTTTGTTGAATTCGGACTTCGCGGGGCATTATTCCGCGGGCTTGTCCATCAACTCTCCTGAATCTTCCGCCTCGTCGAAGATGGGCGAATCTTCGTCGTTCTCTTTTGGCGCGAAAGCGTTCTCTTCCAGGTCAAGGTCGTCGAACGTATCAAATTCGTTGTCGGAGCCGGCCTCGACGACGGTGAAGTTGCCCGCTTCACCTGGTTCGTAACGGAGCCGGTCTCCGCTGGGATCGATCTCGGCGAACAACGTTTGCGCTTCGGCGACGGTCGGCAGCCGTTCATTTTCTTCCGCAAAGTCGCAGACCAGATTGCTCGCTTGTTGCACGCGACGCGCCTTATCGACCGCATCGGCGACGGCGCTCAGACCTAGGAGGCCGACGGCGAAGAACGAGCCGACGATTAGTAGCCCAATTGATCCAATGACCCCGTTTACAATCCCCAGGATGGCCAAGCCGCGCGGCTGTTTGAACGCACCGAAAATCGAAAGCAAAAGTCCGATTGGCGACAATATGCCGCAAGTCAAAATGCCGAATACGGAAACGATGAACCCCGCCAATCCCAGGCTGTTGTCCTGGATACGGTACGCGTTTCTGTTTCCGCTGGATGCGTCGCTCATGGTTGATTCTGATCAGAAGGATTTTTGGGTCGGGGCGGCGCGCAATGCGGCGTCGCAATTTCTGTCCCGATTGCCCCAGCGAGGGTCTCCCTCGGCGGTGGCGGCTCATTTATAGCGTAGCGGAGGGGGAGACGCAAAAGAGGTGGGGGCTGTTCGCCGGATTGGGAGTCGCTTGCGTAATCCACCTTGGCGGATTGCTGCGGCATTGTTGGGTTGCGCTTCGCTGCACCCAACCTACGTGACTGTTGGCGATTCGAGAGGTGAGCGTATCCTTGCGCGCGCATTTCCCTCGCTGGCGCTTCGGGCTACTATTGGCGGGCGATTTTCGCTGCGGCAATCTACGACGGCGTGATTTGCGCTTTGTCGGAGATGTCTTTGCGGCACCAGGCGCCTTCCCAGCGGATCTTTTTGACCGCGGTGTAGGCGTTCAGTTTCGCCGTGGCGATCGAGTCCCCCAGGGCCGTGACGCCCAGGACGCGGCCGCCGGCGGTGACGACGTCGGAACCTTTCATCGTGGTGCCGGCGTGGAAGACTTTCACGTCAGTCATTTCGGCGGCGTCAGAGAGACCGCGGATGACGTGACCTTTGGTGTAGTCGCCGGGGTAGCCGTCCGAGGCCATCACGACGCAGACCGCCGGACGCGTGTCCCACTGCAGCGGTTCGATCTCGGCCAAACGGCCGTCGACGGTCGCTTCCAGGATGTCGACCAGGTCCGACTTCAGCCGCATCAAGATCGGCTGGCATTCGGGATCGCCGAGCCGGACGTTGTATTCCAGCACCTTTGGACCTTGATTGGTCATGATCAGGCCCGCGTAGAGAACGCCGCGGAACGGACGACGCGAACGCTTCAGCGCGTGGACGGTCGGAACGAGGACTCGTTCTTCAATTTCCGACATCATGCTCGGCGTGACGATCGGAGTCGGGCTGTAGGCGCCCATGCCGCCGGTGTTGGGACCTTCGTCGTTGTCGAAGGCGGGCTTGTGGTCCTGGGCCGGCGCGAGAGTGACGATCGCCTGGCCGTCGGTGATCGCCAAGACGCTCGCTTCCTGACCGTCGAGACGTTCTTCGATCACGATCTGGTTGCCGGCGTCGCCGAAGATCTTATCCCGCGCGATCTGATGAATCGCTTCGAGGGCGTCTTCCGCTTTGTGGCAAACGGTCACCCCTTTGCCTGCGGCCAGGCCGTCCGCTTTCACGACGACCGGCACATCTTCCCCTTCGTGCGGGAAGCGGTCTTTGATGTAACGGGTGGCGCTGTCGGCGTCACGGAAGACGCGGTATTCGGCGGTCGGCACGTCGGCCTGACGGAGGATCTTTTTGCAGAACGCCTTGCTCCCTTCCATCTGGGCGGCGGCTTTGTTCGGTCCGAAGACCTTCAGCCCGGCGTCTTGGAACGCATCGACCACGCCGGCGACCAGCGGCGCTTCGGGCCCGACGACGGTCAGGCCGCAGTTGTTCTGCTTGGCGAACTTGATCAGGGCCGGGAAGTCGGTCTGCGAGATATCGACGTTTTCGGCGTCGAGCGCGGTACCGGCGTTGCCGGGCGCGACGAAAACGCGCTCGACACGCGAGCTTTGACCGATTTTCCAAGCGAGCGCGTGTTCGCGTCCGCCGTTGCCAATCACCAGTACGTTCATAGTGCGATAAGCCTTTGGGGGGCTGTGAGCCTTTTTGGGGCTAAGGTCCTGCGTCGAATTCGCCATTCTAGCGGGGAAGCGCGAAACTCGACAGATGCTGTTTTCTGCGGTTTGCGTCCGTTGGGCAAGCGCCGGCGAGGGGAATTGGGCGAGATCTCACGGCAAGCCGTAGCTCGGCGCTGACCTGGCGAGCTCTAAGTCGTGTGCATGGCGGTAGTTGAAAGGTCAGCGCAGCGATCGGGAATTCGGATTGGGGAAAATTGGCTCGCTGACGCCCCGAACTGCTGCCGGAAGGAAGCGTCGTACGTCGTATAGCTGGCGTCAGCGAAGGAGCGATCGCTGCAATGAACGCCCCCTAAACGCAATGAGGATCGGAGTTTGCAATATTTTTTGCGTCACATTGTTCCGATCAGCGGAGATTTTTATCCCAAGGCTCTTCCTTTGGGGCGGAGCTAGTTATACTCGCGACTGCGTCCACGGTACGAAACGAGCAAGATATTAGAGCCCTTGGTAATCGAAACGCGATTTCCCGAGTGTGAAAGATCTTCTCTCGGCTGACTGCGGTAACGGCCAGGACGCATTCGCCCTGAATGTTTCGCGGAAGCGGAAATCGCGCGGATAGGCGGTGGCTTTTACCACCCTGTTGATGTGCGATTTGCAGCGGAAGTCTGAATCGTGCCGAAATCGGTCCGAATTCGACAAGCGGCGGAAATTATTTTCCTCGCCCCCTACAAGGGTGCGGCGAAATGAATGGGCGACGGCGTCAAAATTGCTTATAATGAACAGCTTTCGCACGCGCCGTTATGGCCGCGTGCGTGAAAGCGACAAAAAACCTTGAAGGAGATTCCCACCATGAAATCGCTACATTTCAGCTCCGCCCTGTTGCTGGCTCTGTGCGTCAGCGGCATCGCCTCGGCCGAAGGCTGGGGAACGATCAAAGGCAAGTTCGTCGTCGACGGCAAAGTTGGCGATCCGGCTCCGCTGGAAATCACCAAAGACAAAGAAGTCTGCACCAAGACCAAGCTGTTTGACGAATCGCTGCTGGTTAGCGCCGACGGCGGTTTGAAGAACGTTTGCGTCTGGGTTTCGCTCGGTCGCCGCGACCCGCAGCCGCCGGTTCACCCGGACTACGATAAGACGGCTGACGCCACGATCTTGGTCGACAACCTGGCTTGCGCCTACGTTCCGCACGTCGCCGTCGTTCGTCCGTCGCAGAAGGTCGAGTTCAAGAACTCGGACCCGATCGCTCACAACTTCAAGGTGGACGGCTTCGCCAACAACCCGTTCAACACGTTGGTTCCGGCCGGCGGAACGTACGAACATCAGTTCCCGTCGGAAGAACGCGTTCCGATGGTCGCCGCTTGCTCGATTCACCCGTGGATGAGCGGCTTCATCGTCGTGAAGGAATCGCCGTACGTCGCCGTTTCGGCCGAAGACGGCACGTTTGAAATCAAGAACATGCCGGCCGGCGAATGGAAGTTCCAGTTCTGGCACACCAGCGGCGGTTACCTGGGCGAAGTGAAGATGGGCGGCAAGTCCGAAAAGGACCGCAAGGGCGAATACGAAGTGAAGGTGGAAGACGGCAAGACGACCGACCTGGGCGTCATCACCGTTTCGGCCGACATTTTGAAGAAGAAGTAAGCCCGTTGGCGTAACCAGTTGAGCGACGGACTGACTTCGTCGCTCGGTTGCCAGCGCCGCGCGATTCGCCCGCGATCGCCATGCATAACGAACGCGACCGGCCATCTCCAGGCCGGGTCGCGTTTTGGCGATTCGTAAGGCGAGCCTCCGAAAGGTGGGCGACGCCTGCCGCATCGGATCCCCCCCATCGCTGACCACGCAACTCGGCTCGCCGACGTGGTGGTCGCAAAGATGAGTTAACGATGACGCTCGATCCTTGGGACGAGTTCAAGAATCAGCGAGCGGACGTCGTCGACGCATCGCACCTTTAGCCGCTCCTTCGGTAGGGAAGAAGCGCTTCGCAGTTCGTAAAGATGCGACAAGAAATTACCAGCATGAATGCGGAAGATTGCAGTAGAACAGGACGCGGCGGTTGGGCTGGATGGGCGCTAGTCGTTCTCGGCGCGATTGCGACGACGGGCTGTTATTCGCCGGCGGCGAAGTTCGAACCGAACAAGATCGCGATTCACAAGAGCGAGCTGGAAAACGAGTATCAATTCTCTGAGCAGTATCAGCTGCAACCGATCGCCAAGATTCTGGCCGACGCGTTCGGTACGCCGGACGATCCCAAGTTGCCGCCGGTTCCGGGGATCGAAGACGTGCTTGATCTCGAGAAGATCAAGATGGCGGCCGGTCCTTACGGCAGCGACGAAAACGGCAAACAGCGCGGTCTCTATCGTCAACACTGCGTTCATTGCCATGGGATCAACGGCGACGGCGCCGGTCCGACGGCCGCTTTCCTCGATCCCTACCCGCGCGACTATCGCCCCGGCAAATACAAATTCAAATCGACCGGCACCGGCTTGCCTCCGACGCACGCCGACCTGAAGCGGATCATCGACAACGGCGCCGCCGGCACGGCGATGCCGAGTTTCAAGCTGCTGACCGAAGACGAAGTCGAAGCGCTGACCCACTATGTGAAGTACCTGTCGATTCGGGGTCAGGCCGAACTGTTTCTGATTGAAGCTCAGTTTGGCGATCTCTACCCGGCAGTGGTGAAGTCGCCGAGCGAGCGGAACGCCGAAGAGCAGAAGTACGTCGACGAACTGTCGCCGGAAGAAGTGGAAGAAGAGAAGGAAGAGTTCCTCGAAGAGGTGAAGTTCTTCGAGTCGGAAGAGAACATCGTCGAAGAGGTGATTGGTCCGATCGTCGACAGTTGGGCCGAAGCGATCGACGAAGTGACGATCGTCGACGAGAGACCGGGCAAGGTCGATACCGCGTCGATTGAGAAGGGACGCGAGTTGTTCTTCTCGGCCAAGACCGGGTGCGCCGGCTGCCATGGCGAATCGGCGCTCGGCGACGGACAGACGGCGGAAGCCGACTTTTACGACGACTGGACGCGGTTCTATTACGATCCGAGCGATCCGAGCACCTTGCCCGGCTACTTGGCGCTGGGCGCCTTGGAGCCGCGTAAGCTTCGCCCGCGTAATCTGCGGCAAGGGGTGTTCCGCGGCGGTCGCCGTCCGCTCGACATTTACTGGCGAATTCGCAACGGCATCGAAGGGGCGAAAATGCCGGCCGCGCCGCCGAGCGTTACCGACGAAGAGATTTGGCAGCTGGTCGACTTTGTACGACATGGACTGCCGTACGACGCATTAAGCGAAAACGAGCCGCACCAACCGGAAAACGCGCGCGTGAGGAATTAGCAGCTCGGACAATCGTCGGTCGTAAACCGACGTTCGACGGAGAGACAACGTGGGTAGAGTTTGGAGCATCCTGTTTTTGACGGTCCCGATCCTTGGGGTGTGGACCTTCGTGGCGGCCATGAATGATTGGTGGCCGATGAGCGAAGGCGCCTTCGGACCGGGACAATGGTTTCCGGCGCTCGACGTCAGCAACCATGTCATCGACCATTTGTTTTATCTGATTCTCTATTTGACCGGCGCCGTGTTCATCGGGACCGGGCTGGTGTTGTTCTGGTTCCTGTGGCGCTACGACGCCGCGACCAACAAAGATCCGGTCGTCTTTTCGCACGGCAGTCACGCGCTGGAAGTGGTCTGGTCGATCTTGCCGGCGGTGGTGCTGTTGTTTATCGCGATCTACCAGATGGACGCGTGGGCGAACGCTCGTATGCGACGTCCGCTGACGGCCGAGGGAGCGGTCAAGCCGCCGCTCTGCCGCGTGAGCGGACGTCAGTTTGAATGGCGAATTCAGTACCCGGGCGAAGATGGTCGACTCGATACGCCGGACGATTTGCATGTCTTGAACGACTTGTACGTCCCGGTCAACGAAGAGGTGGTGATCGAGATCGAGAGCTTGGACGTACTGCACAGCTTCTTCTTGCCCAACATGCGGGTCAAGCAAGACGTGGTGCCGGGGATGCGACAATACGTCTGGTTCCATCCGGTGAAAGAAGGGGTGAGCGACATCGTTTGCGCCGAGCTATGCGGTTGGGGACATTACAAGATGCGCGGGCAAATCTCGGTCGTAAACGCCGCCGAATATGATCGGTGGTTTTCGGCCGCCTACGCCGCCCAGGAAACTTCGGCGTACGACCCGGCGGAGGAAGAAGAATAGGCGATGAGCACGACGACTATTGATTCGCATACGCAGGCCGCCTCCCACGAAATGAGCGTGGGTAGTTTCCTGTCGACCTACGTCTTCTCCCGCGACCACAAGGTCATCGGGATCCAGTTCCTCTTCTCGACGTTGATCTGGTTCATCGTCGGCGGTCTGCTGGCGCTGGGGATCCGTTGGCAGTTGGCGTGGCCCTGGTCGAACATGCCGGTGATCGGCAACATGCTCTTCTCGGCGGAAGGGGGCCAGATCTCGCCAGAGTTCTACACCGTGCTGGTGACGATGCACGCGACGGTGATGATCTTCCTGGTGATCATTCCGATCCTGGCCGGCGCCTTCGGCAACTTTTTGATTCCGCTGATGATCGGCGCCGACGACATGGCGTTTCCGACCCTCAACATGCTCAGCTACTGGTTCATGTGGCCGGCCTTCATCTTCTTCGGCGCCGCGTTCTTTACCGATGGCTATGGCGCCGCGGCCGGTTGGACTAGTTATCCGCCGTTATCGGCGATGACGACCGCCGCGCCCGGGAGCGGCAACGCGCAGACTTATTGGCTGCTCGGCGTCACCTTCGTCGGCGTCAGCTCAATGCTTGGTTCGGTTAACTACATGACCACCATCATTCAGATGCGTGCGCCCGGCATGACGATGTTCCGGCTGCCGCTGACGATCTGGGGGATGTTCATCACCGCTTTGCTGCAAGCCTTCGCGTTGCCGGTTTTGACGGCCGCAGGCTTCATGCTGCTGGCCGACCGTTTGTTCGGGACCGGGTTCTTTCTTCCGGAAGCGCTTTCGGTCAATAACTCGCCGATGGTTTCCGGCGGCGGACAGCCGCTGTTGTGGCAGCACTTGTTCTGGTTCTATTCGCACCCGGCGGTGTACATCATGATTCTGCCGGCGATGGGGATGGTTTCGGACATTCTGGCCTGTTTCGCTCGCAAGCCGATCTTCGGTTACAAGCCGATGGTCTACTCGATCTGCGGCATTGCGGGGCTCGGCTTTATCGTCTGGGGTCACCACATGTTCGTCTCGGGAATGAACCCGGGGCTCGGCATGACCTTTATGGTGGCGACCATGATGATCGCGCTGCCGAGCGCCGTGAAGACGTTCAACTGGCTCGGCACGATCTACGGCGGCAAGGTGCGATTCGCCACGCCGATGTTGTTCGCGCTCAGCTTCGTGTCGATGTTTGTGATCGGCGGGTTGTCGGGGATTTTCATGGCGGCTACTCCGGTCGACATCGTGATTCACGACACCTACTTCATCGTGGCTCACTTCCACTACGTGCTGTTCGCCGGCACGGCGATGGCGGTCTTCGGTTCGATTTACTTCTGGTTCCCGAAGATGTTCGGCCGGATGATGAACGAAACGTTGGGCAAGATTCACTTCGCCCTGACGTTCCTCTTCATGAACGGCACCTTCTTCACGATGCATATCTTGGGCGCCGGCGGATTTCCGCGGCGGTTGGCCGATCCGTATCACTATCCGACCTTCAGCCATATGCTGTCGATGAATCAGTTCATGACGATTTGCGCCATCGGCATGGTCGCGGTGCAGGTCATCTTCGCCGTCAACTTCTTCTACAGCTTGTTCTGGGGACCGAAGGCGGGCCGCAATCCGTGGCATGCGAACGGTCTGGAATGGCAAGCGCCGAGTCCTCCCGGACATGGTAACTTCGACTTCCAACCGATCGTCTATCGCGGTCCGTATGAATATGGTTCGCCGGAGAGCGACGAAGACTTCTACCCGCAGACAATGCCGCCGAAACAAGAACGAGCCGAACTGGCCTAACTTGCTGAATTGCTTGTGACTGAACCGCAACCGACAACTCGATCACGCTGGCCACACCGCATTGCGGTGTTGTTGGTCTGCACGACCTTTCCCTTGATCTGGGTCGGTGGTCTGGTGACGACGAAGAAGGCGGGGATGGCGGTTCCCGATTGGCCGAACACGTACGGCTATAACCTGTTCCTCTATCCGATCTCGGAATGGGTCGCCGGTCCGTTCGACTTGTTCGTCGAACATGGACATCGTCTGCTCGGCTCGGCGGTCGGGATGATCTCGATCGCGCTGGTTGTGGCAGTCGCCCTGTTGGACAAGCGGCGCTGGCTGCTGACGCTGTCGATCGTTTCGCTGATCGCGGTGATCTTCCAGGGGATCTTGGGGGGCGCCCGGGTGATTCAAGACGAAGTGCTGCTCGCCCGCGTGCATGGTTGCTTCGGCCCGGCGTTCTTTGCGCTGACGGTCGGCCTGGCGGTCATCACGTCGAAACGCTGGGATGCGATTCAAGCGGTCAAGCATACCGGCGCCGGACGGTTGCAAGTCCTCGCGGTCATCACCGCTTCGCTCGCTTACGTACAACTGCTAATTGGCTCCTTCATTCGGCATGTGCCGGCCGGGGGAAGCCATAACGATTTCCGCGTCGCGGTGATCTTCCACGTGATCTTCGCGTTTCTGGTCGCCGCGAACGTAATCGCGCTGGCGATCCTGGCCTGGCGAAAGTTTCCCGAGGCGATCGCCGTGCGGCGACAGTCGCTGTTCGCCGCGTTGATTGTGCTGGTGCAAATCGGTCTGGGCGTTGCGGCTTGGACCTTTCGATATGGTTGGCCGACGTTCCTGCCGGGCAGGGACTTGGATCCGACGTTTGTGATTCATGCCGAAAGCGTCGCTCAGGCGGGCGTCGTGACGGCTCATGTCGCTACAGGTTCGCTGATCGTCGGCGTGACGGTCGCCATAGCGCTATACAGTTTCCGTTATTTTTCGACATCCCCGGCGTCGCTGGTTCCGCAAGGTGCGGATAAATCGACGCTTCGAGGCGTCACGATATGAGCACGACCCCAATCGCCTTTGAACAACGTCGCGCCGGTCGCTTGGCGATCGCCGCGGACTATGTCGAACTGACGAAGCCGAAGATCGCGGTGATGCTGCTGGCAGCAGTCGCCGTCAGCGGCTGCGTCGCCACGTGGGGACAGCCCGATTTGTGGCGGCTGTTTCATGCGATCGTCGGAACCGCACTGGTCGCCGCGAGCAGCTGCGTCTGGAACCAATGGATCGAACGTCGCAGCGATCTGCTGATGAAGCGGACCCGCGATCGTCCGCTACCTTCGGGACGAGTCGCCGCGAATTCGGCCGCGCTGTTTGGCGCTGTGCTTGGCTCGGTCGGCGTCTCGTACCTGGCAGCGACGGTTGGCTGGGGAGTCGCCGCGATTGGCGCCGCGACTTGGCTGTTGTACGTCGTCGTCTACACGCCGATGAAGCGGACGAGCCCCTGGAACACCGCCGTCGGCGCGGTCGCTGGCGCATTGCCGCTGCTGATGGGCTGGGCCGCGATGGGGACGCCGTTTGATTTGCGAGCGGCTGCTCTGTTTGCAATTTTGTTCTTCTGGCAGTTTCCGCACTTCATGGCGATCGCTTGGATCTATCGCAAAGATTACGCCGAGGCAGGCATGCAAATGCTGCCGGTGGTCGATCCGACCGGACTTCGACCCGGCCGCCAGGCGATTGGGGCGGCGCTTGCCCTGACGCTGGTGAGCGTGGTGCCGTTTTTGAACGCTCCGCTGGATGGCGCTCCGTGGTGCATCGCGGCGGCGCTGCTGCTCGGGATCGCGCAGCTGTTGTTGGCGATTCGGTTTTCGGTTCGTCGCGACGATCAGAGCGCTCGCCATTTGTTGTGGGCGTCGCTCATTTACTTGCCGGCCATGCTGGGCGTGTTGTTGGCGTTCCCGATTTTGTGACCTGTTAGCAGACCAGATTAAGACCTATGTCGCAGCATCACGACGATCATCACGAGCATGGTCATATTCAACTGGAATACCAGCCGGCGCTGCCGATTCCTAACGGCAAGCTCTGCTTGTGGCTATTCCTCTCGACCGAAATCATGTTCTTCGCGGGGTTGATCGGCGCGTACATCGTGCTTCGCTTTGGCGCTCCAACCTGGCCGTCGCCGCATGACGTCCACCTGAGCGAACCGATCGGCGCGTTCAATACGTTCGTGCTGATCTGCTCCAGCTTGTCGGTAGTTCTCGCGCTGGAAGCGGCGAAGTCGAACAAGACCGGGCTCGCCAAGTTCTGGATGTGCGTGACGTTTCTCTTGGGGCTCTCGTTCCTGGGAGTCAAAGCGTACGAATACAAAGAGAAATTCGCCCACGGCATCTACCCGGCATACCCGCACGGATTGTTGTACGACAAGCCGGACGTCTATTATGCGTCGGCGGTAAAGGTGGCGCTGGAAGACGCTGCGAAAGAGTGCACGACCCAAATCGACCTGGTCGACAAGTCGGCGGCCGACATCGACGCGGCCAAGTCTGAATTGGAAGAAGCCGAAAAGCCGGAAGATAAAAAGAAAGCGGAAGAGAAGCTGGCTGCCGCCCAAAAGGTGAACGAGCAAGCGGTCGCGATGGCCGACACTTACAAAGAACGTCGCGAGACGCTCGAACTGCTTCGCAACGGGCTGATCCAGTGGAACACGCGGCAAGCGACGCAAACCGCCAACCCGGTCGAAGGGCAAGCGCTGCTCAGCAGCATCGCCTACACGATTCAGCACCCGCACGAAGATGAAGAAGAGCTGACGCGTCTGGTCGAAGAGAAGGGGACGCTGACGACGAAGTTGGCCGAACTGGAGAAAGCGGAAGAAAAGGATCCGCAAGAGATCGCGTTGATCCAAACTCGTTTGAAGCTGATCGATTATCTGACGGCCGATAACGCCGAGGTTTTGCGTCACGGGGTGAATCACACCTACGATTGGCTTGATCTGCCGTTCGTGATCCCCAGCGGCAACATGTGGGCGAGCACCTACTTTTTGCTGACCGGTTTCCATGCGATTCACGTGCTGGTCGGGCTGATCGTCTTTGCGGTCGCGTTGCCGGCGACCTTGGGAGTCGCCAAAGCGACCTTCATTGAAGCGGCCGGGCTCTATTGGCACTTTGTCGATCTGGTCTGGATCTTCTTGTTCCCGATCCTTTACTTGTTTTAACTCGCGTTCAGGAATCCATGACCATGTCGTCTACCGAACACGCGCATCCGCACCACGAAGGGGCCCAAGAGTTTGGCCATGGCGGAACCGGCAAGTATTGGGCGGTCTTTTTGGCCCTCTGCTTGCTGACGGGGTGCTCGTTTCTGACCTATTTCGAGATGTGGCACCACGCGATTCCGGTCAGCGTCAGCCGCGCGTTTATGATGGCCGTTTCGGTCAGCAAGGCGTTGCTGGTGATGGGCTTCTTCATGCACTTGATCTGGGAAGCGAACTGGAAGTGGGTGCTGACCGTGCCGGCCGCGATGATGGCGGTCTTCTTGGTCTGCATGCTGATTCCCGATATCGGTTTCCGCACCTACCACTACAGCAGTCATCGCTGGAATCACACCCCGCAGCCGATTGAGCAACCGGCGGAGCAGCTGGAAGGCGCACCTGCATCGCTCCAGCCGGGGCATTAAGCGTTTCGTATGTCGGCGGTCGCCCTTTCTATCGAGAACGTCACGTATAACTACGGTACGCGGCGCGCGCTGAACGACTTGTCGCTGCAAGTCGAGCCGGGGGAGATCTTCGTCTTTCTCGGGCCGAACGGCGGAGGGAAGACGACGCTGTTTCGTCTGCTGTCGACGCTCGCGCCGCTGCAAGCCGGGAAGGTGGATGTGCTGGGGTTCGATCTCGCGACCCAGCGTGATCAGGTCCGTCGCCGGATCGGCGTCGTATTTCAATCGCCCAGTCTCGATAAGAAGCTGACCGTCGCCGAGAACATGCGGCAGCAGTCGGCCCTCTACGGACTGAGCGGCGCCGCCGCCAAAGAGGCGGAAGAGCGAATGATGCGTCAGCTGGGAGTGCACGATCGCGCCGGTGATCTGGCCGAGCAGCTTTCCGGCGGGCTCCGTCGTCGCGTCGAACTGGCGAAGGGAATGATTCATCGCCCGCGATTGCTGCTGTTGGATGAGCCGAGCACTGGACTCGATCCAGGCGCCCGCAGCAGTTTGTGGGAATACCTACAGCGGATTCGAGCGGAGCAGGGGGTGACGATCGTGCTGACGACCCATCTGCTGGAAGAAGCGGAGAAAGCGGACCGGATCGCGATTCTGGATCAAGGGACGCTCGTCGCGCTCGATACGCCGACGGCGCTCAAGTCTTCGGTCGGCGGCGACTCGGTCACGATCACGACCCGCGGCGACGCCGAAGCTTTGGCTATGGCGCTGCGGCAGATCGTCTCGTACGAGGTGCGCGTGATGGATAGCGCCGTTCGTTTTGAGGCGCCGGACGCGTCGCATCTGGCGCCGCACATTATGCAGGCGCTCGGCGAGCAGATCGATTCGATCACCTTCGGTAAGCCGACGCTGGAAGACGTCTTCATCGACAAGACCGGCCGCCAATACTGGCGCGAGGAGGCGACCCATGAGTAGCGACGTCGACGCTCCGATCGAGCCGAAGCCGCTGTTGGCCGCCGCTTCGCTCTGCAAACGAGAGATCGTCCGTTTCCTGCGACAGCGGAACCGGATCATCGGCGCGATTGGACAGCCGCTCCTCTTCTGGCTGCTGTTTGGCGCCGGGATGAGTCGGACGTTTCAGTTGCCTGGCGCGGCGACGGCGGCCGGCGTCAGCTTTTTGGAGTATTACTTCTCCGGCACGCTGATGCTGATCGTGTTGTTCACGGCGATCTTTGCGACGATCTCGATTATTGAAGATCGGAATGAAGGGTTTTTGCAGTCGGTCCTCGCGGCGCCGATTCCCCGCTGGTCGATGGTGCTGGGGAAGGTGATGGGAGGCGCGCTGCTGGCGACGATGCAAGGCGTGTTGTTCTTGCTGCTGGCGCTAACGCTGAAGGTCAACTTGGGGCCGCTCAACTTTGTGGTGATGGCGGTCTTCTTGCTAATTGTCGGGATCGGGCTGACGTCGCTCGGCTTTTTGCTCGCCTGGCGGATGGAGTCGACGCAAGGTTTTCACGCGGTGATGAACTTGCTGCTGATGCCGCTCTGGTTGTTGTCAGGCGCCTTTTTCCCGGTTCCGTACGTCACCGCACAGTCTCCCTGGAGCCAGGTTGCGATGCATTGGGTGATGCGGCTGAACCCGGTCACCTACGCAATCGCCTCGCTGCGAGAGATAATGTACTGGGGTATGGGGAACGACGCGCCGCTGCCGGGACGTGGACTGCCGGTCGAAGCGTATTGGTCGCCGAGTCCTGCCGTCGCCATCGAGGTGACGGTTGCGTTCGCCGTGTTGATGCTTCTGTGGGCTTGTTGGTCCGCGGCGGAACCGAGAAGTGGAGACGCTTGATGAATAAAACGTTCGCCTTTTTCCTCGCCACCCTGTTCGTTTTGATTGGGGGAATGATCGTCTGGTTCGCCGCCAACGCGAAGAACCAGGAAAGCGGCATGCGCGACGTCGATTCCCCGAAGCACAACGTGACCGTTCCTGAGAACGTCTACATCGGTGAGTTCGCGTTAACCGATTCGGCTGGCGCCGAGTTCGACTCGAAAGAGCTGGACGGCGACGTCTGGGTCGGCAGCTTTTTCTTTACGACTTGCCCGTCGATCTGCCGGTTGTTGAATCAACAAGTTGCGGTGCTGGCCAAGGAGTTCAAAGGCCAGGACGTCAAGTTCGTCAGCATCACCTGCGATCCGGCGACCGATACGCCGGAAGTGTTGGCGAAGTACGCCCAGATGTTTGAGGCCGATCCGTCGCAGTGGAAGTTTTTGACCGGCGACCTGGAGAAGATCCAGGAGATTTCGGAAAAGCAGTTCCACGTCGGCTTCGCCAAGCAGACGCATAGCGAGCGGATGGTGGTCATCGATCGCAACGGCAAACTGCGCGGCAGCTTTCTGGCGACGCAAAACTCGGACTTCAAAGCCGCCCGCAAGTTAATCAAGGAGCTGCTGGAGGAGAAGCCGGAAGAAAAGAAGTCAACCGAAGAGCCGCCGGCTGAGCCGATGGAGTCGTTTACGCTCACCGAACGGAGCGGCCAAGAGTTTGACAGTAAATCGCTGGACGGAAAGTATTGGCTCGGCAGCTTCTTTTTCACCACTTGCCCGTCGACGTGCACGCTGCTGAATCTGGAAAACTCGCGGTTGCAGGCCGAGTACGCCGATCGTGGTTTGAAGATTGTCAGCATTACCTGCGACCCGGCCAATGACACGCCGAACGTGCTAACCGGCTATGCCGAGCGTTTTATCGCCAAGCCGGACGTCTGGTACTTTTTGACCGGTGATCTGAAGTACATCGAAAAGATCGGCGCCAACTATTTTCACGCCGTGGTGAAACCGCAAACCCATAGCGAACAGCTGTACCTGGTCGGCCCGGACGGCAAAGTGATCGACTCGTACGCCGCACTCAACCCGACGCAAATGCGTCAGTTGCGTAAGAAGCTAGACGAGGTGTTGGGGCCGAAGCAGGAAGAGACGTCGGAGCAGCCCTCCGCTGAGTCTGCCGGAGACGAAGGTTCGTCGGCCGGCGAAACCGCCGCAAAGCAGGAGTAATTCCGTTGGACCTGGTTCAGATTTTGCCGCATGTCAACGCTTCGCTGAACGGCCTGGCGACCCTGTTGTTGGTCGTCGGTTTCGTCCAGATCAAGCGTCATCAGGAAGTCGCCCACAAGTGGACGATGCTCTCTTGTTTTGGCGTTTCGATCCTCTTTTTGGGCTGCTACCTGACGTATCACGCGCTGCTGGAAGGGCATGGAAAGACGTTCCCGACCTATCCGTCGGCGGGCGTTCGCTACTTTTACTACGGCATGTTGCTGACCCATGTCGTCTTGGCGGCTGCGGTCCCATTTTTGGCGGTTGCGACGATTTACTACGGTTTGCGTGACAATCGGCCGCTACACCGTAAACTAGCGAAAGTGACCTTTCCGATTTGGTTGTACGTCTCGGTGACCGGCGTGCTGGTCTACTTGATGCTGTATCAATTCTTTCCCCCGCAAGCGGTTTAGCGGCTGAGAGGGAATCGTGATGAACGCTCGACAACTTGCCGCTCGACTGGCCTGGCTATCGCTGGCGATCCTGATCGTGATCGTTCAGGCCGCGATTGTCGAAGCTTGTCCGACGTGCAAGGCCGGGTTTGGCGATCGACAGGCGGATGCTTACGGCTGGAGCATCATCTTCATGATGGCGATGCCGTTCACGCTGGTCGGCGCGTTTGCAGCGTATGTCTTTTGGTCGATTCGCAGCAAAGCTTCCGCCGCGATGGCTGCCGGATCGGATGAAGCGGTGGCGGAACTCGCTCGCCGCAAATCGGCTTCTGGCGTGCCGACGCAACCGCCGGTCGACGCGTAGAAAAGTCTCTCGTTTACGGCAGCCGCTCCGGGATGTCGGTGCGCGGATCCCAGTATTGATCATGGCCGAGCCACAAGCTGCGCGCGAGCGGAAAAAATAAGAGTGGGAAGATCAAAACGAACGCGAGCGACGTAAAGAGCAACGTCTGCGAGTCGGCGATCCCATTGAAGAGAAGCAGCGGAAACGCAATCGCCACGATCAGCGTCGTCAGCCCGTAGTTGAAATAGATCGAGCCCAAAAAGAAGCCAGGCTCACGTTCGATGAGGGCGCCGCACTCGGGGCAGTTCTTGTGCATGCGGAACCAACTGCGCATGATCCGCCCCTGACCGCAAACCGGGCAGCGCAAACGGAGGCTCCGGGAGACAAGTGTCCGGAATCTCATGAATTCCCTCAAACTTTCCTACACAAGGGGACGGAATATCGTAGACGTAGATCGTAACTTCCCTCCTTTCTCGCTGGCAAACGCCAAAATGTCGCAGGCAGCGCCCCGACCAGCGGTTTTACGGCGAGCGGGCGTCCTGATTTTGTGATCTCCCCTTTGGGCCCTATACTTTCCAGTGTGGAAATACCGTCCGTTCCGCAGCCTCCTCCAATCCCCCTTCCGGCAGAGCATGAAGTTCCTCCGATCTCTCCCTCGCGTCTCGCTGCTGGCCGTCGCAATTTGGATCGGTCTGGTCCAAGTCGATTTGGCGCAAGCGCAGATTCGGTTCTTGCCGCAGCCCCCGCCGACTCGGGGCCAGTTCTCGCTGACCGTCGAATTGCCGGAACTGAACAATGAGTCGCAGCAACTGTTGGTTCAGTTGGAGCAACGCCTCCGCGACGAGCAGTGGCAGGAAGCGATCGAAGGATACCGCCGCTTGATCGCGGCGCATGGAGATCAACTCTTCGAGGCCGATTCGCTGACGCTGCAGTCGGGTGACCAATACATCTTTTATGTCGGCCTCCGTCGCCGCTTGCATACCCAACTCGCCGAAATCGCACGTCGCAAGCCGGAACTGTTGGCTCCTTATCGTGAGCAGACCGACGTCTCAGCGAAAGCGGCCTATGAAGCGGCGATCGCCGCGCACGATTACGGGGAATTGGAACAAGCGATCGAACGTTACTTTCTAGCGAGCGGAACCGACCACGCACTTCTAGCGCTGGGCGACGTGCGGCTCGAACGAGGAGAGTTCGCCGCCGCGCGTGCTGCGTGGGAACAAATCGATCCGCGGCTGCGCGCTCCGCACGACGAAAAGTCATTGCTCTATGCGTTTCCTGGTCAGCCCCTGTGGGTGGCGGTCGACGGCGTCGATTGGGATCAGGATGGAGATGAGATCAAGAAGTTGTTGCTGCAGCCGCAGCGTCCTTCAAACCATCGATCCGTTCCAAGTACCGACATTCCACTGGCCGATTTGCTCGCGCGATTGGCGTTGGCTTCGGCGCTGGAAGGAGATCAACCGCGGGCGGTGGTGGAGCTTGACCTGCTAAAACGTTTGGCGCCGAACGCCGAAGGATGGATCGGCGGCAAGCGGCAGCGTTTCGATACGGCGCTGCAAGCGATCTTGGAAGATATGGCCGGCAAGCAGTACGAGTTGCAGTTTGTTGAGAACTGGAAGACGTTCGCCGGCAGTGCGGAGCGAAACGCGATCGCGGCGCAGTCTCCCCGCGTTCAAAAGATCGCCTGGTCGACGGCCCTTCCTGGGCCGGCCGCCAATATCCGGTTTCAAGGTTTGCCGGAGATGACGCAAAGTGGCGAGACGCCGCTCAGCTTTTACCCGATCGCGATCGGCAACGAACTGTTCGTTAACGACGCGCAGCGATTGCGGGCGTTCGTCTTGAGCGACGGCGTGCCGGCGTGGCCAAGCGGCGGCGGAGCCGATCCGAAGAATCCTGACTTTGGGACGTTTCATCGAAGCCAAATCGACTTGGCGAACGGTCTGCAGCTGGGGAATACCAATCAGTGGCAAGAGCGTCATCTGCCGAAGCTGGAGTCGGCGATTGGGGCGCCCCGTTATACGCTTTCGGCCAACGGCCGCTTGATGGCCGCGCGGCAAGGAAACACGTTGTCGGTCTACACTGAACGAGCGTCGACCTTTTTCAAGTCGGCCGAAATTTACGTCATCGACCTGGCGGCGCAAGGTCGCATCGCGGCGATCATCGCCGCCAACGAGCCGGGCGAAGATGAGTGGGAGTTTGAAGGGACCGGGCTGATCGACAGCGGCAAGTTGTACGTCGCGATGACCAAGAACGGCGTCCGGAGCGAATCGGCGGTCGCGTGCTACGACGCTTCGACGGCGCGGCGGATCTGGCGGCGGAGCGTTTGTTCGACCGAACCGTATGGCGCCGGCCTGGTGCTGGCCGACCGAGCGGGACAACGTTCGCACAATCTGCTGACGATGGCCGACGGCGTGATTTATTACAACACCAACCGGGGCGTCATCGCGGCGATCAGCGCCGCGGCCGGAGAGATCCAGTGGCTGACCCTTTATCCGCGCGGTCCGCTCGAAGCGGGCACGATGGCGCGGGCCAATCAGCAACTGACCCGCGATCTGAATCCCTGCATCGTTTCCGGCGACATGGTGGTCACGATGCCGGCCGATTGCGACCGGATTGTGGCGCTCGACGCGGCGACCGGCAAACTGCAGTGGCAAACCGTTCCCGGCGGAGTCCAGGCGACCCATTTGTTGGGGGCGACGAAGGAGGATTTGATCGTCACGGGAGACCAGGTTTACTGGATTCGGCTCGAATCGGGCCGCATTCGCAGCCAGTTCCCCAATCCGCGTGATCCGAATAATCCGCAAGACGGCAAGCTGCTCCTGGGCTACGGGCGCGGGATCCTGGGGCGTGATACAATATATTGGCCGACGCAGGAGGCGATTTACGTCTTGAAGCAGCAGGTCGATTCGCACGAAAAGCCGGTAGCCGCTCAAGAGCCGATTGATTTGAAGGAGCTCGGGCTGACCGGCGGCAATTTGGCGATCTCCGGCGACTACCTGGTGATCGCGGGCCCGAAGCAGCTAACCGTCCTGAAAGGGGAAGCGGCGAGCGAGCCTTCTCGCTAATTTCGGCGACGCGCAGCTTTGCGCGTCGCAGCACCTCGGAGTATTGACGTTGGAAGAACAAGATATCGATGCGGTACGCCGGCTGAACGCCGCCTACGAGCAGATCACGCGCGAACTTTCGAAGGTGATCGTCGGCCAGCAAGAGGTGGTGGAGCAGCTGTTGATTTCGCTCTTCGCCGGCGGGCATTGCCTGTTGGTCGGCGTGCCTGGTTTGGCGAAGACGCTGATGATTCGGAGCTTGGCCGAATCTCTCTCGCTCGACTTCAATCGCATTCAATTCACGCCGGACCTGATGCCGTCCGACATCACCGGCACGGAAGTGATCCAAGAGGACAAGTCGACCGGTCAACGCGAGTACCGCTTCATCCCCGGTCCGATCTTCGCCAACGTCATCCTGGCGGACGAAATCAACCGTACGCCGCCGAAGACGCAAGCCGCGCTGCTGGAAGCGATGCAAGAGCATCAGGTGACCGCCGGCGGCCAGCGGCATCGTCTGCCGACTCCGTTCTTCGTGTTGGCGACGCAAAACCCGATCGAACAGGAAGGGACCTATCCGCTGCCGGAAGCGCAGCTCGACCGGTTCATGTTCAACGTCCAGGTCGATTACCCGTCGCAAGCGGAAGAGCTCGAGATCGTCCGCCGCACGACCGCCGATCATCATGTGCTGATCACGCCGACCCTGTCGGCCGAGGATATCGCCCAGCTGACGCACGTCGTCCGCAAGGCGCCGGTCGCCGATCATGTCGCCGAGTATGCGATCCAGCTGGTTCGCATGACGCGCAAGGGGCGTGACGAGACGCCGGACTTCGTCTCGCAATATGTGCAGTGGGGCGCTGGACCACGCGCAAGTCAGTACCTGGTGCTGGGCGCCAAGTCGCGGGCCGTGTTGCAAGGGCGAACCTTCGTCACCACGCAAGACGTGCAAGCGGTCGCGCTGCCGGTGCTGCGTCATCGGATGCGAACCAATTTTACCGCCGACGCCGAAGGGATCACGACTGATGATCTGATTCGTCGCCTTATCGAACTCGTTCCCACGGTCGCCGCCGATGAACAAGCCGACAAAGCGTTTAGATCCGCAAACGCTGGCTAAGCTGCATGGCTTGAGAATGCGGGCCCAGCACATCGTCGAAGGGTTCGTCTCGGGTTCGCATCGTAGTCCCTATCGCGGCTTCTCGATTGAGTTCGCCGAACACCGAGAGTACGCGCCGGGGGATGACCTGCGCTATCTCGACTGGAAGGTCTTCGGCCGAACCGACAAGTTCTATCTGAAGCAGTACGAAGACGAAACGAACCTGATCGCCTACCTGGTCCTCGACGTCAGCGAAAGCATGACCTACGCTGGGCCAGGTTCGCCGCTGTCAAAGCTCGAATACGCCGAGTGCATCGCCGCGACGATGGCCTGGCTGACGCTCCATCAGCAAGACGCCGTCGGCTTGGCGACGTTCGACGAAGACGTGCGGACGTTGATCGAACCGGGCAGCAGCCCAACGCAACTTCAGCAGTTTTTCGACGTGCTTGATCGAACCGAGCCGCGTCGCAAAACCTCGACCGGACCGATCTTTCATCAGCTGGCCGAACGGTTCCGCAAGCGAGGGATCGTGCTGGTGATTAGCGACTTCTTTGACGACGTCGACGCGATGATCGCCGGGCTGAAGCATTTTCGGCATCGGCGGCATGACGTGGTGCTGGTTCATTTGCTCGATCCGGCGGAACTCGATTTTCCGTTTCAGCAGCCGACGCTGTTTCATGGGTTGGAGCAGATGCCGGAACTGCTGGTCGATCCGCAGTCGCTTCGCAAAGCCTACTTGCGTGAGATCAACGCGGCGATCGACTCGCTGAAGGCTCAGGCTCGCAGCGCCAATATCGATTACTTGCAGGTACGGACCGATCAGCCGCTCGACGTGGTGCTGAACGCGTTTTTGTCGGGACGTATGGCTAGGATGCATTCGTAAGGAAAGATCGCTCGTGTCGCTTTTGGCCGTCAGCCCGTTTTTGTTTTCCAGCGCCGGTATGTTGGCGTGGGGACTGGCCGCCGCTGCGCCGATCTTGATTCACCTCTGGAATCGTCGCCGTCATCGCGAGACGACCTGGGCGGCGATGCAGTATCTGATCGCGGCGATGAAGAAGAACTCGCGGCGGATTCAGATCGAGCAACTGCTGCTGCTGATCATCCGCTGTGCGATCATGCTGCTGTTTGCCCTGGCGCTGGCTGACATCTCTTGCACGACCGGCTCGCCATTGGCCGCTTCGGCGTCGCTTGATGCGCGGCATACGGTGATCGTGATCGACGGTTCGTACAGCATGGACTATCGCGAGAATGGCCGTTCGCGGTTTGACGCTGCCAAAGAGGAAGCTCGACATATTGTCGAAGCGACTTCGCAAGGGGACGGCTATACGCTGGTCCGCATGGGCGAGCCGCCGCTGGTCGTGATTGGCGATCCTGCCTACGACGCCGGCGACGTGCTGCAAGAGATCGACGCGCTGCAGATCGCTCATAGCGGCGCCAATCTCGAAGCGACGCTCGCCGAGGTTGAAAAAATCGTGGATGGCGCCCATGAGAATCACCCGCGGCTGACTCGCTCGCGAGTGATCATGCTCAGCGACTTGCAAAAGACGACCTGGGAAGCGGCTTCGGCGGCGACTCCCCGGTTTGAACAACTCGCGAAAAAGAGCAGCCTCAGCTTGATCGACCTGGGGCAACCGTCGACCGGCAACGCGTTCATCGAAAGCGTGCGAATGGTCGAGCCGTTTGCGACGCTCGCGGCGCCGAGCACGTTCGAGATTGACGTCCGTCGCTTGGGAGAACTTGGCGAAGGGGGCAAGAGCGTGCGGATGTTTGTTGACGATACGCTGGTCGGTCAGCAACTGATCGACCTGTCGAGCAGCGAAGCGGCCGCCGCGCAGTTCTCGTATCGATTTGAAAAGGTGGGGGACCACGCGGTCGAGTTTCGGCTCGACGACGACGCGCTTCCGATTGACGATCATCGCTGGATCGTCGCGTCGGCGAAGGATCAAGTTCGCGTCTTGTGCGTCGCCGGTAATCCCGGCGCGGCGAAGTTTTTGAAGTTCGCCCTCCGTCCGGATGACGCGGCTGCGGCGGCGATCGCACCGGAAGTGATCAGTCAATCGGCGCTGGTCGAAATTGATCTGACTCCTTACGCTGCGATCTTCGTCGCCGACGCCGCCCGGTTCACGGCACAAGAAGCAGGCGTACTCGCCGAGTATGCACAAACGGGGAAGGGGATCGCTTTCTTCCTGGGGCCCGACGTTGACGCTGACAACTACAACCGGTTGCTCGGCTCAAAGGAGCATCCGCTGCTTCCGGTGGTGTTGGAAGGGGCGAGCAACGAAGGGGACTTTCGGTTTGATCCCCGCGGTTACGAACATCCGCTGGTCGAGCCCTTCCGCGGCCAGCAAGGGGGCGGGCTATTGTCGACGCCGGTGTGGCGTTACTTCCGCCTTAAGAAAAACGAAACGGCTCGGACCGCGCTCTGGTTCGATAGCGGCGATCCGGCGATTGTGCTTGGCAGCGGAGTGACCGGCGACACCGGCGAAGCGGTCGACAACGTGGCGGTGATCGCATTGCCGGCGTCGATTGCAACCGGCTCGGGACAGCCTTGGTCGGCGCTGCCAACTTGGCCTAGCTTTCCGCCGCTGGTGCAGGAAACGCTCGCCCAAGTCGTACGCGGCGAAAGCGATCAACAGAACGTGTTGGTTGGTCAGGTGCTGCAAGGTCGACTTACCGCCAGCAGCAGCGCCGTTACCGCGGCGATGACGACTCCGCGCGGCGAAACGCAGCGTCTGGGACGACTGCCGGACGGAAGCTGGGCGTTTGACGAAACCGAAACGAGCGGCATCTATCGCTTGCAAGTGAGCGATCGCCCGAAGGAAGACGAATTGTTTGCGGTCAATTTGCGCACGGCGGAGAGCGACCTGACGCAGGTGTCGCGGGAAGAGCTGCCGCCGGTGCTGTTTCAAGCGAGCTCCGACGAAGGCGCCTATTTGGCGACCGGAATTACCGACGGGATTCCACTCTTCCGGATGCTACTGATCAGCGTGCTGGCGCTGTTGTTGTTGGAACCGATTCTTGCCTGGAAGTTTGGATCGGCCGCCCTATGAACGACGCATTTGACCGCTGGGTTTACTGGTTCTTCGCTGGCGACGCCGAGCTGAAGGCGGAAGGTTTGCAGTCGAGTCTGCAATGGATCGCTCCCTGGGCGCCCTGGATCACGATTGCGATTCTGGTCGGCGGCGGACTGCTGGTCGCATCGATCTACTACCGCGAACGTTCGACCAAGCAGGCCTGGTACAAAGCGACGTTGGCCGCGATGCGAATCGCGCTGGTCGCGCTCGTCCTGTTTATGCTGTACGGCTTGTCGCTGCGTCCCTTTCGGACTGATACGCCGGACCTGGTGCTGGCGCTTGACGACTCGCAAAGTATGTCGCACGTCGACGCACTTAGCGGCGAAGAAGCGTCGCAGATCGAATCGCGACTTTCGGCCGCCGGCTACATGCAGGCGTCGCGCTGGAATCAGGGACGGACGTTGCTACTGGGCGAAGAATGGTTCGATCAGCTGAAGTCGCGGTATCGGTTGAAGGGATACTTTGTCGGCGATAGCGGACGCGCGTGGAGCGGCGACGTCGAACATTGGCCCGACATGCTGAAGACCGCCGAAGCGACTCGGCCGGCAAGCCGGTTGGGAGATAGTCTTAGCGAAATCTTCCAGCAACAGCGCGGCCGACCGACCGCGGCGGTGGTCTTGTTGACCGACGGGATCACGACCGAAGGAAAATCGCTTTCCGATGCGGCGGTCGTTGCGCGACGTCGAGGCGCCCCGCTCTTTGTGGTCGGACTTGGCAGTCGTCAGCGGCAGTTGAATGCTCGCGTCGAAGATCTCGATGTCGAACGAGCCGCGTTCGTCGGCGATCCGCTCAGTTTCAAGTTTCGCTTCGGCGCGACCGGCATGGCGGGCAAAACGGCGAAGGTGACGCTCCGCAAGAAGGATGACTCCGAGATTCTGGCCGAGAAGAACGTTTCGGTCGCGACCGACGAAATGACGCGGCAGATGGAATTGCAGTTCCGCCCGACCGAGAAAGGAGACTTCACCTTCATCATCTCGGTCGAAGCGGGAGACGACGAAGTCGATCTGAGCGATAACGAGGCGACCGCCCAAGTCGCCGTTCGTGATGATGCGATCAAGGTGCTGCTGGTCGATTCGCAGCCGCGGTTTGAGTATCGCTATCTCAAGACGTTGTTCGAGCGGCAACTGAAGCCGATCACCGCGAGCGGCAAACCGGAGAATGCGTTTGATCTGACGGCGATTCTTCAAGATTCCGACATGGAGTATTCCGACCAGGACGCCGTCGCAGAGCGGATATTTCCCTCGAGCCAGGAAGAGCTGTTCAAGTTTGATGTGCTGGTGATCGGCGATGCAAACCCCGCGTTTTTGAGCCGCAGCAATTTGGACCTGGTCCACAAGTTTGTAGTGGAGAAGGGGGGCGGCGTCATCTTCGTCGCCGGCGATCAGTTTTTGCCGTGGCAGTATGGCGGAACTCCGGTTGCGGCCCTCTTTCCGTTTCAAATTGAAGGCGCCCAGCGACCTTCACCGCCGCTGACCAGTTCGATCCCGGTGAAGCTCAGCAATCTGGGCGTCACTTCGCCGCCGCTGCAAGTTGGCGCCAATACCAGCGAAACGCTCCGCCGTTGGGATTCGATCAAGCAGTTGTATTGGCTGCCGGAGTTCACGTCGCTGAAGCCTGGCGCCCAGGTCTTGGCGTCGGCCCGCGATCGGTTCGATCCGCAGGGTGATCCGATTCCGCTGCTGATGCAACAGTTCGTCGGCGGCGGGAAGGTGATGTTTCTGGCGAGCGACGATCTGTGGCGATGGGAATACCACGACCCGTTCTGGATGCAGACGGTCCGTTATTTGGCGCGAGCGTCGGTCCTGGGCGGAGGCTGGGGCGCCGAGTTGGCTGCAAGTCGCAGCGAATACGAACGGGGCGAACCGGTGCGATTGCGGGTTCGTTTCTTCGACGACCGCAAAGCGCCGACCAGCGACCAAGGGGTAACGGTGATGATCGAACAAGCGGGGGGACGCCAACGCCGCGTGTCGCTCGCTCGCAGTTCGGGAAGCCGCGACACGTTTGAAGCGGCAATCAGCGATCTGCCGGAAGGGGAGTATCGGGCCTGGATCGCCGAACCGGTGATGTCCGACGCCCCCGAGCAAGCGGCGACTAATTTTCGAATTGAAGCGACCGCTGGCGAAATGGCCCGGTTGGCCGCCGATTTTGATGAGCTTCGCGCCGCTGCGACCGCCGCCGGTGGAAAGTTTTATACCTTCGCCGAGGCGACGCAGCTGCTGAAAGACCTGCCGGAGGGGCGTCAGGTGCGGATAGAAACCTTGTCGCCGATTCCGGTTTGGAATTCGTGGAAACTAGCGACCCTGTTCGTCAGTCTCATTATTGGCGAGTGGTTGTTGCGCAAACGGGGAGGGATGCTGTAACGGCATACCGCGGGGTTTTTGACTAGAAGCCCCCGTCGAAAGGCCGGTATAGTGAAGGAAATGATCCTTAAACCATAGATAGGACATGAAGCACCCGATAATTCAGCAAGTCGAACGGATCCGAAACCGCGCCATGCGGTTGGTTCGGCTGCGCGCGCTCCTTTGGTGCGTCGCGGCGCTGTTGGGGGCGATTTGCGGAATCGCACTGCTCGACTATCTAGTCCATAGCGAAGATGCCGGGACGCGATACTTCTTCTCGCTCGCTGCGTGGGGAAGCTGCATTGCGATTGTCATTTATCTGTTGCCGGCGGCCTGGAAATGGAAGCCGAGTCTGCTGTCGACGGCGCAGCGGTTGGAGTCGTTCTTTCCGCAATTCCGCGATCGGATTTCGAGCTCGCTAGAGTTTCTCGAAAGCGGCGCTTCGACCGGTTCGTTGCAGTTGCAGCGGAACGTGGTTGCGGAAACCGAAGCGGACCTGCAGAGCTACGATCTGGAAGCGGCCGTCAATCGCGATCTCTACAAGCGTGGGGCGCTGGTGGCGATTGCCGCGATCGCGGTGGCTTCGATTCTGGCGGTTGCGGCGCCACGTTACGCCCAGATCGCGATGACCCGCTTGGCGGCGCCTTGGAGCGACGCCCAGTGGCCGCGCGTCAATCAACTGCAGTTCGTCGATCCGCCGAGCAGCGTTGCGGTCGGCGAAAGCGTGTCGCTGGAAGTGATCGACGGGGGCGGAAAACTGCCGGACGGGGTGACGCTGCAAGTTGATCGGGGAGACCGAATCGAATCGCTGCCGATGGAATTCGACTTCGGCAAATCGGTGATGAAACGGACGTTGGCCAACGTCACGACCGACTTGCGTTATCGCGCCTATGGCGGCGACGACGACGCGATGTCTTGGCGGACCTTGAAAGCGGTCGATCCTCCCAGAATCATCGACGTTCAGGTGACGGTCGTTCCGCCGGAATATACCGAGTGGGAGTCGACGCCGTCGCCGCGAGTGATCCTGGCGCTGCAAGGCTCGCAAATTAACATCGCCGGCAAGGTCGATCAACCGATCGCCATGGCCCGGCTGCACCTGGAAAACTCCGAAGGGAAGCGGACCATTCCGCTGAAAGTTGGGGACGATCAGCTTTCGCTCCTTAGCGATCCGGAGCAGCCGTTCCAGTTGACCGCGTCCGGCGTTTATTGGCTGGAAGTCGAAACTTCCGGTGGACTGGTTCGAACCGAGCGGGATCGTTTTCAAGCTCGCGCCGTGCAGGACAAGACGCCGGAGCTGGTTTGGAAAAAGCCGGAAGAGAACATCTTCGTCACGCCGACCGCTAACATCGAATTGGCGGCTGATGCGATCGACGATCTGGGACTGGCCCGCGTCCTGCTGAAGTATATGAATCTGCGGGCGACCGACGCCGGAGCGACCGAGATCGAACTGTGGACGGCGCCGGCCGACGCGCAACTAGCCAAGTCGCTCGAGTCGCTCAGCGCCAACCCGTTGCCGCCGGTCCCGGTGACTTACCAGTGGCAATTGAAAGACCTGCAAGGTTTGCAGCCGGGCGACGTGTTGGAAGCGACGTTGGTCGCCTACGACCGGAAGCCGCAAGAAGGGGTCAGCTTGCCGCGGCGAATTACGATCGTCACGCCGGAGCAGATGGAAGAGCGGATCATCGCGATGCAGCGGCGACTGATCACCCAATTGAGCGAAGCGGCCCAGGCGCAAGCCGAAGCGAGGAGCGAAACGTCGGCCGTGGAAATTGCGGCCGGCGAAGGAAAGCCGCTCGGTCCGCAAGATCGATCGCGTTTGCAAAACGCCGAACTGCGTCAGCGCCGGGTTCGTCGCGAGATCGCCGACCCGCAAACCGGCGTCGCCTCGCAGATCAAAAAGATCCAGCGTGAGATGGAACAAAACGGGCTCGACGATCCCGACACCAAAGAGCAGCTCGCCGCCCTGAAGGCGCAGACCGAGAAGATGGCGAGCCAGGAACTGGCCAGCATCGAGAACAAGCTGGGCGAAGCGAAACGGGACATCGAACTGCAAGAGAACGCACCTCCGGCCGAACGTGCCGAGCAAGCGTCGGAGATGCGGGGCAAACTTTCCGAGACGGTCCAGCAGCAGCGTAACGCGGAGAATCAGCTGGAAGAGATGATCTCCGGGCTGTCGCAGTGGGATACCTATCGCCGTTTCGCGCTCGACCTTCGTTCGCTGCGTGAGCGTCAGCAAGATTTGCAAGAGCGGACGAAAGAGGAGCAAGCGGCGACGATCGGCAAAACTCCCGAGAATCTTGATCCGGCCGAACGTTCGGAACGAAAACGTCTGGCGACCGATCAGGCCGACTTGGCGAATCAGCTCGATCGAATCCAATCGCGGATGCGCGAGATGGAGCAACAACTCGCGGGCAAAGAGCCGGCGGCGGCCGAAACGCTCAAAGACGCCGTCGAACAGCAGCGGCAGCAAGCGATTTCGCAAAAGATGCGAGAAGCAGGCGTCCAGCTGGCGCAGAACCAGATGGGCGAAGCGGCCAACGCGCAGTCGGAAGTCGACAAGGAGTTGGGCGAGATGCTCGACATCTTGAACAACCGCCGCGAAAACCGTTTGAAGCAACTCTCCGAGAAGTTGAAAGAGGCGGAGCAAGAGCTGAAAGAGTTGACCGCCAAGCAGAAAGGTCTGCAAGACAAGCTGAAGCAAGCGGCCAAGACGCAGGACCCACAGGAGCGCCAGCGACAACTGGAGCGTCTCTCCCAAGAGCAGAAGAACTTGCAGGAGCAAGCGGAACGGTTGGCTCGCAAGTTGGAACGCTTGCGAGCCGACAAGGCGGCCAGCGCCGTTCGCAACTCGGCGCAGAAGCTGGAGAAAGCGGCTGACAACGCCGCCAACGATGACGCGGGGGCCTCGCTGGAACAACAAGAGCAAGCCGAGCGTGATCTCGAAGACGCGCAGCAAGAGCTGGCCGAAAAACAGAAGCAGGTCGAAAAGGACCTGGCCGACGAACAGTCGCAGCGACTGCGGCAGTCGATTGAGTCGATGGTGACGCAGCAGAAAACGGTGGTCCGCGAGATCGACCGGCTGCGGGAGATCGTCGGCAGTCGGGCCCCGAATGAGGCCGAAGGAGAGTCAATCCGGCTCGTCTCGCAACTGCAAAAGGGGCTGATGACGGAAACCGCAGATTTTGCTCGGACGATTTCCAAGGCGGCGGTGTTCCATCTTTCGCTGACCACGGCGGCCGATTTGATGCGGGAAACGGCCCGCGGACTCGACGCTCGCGACCTGTCCGATCTGACGCAGCGGACCGCCGATCAGGCGGCGACGCGGCTTGAGCAACTGCTGGTCGCGATGGACGAAAGCGATGCGGAAGAGAATCAGCCGCAAAAGAACGATCAGGGGGAACAACAAGGCCAACAATCGGGCGGCGATCAGCAAGGGAATCAGGACGGAATCAGCCAGATCGCCCAGTTAAAATTGCTGAAACTGATGCAGCAGGGGGTGAATGACCTGACCGCCGAAGCGGCGGCTCGCCTGGCGAAGGAATCTCCCCCCTCGGTCGAGCTGGAAATAGAATTGGCCCGCTTGGCGAAAGAACAGGGCGACCTGGCCGAATTGGCGTTAGAATTAACAAAGCCGGCCAAGGAAGATATCTTCGAGATCGAAGAAGAAGAGAAGGAAGCCGATCCCGCCGACCAGCCGAAGGCGGACGACAAAGCTGCGGAGGAGAATCTGTAATGCGAATCATCCTGATGCTCGCGACAAGCGTTCTTCTGGCCGCCGCTTCGCCGGTGCTGGCTGCTCCCGCCGCCGACCAGGATTCGCTCGATCAAGAGCTGCTCGACGGCCTGGGCGACGATCTGTTTGAAGGGCTGGACGTTCCCGAGATGGTTCCGGCCAAGCCGAGCGAAAAAGAGCCCGCCGGCGAACAAGATCCGCTGCAGCCGGCCGAAGAGGGCGCCGCGAAGCCTGCCGAGCAGCCGGATGGGGAAGGCATCGGCGAAGGACCGGAGAACCCGCTGGTCAAAGTTGGTCGCGATATGCAGACGGTGCAGGACCGGATTGGCCAAGGTCAAGCCGAAGACGACACCCTCGCGATGCAGCGTTCGATCATCAAGCAGCTGGAAGACTTGATCGAACAGGCCAAACAGCAGCAACAGCAACAACAACAGCAGCAGAGCCAAAGCCAGCAGCAACAGCAACAGCAACAGCAACAACAAAAAAATCAGCAGCAACAGCAACAGCAGCAAAACCAACAACAACAGCAGCAGTCGCAGCAATCGGGCCAGCAGCAACCGCAAAACGGCGGCGCCGAGCCTCAGCCTCAGGAAGGCGAAGGGGAGGAGCAGTCGCAACAGCAGCGCGAAAGCGAGCAGGCGATGGAAAGCAGCGACGAGGTGCGCGATACCGATTACAAACTATTGCCGCTCGAAGCCCGCGGTGCGTTGATCAAGGAAGTTTGGGGGCAACTCCCCGAGCGAGTCCGTCAGCAACTGCAAAACGCTTCGGTCGAAAAGTTTCTGCCAAAATACGAACGCCTCACGGAAGACTATTTCCGCCGTCTGGCGGAAGAGGAGCAGGAAGGTCGATGATTCGCCGCCGCTCACAACCCGCTTTGGCCGTCGTTCCTAGGGAGAGGTCATGACGAAATCGAGCCGACGACAGTTTCTGACGGCGCTTGCCGCGGCCCCATTGGCCCTGCAAGCTCGCTATTGCCTGGCCCAGGTAGAGCCGGAGATGTCGCGCTCGGCCGACATGATCACGCCGGAAGCTCGCACCGCAATCGACGCCGGTTTAACGTATCTGGCCGATCGGCAGATCAAAGAAGGTCGCGGTCGCGGCTCCTTCGGCTTTGACGGCTATCGAGCCAATACGGCGGTCGTCGCCCTATCAGGCATGGCCTTCATGGCGCATGGCAGTTCGCCCGGTCGTGGGCCGTATGGTCAGAACATCGACTACTGCATCGAGTACATTCTCGCCAACTCGCAAGAGGGCGGTTTCATCGCGATTCCGGGCGCCGCGACGCACGGTCCGATGTATGGACATGGTTTCGCGACGCTGTTCCTGGCCGAAGTTTACGGGATGTCGTCCGATTCGTCGGTGCGCGAAAAGCTGGCCGAAGCGGTCAAGCTGATCGTCGACACGCAAAACATCGACGGCGGATGGCGGTATGAGCCGGTTCGCCAGGACGCCGACATCTCGGTCACCGTCTGCCAGATGATGGCGCTGCGAGCGGCGCGTAACGCGGGGATTTACGTTCCGAACGAAACGGTCGATCGCTGCGTCGATTACGTCAAACGGAGCCAGAATCCGGACGGCGGCTTCATGTACATGCTGCAAAGCGGCGGACCGAGCGCGTTTCCCCGTTCGGCCGCTGGAGTCGTCGCGATGAACAGCGCCGGCATCTACTCTGGCGAAGAAGTCGATCGCGGGATGCAGTACCTGGTCGAGAATCTCCAGAACCCGCGTGAGATCCGCAGCAACAGCCACTTCTTCTACGGTCAGTACTACGCGTCGCAAGCCTTCTGGCATGCCGGCGACGCCATGTGGCGTCAGTATTATCCGGTAGTCCGCGAGTACCTGCTCAGTCGCCAGACCGCTGGCGGTTATTGGCCTGATTTCATCTGCCCGGAATATGGGACTGCGATGGCCTGCATTGTATTGCAGATGCCGAACAACTACCTGCCGATCTTCCAGCGATAACCAACCTTGATGTTCTGTTTTCGATTAGTCGCGATCGCGGTCTGCCTCGCTTCCGCACTGCCGCTGGTTCGCGCCGAAGGTACGCTGCTGAAGCTGGATCAAGTGCGGCGAACCTTGCAGTTGGCCGGTATCGAAGGGGACGAGTGGACCTTCCTGGATCCCCAAGGCCAACTGGAGAAGATTCCCAGCTCCCAAATCGTCCGCTATGGGGCTCCGGCTCCGCTGGTGAAGACGCCGCTGATCGTGCTGGCCAGCGGAGGTCGAATCGTTCTGCAAGACATCCTGCTGTCGCGTCGCCAACTGGTCGGCTATCCGACCAGGACGTTCGACGAAGTCAAACTGCCGCTTCGCATGATTCGGGGCATCGCGCTGCGGCTGCCGCTGGACGACGTCAAACGCCAGGAACTGCTTGATCGAATCGAGAACTACAACGGGATTGACGATCAATTGCTGCTCGAAAATGGGGACGTCATTTCCGGATTGGTGGCGGCGATCAAGTCGGAAACGATTCAGCTGGAGACCGAATCGAGTTCGCTGGAAGTTGATCGGACGCGCGTTGCGGCGATTTTGTTCGCTCCAGGTTTGACGCCGACCTCGAAGGACTCGTTCGACGCCTGGATCGGTCTGCGGGACGGTTCGCTGTTGCCGGTGCGCAAGATCAAATTTGCGGATGACGAAATGACGGCCGAAATCGGTCGGGACGTCACGTTGGTTTCGGTCCCGGGCGCTTCGCTGCTGCGGGATATCGTCTACGCCGAGCCTCACTCAAGCGACGTGATCTACGTTTCCGACTTGCCGAAGCTGCAGGACAAGCAGGTCTCGTTTCTGACGACCGGCTGGAGCTTTCAGCGCGATCGGAATGTTCTCGGCGCCGAACTCTCGGCCGACGGACAGCTCTATCGCAAAGGGCTGGGCGTTCATAGCACCTCTCGTCTGGCCGCGCCGATTCCGAAGGGATTCAAGCGGTTTGCGGCCGAGATCGCCGTCGACGGTTCGTCGGGGAGCGAAGGAAGCGTGAACTTCCGCGTCTATCTTGCCGGAGCGGACGGCGTCTGGAAGCCCGCCTATCAAGGAGAGATCATCCGGGGCGGAATGCCGGCGGAACCGATCAGCGTGCCGCTGGGAGAGGCGGCGGCGATTGCGCTGGTGGTCGACTTCGCGGATCGTGGCGACGTCAAAGACCGGGCCGATTGGCTCTCGGCCCGCTTCGAAAAATAGAGACGCGTTCTGCTAACGCTTGGCGCCGGGGATCAGGAAGCTCAAGTGGTGTTGGCAATGCCAGAGATGGAGCTTGCGCCACTCCTCTTTCGTCAGTTGTCCCACCACCGGCGATTCGACGAACTCGACGTCGTCTTGCATGACGCGAGCCATCGCTTGCTCTAGCTCCGCCATCCGGATTTCGTCATCGGCGTTGGTCGAGGGAAGGGTCGACGGGGGGGCTTTCGCGCGGATGCTGACGGCGCCTCCCTTGAGGATCGTCGGCAAGTAGAGCATTCGCACGACGGGACGCACAATCGGCAGCCAGAACGGGATTGGATCTTTGTAGCCGTCAATCGATTGATTCATGCAAGCGGCCAGGTGCTGACAGATCTGTCCCAAGTTCCACTTGCCGACGCGGTGATAACCGACATCCGCCAGGTGACGACATTCTATGAGCACTTCGTCAAAGTTTTCAAACGATAATTCGCGGCGTTTCGTCGTCCCGACGTCGTCGCTTGCTCGACTGCTGGCAATCATGCTCCCCATCCTTTTCTTAAGGACCCACGCGCGACTTATAAATGCTTTTAAACCAAAAAAAAGGCCGATGTCGTACTGCGACATCGGCCTCTTCTCGTATTTCGTATTGTGAATCGCTTAGCGAGTTCCGGGTCGCTAAGAGATGATCTCGTCTTCTTGCGGCGCGCCAGGATCAGGTCGCTGGCCACGCAGCACGCTATTTCCCTCAAACAATCTCGATTCGTCGATCGGCTGAGGATTCAGCCAGTCCGTCTCGTTGAATTGTCCGCTCTGATTATATGCGGAAATTGCGTTCTTGTAACAAGTTAGCTGAACATCTTCTTCGCTGATACCCTGACTGAGCATCAGATTGCCCGTTTTGGTCACCGCGAGAGGGTCTGACATGCCCCAATCGGCGGAGGAGTCGACGATGATTCTGTCCGAGCCGTATTGTTTGACGATGTCGACCATCCGTTGGTTCCCCATCTTCGTCTTCGGGTAGATGGTAAACGCCGCCCAGTAGCCGCGGTCGAGAACCTCTTTGCAGGTTTCCTCGTTGTTGTGGTCGATGACGACCATGTGCGGCGCGAGGCCATGTTCTTCGATGATGTCCATGCTGCGGTACGTCCCCTTCTTCTTGTTGCGGTGGGGCGTATGGATCATCACTGGCAATTCCAGCTCTTTCGCCAGGTCGAGTTGCACGCGGAGCGCACGCTCTTCGGCGGCGGTCATGTCGTCAAAGCCGATTTCGCCGACGGCGACCACGTTGTCTTTCGCCAGAAACAACGGCAACATGTCGAGCACTTCTTCCGCCAGACGTTCGTTATTCGCTTCTTTGGCGTTCAGGCCGATCGTGCAGTAATGCTTGATGCCGAACTGTCCCGCCCGAAAGCGCTCGAAGCCGACCAGGCTCGAAAAATAATCATGGAAGGCGCCGGCCGTGGTGCGCGGTTGTCCCAACCAGAAGGCCGGCTCGATCACGGCGACGATGCCCGCTTCGGCCATTCGCTCATAGTCATCGGTCGTACGCGACGAGCAGTGGATGTGAGGGTCGATGTAACGCATGCTGTTCCCTTCTGGTTAATTCGCGTACGCGGCGGCGCAAATGCCGCTCCAGGTTATCTTGCCTTGATCGATCTGGGCGGCGAGCTGCGGTTGGGTACGCAAGATCTCATCCGCTTCGTCCGTCGCACTCGCGGCTAGCGCCAAGGCGATCGCCTGCTTTTCTAGTTCGGTACCATCGGCGAGGATCGCCGTCATATCTTCCAGCGCCGTTTCATCGGCAAACGGGCCGACCATGCGCCACAGTTCGACCGGGATCGGACGTTTGGCGGCGCGACGTTCGTGAGCGTAGTCGATCAGCATCTCGGCCAACGTCGGATTGACGCGTCGATCGATGCCGATCATCGGGTCGAGTTCGGCGCCGATGAAGAGCGCCTTCAGCACCATCTGATTCCAGGCCGCTTCCGAGAAGTACTCTTCCGGAAATGGATTGTTGTGGGCGATCGCGGAGAAAATGAATTTGACGTTCGTTCGCAGACCGTCGACGGCGCGATCGACCAGCAGTTCGGGATGGGGGAGAATCGGCAACGCTTGGAACAGCGCCACCGACTCTTGCAGTTCGGCCGCGTTGAACAACTTTTCCAGTCGGGCGAAGTAAGGCCCTGGATCGTCGCTCGGAATCGCCAACAACAAGAGCGTTCGCGCCGCTTGGCCAATGTTCCAGGTCGAAGGATTCCATCCGCTCCGAGCTTCCCGCGCCAAGTCCAACTGAAGCGACGAAAGCTCTAGCGGGAGCTTGCCGACTTTGCGCGGGGCCAGACCAAACCCGAGATAAAGGGCCGACTCGTCCCCCGACTCGACCTTGGCGATGCGATCGTCCAGCCATGCGAGCGCCGCATCGTCAGCGGCGGTCTCAAGCCAGCTGCGGAGCAATTTCGCAGGGGTGGGCGGGGTTTTGTCTCGATTTTCGAAAAGCAAGGTAATTTGCCTTTAACAGCCGTTTATTGCTAACTAGTTTAGCCTAAGTCTTCGGCTCCGCCGCTGCAAGAACGTGAGCCTTGTTTCGCCACCTCCAGCGGCGTTAGCCGAGCAGTCGAGCTGCGTCTTTGGCGAAGTAGGTAAGAACGCCGTCCGCGCCGGCCCGCTTGAAGGCCAGCAGGCTTTCGAGCATCGTTTTGTCCCGATCGAGCCAGCCGTTGGCTGCGGCGGCGGCCAGCATCGCGTACTCGCCGCTCACCTGATAGGCGAACGTCGGTGCGGCGAACTCGGCTTTAATGCGCTGGACGATGTCGAGATACGGCATTCCTGGTTTGACCATCACCATATCGGCGCCTTCGGCCAGATCGAGCGCCACTTCGCGGATCGCTTCGTCGGTGTTGGCCGGATCCATCTGGTAGGTCTTTTTGTCGCCGCCCGCCAGATTGCCGGACGAGCCGACCGCTTCACGGAAGGGGCCATAAAACGCCGAAGCGTACTTGGCGGCGTAGGCCATGATCTGCACGTGCTGAAAGCCGGACTCGTCGAGAGCATGACGAATGGCGCCAATTCGGCCATCCATCATGTCGCTCGGTGCGATAATGTCGCAGCCGGCCTCGGCTTGGACGACCGATTGTTTGCAGAGCATTTCGACCGTCTCGTCGTTGACCACGTAGCCGTTGCGGAGGAGCCCGTCATGACCATGGCTCGAATAGGGGTCGAGCGCCACGTCGCACAAGACGCCGATGTTGGAGTGGACCTGTTTGATGGCGCGGACCGCCTGGCAGACCAGGTTCCGTGGGTTGAGCGCTTCTTCCGCTTCGGGAGTTTTTAGCTCGCTAGGGGTAGCCGGAAAAATTGCGATTACGGGAATCCCCAACGCGACCGCCTGACCCACTTCTTCGACCAGCAAGTCAATTGAGAGCCGATCGACGCCTGGGAGGGACGGAATCGGCGTTCTTTTCCCTTCTCCCGGCTGAATAAAGAGTGGCCAGATCAAATCGTCGACCGTCAGGCGGTTTTCGCAGACCAGTCGGCGGGACCATTCATGGCGGCGATTACGGCGAAGGCGGGTCTCGGGAAAGCGTCCAAAAGAGCTGGTCATGGGGTGATCACCACTTTTCTGAGCGGCCGGTGGAGTACAATGGCAGGAGGTAGGGGACGCCCTTGGGACGTCGCGCTACCATCAATTGTACCAGCCGGGATTGGCGAAACTTGGTGAAATAGGGAACCAGTCGCCGCAGTGGCGAAAAAATCGCTAAAATAGCCGCTGGATTTGATTTAGATCCCCCTATGCAACCTTTCCCCGCCCCGAGCATCGAACCGAGATAACGGGTTAGTGCGGGTCGCAATCTGCGGTTAGGTTCAGGCCAGAGACTCCTGGGGGTCTCGCTGCGCAGCCCCTAGCCGTTTCGCGTTTTGCCCTGCGATTAGAGAAACTTATGTCGACGAACTTGCCTACGTCTGAAACTTCCCCTGCGAACCTGGTCGATACGGCCGCCGCCCGACCGTTCGCCGTCGACACGCGGACCAGCATGTTGCCCGACGTCGCCGCGGACGCCGCGCCGCTGGTTGAGGGAAAACTAAACCGCGTCGGCATGTCCGGCATTGAAGTTGCGATTCGTCTACGTGACTCGAGCGGCGAGATGATGCGGATTCCGGCTCGCGTCGACGCCTACGTCAGCCTGGACGATCCCGAGGTCAAAGGGATCCACATGTCGCGACTCTATCTCTCGCTGCAAGACTCACTCGACGCCGAGTTCGGTCGCGCTCAGATCGAAACGATTCTCCAGCGGTTCCTGGCGACCCATAGCGACATCAGCGCGACCAGCTACGTCTGCTTCCGTTACGAACAAATGATCCGCCGCGAGTCGCTGTTGAGCGACCATTCGGCGTGGCGCAGCTATCCGGTCAAGATCGAAGCCTGGTCCAATGGCGGCAAGACGACCTATCGCGTTCATGTGCGTCTGACCTATTCGAGCGCATGCCCTTGCTCGGCCGCACTGGCGCGTCAGCTGCTGCAGCAGCAGTTTGAAGAACAGTTCTATGGCCATCAGTGGCTCGCGACGGCGACGGTGCTCAACTGGCTTGGCTCGAACGAAACGTTGATGGCGGTCCCGCACAGCCAACGCAGCCATGCCGACATTACGATCGAATTGGATGGAGATCGTAGCGATCTGCCGATCGACGAGCTGATCACCAGGACCGAAGCGGCGCTGAACACTGCGGTGCAAGCCGCAGTCAAGCGAACCGATGAACAAGAGTTCGCTCGCTTGAACGGCGAAAACCTGATGTTCTGCGAAGACGCCGCGCGACGTCTGAAGAACGCCGTCGATGCGATGGACGGAATCGTCGACTACCGCATTCAGGCGAGCCACTTCGAGAGTCTCCATCCGCACGACGCTGTGGCGATCGTCACCAAGGGAGTTTCCGGCGGCTTGTCGGCCTAAGGGACTGACTGCCGATTTCTTCCGACTGCGCCTGTTGAAAGCGAGTTGCCGATGACTTCCGAGCCATCCTCTGACATCACGATCCGTTCGGCCCAGGCCGAAGTGGACGATTGGATTCGGACGATCGGCGTGCGCTATTTTTCGGAACTGACGAACCTTGCCCAGTTGATGGAAGAAGTGGGCGAACTGTCGCGAATCATGTCGCGCACCTATGGCGAACAGAGTTTCAAAGAGGGAGATCGTCGCGGCGATCTTTCCGATGAACTCGCCGACGTGTTGTTCGTACTGATCTGCATCGCCAATCAGACCGGCGTCGATTTAACCGCTGCTCTCGAAAAGAACCTGGCCAAGAAGACTGGCCGCGACTCGGAGCGTCACCTCAACAATCCGAAGTTGCGCTAGAATGGCCGTTCGTCGTAAACCCAATCAGCTTCGGCGGATCGTCGGCGCGGCGCTTTTGCTCTTCGTCGCGATCTTGATCGCCTGGCCGGCGATCGAGTTTTTGGTCCGCAGTTCGGCGCCGACGCGACCCAGCGAAGCGATGGACCGCCTGGAACGTCTCTCGACGCTTCGCGACTGGATGATGAACGTCTTTGGCTACGGCTGGTTCTTCGCCGTCGGCGCGGTGATCGGCAGTTATCTGAACGTCGTCGTCTGGCGATTGCCACGCGGCAAGTCGGTGGTCGATAAGCCGTCGGCATGTCCTTTTTGCTGTACGAAGATTCGTGCGCTCGACAACGTGCCGGTCCTCGGTTGGATCAACCTGGAAGGAAAGTGCCGCGCCTGTCGGTTGCCGATTTCGTCGCGTTATCCGCTGGTCGAAGCGGCGATGGGGATGATCTTCGTAGCGCTCTTGATCGCCGAACTGCTCTCCGGCGGAAGCAACTTGCCGGGGGGAGAACTGACGAGCGGGCGAGGTTTCGCCGGGGTCGTCTTCGAGGCCCGGTGGCCGATCATTCGACTTTACGCTTACCACGCGGCGTTCTTTTGCTGGCTGTTGCCGTGGGCGCTGATCGCGTGGGATCGTCAACGAATTCCCAAGTCGACCGTCCTGGTGGCGGCGATCGTCGGAATCGGCGCTCCGCTGATTTGGCCTGGATTGCATCCCATTGCAGCGCTGGCGATCGACGCTTCTCCGCAAGTGACGGAACTAGTAACGATGTTGGTGGGAACCGCCGTCGGACTCATGATAGGTATGGCGGTGCGACAGTTGGAAGCCTGTGAGGAAGACGATTTGTCGCGCGGCTGGGGGATGCCGACGATGCTAGCCTTTATGGGGCTCTTCCTCGGTTGGCAGGCGGTCGTGACGATCGCGGCGGTGATTCTGCCGCTGTACGGCGCCGCAGTCTTCGCGATGTCGGAACGCGGAAAGTTCGTCCGGCGCGGCTTGTTTGAGCTGCTGATGACGGCGGCGACGCTTGTTTATATTTGCTGGTGGGGATTTTGGGCGGGACTGGCCTGGTTGCCGGGTTCCACGTTTTCGCCGGTCGGATTGGCGGTCGTCGCTCCGCTCCTTTTGCTAGGTTTCGCACTGCTAGCCGTCGCCAAACGCCCGCAAGGCGCCGATTGGCGACGATTTCAAAACCATGATCCGGTTTCGCCTCCACGCTGCGAACCGGTAGAATTCATTACGTAGACGTTCAGAGTTCGAGGGAGATCAAGAGATGAGTCTGGTTATCATGCGGCGCATCAAGTTTTGCGCCGGTCACCGTTTGTACAAGCATGGCGGAAAGTGCGAGTTCTTTCATGGCCATAACTACGTCGCCGACTTCTACGTCACCGCGGACGAGGTCGACGCCGTCGGTCGCGTGATCGACTTCGCTGACTTGAAGGCGAAGTTCAAAGGCTGGCTCGACGAACATTGGGATCACGGCTTCATCCTGAGCGAACAGGATGAGAACGGCATCAACGCGATCAAGCAGGTCGTGCCATGCAAGTATTTCATCATGCCGTACAACCCGACCGCCGAGAACATGGCTCGCTACCTGCTCGACTACGTTTGCCCCGAGTTGCTCGACCAGTCGAATGTTCGCCCGGTGAAGGTAGTGATCTGGGAAACGGAAGAAGCGTTCGCCGAAGCCCGCATCAGCGGCGACGTCGACGGTTCGACGACCGTTACGCTCAGCTCGGTCATGGTCGATTAGTTCGGAAGTCTAGCGGAGAGGTCGACGAAGCATGAGTAGCCAGTCGCCCGCCAAGATCGGCGTCGTCACCGTATCGGACCGCGCTAGTCGCGGCGAGTACGAAGATCGGGGCGGTCCGGCGATTCACGCCTATTTGACCGAAACGCTGACCTCTCCGTGGGAGGCGGTCCCCCGCGTGATTCCCGACGATCAGGCGGGCATTGAAGCGACGCTGCGGCAGCTCTGCGACGAGGAGCAGTGCTGCCTGGTGATTACGACCGGCGGGACCGGGCCGGCGCTGCGCGACGTCACGCCGGAAGCGACCGAAGCGGTCTGCGACAAGATGATGCCCGGCTTCGGCGAACTGATGCGGAAGGTGTCGCTTGAGAAGGTGCCGACGGCGATTCTCTCGCGGCAGACGGCCGGGATCCGCGGGAAGTCGCTCCTATTGAACCTGCCCGGTCAGCCGAAGGCGATCGCCGAATGTCTCGATGCGGTCTTTCCGGCGATTCCTTATTGCATCGATCTGCTGGAGGGGCCTTACCTCACCACAGATCCTAGTCGGGTACTGGCATTTCGGCCCGCCAAGAAATCGTGACGTATCGCTGTCGTCACAATCGGCGTCACTAGCTGCGAGCCGCTCCACGAGTGGATGCGGGTAGGCGCATCTTTTCCCCTGTTTTTAGCTACAGCCTACGCTTAGTTAGCGACGTCAGCAGCGTCGCTATCGGTTGAAAGCGATTCGATGTGGACCAGAGCGTCCGCTTGTCGATCGCTCACTGGGGGCAGTAACTGTAGGGGCATGCGCGATGGACTTAGCAAAGCTAGAAAGCAAGATCAATCGTCGCGTTATCGTGATCGACGATAACCCGTCGATTCACGAAGACTTTCGTCGGATTCTCTCAGGCAATAGCAACGTTAGCGGCTCTCCCCGCGATATTCGAGCGCTGCTGTTCGAGGAAGAAACGCTGACGCCCAACGAAATCGACTTCGGTTTCGAGATTGAATCGGCGTTTCAGGGAGAAGAAGGGCTACGGAAGGTCGCCGCCGCAGAACAGGCCGGCCGACCGTTCGCGTTGGCCTTCATCGACATGCGAATGCCGCCGGGTTGGGACGGGCTCGAAACGATCAAGCGAATCTGGCGCGACTATCCTGATATCCAGGTCGTCATCTGCACCGCCTATTCGGATCACACTTGGGAATCGCTGCTGGAAGAGTTGGGGGAAACTGACCAGCTAGTGATCTTGAAGAAGCCGTTTGACGTGATCGAAGCTCGCCAGTTGGCGATCGCACTGACGCGCAAGTGGCAACTGACTCAGCAGGCTCGTTTGCGAATGGACGAGCTGAACCATTTAGTCGAAGAACGCACCGCCGATTTGATGCGGGCTGCGACCGAACTGAAAAGAACCAACCAGCAACTGATTGAAGCGTCGAAAGACGCCGAAGCGGCCAACCGATCCAAGAGCGAATTCCTGGCGAACATGAGCCATGAGATTCGGACGCCGATGACCGCGATCATCGGCTATGCCGAGGAATTGAAAGAAGCAGGCGAGATCGAACGCGCTCCGAAAGAACGGGTTTTCGCGCTCGAGACGATCTTGCGCAACGGGCATCACCTGTTGCAAGTGATTAACGACGTGTTAGATCTCAGCAAGATCGAAGCAGGCAAGCTCGACGTCTACCTTCAGCCCGCGTCCCCGGTGCGGATCGTGTCGGACGTGTTGGCGCTGATGCACTTGCGGGCGTCGCAAAAGGGACTGCGGCTGGAAAACGAATTCTGCGGACCGATGCCGGCTTCGATCACGACCGACGCGACCCGTCTGCGTCAGATTCTGATCAACCTGATCGGCAACGCGATCAAGTACACCGAGGAAGGGACGGTTTCGCTGCGAACCCGGCTGATTAACATCGGCAGCGACGATCCTCATCTCGAGTTTGAGGTGGTCGACTCCGGAATCGGTATGACCGAAGAGGAGATGCAGCGAATCTTTCTGCCGTTCGAGCAAGCCAATACGTCGATGAGCCGCAAGTATGGCGGAACGGGACTGGGGCTGTCGATCAGCATTCGGCTCACGGAACTGCTGGGAGGAATGATGTGGTGCGAAAGCAATCCTGGGCATGGGAGCGCCTTCCGCTTCACGATCGCCACCGGCGACCTGACGAACGTCAAGATTTCGAACTGCGCCGATGACTACAACTGGGTGCCGGTGAACGCCAGCAGCATTCCCTCTGCGGGCGTTTCGATCGAAGGGCGTTTGTTGTTGGTGGAAGACGGGCCTGACAACCAGCGACTGTTGCGGCTGATCCTGGAGAAAGCAGGCGCCGAGGTGACGATTGCGAATGACGGTCGGGACGGCGTCGACCTGGTCCTGACGTCGCGCAGACAAGGAATGCCGTTCGACTTGATCTTGATGGACATGCAAATGCCGATCCTGGACGGCTATCAAGCGACTCGGATGTTGCGCACCGAAGGAGTCCGGACTCCGATTGTCGCGTTGACGGCGCACGCGATGAGCGGCGATCGACAGCGATGTCTCGACGCCGGCGCCGATGAGTACCTGACGAAGCCGGTCAATCGAAGTCTGCTGTTAGAGACGATCGCGGGCTTTTTGCAATTGTCCGCGAAGTTCAAAAAGAAAGCGGCCGAGGCTCAGTATTGAGCCTCGGGCTTTCCTGCTTTGCGTCGACTATTCGAACGGATGGGCGCCAAGCGTCCCTTTGAGAGCGTCGAGGTAGTCGTCGTTCTCGGTCATCGCCAACTGAGCGGCGGCGTACTCGCGGCGAGCCGCCAGATTCAATTCTTTGACCGATTCGGCGTTGCGCGAGTCGGCGGCGAACTTGTCGAGTGCGGCGACGTGACGCTTCCACAGGGCCGTGTCACGCAGTTTCTTCGTCGCGAGCCGCTTTTGATACCAGTCGCTGGCCAACAGATAGTCTTTGGTGAACATCTGCCGGATCTCAGGATCGGAGGCGGTTTTCCCTTCGTACGAGCCTTCGGCCATGATCATCAATAGCGCCTTCAGCGGCGGACAGGCCTCTTCGATCGAACCATCGTCCAGGTGACGCTGAGCGACCCGCTGCTGCGCTTCGACGATATGCTTGATGCCGTCGGCGTACGATTCGGGATCTTGCGTTTCGGGACGCAGGATCGAGTCGTCAAACACCTTCAGCGGGTTGTCGAAGACGCGGCCAAAGAAGGTTCGCACGAATCGGCGGGTGATGCGGAAGCCGAGTCGGCTGGCCGGGATCAATTCGCCGTTGTGGGTAAAGTCGTTGATCTTTTCAAGCATCCCTTCGCCGATCAGGAACTTCGGATCCCGTTCCTCCGGCGTCAAGCGACACCAGATCTCCGGAATCAGCAAGCTGATGTCGTGATCGACGCGAACGTTCGGGCCGATGTAACCGGCCGCCGTCGAATAGCCGGCCAAACCGGTCAGGATGTAGCTGACCAGCGCGTTGTTCAAGTCGGCCGCTGGACGGAGTGCGTTGAACGGACCTTTGGTCAGCGCGCCTTCGCTGCCGGCGCCGGTGGTCGAAGGACTCTTGCCCGTCAACGAGCAGACGAAGTCCATGAACAGTTCCGGCAGCTCCTGGTAGTGAATCGGACCGTAGACCGCCAGGCTGCGAATGCCGGCCGCCGCATCGGGCGGATTGTTGCGGCGACCGCAGAGAACCGCGTTCACCGGAGTCGGCACCGGCTGATGGGCCGGAATCTTACGATAGAGCCGCGTGCCGACTTCGCCGACGTACCGGAAGATCGGATTCGCCATGTCAGGACGGGTTTGCAGGTAGCGCGGGTTCTTGGTCGGCGCCCCGTCGACGATGCGCGGGTTGGCTGAGCAGACGGCGTATTCGCTGGGCGTCTGATCGTCGTCCAGGAACTCGCGGAGGAAGTTTTGCATCGGCGCAGTGAACCGATCGAACTCGGCGATTTGTTCCGCCATCGCCGCAACGTCTTCGCGCGAGAGGGGGGCGAAGTTCGAGATGAAGTTCCCCGGCTGCGACATGTCGAGCTCGGTCTGCTTGTCGAGCCCGCGATGAACGGCATCGTCCGGACGCTGGAATAAGCGGTATTCGCAGTTCGTCAGGAACTTGTAGCTGTCGGCGTTCAGCTGCGGATCAAGATTGAAGATCGCCTTGGCCGGTACGACGACCGACGCGGTGATGTCGTCTTCGGTCTGCACTTTGTCGGCGGCGTAGAAATCTTGACGCAACTTGTAGGTTCGCCACTGCTGCGTTTCGGAAAGACCGACCCGCAGATAGGTGCCGACCAGCGTACGATCGCGATACTTCAGCTCGTGCCCCGGCGTGCCGTTGACGATATCGACGCTGAAGTTTGCGCGCCAGTTGTGGTCCCAGTCGGGTTGCTGGAAACGCTTGATGATGAACAACATCGAATAGATGTGGTTCGGGATCGAAGCGAGCCACTCGTTGTACTTGTCGGTATAGTCGGAAGCGGGAGTCAACAGTTTGATCACGCTGCCGAGCGAACGTTCCGGCGACAAGATCTTGCGGCTGGGACGTTCGGCGTAGTTCGGTTTGATTTGCGAGTCGTCGGCCCAGCGATCGCTGTAATCGTGGTGGAAGATCTCGTCGATCAGGGCCAGGTCTTTGTCGATGTCGGAGACGAAGATCGGGCCATACAGCATATAGTCGGTCGCCGACTTGCTGATTTCGCTCTTGCCGCCGCCGCTGACGGTGCACGGCTTGTGGCAGTTGACCCCTTCGGCCGTCGTGCCGATCAAACGCCAGCTCGGCGCGGCGGGGTGTTTTTCCATTCGAATTTTGTAGCCCGACGGAGCGACGTAGATCTTGCCAGGAAGCAGCGGAATCGAACGTTCTTTCCCTTCGCGGGTCCATTTGATCCGCTGTTCGACCATCGTCGCCCGCGCGTCTTCTGGAATGTAGACGATGTCGGGGTGATTCTTGTCGATGCCGTAACCTTCCGGCTGCATGTCGATCCACTCGCCGTAGTCTCGGGCGACGTCGTCAATCGTGCGGCCGTTGTAGCGCTGGCTGTTGACGCGGAAGTCTTCGCCGAGATTCCAGCTGGTGTAAGCGACCACGCCGCCGGCATGTTCCTCTTCGACGTTGCCGTAGAGGTTAGCGGCGTAGCTGAGCTGCGTTTTGACTTCCTTCTTGCAGTAGCCGTAATAGTTGTCGGCGATGATGGTGACGACGACGCCTCGCTCATCGCGACAAGTCGCTTTGAACGCCTGGCCGTTGTTGTATTTCTCCGACTCGTCCTTGTAGCACATGCCGTCCTGACGTTGACGCGGCGTTGCGTCGTCGAAGTGGGGCAGCCCCAACTCTTTCTTGGTGACGCCGACCAGCTGCGGCGCGAGGATCACGCAGCCGGTATGTCCGGTCCAATGTTCGACATCGAGGGCGGCGTCATTCTTCGGAATGAACGGGTCGCCGGCGTTGCCGAAAATCGATTCGACGAAGTCGAGATTGCTGACCAGCTGGCCGGGGACGTAGAAGCGAACTTCCATCGTCTTCTCGGGCGTATAGCCGGGAACTTCCGGACAGACGATCGGCCGCAGCAACAGCGAGACGAAGGTGTACGCTTTGTCTTCGTGCTGGCTGGTGTAAGGGAGCTCTAAAAACTCTTTGGGCGGATTCATCGCGATCTTGAACATCCGCGCGAAGGTGAGCTTCGGCACCGAGAGCTTGTCGCCGGCGATCGGCAGACCGCCTTCGCAAACGTGGAAGGTACCTTTCGTCGTACGACGATCGCTGCGGGGATTGTTCAAGACGCCATTTTCCAGGCGATACGATTCGACCAGTTCGCTTTCGAACTTGTTCCCGTGCACCGGCAGCGACAATTCGCGGGCGACGCCGTGACGATCGAGAACGAAAGACTCACGCGGCAATTGCAGCGGACCGACGTCGAGGTCGGAGAAGTAGTCGTTTAAGAAGGTCTCGATCCGGCTATCGACCGGAGCCGGCACGTCGCGGAGCATCCGCGCCTTCTCGTGGTAGTTCGCGAGTAGACCTTTGACCAGGTCGGCGAACTCGGTTTCCTTTTCGTGGAGCGGAGGGGGAAGCTCATTCGCAATCATCTGCAAGTTGATGTAGCGAATCAGCCGACTCCGCTCGGCGTTACGTTGCTTTTTGGTCTGTGGTGCGCCGAATCCGAGCTTTTCTTTCAGGTCCATCGTTGTTTTACACGGTGAGGACGAATTTTTAGTACACAGCTGCGCCTGCGATCTTAACCGGTTGGAAGATGGTTCGTCTGCGCTTTCCTTCCCTTGGCGGGGGGTTATGGAAAAACCGCCGTCACAGGAGGCGAACAATGGCAGACTGGTAGGAAAATAGTTACCATTTCGAGAACTGTTTGCTCTTCTTTTCTCAGGATCCCCGCCATGTTGCACCGTCCTGGATCTGGTTCCCGCCTATTCTGCTTTCTCGCCGTAGTCTTCCTTTTGGCCCCTTCCGCAATAGCGCAAGATCGCGAGACCAAGGTCCGCAATGATCGTCGTGACATCCTCGCTGACGGCACCTGGCACTACAACGATTTGCAAGGTGCGATGGATGCGGCGAAGACCTCGGGCAAGCCGATCCTGGTCATCTTCCGCTGCATCCCGTGCGAAGCCTGCGCTCAGCTGGATGAAAAGATCATCGAGCGCGACTCGGCGGTCCGCCGCGCGATGCAGGACTATGAGTGTGCCCGTATCGTACGGATGAACGGCGTCGACCTCGCGAAGTTTCAATTTGACTACGATCAATCTTTCGCTGCGTTTCTGATGAACGCCGACGGCACGATCTATGGCCGCTATGGAACGCGCTCGCATCAAACGGAAGAAGAGGGAGACGTCGCGATCGAAGGGTTCGCGGCGACGCTCGACAAAGGTTTGATTTTGCATGGTCTCTATCCGGCGAACAAAGAACTGCTGGCCGCCAAGACGACCGGCGACGTTCCGCCGGTTCCGTCGGCCGAAAAGTTTCCGCACTTGCGCAAAGGGGACTACGGCGAAGAGCTCGACTACGAAGGGAAGGTCGTCAAGAGCTGCATTCACTGTCACCAAGTTGGCGAGAGTTATCGCGTCAGCTACCGCTTCGACGGGAAGCAGATTCCAGAAAAGATCTTGTTCCCCTATCCGCATCCGAAGGTGCTCGGCTTGATCATGGATCCGAAGACCGCGGCGACGGTCAAAGAAGTGACGCCCGGTTCGCCGGCCGCGGAAGCGGGGATGAAAGCGGGAGACGAAATCCTCGCGCTCAATGGACAGCCGATCATCTCGATGGCCGATATCCAATGGACGCTTCATCATTTGCAAGACGAAAGAGCGATCGCGGTGACGATGCTGCGAGACGGCAATCTCGCGAAGATTGATTTCCCCTTGCCGAAAGATTGGAAGAAGCAGGGAGACATCTCATGGCGAGTGACCAGCTGGGACTTGGCGCGTCAGGTATTCGGCGGCATGCGACTGAAAGATCTGGAGCCGCAGCAGCGGAAGGAACTGGGACTGAAAGAGGACCAGCTAGGCTTGCTCGTCAAGCATGTCGGCAAATATGGCGATCATGCCGTCGCGCAAAAGGCCGGCATCCAACCGGGCGACGTGATCACCTCCATCTCCGGCATTAGAGAGAACCTGAACGAATCGAACCTGCTGGCCCGGCTCGCCAATGAGACGAAGCGCGGGCAGGAGGTGGAAGTGACGCTGCTGCGGGATGGAAAGACGCAGCGCACCAAGATTCGCATGCAGTAGCGGACGCTACTTCACGTCGTAAAACGCTTTGCTGATGCAACCGCTGTCGGCTTGCGATACGGTTGCGGCGAAGTCGGCCAGATAGCCGTGGTTGTACTTCAGCTCAGGCATTTTCCAGTTCGCGGCGCGGGTCGCCAATTCATCGGCAGCGACGTGCAGCGTGATGTCGCCGCCAAGCAGATCGAACGAGATCTCGTCTCCATCTTCAACCAGCGCGATCGGACCGCCAACCGCCGCTTCCGGCGCACAGTGGACGCCGATCGCTCCGTGCGAAACGCCGGAGACGCGGGTATCGGAGAGAAACGCGACTTTGCCGTCCAAGTGCGGAACCGCCAAGGCTGCGGTGGCGACCAGCACTTCCGGCATGCCGGAGGCGACCGGGCCAAGGTATCGCAGTACAATCACGCTGCCGGGCGTGATCTTGTTCGCTTCGACCGCGTCGACGATGTCTTTCGCTTCGTTGAAGCAGATCGCTTTGCCGCGGAACTTCGAGTCGCGCATGCTCGAGACCTTGAAGACGACGCCGCCGGGCGCCAGGTTGCCGAAGCAGATCTGCATGTCGGCGTATTCTTTTAGCGGCTTTTCGATCGGCGCGATCAGGTCCTGGTCCTGGGGAACTTCGCAGGCATCGGCGACGCTTTCGGCCAGCGACATGCCAGAAACCGTCAGGCACGAGCCATCGACGATGCCGGCCGAGATCAGGTACTTCAGCAGCATCGGCGTGCCGCCCAGCTTGTGCAGGTCGTACATCGTTCGCTTGCCGCGCGGCGCGAAGCTGCAGAGGACCGGCGTGTTGCGGACGATTCGCTGGATGTCGCGCAGACCAAAGTCGACGCCCGCTTCTTTCGCCAGCGCGGTCAGATGGAGCACGCCGTTAGTCGAACCGCCGATCGCCGCGATTACGGCCGCGGCGTTTTCAAACGCCTTCTTCGTCAGGATGTCGCGGGGGCGAATGTTGTCGGCCAAGAGACGTTTGACGGCGGCGCCGATGCCACGGCATTCTTCTCGTTTGGCGGGATCGTCGGCTGGAATGGAACTGGAGTAGGGGAGGCCTAGCCCGATCGCTTCCAGCGCGATTCCCCAGGTGTTGAACGAAGCGGCGATGCCGCAGCCGCCGGGACCGGGGCAAGCGGTTCGCAAGATTTGATCCGCTTCGGTCGCGGTCATCGCGCCGACCGACGCTGCGGCTTGGGCGTCATAGACGTCCAGAATCGACGTGTCGCGTCCCAGGTGGCAACCAGGTTTGATGCTGCCGCCGTTGACGATCAGGCCGGGATAGTTGAGTCGGGCCAAGGCCATGGCGAAGCCGGGGCCGTTTTTGTCGCAGTTATGCAGACCGATCAAAAAGTCGTAGCCATGAGCGCTAACGACGCATTCGGCCGCGTTGGCGATCATATTGCGCGACGGCAGACTCGCATTTCCCCCTTCGTGCCCTTGGGTGATGTTGTCGCTGACGGCCGGGGTGCCGAACGGAAAGCCGATCAGGCCAGCCGCTTCGCAGCCGGCTTTCAGCTCTTGCGCCAGTTGGTAGGCGTGGACATTGCAGAGGTTGCCGTCCAACAGTGGTACGCCGATCCCAATTTGCGGCTTGTCAAAGTCGGCGTCGGTCAGTCCCAGGCCGTAATAAAAGGCGGTAACCCCTTTTTGCCATCCACGGGTCAAACGTCGGCTGTTCCAATTCAGGGGCTGAGACATGCGGCGAGCTGCTTTCAATCTTTGGGGGGATGAGGGGGAAGGGGGGAAACCGCTAGTATCGCCGACGGGACGCTGCGGCTCAAGATGGAAGAGGGGCAGGGGATTTGCAGCCCTTTCGAAACGAAAAACCGCGGCTGGCCCAATGGACAGCCGCGGTACGGAGACAACCTCATCCTCTTCTCTGCTTCTCAACGCAAACCGATTGAGTCGGCTATTTCGCCGTCACTTCAATCTTCCGCGGTAGCGCCTTTACGGCCTTCGGAACGGTGACGTTCAGAATGCCATGTTGGTATTCGGCGGTGACGTGGTCTTCGTCAACCGGCGCCGAGAGACGTAGGCTGCGTTCAAACTTGCCGTAGCTCTGCTCGATGCGATGGAACTTCTTCTCGTTCGTTTCTTCCACCTGTTGGCGTTCGCCCGAAATCGTCAGCACGCCTTCTTTAAATTCGACGTGAACGTTCTCCGGCTCCATGCCCGGAATCTCTACGGAGACTTCGTACGCCGTTTCCGATTCGGCGACGTTGAGCGCCGGCAACCACGAGGCGACCGCCGACGGAGCATCGCTGTTGAGCAGCGCGCCGAAGAGGCCATCCATTTCACGACGCAGGTCAGCGAAAGATCGCGGCTGATACCCAGTAAGTGCACGGACCATGACTGTTCCTCCTTCTCTATCTATGAGAACGAAAATCGATCGAAGCCGGCGAACCCTTGTTCGTCGCTTTTTTGCTGTTTCACCGCTGTCTGGTGATGCCCTACCAAAAAGCAACAGGCGTGCCAATTCTCGGCGTTTGTCGCAAGTTCCGTTCTGAACGGCAGTTGCGAAGGTTGTTTTTTTGCGACTGTAATTTTGGCGGTGTCAAATTGGCAAAATGGCAGCTTTGTTAAGAACCGATTTGCAAACCAAGAAGATATGGAGGGAATCGCGACGTCGCGGAAGGAATCAATCGCCAAGGAAAAAAAGACCGGTAGGATGAAGCGAATTCGGTTTCGAACGCTACGTGTCCTTGAATAAGAGCCGACCCTTGCCAGACGCCCGACTGACCGACGACTCGGCCATTTGGATTATCGTGCCGGCCTACAACGAGGCGGCTCGGATCGGTAAGACGCTAGCTCCCCTCTGCCGTGCGTTTCCCAATATTGTGGTGATCGACGACGGTTCGAGCGACGACACGGCTGCGATCGCCGCCAAGTCGCCGGTTTGGCTGCTGCAGCACATGATCAATTCGGGACAAGGCGCCGCTCTGCAGACCGGCATCGATTTCGCCCTGAAGCATGGGGCCGGGATCATCGTCACCTTCGACGCCGACGGCCAGCATGACGCCGGCGACGTGTTGCGGCTGGTCGAGCCGATTCGCCGCGGCGAAGTCGACGTCGTCCTTGGTTCCCGTTTTCTGGGGAAGACGATTGATATGCCCTGGACGCGGCATGTGATGCTCAAAGGCGCCGTCTGGTTTACCCGCTTCTTCTCGCAGATCGCGGTGACCGACACGCACAATGGCTTTCGGGCGTTGTCCCGCCAAGCGGCCCAGACGATTCGGATCACCCAGAATCGGATGGCGCACGCGTCGGAGATTCTCGATCAGATTCGGGAGTACCAACTGCGGTACTGCGAAGCGCCGGTGACGATTCGCTACAACGTCGCCACGCTGGAAAAAGGACAAAGTAACTCGGCCGCCGTGAAGATCGCCGCTCAGTTTCTGCTGGGGAGGCTTGTGCGGTGACGCCGTTTCAGTGGATTGCGATCTCCTTTATTATCTGCGCGGCCGGCTATGAGTTGGTGAACATTCGCCAGCAGCGCGCGGTACGCCTGGTCGTACTGTTTCGGGGCGTCATCTGGTTTGCGGCGGCGCTGGCGATTCTGTTCCCCAATCAGATCGGTCGGTTGGCGACGTTGATCGGAATCGGCCGCGGCGCCGACGTAATCCTCTACTCGTTCGTGCTGATCTTTTTGGCGACTACCTTCTACTTCTATTCGCGTTACTTGCGTTTGCAGCGTCAGATCACTGATGTCGTACGCTACCTGGCGATTCAGGAAGCGACGCGCGGCGCCGAAGAGCCGGCGCTGGAAGAACGCTAAGAACAGTTTGGACGAACAGGGTAACGCCCAGCGATGGATAGTCAGAATTCGTCCTCCGAGTGGTGGAGCGCTCTTGGGTTCGCCCTGCTGCTGACGCTGGTCGTCGCGATCGCCTATAGCAACAGCTATGACGGCGAGTTCGTCTTGGATGACGCCGCGTTTCTCGACCTTGAGCAAGAGCCGAATCTGGCGAACTTGCCGGCGCGACTTTCCGCGGTCGCTGCGGGAAATATCCGCTCGGTCGGCAATCTTGGCTTTACGCTCAACTACTTGTTGATCGGCGATACGCCGACTGCGTTTCATATCGGCAACTTTCTAGTCCATCTGGCGACGGCGCTGGTGTTGTTCGACCTGCTGCGACGACTGTTGACGGCGCCTTACTTTCAAGATCGCTACACGTCCGTGGCGACGCCGCTGGCCTTTTCGATCGCCCTGATCTGGGCCGTTCATCCCCTCGCGACGATGGGGGTGACCTATCTGATTCAAAGGTATGAATCGCAATCGGCCCTCTTCTATCTATTGACGCTCTACTGCGTGACCCGCTGCTGCCTGGCCGATGATTGGCGGTGGGGCATCGCTTCGATCGCAACGTGCTTTCTGGCGATGGGAACGAAAGAATCGGCCATTTCCGCGCCGTTGATCGCGATCGCGCTTGATCGTGCGGTCTTCGCCGCCAGTTGGCGCGAACTGTTTCGCAAGCGTGGCTGGGCGTATGCCGGGATGCTGGTCGTCACCTCCTACGTCGCTGTGAATCTGCTGCCGGCATTTCAAGTAGGGACGTCGCACAACGTCGCCGTTGCAGGCAACGACCCGGTGACCCGCTGGGAATACCTTTGCACCGAGTCGCAAGTCATCACGCACTATCTGCGACTTGCGATCTTTCCGTATCCGCTTTGCTTCGACTACGAGTGGCCCATCGCACGTAACTTCAGCGACTACGCGGCGAGCGGCATTTTTGTCGTCATGTTATTGGGAGCGACCTTCTATTCGCTGTGGCGCTGGCCGCCGATCGGCGTCGTCGGGCTGACCTTCTTTTTCATCCTCGCCCCTTCCAGCAGTTTCGTACCGATCGCCGATCCGGCGTTCGAGTATCGGATGTACTTGCCGCTGGCCTGCGTTGTGCTGTTGGCGGTCATCGGCGGGTACGAGCTGTGGCGTCGGTATGCGTCGGACGAAAGCGTGGTGGTACGTTACCTGCCGATCGCTGCGGTTTCGCTCGTGACGATCCTGTTCGTTGGCATGACGCTCCAGCGCAATCGGATCTACCGTTCGGCGGAAACGGTCTGGCGGAGCGTTGTTGAGCTTCGCCCTGGTCATATTCGCGCCAATCACAACTTGGCGATGATCCTGAAAGGGGAAGGACGGGTTGGCGAAGCGCTGGCCGTCTTGGAAAACTCACGCCGGCAAACGGCCGACAACTCGGGAAGTGCGGCGGCGCTCGATATCGAACTCGCGGAGATCGCCGTCTGGGAAGGAAACGTCGCCATCTCCGAGCGTTACTTTCGCCAGGCGATCGAAGAGCTCGAGAAACTGGACGAGAACAGCAGCGAGACGCTCCGTCTCAATGCAGAAGCCCACATCGGCCTGGGCGCTTTGAAGCAGCAGCTTGGCGATCATACGACCGCGTCTGAAATGCTGATCGCCGCCACCGAACTGCGACCGGGACTCTATCCCGAGGCGTACGGCATGGCGGGCGTTTCGCTGCGTGAACTGGGAAAGCTCGACGAAGCGAAGCGACAGTTGCAGCAAGCCGCACAGCTAACTAGCCCCGATCAGCCATGGCGACGCGAGCTGGCGATCGTCCAATTTCAGCAAGGGGAGCTGAAAGCGGCGGCCGACGCATTTGAGGATTGGCGCGAAATCCACCCTGAAGACCTGGAAATTACCCTGCGTTTGGCTTGGCTGCGAGCGGCGGCCGAGCCGGATGACGTGCGCGATCCAGCCGCCGCAAAACAATTGGCCGAGTCGCTGATCGCTCAGTTAGGACCGCAACAGCAATTGCTCGATCTGGCGGCGACGGTTTTAGCCGCAGAAGGAAATTACGCCGAGGCGACGCGTCTCTGCAAAAGCGCGATCGCCCAGCAGCGCGATGGCGGTCCCGATCTGGCGCCGATCGAAGCGCGACTGCAATTGTTTGAACGGAAGCGTCCCTTTCGTTCGGCGGAGCCGAGTGAACTTTTCTAACGCGAGCCATTCCACGCTTCTGGGGAGAAAGGTTCGTAAACTTCGCTCAACCCAATGCGCTTCTCTGATCGGCGACGCAAAGCTTAATGACTAGTTAAACTGTTTCGCCCTAATCGCGCAAGATTTCGTAAAAGGCGCGAGAAGCGGTCGACTCATCGATCAACCTCGACTAATATCGGCACGTCGAGCGAGTAATGCGAATTAATCGCTGCATTCGCTCTCCCGATCTTTTTTCCTCCCCCTTGTCTTTGATCGGAGTTGGCGTCTATGTCCCTGGACCAACTTGCGTCGCTGTTGCGGCGCATTTCGGGCCGTGCTGCGCAATCGAAGCGCCGTCGGGCCGAAAGCTTACTTCCCCAAGTTGATTTTCTCGAGCGTCGCGAAGTGATGGACGCCTCTGGCGCGTTTCCCGCTCCGCTGGCCGATCCTGATAATCCGTTCGCCGTTGACGATAGCGCAGGCCTTCAGTCGTTTGGCGCCGCCGGCGATGCGGTCGCCGTGCTCGAAAACGGCGATTACGTCGCCGTCTGGATCGACAGCAGCGTATCGGGCGAATACTCGATTTACATGCAGCGCTACTCCGGTACGCAAGCCGGCGATCCGTTGGATCCGCTTCGGACCGATACCGGAACCCCGGAAGGGCCGCTCGTCTTGCTGAAGACGACGACCAGCGAAATTGACTCGGTGCAAATTACCAGCAATTCTTCCGGTCAAATGGTCGTTGGCTGGCGAGAGATTGACGGGTCGCAATTGCCGTTTCGAATGCAACGCATCGACGCCGATGGAACGCTGGTCGGCGGCGAAGTAGTCGTCGGACTGCAGGCGGCGAACGAGCCGACCTTCGCTCTAAGCGACGCGGGGCAGATCGTCGCCGTTTGGAGCCAGGTCAATACGCTCTCTGGCGTGGCGTTTGACGACTTCTACTTCGATGAATTGACGACCACCGGCGCATCGTTCAGCGTCCAGACGTTGCCGCTGGCGGCCAGCGGACAGGAAGTCGCGATTGACGATAACGGACGATTCATTGTCGTCTGGGCGGCGACCAACCAGACGAACGCTGGTTCACAGGTTTGGTATCGCCGCTTCGACATCACTTCCGGCGGCGTCGTCGCGGTCGAATTGGAGGAGGTGTCGATCACCAACCAAACCAGTCTGTCGACCGCTCGCTATGCGACGCCCGACGTTTCGGTCAATGACGCCGGCGAGCTTGCGATCGCTTACACGCGACGCATTACGTCGAAGTCGAATTTCACGACCTACGACAACAACGAAGAGATCGTCCTGCAAGTCTTCTCAGGCTTCGGTGATGCGAACTTGACGTTAGCCTCCGGCAGTTCGGCTCTTCCGAACGCGTTTCCAAGCTTCGGCAACGAGATCATGGTGACCGGTACCGACGTCACCGGCTCGATAGGACGGCAACGCTTCGCCCGCATTGATATGGACAACGGCGGCAACATTGCGATCGGCTATCAAGAGTCGCTTTATACTGGCGCTCCGGTCAGCTTCTACGTCGTGCAGTACGGTAAGGATCTCCTCAACGGCGTTCCGGTTGGCTACGTCAAGGCGGCGACGGACGTCGTCGGCACGTCGGACGACTACGAAAACGGCGCTGCGCTCGACTTCAGCCTGGGAATGAATGATCGCGGCGACATCGTCACGCTCTTCACCGGCGGCGTGAGCGCGACCGAAGTCGACGTCTTTGCGCGACGGTTGGGCTTCCAGCTGCCGCAAGATCCCGATACGCCGACTGAAGATCCGCCGACCGTCATCTTCACTCCGGGCGAAGTGCTCGGTTATGGCGGCAGCGAGCAGGACAAAACGCCCGATGGTCTGGCGATCTCGGAAGATGGCAAGACGTTGACGTTGACCGGCAATACCTGGAAGCAGGTCCTCGGGACGTTTGTGATTACTGAGTTCACGGTCCTCGAGTTCGACTTCAACTTGATCAGCGAAGGGGAAATCCACGCGATCGGCTTTGACGTCGACGACGACTTCGCCCCCGACACGATGTTCCGTATCGCCGGCACCCAGAACTGGGGAATCGACGCGACATCGCTGGTCGTTCCGGGAACCACGACGGTGCGAATTCCGGTCGGTCAGTTCTATACGAGTACGGCCGAGAATCCGTTTACCCGCATCGTGCTGGTCAATGATGACGACGCCAATTCGGCGGCGGAGTCTTCCTTCTCGAATATTCGACTCTTCGAGGAGATTCCGACCACGTCGATCGACTTGGGGGGAACCGGCATGACGGGGATCGTTTCGACCTACGGCGGCAGCCAGGACCACGCGATTAACTCGGTGACGATCGATAACGAAGCCAACTCGATCACGATCCAAGGGAATTCGTGGAAGAAGATCGATCTTCCGGAAGATATCGTGATCAAGGCCAATACGATTCTGCAGTTCGAGTTCGACGCCGAAACGTTGGGCGAAATTCACGCGATCGGCTTCGCCAACGATCCGGAGAACATTTCGCCTAGCCAAACGTTCCGCGTCGCCGGGTCGCAGAACTGGGGGATCAACGCGAGCAACGTCGATCAATTGCTGGTCGATCATGACGATGATCCGCTGACTCCGGACGTCTTCCAGATTCCGGTCGGTCAGTATTTCACCGGTTCGTTCGACTTCCTGACGATCGTTAATGACGACGACGTGTCGGACGCGGTCAAAGCGACCTTCAGTAACATCAAGATCTTCGACGTGACCTACACGCCGACGATTACGATCGACGGCTTGCCTGACGAGGTCGCATTGATGAGCTTCGGCGGCGATCAGGACAAGGCGCCCAGCGTCGTCAGCATCGACGGCGACACGATTCGGATCGAAGGAAACGGCTGGAAGGCGCTCGCCCTGAACGGCGGTTTGACGATTACGTCCACCACCGTCCTGTCGTTTACCTTCGAGAGCGATTCGATCGGCGAAATCCATGGAATTGGATTTGCGACCAACGCGACCTTGGGGACGGCCGACGCGAAACGCAGCTTCCGGATGGCCGGTTCGCAAAACTGGGGGATCAACGCGACCACCGATATCTCGCCGTACATCACGATCGTCGGCAATGCCTGGACGATCGAAGTCGGCAAGTTCTTTACCGGTACGTTTGATTACCTGACGTTAATCTGTGACGACGACGCCGACGGTTACGCCGTCAGTCAGTTCTCCAATATCACGATTTCCAACAGCTAAGGGGGTTGGAAAACGGCTGATTTTTTCGGCGGGCGGCTCGTTCTGTGAGCCGTCCGCTTTTTTTATGCGCCGCCGTCTGGCAAAATCGATCCGAGCCAGATTTGCTGCGCGGCTGCTGCTCCTGACCGACTTGTTTTTGGATTTCGTCACGCGAAGGATTTCTTGATGCCCGATCAACACCAGCAAACGAACCAATCGTTCTATGACCGCATCAGCGGCGCCTACGACTTTATCGCCGACTCCAACGAGCACAAAGCTCGCGAGATGGGGCAGAATAATCTCGGCTTGCAGCCAGGCGCCCGAGTCTTGGAAATCGGGTTCGGCACCGGCAACTCGCTGATCGATCTGGCCAAGCTGGTCGGTCCAACCGGCAAAGTGATCGGCGTCGATATTTCGCCCGGCATGAAAAAAGTGGCGGAAGAAAAGATCTCCAAGACCGACGTCGCCGATCAGATCGAACTGCACATCGGCGACGCGCGAAACCTTGACTTCCCGCCGGGCAGCTTTGACGCCGCCTTCATGAGCTTCACGCTGGAACTGTTTGACGCGGCGGACATTCCGCTGGTGCTGGGCGAAATGTTGAAGGCGCTGAAGCCCGGCGGCAAGATCGGCGTCGTCTCGATGGCGACGGTCAAAACCGGCGACAAAGCGAGCGTGCTCGAAAAGACCTACATCTGGATGCACCAGCACTTCCCGCACATTGTCGATTGCCAGCCGATCGACGTGGTGACCCTCGTCGCCGACGCCGGCTTCCAGATCGAAAAAGAAATCGATATGGAAATCTGGTCGATGCCGGTCCGAGCCGCAATCGGCGTCAAACCCGCGTAGTTCAGTTCACTAGCCCGCAGCGCAAGCGAGGGAATACGCCCGGATATAAGTGGCAAACCCATTCCCTCGCTTGCGCTGCGGGCTAGTGTCGATAAAAAACGGCGGCAAACGTTGTTGCCGCCGCTTCGCCTCTTGGATTCTAGGCACGCGTCATCTACGTCGAAATCGCTGCGTGCTCTTCCCAGGTGATCCGTTCGTGATCTTCTGCGATTCGCTTGGTGAAGAGCGAGCGAACCATCCCTTTCATGCCGCGGGAATGATGTTTCCAATATTCGGCTTCATGGACGTCGACCCGAATTAGCGCCAAGTTCGGCGTCTCAAATCCGTCCGGGAACCAATCGTTGAGGTGATCATTCCAGAGGGCTTCAATCTTTTTGCGGTCTTTCACGATCTCGGCGCTGCCCGATAACGAAACGAAGTCGTCGTGCGTCGGCGAACCGTAACAGACGTTGACCTGTGGGTGGGCGGCGATTTCGCCAACCTTGGGATCGTCAGCGCAGGTGACGAACCAAATGTCGCCGTCGAACTTGTGGCCCGCGGTGCACATCGGGCGGCTACGCAGTTGCCCCTCGCTGTCGGTCGTGACCAACATCGCGTGCCGGATGTTGTCGATCAGGCCTCGCAGCGTATCAATCACCTGTTGTCTTTCTGGTTTGTTGGTCATGGCGAACTCCTTGTAATACGAACGGGTGGGAGTGCGGATCGCTTCAAATAACTCTGCGGGCGTATGCCGCTTGAAGCGTTGGGCGTCTACAGATACTCGCCGCAATACGCGTGCCGATGACCGTATTTACGAATGCATCGAGAGAAAAGGAAACCTTGCGCGCAAGCCGCCCTTAAGTGCTGGCGTCGAACCGTTCGGGCTGAACGCCGCGCGACCAGAGAAGGGGAGCGAATCGTTACAATGAAAGGCGAATTTCGCTCCACCGATTCATGAGTCTTAAGAATGCAAATCGCAGACCTCTTTGCCAACGTGCCGGCCGATCTCCCTGCCGAGTTGTTCGAGACGCTTTTAGAAACTGAGTCGCTGCGCATCGAACGAATCGTTTCGCACGCACATGCTTCGGAACCTGATTTCTGGTACGACCAGGACGAGCATGAATGGGTCTTGCTGCTGCAAGGCGCCGCGCGGTTGGAATTGGAAGGAGAAAGCGAACCGATCGAACTTCGCGCAGGTCAGGCGATCTTGCTTCCAGCGCATCAGCGACATCGCGTCGCCTGGACGACGGCGGAGGAATCGACCATCTGGCTGGCGGTTTTTTATCGTTAGTACATCGCTAGTTGGCCAGCTGCGTTGCGGCCGACTCCGAGCGTACGAGCAGCCGCTGCTCGCCTTCTAAACGAGGAATCTCCAATTCGTCTTGCCGCGGCGGTTTGCTGAGCATCCCGGCGAGGTCGAAGGTCGTTTCGACCGTGCAATGAGGCGTGCCGTAGAAATAGTGGGCGCCGTTGAAGGAGATGATCGGCAACTCGATGCAACCGCGATGGGATTCCGAAGGTCGAGAGGCGTCGCGATTGTGATGCGCGATGCGGACCCAATAAAGCGGCTGCGGCGAAATTGCGGCGTCTTGAAACTCTTCCGGCCGCTCGATCGTTTCGATCGACGTCTGCCCGCTGGAGGCGGAAGTTCTGACCAGCGCCCAAGTAATCGCTTGTCGCGTCAGGCGTCGCGACGGCTCGCCCCCTTCATACGGATCGGCAAGGTCGGGGCGGACGTCTTCCACCCAAACGATCAGCCGATTGATCTCTGTGTTGTCGTCAGAGGCTTGCGCCGCACGATAAGCGGCGACCAACTCTGCGGAGGATTGCGGGCCGCTGGAGTTGCATCCCCCGATCACGGCCGGAAGTGTCAGCAATAACGCACAGGTGAGCAGTTTCCGCATCCAGGAGATCCTTCCCAGGGGCTTGGGTTTAAAGATCCCCTATTGGACTGCCATTGGATGAATTTTTGCGGAGCGATGCATGAGGAACCGACGAGCGAAGCTTCGCTTTCTAACGAGTTTCCCCTTAGGTGGCGAAATCATTGGGCCAATTTGCAGGACTGTCCCCGTGAACGCCGAAGTTTCATTTGCTCACCGCCAACGCGACGAACTTTACGTTCGAATTGAAGAAGTAACAGAAAGCCCTGTTAGTAGCATCCCCATGCAAAGGCGTCACCGATCATCGGCGGCGCTTTTTTTGTAGTTTTATGCGTCAAAGCAGGAAAAGTAGCCGAGGCGGGGCTCGAACCCGCACGGAGTGTTACCTCCACAGGATTTTAAATCCTGTGCGTCTGCCAATTTCGCCACTCGGCCGTGGTTTGGGGATTGGGCCCCGATTGTTTTGGGTTCCGACGGCGGCTTGATTGCGGGCCGCATTCCCTGGCTGGCTTGCGGGCCAGTGTCGGAGGGTGTCGCTATTCTGGCGACCGGGGGCAATCGTCACAAGTATAGGCTGCCATGCGACTTTCCTTTCGCGATTCCTGGGCAACCGCCGACTGATTCGATCGTGGCGGACCCCTCGGTCTGCCGATAAAGGAATAGCAAACTGGCGGTTACGAGGCCGCAAAATCTCGCTAAACTATCCGCTTTCGCAGGCATTCGCTACTGGGGGCGACGGGGATGCTCACGCTGATCGCGCAAAACTATGGATTTCTGCCGACCCGTGGTTCGGTGATGCTCGACTTCGTCTTTCTGGCGATGTTCGCCGTCATTGTGATCATGGGAATCAGCATTGCGCTGGTTCGTTTTCGGCGGATGTACAACCTCCACAAGTGGTTGCAAATCACGCTTGGCGTGGTGTTGCTGTTGGCGGTGGTCGCATTCGAGGTCGATATGCGGTTCTTCACCAACTGGCGCGAGTTGGCGGAGCCTTCTCCTTATTACGCGTCAGGGACGGTCGACTGGAGTCTCTACATCCACCTGGCGTTTGCGATTCCGACGCCGCTGCTCTGGATCTACGTGATCGTGATGGCGGTTCGCAAGTTCCCAGCGCCAGTGATGCCGAATAGCTATAGCAACTCGCACAAGTTCTGGGCGCGGATCGCGGCGATCGGCATGACGATGACCGCGGTGACTGGGTGGATCTTTTACTACTTGGGCTTTGTGGCGTCGTAGCAAAGCAGGCCGCCCCGATAGCGTGAGCTACCGGGGGCAACCGTTTCTCTTGTCGCGATTACGAATTGGCGGCTGCCGGTTTGGCCGCTTTCCAGCAGATGCGATTGACCGCGTCGAGGATCGCCAGGACGGTCGATTCGACGGTGTCGGTCGAAACGCCGCGACCACGGAAGATCGCTCCTTCGTGCTCGATGTCGACGATCACGGTTCCTTGAGCGTCGCGGCCTAAGGTGGCGCTACGAACCTGGAAGTCTTTGCAGTTCAGCTTCACGCCGGTGATCCGTTCGACCGCCCAAAACGCGGCGTCGATCGGACCGTCTCCTTCCGAGACCTCGGCCGAGTGTTCTTCGCCGGCGTGCTTCAGCGTCATTTTGACGTTCGGCTTACGCTTCGTTCCGGAAGAAACTTCGAAGGAGACGAGGGACCATTCTTTCGTCAGGTCGCTGCCGCGGATCTGCTGTTCGCAGAGAGCTGAGATATCGCCGTCGTAGATGTCTTTCTTCTTGTCGGCCAGTTCTTTGAACTGCTCGAAGACGACCTGCAACTGCTCGCCGCTGAGGTGATAACCGAGGCCTTTCGCACGATCGGCCAACGCGGCGCGACCGCTATGTTTGCCGAGCACCAGATCGGTCTTGGCGAAACCGACGTCTTCGGGACGCATGATTTCGTAGGTGGTCGGCTCTTTCAACATGCCGTCTTGGTGAATGCCTGACTCATGGGCGAACGCGTTGCGACCGACGATCGCCTTGTTGCGCTGAACCTGCATGCCGGTAACGCTCGAGACCAAACGGCTGGTCGGAACGAGACGCTCGGTATTGATGTGGGTCGCGACGTTGTAATAGTCGTTGCGCGTGCGCATCGCCATCACGATTTCTTCCAAGGCGCAGTTGCCGGCACGTTCGCCGATGCCGTTGATCGTGCATTCGATCTGACCGGCGCCTGCTTCGACCGCCGCCAGGCTGTTGGCGACCGCCAGGCCGAGGTCGTTGTGGCAGTGAACCGAGATGACCGCGTCGCCGATGTTCGGTACCCGTTTGACCAGGTCGCTGATGACGCGGCCCATGTGCGACGGCGTGGCATAGCCGACGGTGTCCGGAATGTTGACGGTAGTGGCTCCCGCTTTGATCGCCGCTTCAACGACTCGGCAGAGGAAGTCCGGCTCGGTCCGAGCGGCGTCTTCCGGCGAGAACTCAACGTCGTCGCAATAGCCGGCCGCTCGCGAAACCCCTTCAATCGCCCGGGCGACGATTTCGTCCGGCGTCATCTTCAGCTTGAACTCGCGGTGGATGGCGCTGGTGGCGAGGAAGACGTGGATCCGCGGCGACTTGGCCGTTTTCAACGCTTCCCAAGCGCGATCGATGTCACGATCGTTGCAACGAGCCAAACCGCAGATCGTCGCGCCGCGGATGTTGCTGGCGATCTCATGAACCGCTTCAAAGTCGCCGGGCGAAGCGATCGGGAAGCCGGCCTCGATGATGTCGACTCCCAGGTCGACCAGGGCCTGGGCGATCTCCATCTTTTCGGGCAAGTTCATGCTGGCGCCGGGAGATTGTTCGCCGTCACGGAGCGTAGTGTCAAAGATCTTGATGGTGCGTTGGTTGGACATGGTATCTCGGTAAACCTGACGTAGGTGGATGTACTAATAATGTATCGAATCGGCGTGCCGGCCGGGCGCCGGCGCGGTTAGTAGCAGCCGGCCTCGACCGCCGATATGCGGTGCGTCAGGGTGAAAATGGGTAAACATCGATCGCGGAATCCAATAAAAAAGCCCCAGGACCTGTTCGGGGGGCCTGGGGCTTTTGATCAATTTTGGTTGATGCAAGCGCTGCGTACGCTCTCCCCTACGGCCGAAGACCGGTTAGTAGTAGGAGCGGTAATAGCGAAATGCAGGGCATCGTCTTTGTTGGTCAGTTTTGGGCTACAAAAGTAGTCAAGCTTCTGTAGGGACTGTAACTGCGCCACAAGGTTCAGTCAACCGGCAATCGGTCGCCAGCAAGCCGGAAATCGCGGCTTCATCAGACTTTAAGACTCTGCAGGGCCCGCGGAAAACCCTATTTTGGCCCCGACGGCGGGTGATAGCAGTCGAAATCAACCTAGGATTGCGGGCCTGCCGGGCGATAGAATTGGCGCCACGGTAGGAGGAAATAGAAAGGAGTTTCGCAAGTGCCGGGTGATTCATTAGATCTCAGCAGCGATCCGAATCCGCGACCGCGTTCCGAAACCGGAAGCGCGAAGCGCCGCGACTTTCTGGGGATCCAGTTCTCCTGCTGCAGCGTTTACGTCCGCATCTATAAGAACCGGGAGGGGACGCACTACGAGGGGAAATGCCCCAAGTGCTATCGCACCGTCCGATTTGAAATTGGTTCTGGAGGAAGCGACTCGCGCTTTTATACTGCGTATTGAACGACTTCCGCCGATTGCGTACTATCTGCCGCCGCCCTACCGAGGGCGAACCGTAGAAGACCGCCAGCAATTTAGTCAGACGCGACGCCGCACGACGCTAGCCGATGCACGTCGACGCGCAATACCAGCCCATGATGGATTTTGATGTTCAGCGGTGCACTCGCCGCTGTGCTGCGACAGATCGAGAGCTTTTGCCGGGCGAGACGATTTACTCGGTCCTGGTCCGGGATGGCGCCGAGGTTGTGCGCCAAGACTACTCGGCCGAAGCCTGGCAAGGAGCGCCGGAAGGCGCCGTCGGTTGGTGGAAGTCGGAACTGCCAAGCGGCAAGTCGCGCGGTCCCGATTGGGCGCCAAGCGACGTGATGCTCGACTACTTTGAGAGTCTGGCCGAAGATCCGACCAAAGAAGATGTGCGGTACGTGATGGCGCTGCTGATGATTCGCCGCAAGATCTTGCGGTTGGATGAGGCGGACGGAGAAGGGGAGGGACCGGAGAAGTTGCTGGTCTATAGCGCGAAGCGCGAGATGCAGTACGAAGTGCCGGTCGCGAGTCCCAGTGCGGCGAGGATCGCCGAAATACAAACCGAAGTCGCAAAGTTACTCGATTCGGCGGCGTAAGCTGTCGAGCGAAAGGCATGGAAGCCGTGTACGCGAAAACTTTTTGGCTGCTCCTCTGGGGCGGCGTCCTCTGCATGTCGATGGGCGCCGGTTGTCCCGCGATGCTCCGCCCGATGCCGGTCAACAACGCACCGGTTGCGTTCGCCACCGAGCCGACGCTGGAGCAGATCATCGCCCAGGTGAACGGCAACACCATGCGCGTGCAGACCGCCGAAACGACCGGCGCGACGATCTCGTTGCACGGCTTTCCCGCGATTCGCGCCAACATCTCGATGGCGCCGCCGCGTAACTTTCGCCTGACCGGCGAAGCGGCTTTGATGGGGCAAGTTCTCGACTTCGGCAGCAACGACGAAGAGTTCTGGGCATGGACCACCGCCGACGGTTGGCCGGGTCTCGTCTATTGCCGACACGATCAATACCAATACAGCACCGCACGGCAACTGCTGCCGGTCGAGCCGACCTGGATCTCGCAGGCGATGGGCCTGGTCTACTTTGAACCGGGCGGCAATCACCAGGGACCGTTCCCGACGGCCGATGGGAACGTCGAAGTTCGCACGACGATCAATGGCCCGAGCGGAACGATTACCAAGAGCACGATCATCGACAAGACGTACGGCTTTGTGCTGCAGCAGCATGTCTATGATCAAGCGGGCAACACGCTCGCGTCAGCGCTCGCTTCGGCCCATCGCTGGGATCCGACCACCGGCGTCTCGATGCCGCACCGGATCGATTTGAAGTTGCCGCCGGCTCAGATGGAATTCACCATCAACGTCTACGACTATCGCATCAATCAGCCGATGACGTCGAACAACGTCTTCCTGAAGCCGCAGCGCAGCGACGCTCGCTCGGTCAATCTCGCCGATCCCAATCTGCAGATGGTGCAGCCTGGCTATGCTCCTCCGGCCGCGGCGTCGAACGTCTCGCCGGGCTTCATCCCGTCGGGCGGCTATCCGGCTCAGCCGCAGCCAGCCTATCAAGCGGCGCCGCAATCGCCTTACCAGGTGCAGCCGTACAATCAGATGCCGCAGTCGGGCGTGCCGGTTAACGCGATGCCGCAACAACCGGCGGCCAATTATCTGCCGCAGGCGCAGTACGACCAGCCGAAGATACGTGGTTTTGACGTGCGGCGATAATCCCGGCGGCGTTCTAGCTTGGCGCTCTCCGCTCTATTATCCTGGGAGGAAATCGACGCCTGCCCCATTTCTTCCGGAGCCCCGCCCATGTCTCGCTTCTGCTTTGCGCTTCCGCTGGTGATGTTTCTGGCCGCTTCCCTTTCGGCCGCTGACGCAGTGTCGCTGTTTGACGGCAAGACGCTGGATGGTTGGGAAGGGAAAGCGGAGTGGTTTCGCGTGGAGGATGGGGCGATCGTCGCCGGTTCGTTGGAGAAATCAATTCCGAACAACGAGTTCCTCTGCACCAAAGAAGAGTACGGCGACTTTGAATTGACGCTCGAAGCGAAACTCGTTGGCCAGGGAACCAACGCCGGCATTCAGTTCCGCAGCCAACGCATTCCGAACCATCACGAGATGATCGGCTTTCAGTGCGACATTGGCAGTTCGCCGTCGCGGGTGATCTGGGGTTCGCTCTACGACGAGTCGCGCCGCAAGGTGTTCATGGCCGAAGGCCCGGCCGATGAAGTCGCCAAGGTGGTGAAGAAGGGGGAGTGGAACCAACTGAAGGTCCGCTGCGTGGGGCCGAAGATTCAGATTTGGGTCAACGGCTTGCAGACGGTCGATTACACGGAAGGGGATGACGCGATTCCGCGGACCGGGATCATCGGCTTGCAGATTCATAGCGGACCTGCCGCCGAAGCGTCGTATCGCAACTTGCAACTGAAAAAACTATGAGCTCCTTGCCCATCGAGTTCTTTTATTTCGATCTCGGTAACGTCCTGCTCTATTTCGATCATGACCGGGCCTGTCGCCAGATGGCCCGCGTCGCGGATGCGTCGGTCGAAGAAGTTCGCGAAGTCGTCTTCTTCAGCGGTATGCAAGTTCGCTACGAAACCGGCGAGATCGACACGGCCGGCTTTCACGACTATTTCTGTCACCGGACCGGACGATCGCCCAACATGGCGGAGCTCGCCTTGGCGGCCAGCGATATCTTTGAGCCGAACCATCCGGTGATCGAGATCGCTGAGACGTTGCATGCGCAATCGCGGCGGATGGGGATCTTGTCGAACACCTGCGCCTGCCATTGGGACTTCTGCATCGACGGGCGGTATCCTTTTCTCCAGGATCGCTTTGAGCAATATGTGCTGAGCTACGAAGCGAAGTCGATGAAGCCGGACGGGGGAATCTATCGCGCGGCGATTTCCCAGGCCGGGGTCGCGCCGTCGTCGATCTTCTTTGTCGACGACCGGCCGGAGAATGTGGCCGGGGCGCTCGAAGCCGGTCTCGACGCGGTGCTCTACATCGGCGCCGATCGGCTGCGGGAAGATTTGGAGAAGCGTGGGGTCGCAATTGGTTAGTGCGATTGTGCGGGTCGCGCCGATTCTTCTTGAGGGAAACGCTAGTCCTAGGGGCCTAGGCGTCTAGGAAGGCGCAATTTTCGCGGATTTGTGCGCCGTTTCTGAAATAGTTTCCTACCCTTTCTAGTCTTCATCCGCAAAGGGATCGCCGATGCGATGGCGATTCCAGGGGCATGCGAAAAGCGATTCGGACGGTCGTCGTCAGGATCGCAATTCTCGGGAGCGAATGACCGGAATGAACAAAAAGGTGCTGCATGTCGATGACGATCCGCAGATTCTGCGGCTTGTCGGGCGACAGTTATCCAACGCCGGATACGAAGTCATTTCTTTGGATCAACCAGAGAAAACGATGAAAACGTTGCTGGACAGTTCGATTCGAGTTTGCATTCTCGACATCGAAATGCCCCGGATCAACGGGCTCGATCTGCTGCGCGACATCAAACAATACGACGGCGGCATTCAGGTCGTTATGTTGACCGGGCTCGTGACGTTGTCGACGGTGCTCGACTCGATGCGATACGGCGCCGAAGGCTGCTTGTTCAAGCCGGTGAATGATTTCGCACCGTTGATCGAGACGCTAACGGCCGCATTCAGCAAGAACGAGCGGTGGTGGATCGCGTTGCACGACTTGAAACAACGACAGCTTGCCTAAAACGATTACCTATCCGTAGGCGGCGCAGTATCTGCGACTTTGAGCAAGTATGAGCGAAAACGACGCGAATAACGAACTCCTGGTAGGCTTCATCGACGAATCGATGAACGCGATTCAGGATTTGCCTGCGCTGCTCGCGTCGTTTAAGAACGATTCCAGCAACGTTGAGGCGGTTCACTCAGTATTCCGAACCGTACACTCGATCAAAGGAAACGCCGGCTTCTTTGGTCTGACGGCGATCAAGAAATTCGCCCACTCGCTGGAAAACGCTCTCGACGAAGTTCGCAATCAAAAGACGCCGCTCACCGAAGATCTCTGTCGCGCCCTGATCGAAGGGATCGACTCGCTCGACCATATGCTGCATGCGGTCGAGAACCAAACTCACAGCGAAACGCTGAGCGAAGCCGACCTGAAACTTCTAGAACAGGTCGCGATTCTCTCGAAGTCCAAAGGCGCCGGCGAAAGCGGCAGCGAAGAATCGGCCGCCGACGCACTGCTGGCCGATCTGCTGGAGATGGCGGACGAGATGACCGCCGCTGGTTTCCCCGAGTCGCTGCAATGGGCCGAACGATTGCGCGAACTTGGCCAAGTTTCGGCGCCTGCCCCCGAAGCGAAAACAATCGCTACTCCCGCCGATCTGCTTTCGCAGCAGTTCTCGATCGGCGGGTTTGAAGTGACGCTATCGGTTCGCCGATTAATCGAGATGTTCGTTCAGGCGGAAACGGCGCCTTTCGACGACGATCGCTCGACGGCTTTTATGGAAGCGATGGCGGAGCTGAAGCTTTGTGCTCGCAACGCCTCCGATTCGACGCTGCTGACCGCCTTGGAAGAGGCGGGCCGCAACTTCAAAACGATCTACGACAGCGGGATCGGCGTCGACGCGATGTTGCTGAGCATCGTCTGGGACCAAATCGCTCCGGCGCTGGAAAGTTTGACGCCGCAACCGGAGCCGACGCCGGCGCCGGAAGCTGCCGCACCCTCGCAAGAAACCGCACCGCCGAAATCGCCTGAGAGCGAATCAGGCGATGCCGATTCTGCGAAGGAAAAAGGGGCGAGCGGCAAGAAGACCCGTTTCCTTCGCGTCAACGAAGAGAGCATTGATAACTTCTTGGACGACGTCTCCAGCTTGTTCATTACCTGCGAACGGCTGAAAGACATCCAGAGCCGGATGACCCACGCTACCGAACTTCGCGAATTGATCGAAGAGTTACGGCAAGTGAACATCTCGTTCAACATGCAAGCGAACCGCCTGCAGAAGAGCGTGGTGTCGCTCCGCCGAGTGCCGATCCGCGGGATGTTCTCCAAGTTTCCCCGCATGGCTCGCAGCTTGGCCAGCAGCCTCGGGAAAAAATTGGACGTTCATCTGGCTGGCGAAGACCTGGAAGTCGACAAGTCGCTGCTGGAAGAGCTTGACGCGCCGCTGACGCACATGATTCGGAACGTCGCCGATCACGCTCTCGAACTGCCGGAAGATCGCAAGGTTCGCGGCTTGAACGAAGTCGGCAACTTGTGGCTTGGCGCCGAGACGACTCGCACGCACGTTTTGATTACGATTCGTGACGATGGTCGCGGCATCGATCCGAACCGTCTCCGCCGCAAAGCGGTGCAGAGCGGTGCGATCACCGAGTCGCAAGCGGAACGCATGTCGGATCAAGAGGCGGTCGAACTGATCTTCCATCCTGGTCTGTCGACGGCGGAGCAAGTGACCGAGATTTCGGGTCGCGGCGTCGGTATGGACGTGGTCCGGACGATGGTTCAAGACAATGGGGGTGAGATTCGAGTCGAGTCGACCGTCGGCGTCGGCACGAACTTCACGATCGAGATTCCGATTCGCCAGGCGGTGCTCGTGATCGACGGACTGTTGATTCACGAAGGGGAAGAGCGTTTCGTCGTACCGTTCGACGCGATTCGCGAAGTCCTCGACCTGCCGTACGAAGAACTGAAGACGGCCGGCGGCGCACCGGTCGTTACGTTGCGAGGGACGACCTACGCAGCCGTGTCGCTCGCGGAGACGCTCGACATTCCGCAGTCGGCGGAGAAGAGCAAGAGCGATCGTTTCTCGGCCGTTCTGATGACCAGTAAGCAGGGAGACGCCTGTTTGATGGTCGATCGCGTGGTCGGCAAACGAAAAGTGGTGGTCAACAGCCTACAAAATATCTTGCCCGACGTTCGCTCGATTAGCGGCGTGGCCCAATTGGGCGGCGGCGAATTGGCGCTGGTCTTGTCGTCGACCGAGATTATCCGTTCGCTGAAACGCTAAGCTTGCGGTTCGCTCATTCTTGCACTCGCTTCGCCTTGAAAACCCACTTCTTGCCCGTTGCGTCAACGAGTTCTCCGGTCACGTGCCCTTTTTCTTGAAAGGTGATTTGCCCCTCGCAGGCAAGCGTTTCACCCTTCTTACCGCTGCGCAGTTTATTAAAGACCACTTTCACCTGGCCTCCCTTATTGGGGATCGTCGGCGTCTTCCCTTCAATCTTGCCGATCACCGTCGGCTTTCCTCCCTGCGGCTGAAAGATGTCGGTTTTGAAAATTCGAAACATCCCGGCGCGTTCGTCGTCAGAGCTCGAAGATCCCGCTGGCTTCATCGAGTATTTCCAGACCGCACCCTCAAATTTGTCTTCAGCGGAGGCGATCGACGGCAGCAAACAGCAGAAGGCGATCAGGCAGAGGATGTGACGTACCATGCGTTAGCTCGCGAATTAGGAGGATTCTGACGCGTTCGACGAGCTTCGATTTTAGGTGCTCCAATACGTCGCTTCAACGAAACTGACAATCGGAATTGGATTCGCACAAAAAAAGCCGCCGGGGATAATCCCAGGCGGCCGATGTCATTGTCGTTTGGCGAGTTCGCTCGCTTACATGTAGCGATTGAACAAGTTCTCGAGCATTTCCTGGCGACCGCTTTGATTCGGCGCCGCTTCCCCCTTGGCGAGCATGTACTTCTCAAGCGACTTCAGGTCGTGCTTGCCCGCTTCGATTTCGGCGCCGACGCCGCTCTCCCAACTGCTGTAACGAGCGGCGACGAACTTGTCGAATTCACCTTCGGCGCGAATCGCGGCGGCGATCTTCAGCCCCTTGGCGAACGCGTCCATGCCGCCGACGTGGGCGTAGAACAGGTCGATCGGCTCAAAGCTCTCGCGACGAACCTTGGCGTCGAAGTTGACGCCGCCGCTGCCGAGACCGCCGTACTTCAGGATCGACAGCATCACTTCGGCCGTCAGGTAGTAGTTGGTCGGGAACTGGTCGGTATCCCAGCCCAACAACAGGTCGCCGGTGTTGGCGTCGATCGAACCGAGGATGCCGTTCATGCCGGCGTATTCCAGCTCATGCTGCATCGTGTGCGATGCGAGCGTCGCGTGGTTGGTTTCCAGGTTCATCTTGAAGTGCTTATCGAGATCGTACGTCTTCAAAAACGCCAGGCAGTTGGCGGTGTCGAAGTCGTATTGATGCTTGGTCGGCTCTTTCGGCTTCGGTTCGATCAGGAACTGCCCGGTGAAGCCGATTTCCTTGGCGTAGTCGACCGCCATGTGGAAGAACTTCGCCAGGTGATCCAGCTCACGCTTCATGTTGGTGTTGAGCAGGTTCTGGTAGCCTTCGCGGCCGCCCCAGAAAACGTAGTTTTCACCACCCAGCTCTTTCGTGATTTCCAGGCACTTCTTGGTCTGCGCGGCGGCGAAAGCGAAAACGTCGGCGTTGCAACTGGTCGCGGCGCCATGCATGAAGCGCGGGTTGCTGAACAAGTTGCAGGTGCCCCACAGCAGCTTGACGCCGGTGCGTTCTTGTTCGTCTTTCAACGCGGCGGCGACCTTGTCGAAGATCTTGTTGGTTTCGCTCAGCGAAGCCCCTTCGGGAGCGACGTCGCGATCGTGAAACGCATAATAAGGAGCGCCGAGCTTCTCAATGAATTCAAACGCGACGCGAGTACGCTTGACGGCGTTTTCGACCGAGTCGGTTCCATCGTCCCACGGACGAATCGCCGTACCGGGACCAAACGGATCGGAGCCAGTGCCGCGGAAGGTGTGCCAATAGACGACGCTGAATCGGAGGTGATCGCGCATCGTTTTGCCTTCGATCACTTCGTCCGGATTGTACCAGCGGTACGCCAACGGATTCTTCGAATCAGGGCCTTCGTATTGAATCTTGTCGACTTCGGGAAACGCAGACATGTCGGTACTTCGCTCGAGAGGAAAAGGGCGGGGCGAATGAAACGCGTGTCGCCAGCGGCGAGACGACGCAGACACTCTCTAAGATGGAGTCGATTAGAGAGTAAGAGCGCATCATAAAGCGCGAGGTAGCGGCATACAACCGACTGGAATTCCGCCGACCGAAGATATTTTACAAACGCAACCCGTTTGCTTGCGTATTGAGTTTCCTTACCCGTTGCTGTTTTTAGACGAAAATTTCGCCTGCAACCAATCTCCCCAGCGCGGAGAAATCTGAGAAATCGCGAACAGGATCCGCGCTTTCCATGGGACGACCAGATCATGTTTACGCCCCTCGCATCCTTTCAAGATTGATACGGCAAGTTGATCCGGATCGATCGCTTTCAGTTTGACGCCCGCGCCGGGCTTTTGCGCTTCGTCCGGTAGTTTCCCCATTTGATGGTCGTAGCGGGTGCCGGCGTCTTCCCGCGCGATCGGACCAGGACAGACCAGCATGACATGGACTCCGTCGTCGGCCAGTTCGAGACGGAGCTGCTGCGTGAAGCCCGCGAGCGCGAATTTGGTGGTCGCGTAGGGGCCGATAAAGCGAATGGCGCTCTTCGACGCCAACGAGCCGATGTTGATGATATGTCCCTGGCGGCGAATCAGAAGGGGAGCGAACGCTTGCACGCAGCGAATCGCCGCCATCACGTTCAGTTCCCATTGACGGCGGAAGTCGGCCAGTTGCGTTTCCAGCAATTTGCCGCGTGACGAAATGCCGACGTTGTTGACCAACAAGTCGAGTCCGCCGAAGCGCGACTCCATTTCCAGCTCAAGCCGTTTGACGTCATCATCGGAGGTGACGTCGGCGGCCAGCGGGACGGTCTGACCGGGGAGCGAATTCAGCGACGCGGCGGCGGCGGTCAGCGCTTCTTCATCACGAGCGACCATCACGACCGTCGCCCCTTGGCTAGCGAGCTGGCGAGCGATCGAGAGTCCTAACCCGCGTGAAGCGCCAGTGACGAGGGCGACTTTTTCGTTCCAATAGGCCATCCGACCGCAATTTCGCTAGGGGAATTCAGGGAGAAACCTTCGCGATGATAACGAAAAAGCCTCGGCAGGCAATTGCCCAACCGAGGCCCGGGGTGTTGCGAGAACGGGGCGTTCTCTCACTACGCAGTGACTTCGTATCCCTTGCGGGCTTGGCGAGAGAGCCAGCCGTTGGCCTGCTCGTCTCCCACGATTTGCTCCGTCTTTTCGTCCCATTTGATCGTCCGGTCAAGTCGCAAAGCGATGTTGGCCAGATGGCAAGTGGTCATCGCACGATGGTGCGAGTAGACGTCCGAGATCGGATCTTTTCGGAGCTTGACGCATTCAAAGAAGTTGACCATATGGGCGTTGCCGCCGGACGGGGTCATCCCTTTGTAAACCTTTTGAATCGCATCTTCGGGCAGCGGGTTCGACTTCATTTCGTCGACCGGCGCGCCGACCAGCTTGCCGCGGTTGACCAGGAAGCGTCCCTTGGTCCCCTCGAACATGACGCCGTTGTCGAATCCAAGGTCGTTGCATTCATTACGAATGGCGACTTCGATATCGCGCGGGAACATCGCTTTGACGTGGAATTCGGTCGGCGTGTTGTAGCGATCGTCCTGGGTCGGCATGCCGTCCTGGTACGGAGTCGGGAACTTCGCCATGATCGGCTCCAGACTGACCGGGCCGCCGACGCCTTGTTGATCGAGACCCCATTGGGCGATGTCGACGTGGTGGGCGCCCCAGTCGGTCATCTTGCCGCCTGAGTATTCGTACCACCAGCGGAATTCGTAGTGGCAACGGGAATTGCCCCAGCCTGGGCCCTGCTTAAAGCGGTAGTCGACCAGCGGGGCCTGACCGAGCCACATCTCCCAGTTGAGTTGCTTGGGAACTTCGGCGATCGGGATCGGACCGCTTGTCGGAGCGCCGCCGATGGCGACATGGATTTTCTGAATGTCGCCGATGCGACCTTCGTTGATCAGGGCGATCGCCTTCAGGAAGAGCTGCCCCATTTCGCTGCGCTGCTGGGTGCCGACCTGAAAGACGCGGCCGGTCTCTTTGGCGACCTTGCAGATCTTCTTTCCTTCGTCGATCGTCAGCGTGAGCGGCTTTTCGCAGTAGACGTCTTTGCCGGCCTTCATCGCTTCGATGGCGATTTTCGAGTGCCAGTGGTCGGGCGTAACGATCGTCACGATCTCGATGTCGTTGCGATCGAGGATCTTGCGGTAGTCTTCGTAGACGTCAACTTTCCGTTCGCGACCTTGTTTCTTGTTTTCCGCTTCGCTTCGTTGGCGACCTTTGGCGGCGTGATCAGCGTCGACGTCGCAGACCGCAACGACATCGCCCAGCTTCATCGCGTTCGGGCCGACGGCGTCCCAGCGTGATCCGGTTCCGATGCAACCGATCAGCGGACGATCATTGGCCGACTCCGCTTTCTGCTCGTCGGCGATCGATTTCGCGCCAGTAAAAAAATAGGGAAGGCTCAGGCCAGCAGCGGCGACGGTGCTGCTCTTCAGGAACTCGCGACGGTTCGAGCTACTCACTGAGGTGTCTCCAGGCGAATGGCCAGATAAGTGAAGGCCGATGCATTTGGGGTGAGGTAGGCGGGCTCTTGGTTCTGCGGCGAACACTTCTCGATTGATTGCGCCTTTGCGGCAGTATCGTGCCTAGTGTATCTCTTCGGGAATCCGCAATCTAGCTTCATATGCCGGAAGCTAGACAAAAGTTATGCAAAAAAAGCAAATTACCGCAATTTGGGAACGGAAAAACGTGAAGTCATTTTAATTTTGGGAGGTTCCCCCCAAAGAGACTGGCCCGATGGAGAAACGGGGCGCGTTAAGACCGGACAATGAACGCCTAAATTCCGTTAATAGCTGATAGGTGGTAATAGACGCCTGTTTGGCCTAAAAGAAGGGAGTTACGGGGGCCGGAACCGTCGCTATCCCTAGTCGTCACTTTCTTTCGAATGAACTAGAGTACATCGAATTGGTAGACAACGATTTCGCATTTTTAAGGTCGTCGATATGTCCGCAGCCCGCTTACTTCCTCAGCGTGCCCGCACCAAGATTGTGGCGACGGTCGGTCCCGCGTGTAACACGCCCGAGATGCTGGAACAAATGATTCTGGCCGGCGTTGACGTTTTCCGGCTCAACCTTGCCCACGGCGAACTAACCGAACATTCCCGCGTCGTCGACACGATTCGCGAGATTAGCGATCGCTTGAAGAAGCCGGTCGCTACCCTGGCTGACCTTTCCGGGCCGAAGATCCGTCTCGGCACCCTGGTTCAAGATCCGATCTACTGCACTGAAGGGGAGAACTTCCGCTTCGTGCGCGGCGACTCGGCCAGTGATCCGCACGAACTGGTCAGCAACTACGAGCCGCTGATTGACGAAGTCAAAGTTGGCGACGACGTGATGCTGGCCGACGGTACGATCACGATGGAAGTGGTCGAGAAGACCGACGATATGGTGACCTGCGTCGTCGTGGCCGGCGGCATCTTGCGTAGTCGCCAGGGGATTAACTTGCCGGCGACCAAGCTCGGCGTCGAAACGATCACTCCGCGTGACCGCGATCACATCCGCTGGGCCGCCGAAACCGATCTCGACTACGTCAGCTTGAGCTTCGTTCGCGAAGCGGACGACATTCGCCAATTGCGTGATCTGCTGCAAGCGCACGAGTCGCGGGCGATGGTGATCGCGAAGATCGAAAAACGCGAAGCGCTCGAAAACCTGGAAGAAATCGTCGAAGTCTCGAACGGCGTGATGGTCGCTCGCGGCGACCTCGGCGTCGAAATCGATGTGGCGGAAGTGGCCGCCGCGCAAAAGCGTATCGTCAAGACCTGCACGCGAATCGGTCGCCCGGTGATCGTCGCGACGCAGATGCTCGACAGCATGACCAAGAACTCGCGTCCGACCCGCGCCGAAGCGACCGACGTCGCGAACGCGATTTTGGACGGCGCCGACGCTTGTATGTTGTCGCAGGAAACGGCGGTCGGCGAACACCCGATCACCGTGATCAAGATGATGAACCGGATCATGCTGGCGACTGAAAAGATGCTGTGCGACGATTTGTCGAACACGCATCGCGCCGAAGAAATCGGTCTGGTCCACCCGGTCACGCAAGCGGTCGTTTCCGGCGCCACGCGCACCGCCGATCTGCTCAACGCCAAGCTGATGGTGATGGCGACTCGCACCGGCGGCACCGCGCTGACCAAGGCGAAGATTCGCGACTGCATTCCGACGATCGGGGTCAGCGACTCGAAGGCCGCGCTTCGCCGGATGTGTCTCTACTGGGGCATCATTCCGATTGAAGGAGCTCCGGTTCACAACGGCATTCAGCTCCGCCGCTTCATCGACAAGTGGGGCTTCGATTCCGGACTGCTCAAGCCGAACGATCGCGTTATCTTCGTCACCGGCGGCGGCATTATGCAGTCGGCCGAATACATCGTCGTCGTCCATAAGGTCGAAGCGCCGGAAGGCTCTGGCGCGACCGAGTAAGGTTCAGCGGCGCGTCGTCGCTGAATTCGAATGTCGCATCGCCTGGCGCCAACTCTGAATGAGCTGCCAGGCGAAATGGAAGATCGTCAGTCCGCCGATGCCCCCCAGTGCTGCGCCGCTGGCCAGGCAAACGGCGAAGACGGCCGGCTTCCAAATCTCGCGTGGGGCCCAATAGCTGCCGGCGATCGCCACGGCGATCGCTCCTAGAATCGCCGTTACGATCGTAACGCCATAGCCAAGGCGATCGATGTGGGTCGTTTCTCCCAGCTGCGTGCGTGGAGCGAATTCCTCCTCGGAGAGAGGATCTTCCACCGGCCGCGGTTCCGGCGGTCGCGCGATTGGCCGTTTCTGTTTCAGACGAGTCCCGATATAGGCGCCGGCGACATGCCCGAAGATCGCTAGAGCGCCAAGCAGCAGCGCCGCCGAGGCGACCGGGCTGACCCATTTCATCAACGCGAAGGCCGCTCCGAACAGGGCAATGACAATCCCGAGACTGCGGAGCGTAAACCGCGGCGGCGGTAAGTCCGGTTCCGGATCCATCGTCTGGTCAGGAGGGGTGCGTGGGCGGATCAAACGGTGACCTGAGTATTAATAAAGGGCTAGCTGCCACGAACTGCTATTGCCGGTATTCTTACCGTTTGAGACGGTTAGGGCGAGAAATTCAGTCGTAGAAGCCGCAGAATCGGTTTTTCAACGAACAAACGCCGCCGAGCGGCGTCTAATAATTGTAAGGTGTTGCAGGGCAGCGATTTTCGTCGCTGCAGGGCAAAGGAAGAGGCTAGGGAAAAATGTGGACCCTCACTATTTTATGCGTGATCGTCGTCATTGCCGCCGGTATCACGGCGTATGACCTCTGGCAGACCAAGCACGCCATTTTGAAAAACTTTCCGATCGTCGGTCACTTCCGCTATTGGCTGGAAGCGATTGGGCCGGAACTGCGTCAGTACATCGTCACCAGCAACAACGAGGAGCGTCCCTTCAGTCGCGATCAGCGGACTTGGGTTTACGCCTCGTCGAAGCGCGAAAACAACTACTTTGGCTTCGGGACCGATGACGACCTTGAGTCGTCTCCCAACCATTTGATCATCAAGCACGCCGCGTTTCCAATTCACGATCCGCATCCGGGCGAAAAAGATTTCGATCAAGAGTTCCGGATTCCGTGCGCGAAAGTGATGGGCGCCTATCGCGGACGTCGTTTGGCGTTTCGTCCCAAGAGCGTCGTCAACGTCTCGGGCATGAGCTTTGGTTCGCTCAGCGGACCGGCGATCGAAGCGCTCAACATCGGCAGCAAGCTGGCCGGTTGCTGGCACAACACCGGCGAAGGTGGGATCAGTCCCTATCACCTTCGCGGCGGCGATCTGGTGTATCAGATCGGGACCGGCTACTTCGGCTGCCGCGATTCGCACGGCAACTTCGACCTTGGCAAGTTCAAGGAAGTGGTCGCGGCGAATCCGGTTCGCGCCGTTGAAATTAAACTGAGCCAAGGCGCCAAGCCGGGCGTCGGCGGCTTTCTGCCGTCGGCCAAGATCACCGAAGAGATTTCGCGGATTCGCGGTATTCCGCGCGGTCGCGACTGTGCGAGCCCGTCGAATCATACGGCGTTCGGCAATGTCGACGAGATGCTCGACTTTGTCGAAATGCTGGCTGACGCTTCCGGCGTTCCGGTCGGCATCAAGTCGGCGGTGGGCGAACTCCACTTCTGGACCGACCTGGCCGAGCTGATGGCGCGCACGCATCGCGGCGTCGACTTCGTCACGATCGACGGGGGCGAAGGGGGAACCGGCGCCGCGCCGCTCGTCTTCGCCGATCACGTGGCGTTGCCGTTCAAGATTGGTTTCGGTCGCGTCTATCGCGAGTTTGTGAAGTTCGATCTGCACCATCACGTTGTGTTCAACGGTTCGGGCAAGCTCGGCTTCCCGGAAACTGGCTTGTTCGCGATGGCCCTGGGGTGCGATACGATTTCGGTCGCTCGCGAAGCGATGCTTTCGATCGGCTGCATCCAGGCGCAGCGTTGCCATACCGGACATTGCCCGGCCGGCGTCGCGACGCAAAACTGGTGGCTGAAGCGCGGGCTTGATCCGACGCTGAAATCGTTCCGCGTCGCAAACTATGTGGCGACCTTGCGGAAAGAGTTGCTTCGTCTGAGCCGGGCCTGCGGCGTGGTTCATCCTTCGCTGGTGACGCTCGACCACTTTGACGTGCTCGACGATCGTCTCCAGGCGATCGCGGCGACGACGTTGTTCGATCATCGGGCTGAGTGGGGTTTGCCCAGTGCCGAGGATCAAGCGACGATTCGTGAGATCATGACGGCGCCGGTCAGCGAACGGGACACGCTGGTGAAAGGGATTGTGAGCCACGTCCGACGTCCGGAACTGGTTCAGTCTTCGACGTAAGAAGATCGCGACGCCAAGCGGAATTCGTTGGCGTCGCGCTCGTCGTCCACGCTAAATTGAACGACTCCATCACCCCTTGGGCCATGGGACGTTCGCGTGGAGTCGTCGCACATCTCGCCGCCGCAACGCCGAATCGAGCTGAATCAGCCGCTTGTGTTGATCGCGGCGGCGCTTTGCGCGGGAATGACGGCCGATCGTTTCTGTTCGCCAGGTTGGGCGCCGCCGATCTTGATCTTGAGTGCGGCGCTGGCGGCGTGGCTGGTCTGTTGGCGCAATCGTTGGGAGATTGCAGGCTCCTGGTTCGTCCTATTGGCCGTCGCCGCGTTTGGCGCACGTTTACACGACGCCGCTTGGAATCGCTTCGCCGCGGATGACATCGCGATGAGCGTCGGCGACGCCGCACAACCGTTGGCGATCGAAGCGGTGACGCTCGACTATCCGATACCAATTCCCGCGGCGCCACAGAGTCCATTGCAGAACTTTGAGCAAGATGGCGCCGTTCGATTGCGGCTGCAGATCAGCGCGGTCCGCGATGGTCGCAACTGGCGACCGGCAGTCGGCAAAGCGTCGCTGCTGGTCCAGGCCGAATCGCTAAGCGTCGGAGCAGGGGAGCGCGTTCGCGTTTTTTGCCAGGCGATGCGAATCGAGCCGCCGGCCAACCCCGGTGAGTTTGACTTCGCAGCGCATGGCCGGGCGGATCGTGTTTTGGTCTCTCTGCGAACTGGATTCGGCGAGTGCGTCGAACGTTTGGAAACGCCGCGGTTTTCGCTCTGGAGTTTGATGGCCGAAATCCGGCGGCGCGTCTCTGCGAATCTGGCGGCACAGTTATCTCCGCAAGCGGCGCCTCTGGCCGATGCGCTACTGCTTGGAAATCGGACCGAGGTCGATCGTCGGTTGTCGGACGAGTTTGTGCAGACCGGGCTGGTGCACTTGCTGGCGATTTCAGGTTTGCACTTGGGCGTGCTGGTTGGCGTCGTCTATGGAGTGTTGCGGCTGTGCATGTTTTCTCCCCGGGCGATCGCGGCGGCGGTGATCTTGTTCGCGGTCAGCTATATGTTGCTGGTCGACATGCGGCCGCCGGTGGTGCGAGCGACCGTGTTGGTCGTCGTTTTTGCGCTGGGAATGTTGGCGGAACGACGCGTCTTGCCATGGAACACGTTGGCGGCGGCGCTGATTGTGGTGATCGTTTGGAACCCGGCCGATCTGTTTCGAGTTGGGCCGCAACTTTCGTTCTTGGCGGTTGCCGTGTTGATCTGGCTTGCGCCGCTGTTGGATTATCGAATTGAAGATCCGCTCGATCGGTTGATTGCGGAGAGTCGACCTTGGCCGGTGCGAATCATGCGCGGTGGACTACGCACGATCGGCGCCGCCTACCTGGCCGGTTTTGCGATCTGGCTGGTAGCACTGCCGCTGATCGCGTCGCAGTTTCATTTGATCTCTCCGGCGGCGCTGGTTTACTCGCCGCCGCTGATGCTGGTGACCTCCGTCGCGCTGGCGTCGGGGCTGGCGGTCAGCCTGATCGCTCCCTGGTCGAGTTGGCTCGCAGCGCCGGCTGCGCTCCTTTGCGATGGTAGTTTGGATTTGCTGGCTCAAGGCGTCGCCGCGGCCGATTCGCTCCCCTGCGGTAGCTTTTGGGTGAGTGGGCCGAGCCTTTGGTGGACTTACGGTTGGTATCTGCTGCTCGCGGTCGTGGCGATTGCGGTGCGACAGTTTAGTTGGCCGCTATTGCGCGGTGGAGCGATCTTGGGCGGTTGGTGTGTGGTCGGTTTGCTGGCGTCGCTTTTGCCGGGAAGTCCGTCGAGCGGCGAGGAGTTGCGCTGCACCTTCGTTTCGGTCGGGCATGGGACGTCGGTCTTCGTTGAATTTCCGGATGGATCGAACATGCTCTACGACTGCGGGCGGTTGGGATCTCCCCGGCGAGCGACCGAATCGGTCTCCGCCCTACTTTGGTCGCGCGGCGTGACCCATCTGGATGCGATCGTCATCTCCCATGCCGACGGCGATCATTACAACGGCGTGCCGGGGCTGCTTGAGCGGTTCTCCGTCGGCCAGGTTTACGTCTCGCCGGTGATGTTCGACCGGGAAACGGAAGGACTGCGCTTTTTGCGCAATTCAATTGAGGAGGCCGATATACCGCTGGCCATGTTGAAGGCAGGGGATCGTCTGGTGGTTGGCGAGAATGCCAGCGTCACGGTTTTGCATCCGACGACGCGGGGAGTCTTGGGGAGCGACAATGCGAACAGCCTGGTCCTGCTGATCGAGGCGTTTGGCCGCCGGATCTTGTTGCCGGGGGATTTGGAGACGCCGGGGATGGAGGGAGTGCTGCGGGAAGAGCCGATCGACTGCGACCTGGTGATGGCCCCGCACCATGGAAGCGCCGGGAGCGATCCAGTCCGGTTTTTGGCCTGGTCGACGCCGGAGACCGTGGTGGTGAGCGGATCGGCGGCTGATCGGGGGGCGGGGCTGGAAAAAAGGGTCGATTTTTCGGGCCCAATTCTGCATACGGCGGAGCAGGGGGCGATTGAGGTCCGGGCCGGCCGAGCTGGGCTCGCGGTATTCCCCTATAAATAGCGGTCTCGTTGTAAGTGTAGGCGGCGATAAGCCTTGCAGGTTTTGCGGCTCTTGCGAAACTGCGGCCAATCGCATCTGCGGTTGCAAACGACGCTAGTACTGATACATTAACGGACTTATCCACACACAGTCGGCGAAAATAGACCGGACGTGCGTGTCGTCTGCCCCGGCCTCCCAGTCGTTTGGAGAGGTGTTGGTCGAGTTGACCGGGAAGACGCTCGTGTTGGCCAAGCTACGGAAATAGTCGCAACCGATGTCGATCACGAAAGAAAAGAAACAAGAGGTCATTCAAGGGTTCCAGCGTTCGGGCGAAGATACCGGATCGCCTGAAGTGCAGATCGCGGTGTTGACGACGCGGATCAACAACCTGACCGAGCACATGCGGACCCACAAGCACGACTACGCGACGCGCCGCGGGCTGCTGATGATGGTTAGCCGCCGTCGTCGTCTGCTCGACTACGTGAAGCGTCACGACCCGGAAAAGTACTTGGAACTGCTCGCGCAGCTCAACATCCGCAAGTAGTCGCAGCTTGCTCGACGAGACGGCTGGTCTCGTCAACGTTTTTTCATTTCGCCAGGGCGCAGCAGCGGTCTGTACGCCCGGCGAAAACGCGCGTGTCGGCTGTTCGACTGCGCGCAGAGGCGGTTGAAGACGTAGATAGATAAAAGCATTTTTGGAATATGATTCTCGTCGCCCAAGGTCGTTCTTCTCATATGACCGAGCGGATAGTGCGCCGCGGGGATCGCAATGTATTGTTAGGAAACGGAAAGTGGAAACTACTCGCGTTGAAAAGCAAATTGGCAAACTGACCCTCTCCTTCGAGACTGGGTATCTAGCGAAACAAGCGGCGGGCGCCTGCCTCACGCAATACGGCGATACGATTGTTTTGACGGCCGCAGTGTCCGGCCCCTCTCGCCCCGGCACCGATTTCTTCCCCCTGACTTGCGACTATCGCGAGCGTTCGGCGGCGGCCGGTAAATTTCCTGGCGGCTTCATCAAGCGTGAAGGTCGTCCGACCACCAAAGAAATTCTGACTTCGCGTTTGATCGATCGTCCGATCCGCCCGATGTTCCCGAAGGGATTCCGCGACGAAGTCCAAGTGATGGCCAACGTTCTCTCCAGCGATCGTCAGAATGACGGCGACGTGCTGGCGATGAACGGCGCCTCGGCGGCTCTCGGCATTTCGGGTCTGCCGTTCCAAGGCCCGCTGGCCGCGGTTCGTCTGGCTTACATCAACGGCGAATTCGTCGTCTTCCCGACCCACGAAGAGTTGGAAGAAAGCGAACTCGACCTGATCATCTCCGGCAACAAAGAGTCGGTCCTGATGATCGAAGGCTTCTCGCGCGAAATGCCGGAAGACCTGATGCTGCAAGCGATCGAAACTTGCCACGGCTACATCCGTGAGATCTGCGACCTGCAGCTTGAATTCATCGAAAAGGCGGGCGTTAAGCCGTGCACTTGGGTTGAGCCCGCGCCGAACGCCGCTTACCAACCGCTGGTTGATCGCTATTACAACGACTTCAAATCCGCCAAGCAGACCTCCGGCAAGCAAGCCCGCGCCGAAGCGGTCAGCGCCTTGAAGGAACGGGTCAAAGGCGAAATGATTCCGGATCCGACCGCCGAAGGCGCGATCGGCGAAGACGCTTTCAAAGAAGCCTGGCACGATCTGGAAGAACGGATCGTTCGCGATCTGATTCTGTCGGGGACTCGCCCGGACGGTCGTGACGGCAAGACCCTGCGTCACATCGAATGCAAGGTCGACGTGCTGCCGCGCGTTCACGGCTCGGCGGTCTTCCAACGTGGCGAAACCCAGTCGCTGGTCACGATCACCCTCGGCACCTCGCGTGACGAACAACGGGTCGACGGCCTGCAGGACGAATACGCCAAGAAGTTCATGCTGGACTACAACTTCCCGTCGTTCTCGGTCGGCGAATGCCGCCCGATCCGTGGTCCGGGCCGACGAGAAATCGGTCACGGCGCCTTGGCCGAACGTAGCGTGAAGCCGGTTCTGCCGGGTCCGGAAGAATTCCCGTACACGATCCGCGTGATCTCGGACATTCTGGAATCGAACGGTTCCAGCTCGATGGCCAGCGTTTGCGCTGCGACCCTCGGTTTGATGGCGGCCGGCGTGCCGATCAGCAACCCGGTTGCCGGGATCTCGGTCGGTCTGGTGAAAGAAGGAAACGACTTCATCCTGCTGACCGACATCATCGGCGACGAAGATCACTACGGCGACATGGACTTCAAGATCGCCGGTACGCAGAACGGCATCACCGGCATCCAGCTCGACCTGAAGATCAAGGGCATCAGCGCCGAGATCATCAAGGCGACCCTGGAGCAGTCGCGTGACGCTCGTATCGAAATCCTCCGCACGATGCTCACCACGATCTCGGCTCCGAAAGATGAGCCGTCGGTCTGGGCGCCTCGCTTGCTGTCGACCAAGATCAACCCCGAGAAGATCGGCCTGTTGATCGGTCCGGGCGGCAAGACGATCCGCGGCATTCAGGAAGAGACCGGCGCGACGATCGACGTTCAAGAAGACGGCACCGTGTTGGTCGCCAGCTCGACGCTGGAATGGGCCGAAGCGGCTCTGGCTCGCGTCCAGGCGATCACCGGCGAAGTCGAAGTCGGCAAGATCTACGAAGGTCGCGTCACTAGCGTGAAGGACTTCGGCGCGTTCGTCGAAATCCTGCCGGGTCGTGACGGTCTGTGCCACATCAGCGAACTGTCGAACGAATACGTCGGCAACGTCAATGACGTCGTCAAAGTCGGCGACATGCTGAAGGTCAAGGTTCTGCTCGTCGACGAGCACGATCGCGTCAAACTGAGCCACAAGGCGATCAACGCCCCGGCTGGCGAAGGGAATGGCGAACCGCAACCGGCTGGCGCCGGCGGCGAAGGTGGCGGCGGCGGTCGTGGCGACCGAGGTGATCGCGGCGGACGCGGCGGTCGCGGCGGACGTGGCGGCGATCGCGGCGGACGTGGTCGTCGTGACGACTAGTCGAACCCTCGACAACTGACAGCGCCGGCGGAGGCTTACCGCTTCCGCCCTGAAATCATTCGCCCGGCTTCGCGTTTTGCGTCGCCGGGCGTTTTCGTCATTAGTAGAAGCTTTTCGCTCGCTTAATTTTGCGGAGTTCGGATCGTTGGACGGCCAGTCGTCTTCTGCGGACAACCAGACGATCAACCAGAGGCTGCTCGAGCAGTACAACGAGATCGCGCAGTTAGCGGGCTCGCTGGCGCACGAGATCAAGAATCCTCTCTCGGTCATTCGGATGAACATGGATCTGCTCGCCGAAGAGCTTGATCCGCCGCAAACCTCCGCCGAGCGCCGCGCACTGCAAAAGACGAAGATCGTCCAAGAGCAGTGCATGCGGCTGCAGAATCTGCTCGACGACTTTTTGCGTTTCGCGCGGCTGCGGCAACTCAACCTGTTGCCGGGAAATTTGAACGAGCAGGTCGAACGCGTGCTCGACTTCGTCGCCGCTCAAGCCGAAAGACAAGGGATCGAGATCGTCCGTTATCTTGACGCAGATCTCCCTAGCATCGATCTCGACGCCGAAACGCTCTATTCGGCGCTGCTGAACCTGGTGATCAACGCGATCCAGGCGATGCCGGACGGCGGCACGTTGATGGTCCGAACGCAGGAGACGCGACATGGAGTCGCTCTCGGTCTGATCGATACCGGCTGCGGCATGAACGAGGAGACGGCCCTCCACATGTTCGACGCATTCTATTCGACCAAAGATGGGGGATCGGGGCTCGGTCTGCCGTTGGCTCGCAAGATTATCGACGCCCATAACGCACGAATCGACGTACAAAGCGAGCTGGGACGCGGCACGCAATTTACGCTGGAATTCCCGAAGCCGGCGCGGATCGGCCCGTAACTCGGCGCCGTCGGTTCTAGTGAGTTTCGCCCGATTTCGTTAGATTAAACGGTATGACCGGAGAGCACCCCAAGTCCGAATCTACTGAGATCGCACCGATCAATCACGGAGCGTTTCGGGTCTTGATTGTCGACAACGACAAAGCGCACGCGATGACGATGTGCGAGAGCCTGGAGCGTGTCGGCTATCCCTGCGTGGTCGCGACCAGCGGCCCGGAAGGGATCGAGCGAATCGAGCGTGACGACTTCGAGATCGTCATTACCGACCTGGTCATGAACGAGGTCGACGGCATCGGCGTCTTGAAGAAGGCGAAGAGCGATCTGCCCGAGTGCGAAGTGATCGTCGTCACCGGGCACGGCACGATTTCGATCGCGGTCGAAGCGATGCAGCAGGGAGCGTTCAACTTCCTGGAAAAGCCGCTGACCCCCGACAAGTTGCGAGCCGCCGTCGCACGCGCCGCCGAGACGGTGCAGCTGCGACAGACGAACACCGATCTGCTCCAGCGACTGGACGAGCGGTTCGGCTTTGAAGGGTTGATCTTCGCCGACGCGCGGATGGGGCATGTCGTTGATCGCTTGAAGCGAATCTCGCCGACGGACGCCAGCGTGTTGATCCAAGGAGAGACCGGCGTCGGTAAAGAGCTGGTCGCTCAGGCGATTCATCAAAACAGCCCGCGTAAGAACAAGCCGTTCGTACCGCTCAACTGTGCGGAACTGAGCGAGCACTTGCTCGAAAGCGAACTGTTCGGTCACGCCAAAGGCGCTTACACCGACGCGGCGACTGAACGAGTCGGCCGTTTTGAGTACGCCAACGGCGGCACTCTTTTTCTGGACGAAGTCGGCGATATGCCAATGGCGACCCAGGTGAAGTTGCTCCGCGTGCTGGAGTCAGGCGAGATCACTCGCGTCGGCGAAAACAAACCGATCAAGATCAACGTCCGCTTGCTCTCGGCGACCAACTGCAACTTGGAAGATGCGATCAGCCGTGGTGCGTTTCGTAGCGACCTTTACTATCGTCTCCGAATCGTCACGGTGATGGTTCCGCCGCTGCGAGAACGGCGCGACGACATCATTCCGCTGATGGATCATTTCCGCCGGCAGTTCGCCAAGCGGCATGGCAAAGCGGTGAAGGGGATCGACAAGGCGGTCGTCAAACGGTTCTACCAATTCGACTGGCCCGGCAACGTCCGTCAGTTGCGTAACCTGGTCGAGAGCATGGTCGTCTTGGATTTGGACGGCGTGCTGGGGATCGACGATTTGCCGGAAGAGTTGATGGACGAAGCGGACTACGTGGTTCATCCGGTGGCGTTGCCGCCGCCGACTTCCTCTTCCTCCTCCACGGCCATTGCGGCGGTCGAAGCGGATGGACACGTCGGGCTGTTGGATCTGGTCGGTCAGCCGATGAACGAGGTGGAGAAGCGATTCATCGCTGAGACGCTGAAGTTCACGAATCAAAACCGCGAAGAAGCGGCCAAAATGTTGCAGATCGGCGAGCGGACGCTGTATCGCAAAATCAAAGAATACAATCTTCGCGGCGATAACTAGTCGCAGGAGGCTCGGATGCCGACAATTCGCCAATTGCCGACCAGCGTGGTCAATAAGATCGCCGCAGGGGAAGTGATCGAACGCCCCGCCAGCGTCGTCAAAGAGCTGATGGAAAACTCGGTCGACGCCGGCGCGACGCGCGTTGACGTTACAATCGAGCATGGCGGCAGCGAACTTGTCCGCATCACCGACAACGGCTGCGGCATCTCTGAAGAGCAGTTGCAACTCTCGGTCGCGTCGCACGCGACCAGCAAGATCGTCGACGCGGACGATCTGTTCCATGTTGGGACGCTTGGGTTCCGCGGCGAAGCTTTGGCGTCGATCGCCGAAGTGAGTCAGTTCCGTCTTCGCAGCCGTACGCCGGACTCCGACGCCGCCGCCGAGATGTACGTCAACGGCGGTCAGATCGTGGAAGTGACGCCGTGCGGCGCCGCCGTCGGTACGACGATCGAAGTTCGCAACCTCTTCTTCAACACGCCGGTGCGGAAGAAGTTTTTGCGAACGACGCAGACCGAGTTCGGCCATTTGAGCGAAGCGTTTACGCGTATCGCGCTCGCCTTTCCGCATGTCCACTTCACGCTGAAGCATGGGGCTCGCCAGATCTACGATCTGCCGCCGAGCGACAATTGGCGCGAACGGCTAGCGGCCTTCTTCGGCGATGAGATCGCAACGCATCTGATCCAGGTCGACAACTCGGACGATACGATTCGCCTGTCAGGCTACGTCGCCGATCCGAAGTTCAATCGCGCCAACAACAAGATGCAGTTCCTGTTCTTGAACGGCCGCCACATTCGCGATCGCGCTTTGCAACATGCGTTGTCGGAAGCGTATCGCGGCTTGCTGCTGACCGGACGCTATCCGATCGCCTTCTTGCGGTTGCAGATGCCGCCGGAGATGGTCGACGTCAACGTTCACCCGACGAAGCTGGAAGTTCGTTTCCAGGACAGCGGCCGGATCTACAGTCAGCTGCTCGGGACCCTCCGGACAAAGTTTCTCTCGACCGACCTGACCGCGACCTACAAGCCGATCGAAGCGGACGATCTGCATGGCGCGTCGAGCGGCGGCGGCAACATCAACGGCCACGACGTCGAAACGGCCGCCAAGATGCGGGAAGAACTGGTCGCGTGGGCGAAAGGGCAATTGCCGTCCGATACCGATTCCCCCAGCCAGCGCCGCGAAGTGCAGGAGACGCTCGATCTCGATTTCCGCTCGCCGCGGCGTCAGCCGCTGGAACTGAGCCGCTTCGATCGGGATGCCCTGCAGAGCGGTCCTCCGGCGCTGCAGCGGAATGGGCAACCGACGGTCGAATCAGCCCGGATTGATCAGCCGCACGAGGCGCCCTCCGGTCCGACCCCGGGCCGCGCACTACAATTACATCGTCGCTACCTGGTGACTGAAACGCCGGAAGGGATGGTGGTTATCGATCAGCATGCGCTCCACGAGCGGATCCTGTACGAAGAATTCCGGGAGAAGGCGCTGGCCGGCCGTCTGGAGACGCAGAGCCTGCTCGCTCCCGAAACGATGCATTTGTCGCCGTCGGAATACTCGGCGGTGATGGAGGCCCAAGAGCCGCTGGCGAAACTTGGGTTCCAGGTCGAATCCTTTGGGGGGGATACGATCCTGATTAGCAGCTATCCGGCCATCCTCGATCGGCGCAAACCAAGCGACACATTGCGAGAAATGATCGATCATTTGGTGGGGGACGGTAAACGCCCCGATCGCCGTGACTTGCTGGACGAATTGCTGCATATGATGTCCTGCAAAGCGGCCATTAAGGCGGGAGATCGCCTTTCGGCCGAAGAAATCGACGCCTTGTTAGAACTGCGGCACCTGTGCCAAGACGCCCATCATTGCCCGCACGGTCGCCCCACTTCGCTGGTTTTTACGAAAGAAGAGCTTGATCGGCGCTTTGAGAGGATTTGATCCGAACTCGCGTTCGAGCCAAAATAAAGGATTCGACCAATGCCGGTGGAACAGCCCCCTATCAAATCTGTTGGTACTTCTCCCTCCATGATCTGCGTCAGCATCGGCCGCGGCCGACATAAACATATCATCGCCGAGCATCGTCACCTGGTCGATTTGGGCGTCAAGCTGGTCGAACTGCGCCTCGACTATATCAACGGTACGATCAAGCTGAAGCGTTTGCTCACCGACCGTCCCGGTCCGGTGCTGGTTACCGTCCGTCGCGAACAGGATGGCGGCCGCTGGGCGCCAGGCATGGAAGCGGAACGTCAGATGGTGCTGCGGACCGCGATCGTCGAAGGCGCCGACTACGTCGATATCGAAGAAGACATCGCCGCCAACATCCCGCGCTACGGCTCGACCAAGCGAATCATCAGCTACCACAACTTCCGCGAGACGCCGCTCGACATCGAAGAGCTCCATCACCGGATGTGCCAGCTCGATCCCGATATCGTCAAACTCGCCACGATGGCCAACTCGCCGCACGACAACATCCGGATGTTGAAACTAGCGCAGCGCAGTAAAGTGCCGACCATCGCACTTTGCATGGGCGACATGGGAACGCCGACCCGCATCCTGGCGCCCAAGTTCGGCGTGCCGATCACCTACTCGACTTACTCGAACGAGCGGACCCTCGCTCCGGGGCAGATCGGCTACCAGCAGATGCGTGAAGTTTACGGCTACGAAGATATCAACGCCGACACCGAGATCTACGGCGTCATCGCCGATCCGATCGGTCATAGCCTCAGCCCACAGCTTCATAACGCTTGCTTCCGTCAGCAAGGAATGAATCGCTGCTACATTCCGTTCCGCGTGCCGCGTGAGCATCTCGCCTCGTTCATCCAGGAAGACTGCCCGGCCCTCGACATCAAAGGGCTGAGCGTCACGATCCCGCACAAAGAATCGATTGTGAAGCTGATCAAGAAGCCGGACGCCGCGGTTACCGGCATCGGCGCCGCCAACACGATCTTGTTTGGCGAAGGGGGCCCGTCCGGTTTCAACTCCGACTGCGACGCCGCGCTGGCCAGCCTGGCGACCGCATTCCCCAAGGAACTCGCCAATCCGTTTGAAAACAAGTCGGCCTTGGTGCTCGGCGCCGGCGGCGTCGCGAAGGCGATCGCGTGGGGGCTGAAGAACCGCGGCGTCGACGTGATCATCTCGAGCCGCAACGACGAAAGCGCCGCCGAATTGGCGGAGAGCCTCGGTTGCCGCACGGTGACCTGGGACGATCGCGGCTTGGAACGGGTCGACATCTTGATTAACGGGACGCCGGTCGGCATGCATCCGAACGTCAACGAATCGCCGATCGACAAGGTTCGTCTCCGCGCTGGCATGGTCGTCTTCGACACCGTCTACAATCCTGAACAGACGCTGCTGGTCAAAGAATCGCGACAGCGCGATTGCAAGGTCGTGACCGGCGTCGACATGTTCGTCCGTCAGGCGGCGCTGCAGTATGAACGGTTCACCGGCGTCGAGCCGTCGCGCGATTTGATGCGGGACACGCTGAAGAAGATCACTGGCGCCGCGAAAGCGAGTTAGCGAATGAATTTGGCGCTCGTGGGGTTTCGCGGTGTCGGCAAGTCGCATGTCGCCCGGTTGTTGGGGGAGCGACTCGGTTGGCCGGCCGTCGACGCTGACGTCGAGCTGCAAACGCGTGCGCAGCAGACCATCGCCGAGATCTTCGCCGCCGATGGAGAACAGGCCTTTCGCGACCTGGAAACGGCCGTGGTCGCCGATCTCACGCAGCGTGATCAACAAGTAATCGCGCTCGGCGGCGGGGCCGTTCTGCGGGCCGAGAACCGCGCTGCGATTCGTTCCAATTGCTTTACCGTTTGGCTGACGGCCGATGCCGAGACGATCCTGGCTCGCATTTCCGCCGATACGGCGACTGCGGCGCAACGTCCCGGTTTGACCGACAAGCAGCCGCTTGACGAGATTCAGCATCTGCTCGAAGTTCGCGAGCCGCTCTATCGCGAAGCGGCCGACGCGATCGTCGATACGCAAACCCGAACGCCGGAAGAAGCGGCCGACGAAATCTACCAACTCTTCGCTCCGAAAATCGAGTCGGCGTCGTAAGCCGCAAGGAAATGCAGACGTGAACGCCTGGCTCGCACTATCGATCGAACTGCGGATGTTTTTGCTGATGGTGATCGGTGCGTTCGCCGGCGGCCAGATCAACCGCGCCATCTATCGACTCCGCTCGACCCCTGCGAACATCGATCCGTGGACCAAGCCGCTCGACGGCGCTCCGCCCCGATCGTGGTTCGATTGGATCCCGGTCTTCGGCTGGCTTTCCCTCAGTCGCGAAGTTCCGCTGCATGGCGGCTACTATTGGGTTCGGCCTTTGTTGATCGACCTCTTCTTCACGCTCGTTACGCCCTACTACTACTGGATCATGGTCCAGGGCGAACTTGTGCCGGAGATCATCATGACCCCGGCGGCGCAGATGCAAGGGACCCTACATGCGACGTTCCTCAGTCACATGGCGCTGATCTGCTTTATGACGGTCGCCACCTTCATCGACTTTGACGAACGATTGATCCCCGACGAGATTACGATCCCTGGGCTTTTGCTCGGCTTGATCTTCGCCACCGTGATGCCGATGTCGCTGTTGACGGTGCCCGATCCGCCGGTCACGTACGTGCCAATCCAATTCAGCGGAACGATCGAACCGACCTTCCTGCGACTAACGACCGGCGATCAGCCGTGGCCTGAGGCGTTGAACGGCGGGATGGGACTCGCGATCGGGCTCATCTTGTATCTGGGGTGGTGGCTCGCGATCACGCCGAAGATCATCTGGTGGCGGAAAGGGCTGAAACGGGGCTGCGATTTTCTCGTCGGCAGTTTTCGTCGCTACGCACTGACTCCGTTTTATCTGGGGCTGCTGGCGATCGGTCTGCTTGGAATATCGGCCGTTTGGTTCTTGGCCGGCGGGAATGATTCGTGGCAAGGGCTCCTCTCGTCATTGTGCGGAATGGCGTTCGCCGGAGCGCTCATCTGGCTTGTGCGGATTTTCGCCGGCGCCGCACTTGGACGCGAAGCGATGGGGTTTGGCGACGTGACGCTGATGTTCATGATCGGCGCCTACGTCGGTTGGCAGCCGTCGATTGCGGTCTTCTTTTTGGCGCCGATGATCGCTTGCTTGTTCGCCGTGGGACGTTGGCTGATGACCGGCGACGTCGCCTTGGCGTTTGGTCCCTACCTTTGCTTCGGGACGATGTTCGTCTTCCTCTGGTGGCCCGGTTTCTGGCAACAATACGCGCCGATGTTGGTCCTCGGCTGGATGTTGCCGGCGATCTTCTTAGCGCTGCCGATCTGCGTCGGCATGATCCTCTGGCCCTGGCAAATCTTCAAAGAACGGGTCCTCTTCCGGGATTCGTAATCCATTCGTAGCCCGCAGCGCGAGCGAGGGAAATGCGTTGGGCTACTCCCCGGCGGTTCGGTATTGCCGGCCGCATTTCCCTCGCTGGCGCTTCGGGCTACTAATGATGTGCTTTTCGCCTTGTTTTCGGGGCGAAAATTTCTCCCCGCACGGCCGTTAGAAAAAGCTAAGCTTCAGCAGGAGAACTGTCTGATGCTGCGCCCATTTTTCCATACGATCACCGATTTGTCCGCCGACGCCGAGCTCGTACGCGCTCGCCGCTATGGGATCATCGTCGTGCGGAAGTCGCAGTTGGAAGCGATTCACTTTCGCCCCTGGCCGAAGATGATCTCTCGGCTCGAGGTGATGACGATCGGGCGGTACGTCCATCAGCGATCCCGAGGGGACTATTGCTGGCTCTACTACAACGCTCCCCTCACTGCGCCCGACTTTTTGTCGCTGGTCTACGTCGTCTCGGGGAAGGAAACCACTTGGCGGACGTTTCGGACGGCGCTGGCGACGCTCGACGAAGTGGCGCGGCTGCGAAACGCCGCGGCGATCGTGACCGACGTCTCCAATCCGCAGATATCCGAACGCAATCTGAGCCGCAACGGCTGGGAGCCGCATTGCGCCCATCTGCCGGGCCGCAACTACATCAAGCGGTTCTATGGCGACTATCCGCGACTCGCGGCAGGGACGCACCGTCGGGAAGTGCTAGCGTCGTAGGAAAACGACCTTGCCTGCATAAAGCACGCTTGCTACGATCCGCCCCGCTGGCCAGATTGTCTCAAGTTTCGAACCCGATTTGCCGACACGATGTTCCGCTTTGTCGCCGCCATACTGTTGTTTGCGTTCGCCGTTGGGTGCACCAGCGACGCTGCGCTGCGTCAGCAGGTCCAGACCGCTCAGCAGCAACAGGCCGCTCAAATCGCCGAATTCCAACGCCGCGCTTCGGGGCTCGACGCCAACAATCAAGACCTGCACGCTCAGATCGCTCAGTCGCAGCAACAAGCCAGAATCTTGCAGGACGAAGTCGGCCTGCTGAAGAAACAGCTTCGCGACGCCGGCGAACAGCTTTCGATGGCTCAGCAGCAAATCGCTTCGGCCAAGCAAGAGAACACCACGTTGCTGGCGTCGACGCGCCAACGAGGCGGAGCGATCATCACGCCGAACAACAGCTTGCAGCAAAGCGTCTCGCAGATTCAGATTCCTGGCGCTACGGTTCGCGTCGACGGCGATCTGATTCGGATCGAGGTTCCGGCCGATCTGGTCTTCATGACCGGCACCAATCAACTGCATCAAAACGCTTACGCGACGCTCGACCAGGTCGCCGGCGTCATCCGTCAGCAGTTCCCTCGCAACCTGATCGGCGTCGAAGGACATACCGACAACCAACCTGCTTCGCCGCCGTTCGCGTCGCAGCATCAGCTCTCGGCCAGCATGGCCCAAGCGACGTTCGATCAACTGGTCGCTCGCGGCCAGGTGCCGGCCAATCGGATGTTCGTCGTCGGCCACGGGGGCAATCACCCGGTCGTCTCGAATGCGACTCCGGCTGGTCAGGCTCGCAACCGCCGAGTCGACATCGTCATCTACCCGGACGATGCCAGCTCTTAATGCTGGTCTAACGTCCGTTTCTCGCCCCTTTTTGGGCGCCTGACGATTTCGGCCGATCCGAATTACAATGGATCGCTCCGCCGCTGAACTTTTTGCGCTGTAGTGCGTCCGTTGGGCGGAGCAAGTTCGACCGTGCCAGATCCAAAGCGAGCCGCGATGATCACAATTATCGACTACCAGATGGGCAACCTTCGCAGCGTGCAAAAGGCGATCGAGAAGGTAGGGCACCACGCGGTCATCAGCAGCGACCCGAAGGAAATCGCCCAAGCCGATCACTTGATCCTGCCGGGCGTCGGCGCGTTTGAAGACGCGATCGCCGAGCTCCGTCATCGCGATATGGTCGGTCCGATCAAAGATCACATCGCCGCCGGCAAGCCGCTGCTGGGGATCTGCCTTGGCTTGCAGTTGCTGTTCGACGTCGGCTACGAAGGGGGCGAGCACGAAGGGCTGGGAATTGTGCCTGGCAAGGTCGTTCGGTTTGAAGTTCCGCCGGAGCTGAAGGTCCCCCACATGGGTTGGAACCAGGTAACCTTCCGCCACAAGCCGCCGATCTTCGAAGGGATCGAGCCGCAGACCCACTTCTACTTCGTCCACTCTTATTACGTCGTTCCAGATGACGAGGCGGTCGTCGCTGTCGAAGCGACCTACCACAAGCCGTTTTGTGCCGCGATCTGGCGCGACAATCTGATCGCGACACAGTTCCACCCCGAAAAAAGCCAGGCCAGCGGTTTGCATGTCCTGAAGAACTTCGCCGAGTGGAATCCGTCGGTTTAGGCCGAATTCGCGCTTCTTTAGCGTTGTCAAAGTCTTTGCGGCAAGTGGCAAATACTTGTCGCTGGAGGCTTTATGTGGGATATTTGATGTAGCGGAACCCTCACGGATTCGCTTTGTTCTTTGCAAGCAGCTCGCAGCAGAAAGCTCTGACGTCATGCAGATTTGGCCCGCCATTGATCTTCGAGGCGGTAAATGCGTTCGCCTTCAACAAGGCGATTACAACCGAGAAACTGTTTTCGGCGATGACCCGGCCGATATGGCGAAGCGCTGGGTCGAGCAAGGCGCCGAATGTCTGCATCTGGTCGATCTTGACGGCGCCAAGGATGGTCAAGTCAGCAACCGCAATGCGATCGCGGCGATTCTCGCGGCGGTAAACATCCCCTGCGAATTGGGCGGCGGCATCCGCGACGAGGAAACGATCAAAACGTTGCTCGATCTCGGTATGGCTCGTCTGGTGATCGGCAGTAAAGCGGTGCGTGAGCCTGATTGGTTTGAAGAAATGTGCATGCGTTATCCCGGCAAGTTGGCGCTGGGGATCGACGCACGCGACGGCTTGGCGGCGACCGACGGTTGGCTCGAAACGAGCAATGTCTCGGCGATCACGCTGGCCCAAAAATACGAACACCTGCCGATTGCGGCAGTTATATATACCGACATTGCGACCGACGGCATGATGTCCGGTCCGAACGTCCCGGCGATGGCGGAAATGAAAGCGTCGATTCGCTTTCCGGTCGTCGCTTCCGGCGGCGTGACCACCGTCGAAGACGTCGCCCAACTGGCGGCAGCCGGCTTGGACGGAGCGATTGTCGGACGAACTTTGTACGAAGGAAAAATGACCGTCTCAGCCGCTGTTGAAGCGGCGCGAGCGGCACTTTTATAGCCCGTGGAACGTTACGTCATCCCCATTAGCGAACACGCGACGTAATCAAAGGAGCGTTTAACCGCCGCACTCAATCCGACGCAGCATTCCCAGGCCGACCGTGGCGAGTTTAAGACCGCACCGGCGATCGGCGACTCGCCAAGTCCTCCATCCCCGTTTTAAGGAGTCTTGGTTATGTCTACCCGTCTTGAGGCAAGCGTCCGCGATATTGTGTTGTGCGGTCACGGCTCTTCTGGCAAAACGAGCCTGATTGACCGCATTCTTGAAACGACTCACGAAGTCGAAGGCCGTCACAGCGTGGACGACGGCACCAGCGTTACCGACTTCGAGCCGGAAGAAAAGCTGCATCACTATTCGGTCGATGCGGCGCTCGCTCACTTCCGTCACCGCGGCGTCCGATTCAATTGCATCGACGCTCCCGGATACCCCGACTTCATTGGCCAAACCATTTCGGCCATGCGCGGCGCCGATACCGCCGTCATCGTCATCGACGCCCATAGCGGAATCGCCGTCAACACGCGCCGCGTCTATATAGAAGCGGAACATGCCGGGCTCGGACGAATCATCGTCGTTAACAAGATGGACATCGAAAACGTCGACTATCCGTCCCTGCTCGACTCGATTCGCGAGACGTTCGGTTCCCACTGCATCCCCTTCAATGTGCCATGCGCCAAAGGGGGTCACTTTGACCGGGTGGTCGGCGTGATGGACGACGGGGCCGACGCCAGCGGCGCTTTGGTCGATCCGACCAGATTCCGCCAGCCGCTGATCGAAGCCGCAATCGAAGCGGACGAAGCGTGGATGGAACGTTACTTTGAGGGCGAAGTCCCCAGTCGCGCCGAATTGGCCGATTTGATTCCGCATGCCGTCGCCGCCGGAGCATTGGTTCCGGTCGTCAGTTGCTCGATCAAGTCGGGCGTCGGTTTCACCGAACTGCTCGATGCACTCGCGGTCTGTGCAGTGCCGCCGTCGATGATGCATCGCAGCGCTCTTGGTCCTGACGGCGAGCCGGTTGAATTGAACGGCGATCCCGATGGTCCGTTGGCCGCCCAGGTATTCAAAACGCGGATCGATCCCTTCGTGCAGAAGTTGTCGTACATCCGCGTCTACAACGGCACGCTCCACAAAGACGAATTGATTCACCTCAACAACGGCAGTCGCAAAGGGGTGAAGATTGGTCAGCTGATGGAAGTGCAGGGCTCCGAACTTCGCCCCGTCGACGAAGCCCATCCCGGCGATATCGTCGCGGTCGCCAAGATCGAAGATCTGCATACCGGCGTCAACGAAGGGGATCTGAAACTTCCCGAGATCGACTTCCCCGAACCGATGGTCGGCGTGGCGATCCGTCCGAAGAGCCGCAACGACGAAGCGAAGCTCAACGCGGCGCTGCACAAGTTGGTTGAAGAAGATCCAACGGTCCGAGTCGACCATGATCCGCAAACGCACGAAGTGGTGCTACGGGGAATGAGCGACTTGCATCTCTGCTTGTTGCAGGAACGTCTCTTGCGACGCGATCACGTCGAGATCGAAACGCACGAGCCGAAGATTCCGTATCGCGAAACGATTCAAAGCGAAGCGGAAGGTTCGTTCCGGCACAAGAAGCAGACCGGCGGTCGCGGACAGTTCGCCGAAGTTCATATTCGGGTCTGCCCCTTGCCGCGTGGAACCGACGTTGAAAAGTTCGCCAACAAGAGTCGCTTCCCCCACATGAAGAATCGGCACTACCTGCCGGAATTCAACTTCCTGTGGATCGACTCGGTGGTCGGCGGCGCGATCCCGGGTAACTTCATGCCGGCGATCGAAAAGGGCTTCCTGGAACGGTTGAACCAGGGGGTGTTGACCGGCTGCCAGATCCAGAATCTGTGCGTCGAAGTCTTCTTTGGCAAGTTCCATCCAGTCGACAGCTCGGAAACGGCGTTCAAGATCGCCGGCTCGAAGGTGCTGCGAGACGTCTTCAAGAAGGCGAATCCGGTGCTGCTGGAACCGATGGCCGAACTGGAGATCACCGTTCCGGAAGCGAAAATGGGGGACGTTTACAGCGATCTCTCGACACGCCGCGGTCAGGTGCTGGGGGCACAGAGCGCCAGTCCAGGCTACCAGACGGTCAGCGCCACGGCGCCGCTTGCCGAGGTAATGACTTACGCCAGAACGCTTTCGAGCATGACCGGCGGGCAAGGATCGTACTCGATGCGGTTTAGTCACTACGACGCCGCTCCGCCGAACGTGCAAGACATGGTTCTGCGTCAGTCGGGCCAAGTCGAGGAGGACGATTCGTAACCGATCGTTCTGACGCGTCATCCAAAACAGTCGCCGGCCGAAATGTTGCAGGCAATGCATTCGCCGGCGACTGGACGTTACAAATCGGGTTAAACTTCGCTTTGGGAGAAAGACGAAGAAAACTGCGCCCCTTTGTCTTCCAGGGGGGCGAAGCGTAAGATACAGTCTCGCCCGGGCGGTAAATTTGCCCCGTTTTACCTAGATTGGTACGTCATCATGTGCCCCGCTTTGCACCGTTTCTGTTGTCGCTGTTGTTGTTAGCGCAAAACGCCCCGTCGATCGAGACGTTCTCGGTCGCCATCGTCTCGCCCACAACGCACGCTCGCCGACGCAGGAAACCGCAGCCATGGCCTCTGACGCAAAACTCAAAGAAGATCTTCCTTCGCTGACTGACCGGATTGTCGCCACCTACAAGCAGTTTGGTGGAATCAACTATCTCGGTCATTGCCCGCTGCCGAATTACGACATCGTCGTTTCGACACTCGAAGATCTGAAAGAAATCATCTACCCAGGCTATCGCCGCCGCGAAGGCCTGCACATGGGCAACATCACGTACCATGTCGGCGACCTTATCGATGGACTGCATGACAAGCTGACGACGCAAATCGCGCGAGCGTTGCAGCATGACGAACGCCTGAAGCGCGAACGGGGCGAATGCGAACCGGCCGACGCGATCGACTACGAAGCGAAAGGTCAGGCGATGGCGATTGAGCTGCTCAATCGTCTGCCGAAGCTGCGCGATCAACTGGCGACCGACGTCCAAGCCGCCTACGACGGCGACCCGGCCTGCCGCAGCTTGGACGAAGTGATCTTCTGCTATCCCGGTCTGGAAGCGATTACCGTTTATCGAATCGCGCACGAACTGTACGTCCTCGGCGTGCCGTTCATCCCCCGCATGATGACCGAGTGGGCGCACAAGCAAACCGGCATCGACATTCACCCCGGCGCCACGATCGGCAACTACTTCTTCATCGACCACGGCACCGGCGTCGTGATCGGCCAGACGTGCGAGATCGGCGAGCACGTCAAACTGTACCAAGGCGTGACCCTCGGCGCGTTGTCGTTCGACACCGACTCCGACGGCAACCTGGTCCGCGGCATGAAGCGTCATCCAACGATCGAAGATCACGTCGTCATCTACGCCAATGCGACTGTCTTGGGCGGCCGCACCGTGGTTGGTCACAACTCGGTGATCGCGTCGAGCGTTTGGCTTACCCGCAGCGTCGAACCGCACACGACGGTCCTGCTAGAAAAGCCGCGCCTTCGCCTCCGCAGCGAAGCCCCGGCCGAAGAACTGACGGAAGAAGTGAACTTCCAGATCTAGAGCGTGCTTCCGAATAGTAGCCCGAAGCGCAAGCGAGGGAAATGCGGCCGCAAGCAGATTTCAAATGTCGCAGCGCCACCATTCCCCAATCGGCCAAACCTCTTAACGCTTCCCTCGGTCCGCACAGCGGACCCTACGGTCGGAATGCAAAGACCGTCCAGACAAGCAGCCCCAAAACGCAAACGAGCGAAATCGCCGCACCCCGATAAAACGACGCCGGCACGTATCGCAGCGTCACATGATGTCGTCCCGCCGGCAGCGCGATCGCTTGGAAGACGACGTTGGCTCTCTCCGTCGGCGAAGTGATCTTCTCTCCATCTTCCAGTTCAATTTCCGCCCGCCAACCGGCGTCGTAGTATTCCTGCACAATCACATACGACGGTTGCGAGAGGGAGACGGCAATCTCGATCACGTCATCTTGCACGCGATCGTAATCGACCTGGTCGATGATGTTTTCCTGCGCCGGGCCATTAAGGAGTGGAGACGCTTCTTCCCCATGCAACATCGCCAAACGCCCGTGTTGATGCACGAACGCTTCGGCCGCTTCTCGCCAACTGTTGCGTGAGCGTGGATCGTCGATGGGAAACTGCCGATGGCCGTCGGCGATCCAGGCCATTGGAATTGTCTTGGTAAGAGGACCGTCGAGCAGAACCTGACCGTCCGGCGTCGTGCGATCAAAGCGGATCACGCCGGCGGCGGACAGTCGTTCGGCCATGTCGTTCGGCTGCAAATCTTTCTGCATCGCTTCCACCAGCAGCGTGTAGTCGGCTGGCGCGAGCGAGTTGGAAGGGACGATCGAGCCGACCTTTTCCAGCAGGTGATACCGCGGGAAAAGGGTCATGCGGTCGAATCGCAAGCCGTCGATCTGCCGATCGGGCGAACTCTTCGCGGCGAACTCCGGCGGATAGTCGGTGGCTGATAGATGGCGATACCAACGGTTGGCCATTTGATAGTCGTCGGAGTAGAGACATGACTCCCACATCGCATCTGGCGCGGTCGCTATGGTCCAGGAAAGACCTGCATAAAGATCGACCATGACCACGGCAACGAGCAGCGACGCGACGATCGGCGGTCTCTTCTTCGCCAGGAAGAGGATGACGACGACGCAAACGGCGACGATGATCGCTTGCAGCATGCTCAGCTGCATATCGACGACCCCAGCTTTTCCATTAATCGGCCCGAGGAGTAAATCGGCGGGAACTTGGGCGGCCGCGGCGACGATCTTGCTTTGCTGCAGCGTCACGCCGATTAACGCAACGCAGGAAACTGCCGCCAGCCCCAACATCAATAAAGTGAGCCCACGAAACGCACGTTCTCGTTCGGCGTCAAAACCAAAGCCTGTCAGCAAACTGCCGGCGAGCGCTGCGAGTAGCCACAACTTCGCGGGATAGCGGAACGACGCGTAGCCAGGAACCAGCGTATTCAACAGCCAATAGAGCCCGCCGAATGGCTCGCCGACTCCCAGGCTCTCTTTGCTCCAAAGTTGCAAGTCGTGCCCAAGTTCGATCAGCAGCCAGCCGAGCCCGTACCAGCCGAGCGAACCGAGCACGCCGATTGCTACGAGCGCGATTAGCAACTTGCCGAGCGGCTGACTTCGCCAACCCCAAGCACCGATCAACGCGAGCGCCAGTGACGTTCCGCCGACGTAGAGCGACGGCGCCCAGACGCGCCCTTCGGCCGGAATCGCATTGGCCCAGCGATGATTCTCGGGATACATCTTGCCGCTGAAATTGGCCCAGACAAGTTCGGGCCAACGCCACGGCCCGAAGCTGAACTGATACGACTCACGCTCTTGCGTGCCTTGTTCGACCTTGCCGAGTAGGACCTCGGCGGTGACGTCATCGCCGGCAAGTGCATGTCGGGCATAGCTATAAACGGTACGGGGCTGATCGACGAGTGCGCGACGACTGCGAGCGGCCCACTCGACGGTCGGTAAGACCTGCACCGCGGATAGTCCAGCGGCGAGCAAGATGGCCGCGGCAAGCGGGATGCTCCGCTTGGCGAAGAGGAGGGGAGTGCGGAGGAGTCGCCAATGCGTGCATAGAAAATAGCCGCCGGCGACGAGCGTCAGATGAAATGCGGCTTGGGGATCTCCTCCCAGGATCATCATCGCCAGGCTTAGTGCGAACAGCGGCGCGGCGGTCTTTTTCGGCTGCTCACCAGCAAGTCGCACTACCGCGAGCAAGGCGAGCGGCGCCCAAGCGGCGCCAACCAGAAAGATCACATTGGCATGCGTCGCGACGACATAGCCGCCGAAGCTGTAGCTGATCGCGGCGAGGATCGAGCCCGCGTGGGAAACGTTCAGACGCCGCGCCGCGTTGTACGAAGTGAGGTAAGCCAGCGCAAAGTGAAGGATGACGTACCAGCGAAAAGCGGCGGGAAACGAGATCGGCAGGGCGAAAATCAGTTTGCCCGGATAGAAGACGCTCGACGACGGCTCGGCCAACAGCGGCATTCCCACGCCGTCGTACGGATTCCACAGGGGAATGCGACCTTCGCCCCAGACCGATTGGATATGGGCGAAGAGAGGATAGTAGAAGTGAGCGGCGTCGCGAAAGAGGAAGCTTTGATTGTTGGCGACGGCCGGAGCGAAGAACAATACGAGCAGCGCCGTCAGCGGGATCAGCGGCAAGACGGCGTGACGGAAGCGGCGAGCTCGATTGGACATGCCGCTAGTTTAGCACGTTGGCTTAGACGACAAGAAGTCGGGCGTATTCTTCCCGCAGTTGATTGCGGAGCAGGTCGACTCGCGCCGAAATGACGACGTTGGCCGGCGTCGACTTCGAGTTGACTCCGCCGCGAAAGTCAGTGTTGCGAACACCTGGCGAGGCGAATGGTCGATCGACGTCGATCCAGCCGGCGAACTTTCGCTCGGCGGCGACGGACGAAACGAACGGTCGCTCTCCAGTAATACGAGGTTTCATGCGGTAGCGCGTCTCCAGTTGGACGGAATTGCTTCTTCTACGTCATGATCGCCAAAAAGGTTCCGCTTCACTTGGCTAATCAGGTTTTCGACCGCTTCGCGAGCGGTCTCTTCGGTCGCTTGCGCGTGGCCGATGATTTGCTGCAGCGAACGTTTTTTGTCTTTCGCGCCGCCGCCGCTGGTGACGGCGAGTTGGAATTCATAAGGGCCGCAGCGAATGCGGTCGCCGTTGACCAACTTGCCGTCCGAAAACGCTTCGCCGTTGACGGTCAGTTCCGGGCCTTCCCCCAGCCAACGGAACGTCAATTGCGAACCGCGGTGGAAGATGTAGGCGTACGATCCAGGAAACTGGGGATCGCCCAGCACCAGGTCGCAATCGGCGTCCGATCCAATCAGGAAGAGCGGTGCGTTGATGGGGCGGCTCGGCTTTTCTGCGCGGCCGCGACGAATCAAAAGCTCGGCCGAAAGACGCGTGGGGCGACGATGGGCGCCTTGCAGCGACTCGGCGGCATGCAGTTCGTGTTTGGCAGTCATGGTTCGTCCGATCATCCAGCTCATCTTTGCTAGCCAGCGGACAACCACCAAACGGGGCGGTGATTAGCTGGCTACTTATGAACTTGATCGGACGGCGACTGGGCCGCAAATTACCGAGAATTCGCGCAGATGCGAATCTTACCAACCGGCGCATCTTCACGCTTCCGGTTGGCTAATCTAGAGAGAGTTTGCGGGGCAAGATGCTAGCGGCGGAGGCTAGTTTTTCGACATGCGAATCTGGGCGCGGGCCTGTTCGACCATGCGATCACGAATCGCCGTCAGCTCATCGGTGGTCGCCGGTTGCTTCATCGCTTCCGTAAGTTGCTTCTCAGCAGCTTCGCGGGAGAGTTCGTCGGCCGGCATCGCCTTGCTGGTCAACACGTTGACCTCGTTATTGGCGACCTGGACGAATCCGCCGTCGATGTAGTACGTGGTGGTCGTACCGCCGCTCTTGATCCGCATTTCGCCAAAGCCGAGACGGCCGATCATCGGGCTATGCGAAGGCGCAATCCCGATTTCGCCGTCGAACAGCGGCAACGCGACGAAGTCGGCCGTCGTTTCGAGGGCCGTTTCTTCGGGCGTGACGACGATGCATTTGAGCTGCGCCATCGGTTACTTCTTTCCCTTCTTGGCCATTTCTTTGGCCTGTTCTTCGGCTTGCTCGATCGGACCGACGTACATGAAGGCCGCTTCCGGCAGGTGGTCCCACTTGCCGTCGCAGATTTCTTCAAAGCTGCGGATCGTATCGGCCAGCGGGGTGATTTCGCCCGCCTTGCCGGTGAAGACTTCCGCCACGAGGAACGGCTGCGACAGGAAGCGTTCGATGCGGCGAGCGCGGTGGACGATCAACTTGTCCGCTTCGCTCAATTCGTCGACGCCGAGAATCGCGATGATGTCTTGCAGTTCGCGGTAACGCTGCAGCGTGGTTTGAACGCGGCGAGCGATCGCATAGTGGCGAGCCCCGACGTACTGCGGGTCGAGAATACGGCTGGACGAAGCGAGCGGATCGACCGCCGGGTAAATACCCTTTTCCGAAATCGAACGTTCGAGGTAAATGAACGCGTCGAGCTGACCGAACGCCGTGGCCGGAGCCGGGTCAGTCGGGTCGTCCGCCGGAACGTAAACGGCTTGCACCGAGGTAATAGCGCCCGACTTGGTCGACGCGATACGTTCTTGCAGACCGCCCATTTCGGTCGCCAGCGTCGGCTGGTAACCCACCGCCGAAGGCATACGACCCAGAAGGGCCGACACTTCGGAACCCGCTTGCGAGAAGCGGAAGATATTGTCGATGAAGAGCAGGGTATCGGCGCCGGTCGCGTCGCGGAAGTATTCGGCCATCGTCAGGGCCGACAGCGCGACGCGGAGACGAGCGCCCGGCGGCTCGTTCATCTGGCCGAACACCATGCAGGTTTGTTCGATAACCTTACGACCGGTCTGACCGATTTCGGTCTCTTGCATTTCGAGCCAGAGGTCGGTCCCTTCACGGGTACGTTCGCCGACGCCCGCGAACACCGAGTAACCGCCGTGAGCCGACGCGATACGAGCGATGAGCTCGGTCAGAATAACGGTCTTACCGAGACCGGCGCCGCCGAACAGACCGGCTTTACCGCCGCGGACGAACGGGGTCAGCAGGTCGATCACCTTAATACCGGTTTCGAACACTTCGGTGTTGGTCGAAAGTTCGGAGACCGGCGGGGCGCTGCGGTGAATCGGCAGGTAGTCGTCGGCTTGGATCGGGCCGCGGCCGTCGATCGTGTCGCCGAGAACGTTGAAGACGCGGCCGAGGGTCGCTTTACCGACCGGAACCGAAACCGGCTTGCCGAGGTCGACGCAGTGCTGACCTCGCATCATCCCTTCGGTGCTGCCGAGGGCGACGCAACGAACGCGACCGCCGCCGAGGTGCTGTTGCACTTCGCCGGTCAGGTTCAAGCTGACCCCTTTGTGCTCGCTGGAGATCTTCACGGCGTTGTAAATCGCCGGCAGGCTCGATTCGGGGAATTCAGCGTCGAACGTAGAGCCGATCACCTGGGTAACGCGGCCGACATTTTGACCCGGTTCGATTGCAGTCGCCATATCGCTGTCTTTGCTTTTCAGTTGCGGTTGCAGTTATCACGACGTCAGTGGGCTTCAACTTAGTTGTTGAGCGCTTCGACGCCGCCGATGATTTCCATGATTTCGTTGGTAATCCGTCCCTGACGGGCGCGGTTGTATTCTCGCGAGAGTTGCTTGATCAAGTCCGACGCGTTTTCGGTCGCCGACTTCATCGCCACCATACGTGCGATTTGTTCGCTGACCGCGGCGTCGAGGAAGCACTTGAACAACTTCACTTTGAAGCTGGTCGGCACGACTTCTTCCAGAATGCTTTCGGCGGACGGGAAGAATTCGTACATCGATTCGCCGGTAGACTCTTCTTCGCCGGAACCTTCCAGCGAGCCAAGCGGCAGCAGCGTTTCGATCACGGGGATCTGCTTGCTGCTGGAGACGAACTTCGTGTAGGAGACGTCGAGACGGTCGAGCTTGCCGGAAACGTACTCTTTCAAGTATCGGTTGGCGATCAGCTCGACTTCTTCGTAACGCGGCTTGTCTTCAAAATGGGTGAAGGTCTCATCCGCTTCCAGACGACGCTGCGAACGGAAAAGAGCGATCCCCTTCTTGCCGGCGATTTCGAGACGCAGGTTGCCGTACTCACCTTTCAGATCGGTGACGTGCGGGAAGGTCGCACGGCAGAGACCGCCGTTGTAACCGCCGCAGAGACCGCGATTGGAGGTGAGAACCAGCAGCGTTGCGTTCGACTTGCTTTCGTGCTGTTCGAGCAGCGGATGCGTGAAGTCCAAGCTCGAAGCGGTCAGGTCTTTCACGATCTGCGTGATGCGATCGGTATAGGCGGTCGCCGCGGCGGCACGATCCATCGCCTGCTTGTATCGCGCAGTGGCGATCAATTCCATCGTCCGCGTAATCTTGCGAATGTTGCGGACCGATTTTCGGCGTTTATCGAGTGCTCGTGGGTTAGCCATATCGCTTCTATTTCGTCAGCAGGCTCGTGAAGGTTCCAGGTACGGCAGGCGGCTTAAATTTCTTCCTGCTTGGTCGGTACGAAGGTCGCTTGGAAGGCGGCGATCGATTTCTCAATCCCTTCCGTGATTTCCGGAGTCAGGTCCTTCGCGTCCGCGAGTTGGTTCCACAGTTCGCTATACTTCGCGTGGATGAAGTCCAGGTATTCGCGTTCCCAGCGAAGCACGTCGACGCGCGGAATTTCGTCCAAGTGACCGCGGGTACCAGCGTAAATGCTGAAGACCTGGTCGATCACGTTCATCGGAGCGTACTGTCCCTGCTTCAGCAGTTCGACCATGCGGTAACCGCGGTCGAGACGAGCCTGGGTCGCGGGGTCGAGTTCGGTACCGAGTTGAGCGAACGCTTCCAGTTCGCGGAACGAAGCCAAGTCGAGACGCAAACCGCCGGCGACCTTCTTCATCGCTTTGATCTGAGCGTTACCGCCGACGCGCGACACCGAAATACCGGCGTTCATGGCCGGACGCTGACCGGCGAAGAACAAGTCAGGTTGCAGATAGATCTGGCCGTCGGTAATCGAAATCACGTTGGTCGGAATGTAGGCCGAAACTTCGCCTTCGAGCGTTTCGATGATCGGCAGCGAGGTAAGCGAACCGGCGCCGAGGGCGTCGCTCAGCTTCGACGAACGTTCCAGCAAGCGGCTGTGGCAGTAGAACACGTCGCCCGGGTAAGCTTCGCGGCCCGGCGGACGTCGCATCAGCAGCGACAGTTCGCGGTAAGCGGAGGCTTGCTTCGACAAGTCGTCATAGACGATCAACGCGTGCTGGCCGTTGAACATGAAGTACTCAGCCATCGCGGTGCCGGAGTAGGGCGCGACGTACTGCAGCGGGGCAGGGGCGCTGGCGCCGGCGACGATGACCGTGGTGTATTCCATGGCGCCATGCTGACGCAGAACTTCGACGACCGCAGCGACCGACGAGTCTTTCTGGCCGACCGCGACGTAGAAGCACTTCACGCCGGTCGTCTTTTGATTCAGGATCGCGTCAATGGCGATGGCGGTCTTACCGGTCTTACGGTCGCCGATCACCAGTTCGCGTTGACCGCGGCCGATCGGCGTCATCGCGTCGATCGCTTTGATGCCGGTCTGCATCGGTTCGTGCACCGGCTTACGTTCCGACACGCCGGGAGCGAGGAACTCAACCGGGCGGCTTTCGGAAGCTTGGATCGGGCCCATGCCGTCGAGCGGGTTGCCGAGCGGATCGACGACGCGGCCGAGAACCGCTTCGCCGGCCGGGACGGACAACAGCTTGCCGAGCGCCTTGACCTCGTCTCCCTCTTTAATCGAGAGGTAGTCGCCGAGGATGATCACGCCGACGCTGTTTTCTTCCAGGTTAAACGCCAGGCCGTTGATGCCGCCGGGGAATTCGACCATTTCGCCGGCCATGATGCCCGAGAGGCCGTAAACCCGTGCGATACCGTCGCCGACTTCCAACACCGTACCGACTTCGCGAATGTCGATATGCGATTCGTACTGTTGGATCTCTTGCTGGATGATCGAGGCGATCTCGTCCGCATTAAATTTCATGGAACTACCGTTTGTATTCGAAGGCGTCTATTTCTTCGTTGGCGTATGTATTTGTGTGGGCCGGTTACGTCGACTAAGCCGTAAACCGCTCCAACGCGTCTTTCGCCTGCTGCTCTGCAGCTGTCAGCGTCTGACGACGAATGATTTCCAGTTGATTGGCCACGCTGCCGTCGATGACCGTGTCGCCGACGCGAATGATCAGTCCGCCGATCAGCGCCGGATTGACCGAGGTCAAGACCTCGACGTCTTTGCCCAACGTTTCTCGCAAACGACCGCTGACCGCGGCCAGCGATTGTTCGCTCAGCGGATGCGCCGACGTCACTTTCACGTCGATGCGTCCCCGCTTCTCGCCCACCAGCTGATGGAAGGCGCGTTGGATCTCGCGAATGCAGTAGAGCCGATTGTGATTCGACAGCACCTTTAGGAAGGTGAGCAGCGTCGGGTTCATCCGCCCCGCGAACGCTTTGTCGAGGATCACCAATCGCTCGTCGTGCGAAATCCGCGGCGAAATGACCGCATTGGCCAACTTGGGATGCTCGAGCACGTCGTGCACGAGCGAAGCGAGTTCAGCGACGACCTGGTCAAGCACGCCGGCCGCCTCTGCGGCGCCGTACAGCGCTTTCGCGTAGATCGTACCGACCCGTTCGCTGCCCAGGTCGAATCGTGGATGTTGGCTGGTCTCGGCCATCGAGCGTTCGATCCCGGTTAGTTGCGGCTCGGCAGGTTCGCGAGCGTGTCGTTAATCAAGTTCTGGTGATCTTCCGGCGTCAGTTGCTGCCGGGTGATCTTGCCGGCCAGGTCGATCGCCAGGTTGACGCTCTTCTGCGTCAGGTCGGTGATGGCCTGGGATTTGGCGGCTTCGATCTCTTGCTGGGCCCGCTTGCGTTCGGCGTTGCCGGCCGCTTGGGCGTCAGCCAGGATTTGCTGCCGCTTTTCTTCCGCTTCTTTCAAAATCTGTTCGCGCGACTTTTGGATTTCCTGCTGAGCGTCGGCCAACTTTTGGTTGTACTCGGCCAGCTTCGTTTCCGCGGCGGCGAACATCTTCTGCGCCTCGGCCAACTTGCCGTCCATCGCCGCTTCGCGGCTGTCGAGGGCGGCGACGATCGGCTTCCAAGCGAAGATCGTCAGCAAGGCGGCCAACCCGAGGAAAATGAAGAAGTTGAACGTCGCCAGATCGAGCGTCAGTTCTTCCGGGTTGCGAATGCCGGGCGCGGCGTCGTTATGCGACAGATCATTGGGATTCTCCCCATGATCCGCATGGTGTTCGGCCGCTGCATGGGCGTCATGCTCCGCCTTCTCTCCGGCCTCTTCCATGTTCTCGATCCCCTTGTTGATGGTCTCTTCGACCTTCTCAATCGGGTTTTCCATGGGAGTAGGCTCTTTTTCCTTATCCTCTTGCGCGACGCAGTACGACGCGCTGACGACCGCCAACACGGCGACGAGCAACAGTTTGGAGATGGGGGAGCGCATGGCTAGTAAAACCTATCTTTTAGGCCCAATCATTGAGGCGAATTCTGGTTCGCCTCGACCGAACGCGGGAGCTTAGCCCCAGCAAATGAAGAGCGCGAAGAAGGTGAAACCTTCGATAAGCGCGGCGGCGATAATCATCGCGGTTTGGATGTTACCGGCGACTTCCGGCTGACGGGCCATACCTTCCAGGGCGCTGCTGGCCAGCTTGCCGATACCATAAGCGGCGCCGATCACGGTCAGGCCAACGCCCATGTACTTCGTCATGTCGATCAGGCTACCGCCGGCAGCGGCAGTGCCGTCTTGGGCCATGGCCGGAACGGCGCAGAACAGGATGGCAGCGAAGCTGTACAAGCAAAGCTTAGCAATTTTGGACACGGACTCGTTCTCCTCAACCTTGGGTAAACAACGGTGTATTCGCAGACGCTCGACTTAGTGATGGTGCGTCGAGGCGCCAATGAACAACGAAGACAAAAATGTGAAAATGTACGCCTGCAGGAAGGCGACAAACAGTTCCAAGCAGCTAAACAGGACCGCCGCGAATACGATGATCGGGCCGGCGATGACGAGCGACCAGCCCGACATCTCGACGCCCATCGCGACGATACCTAGCAACACGACGTGACCCGCAACCATGTTCGCCAGAAGACGAACGCCGAGCACGCCATGTTTAATGAACAAGCCAAGCACTTCGATTACGAAGAGCATCAGTTTCACCGGAATGCCGATGACGAGCGGCAGATCCATGTGCGGAACCAGGTTCAACCAGACGCCGATCGGACCGAACTTGAGCGCCCCGGCGCCCATGCCGATCAGCAACGTGGCGAACGCCAGCGATAAAGTCACGCTGAAAGAAGCGGTGGGAGCTCCGAGCCAAGGAATCATCCCCAGCAAGTTGCACCCTAGCACGAAGAAGAACATCGTCAGCAGGATCGGGACGAACTTGTCGGCCCCATGTCCGATGCCAGGACGAATCACCGAATCGCGGAGGTAGCAGACGAACGCGTCGAGCAGGTGAATCACGCGACCCTTCGGAACGACGCTCTTCTTCAAGCGGGACGCATACCAGGTGAAGACCAACACCATCATCAGGGCGACGAACATCTCCAGCACCATGAAGCGCGAGATGCAGAAGCCCGAGTCTTTTTGATAGAGATTACGCAGTTCGCCAAACGGCTGCGGAATGATGATCTTGCCCGAGAGAACCTCGTTGTAGGCTTCGATCTTCTTGGGCGACCACGGCTTGGCCGTATCGCGGTATTCCTGCACGCTGACCAGTTGTTGCGCTTCGGGCCAGCTTTCGGCCCACGGATGAGCCGGTTTGTCTTCGTCGGTCTTTTCTTCGGCGAGCTCTTGCAAGTAGCGGCGGACCGGCTTGCCATGGTTGCCCGGCTCGTGTTGCCAGTGCTCCCAATCGTGGACGAATTCCGACTCGCTCGGTACGCCTTTGCTCAACTCGGCGAGCTTGGCGTGCACGATCTTCGCTTCCCACAATTGAAAGTCAGGATCGAGACGAATCCAGACGTTCGGAAAGTCCTGCAGCGACTCGCGATGCGAAGGCGCTAGCCACGCGGGGACTTCGAAGTAGAAGCTGTCCTTGATGTGCAGGATTGGATCAGACATCGGTTTCTAGGAAGCCTTCGAAACGTTCGCGGCGGGTTGAAGAAGACGAGCGGCCAACATTGTTTCGACCAGGAGCGTCAGCAGATAATAGACCATAATCATCCCGAATACGCCGCCTTCTGCAAGCGGGCCTTCGGCTTGTTTTAAAAATGCGCCGATCGCCAACGGAATGCCGGTTCGCAGGCCAATTCCGGCCATTGCAGCGTGCAGTCCAAAGGGCGTTCGCCGGTACGTGACGATCAACGTCAGCGCGGCGAGCGAGCTTCCCCAACAGATCATCGCGGCCAGCAGCACGGCTTGAATTCCGATCTCGCCATGTTGCGTATTCGCATACCAGGCGAGCAGCGGCGTCGGCAGTGCGACGGCGATTGTCAGTGCGAGCGCTGAGGGCCATAACTGCGATAGCAGCCCGGTCGACTTCGGCCCATTATCCGACGGTTCCGTGTTCACGGCGATCACAGTGAAGTTCTGCGTAAGGAAGAAGGTTCCCGCGCACGGTCGTTGACCGCCGCTACTCGTCCGATTTATCGCGCTGCTGATCCGCTTTGGCGTACTGCAGCAGGTGATAGATGGCGAGCGTAATTCCTAATGCAAACCCCAGAATGACCAATCCGCGAATGCCGAACTTCTTATCCAGCCAATGGCCGACCAGCCCTGGGGCGATCATCTCAATGCAAACTGCAAAGATCCGTCCGACCCACTCATAGGCGACCGCCATGGGCGGTCGGTCGTCAGCCGGTTGGTCGCTCACGGGGTTTCCTTGTCGCTACTACATGCGTCAATGAAAAAGTGAGACATCATTGCAGAATTGCGAATCAATGTAGAGGAAGGCCGAAAGGTGGTCAATGAGCCGAAGGCGAGATCGTGCAAAAATTCACGAAGTTTTTGGCCCGCCGTAATTGATTACCGTGAAAAGAGTTGCAATTCTCCTGGCAGGTCTGGAATTTGCTGCTAGCTGGGTGCGCAAGAATCATCGGCAATTGTGAAGGATCCCCTTTATCGGCCATCTGGGGGAGTTTTTGATTGCGTTGCGGCCTCCGTTTCGATAGACTAGTACACGGAGATGACTATTGTTACTACCTCTGACTGGGCGTAGGAAGTTACCTCGGAAAGACTAGCGTTAGGCGTCCGCCAAGAGGCTGGCCAGTATGTCTGCACTACGAACTTCTCCGAGTCCCATCAACGGATCTGATCCACGCCATTATCAGCGGTCCTGCCTGCAAGACGCGTAAGCGAGTCTCTCTACGGAAGAACAGAGAAGTTGCTCCCCTTAGGAAAGCTGCACCCTTGGTCGATTTCGAGACCCTCGAAATTCCCGCAAGTGTCGTTGCTGCCCTCCTTTTCGTGAACTGAACCGACGCCGAACGTTGCCCAATCAAACGGAATTGGGGTAATGCGGTTCAATACATTTCTTTCACGGACGAAACAACCGGGACGAACCAACCGTACCAAGCGTACACCAATGCGGCTCTGTGCGCCGCTCGCTTGGTCTGGCCGACGTGTGGAGGACTAGTCTGTTGATTACCGCAGCGTCTTTAAAAGAGTACACCGCGAAAGATCTTGCTCAGATGGCCAAAAGCCGTGGAGTGAGCGGCTGGCATTCGATGCGAAAAGACGAGCTTGTCAAAGCGATCTTGAAGCTCAACAAAACCCAGGGGAATCGCAAAGCCGCAGCTGTCGCGAAAGAGGCCAAAAGCGAAGTCGCTTCCGCCAAGCGCACTCGTTCGGCTGCTGCTTCGAAAGCGACTTCCGCCAAGCCGGTCGAGAAGTCGAATCCGAAAGTCGTACGCGAAATCCAAGACGCGCACCAGCGGCGAGAGCAACTGAAGGATATCTCGCACGCCGATCACGAAGCGGGACAAGACCGCATCGTGCTGATGGTGCGCGATTCGTATTGGTTGCACGCTTACTGGGAAATCTCGCGTAAGTCGATTCAGCGAGCCAAGGCCGCTCTCGCCGAGCATTGGCACACCGCTCGGCCGGTGTTGCGTCTGATGGAAGTCGACGGCGGCGCCGCCGAACGGGTCGTTCGTCAGATCGACGTCCATGGCGGCGTTCGCAATTGGTACATCGACGTCAACGATCCGCCGAAGAGCTTCCGAGCGATCATCGGTTACGTCGCTGCGTCGGGCAAGTTCCATGCTCTCTCGCGCAGCAACCTGGTCACCACTCCGGAGCCGGGCGCTTGCGACGACGTGGACGCCAACTGGAGCGACGTCGCGGAGAACGTCGACCGCATTTACGCTCTCAGCGGCGGTAACGACGACGAGAACGTCAGCCGCGAGCTGAAAGAGCTGCTGGAAGAACGTTTCAGCCGCCCGATCGGCGAACCGCTCGGCGCCCAGCTCGGCAAAGTGGCCGAACGTCTGCATCGTCAACGTCCGGAGTTTGAGTTGGACGTCGATGTCGAGATGATCGTTTACGGTCGTACTCGCACCGGCGCCTACGTCACCCTCTCGGGCGACCCGGTCAAAGTCCATGAAGATGGCGCCTTCTTGGTGAAGATGAACCTGCCGGATAAGCGGCAGATCTTCCCGATTGTCGCTCGCAGCCATGACGGCCTGGAACAACGGACCGTCGCCCTGGCGATCGAGCGAAACACCAAGATCATGGATCCGGTTTCGCACGACTCTGGCGACTAGTCAGGGGGGCGACGAGCCGGTTAGCCCCAAACGTGCGGTTCTTTCCGTGGTATCGCGAAGAAACGCACGCTGGACGTGAACAAGCGAGTGGAATCATTTCAGCCGGTGAACTTCAATAAGAAGTTCACCGGTTTTTTTATCCCGCCTAGGAACCTGCCGATGTCAACTCGCCGTCAATTTCTCGTACAGTCTGCGGCTCTGACCGCTGGAGCGATGGGACTATCCGCTATGCCGGCGCTGGCCGCCGAATCGACGCCGAACGGCTTTAAAAAGGCCGTGAAGATCGGGATGGTCGGCGTTCCTGGTTCGCTGGAAGATAAGTTCCGCGTCTTGAAAGAGCTCGGCTTTGACGGGGTCGAGTTGAATTCGCCCGATGGTCCGCCGGCCGATGTGGTGAAAGCGGCGATCGACGCGACCGGGCTGCCGGTTCACGGCGTCGTCGATTCGAAGCATTGGAACGTCACGTTGTCGGATCCCAATCCGGAAGTTCGCGCCAATGCGGTCGCCGATCTGAAGACCGCGATCCAGGCTTCGAAAGATTACGGCGGCACCAGCGTGCTATTGGTCCCCGGCGTCGTCAAGGGAGACGTCACCTACGATCAATGCTGGGAACGCTCGATCGCCGCGATCCGCGAGGCGTTGCCGCTGGCCGAAAAGCTGGATATCCAGATCCTGATGGAAAACGTCTGGAACAACTTCCTGACCGATCCGAAAGAGACGGCTCGCTTCATTGACGAGCTCGATTCGGAAATGGTTGGCGCCTACTTCGACGTCGGCAACACCGTCCGCTATTCGCCCCCGCACGAATGGATCCCGATCCTCGGCAAGCGAATCAAAAAGCTCGACATCAAGGACTACGCCAATCCGCCGGGCAAAGGCTTCGGCGCTCCTTTGATGGAAGGGGACGTTGATTGGCCGCAAGTGATGGCCGAACTGAAGAAGGTCGGCTACGTCGGTTGGGGCACGGCCGAAATCGCTGGCGGCGACAAGGAACGCCTGACCTGGATCGCCGATCGAATGAACAAGATCTTCGCCAGCTAACGTAGCGGCGATGTAGCGAATAAAACGGAAAACGGACGCTCAGCGGCGTCCGTTTTTTTATTGGAGTCGCACGGCGGAAAGATCGACGAAGCCGTTTAGATTGCCCGAGCGAAAGCCTTCGAGGTCGAGCGTCACCGCGCGAAAGCCTAGCTCTCGCAGCTTGCTCGCCAGTTCGGTGCGGAGCGGATCGGTCGCCAGTTCGGCGATTCGCTCCGGCGTCACTTCGATCCGCGCGATGTCGCCGCGATGGTACCGGACGCGAAACTCGCGCAAGCCCCGCGCACGCAGGAAGTCCTCCGCCGCTTCAATCATCGCCAGCCGCTCTGGCGTCGCTTCTTCGCCATAGGCGATGCGACTCGCCAGGCAGGGGGACGCCGGTTTGTCATGCACCGACAAGTTCCAATGTTGGGCAAGCGCGCGAACGTCCGCTTTGGTCAGCCCGCATTCGATCAACGGCGAACGAACCTGGTGGTTCTGGGCGGCGATCATGCCGGGACGATGATCTCCCTGGTCGTCGACGTTGGCGCCGTTGATGATCAGCGGCGCATCGATCGCGCTGACCAGCAGCTCGATCTGCGAATAGAGTTCGGTCTTGCAGTGGAAGCAGCGATCGGGGGCGTTCTGGATGTAGAGCGGGTTCGTCGTTTCCTGCGTGTCGACGATCTCATGGCGAATGCCGATCTCAGCCGCGACCCGTATCGCCTCTTCGATCTCGTTGCGGGGAACGCTTGGACTGCGTGCGGTAATAGCGACGGCACTTTCCCCTAGGGCAAGAAACGCAGCCTTAGCGACAACTGCACTATCGACGCCACCCGAGAATGCGACGGCGCAGCTCTGGTAGGTGGCGATCGTTTGGACGAGTTGATCGGCGAGTTTCATGAGTCAGAAATTATACCCTCTAGAGGGGTTTTGATAAAAAATCAGCCATGGGGCAGATCTTTGTTATAACGAAGGATTGATGGAGCGATATCTTTGGTTAAGATTGCTCTGCTTCTTTCCAAATAATCTCTTTTTTCTCGTTGAAAGAAGCCCCAAACCAGCTGCAGTTATCTTCGCAATTATTTTTACCCTACGCGAGGTCCCCCTTATGTCTCCGCATGCGCCTGCCCGTTATTCCCGGCGAGGTTTTACCCTCGTCGAACTGTTGGTCGTCATTGCTATCATCGGCGTCTTGATTGCGCTGCTGCTTCCGGCCGTTCAACAGGCTCGCGAAGCTGCCCGCCGCAGCCAGTGCATCAATAACATGAAGCAGCTCGCGTTGGCGATGCACAACTTCCATGACACGTTCCGCGAGTTTCCGCTGAACGCCTACGGCCCGGACGCCGGCGTGACTTGGAACGGCTGGGAACGTTTCAGTGCGAACTACAAGATCCTACCCTTCATCGAACAGAACGCGTTGTACGAACAGTTCAACCTGGGCGGCAGCTGGGGAACCAACCGCAACGGCCCGATGAACGTTTCGCTGAACGCGTTCCTTTGCCCGTCGGCCCAGCCGGCTCCCCCGTCGAGCTTCTCGTGGGGTGGTCCTGGTACGAACTACGCCTGGTGCTCGGGCAGTTCGCTGCACACCGCTTGGAGCGCCAACGAAACGAACGCCAACGGTCTCTTCAACATGAGGAAAGAACGGAACATGGCCTATGCGACCGACGGTCTGTCGAACACCATGTTCCTCTCCGAAATCTTGTCGGGGGACGGCGTCGCTGGTCAGCCGAAGTATCCGTATGACGTCTTCTATGTTCAAGGGGGCGACGGCCCGTTCACTTCGGTCGCGAACAAGGCGTACCCGACGCAGGCTGAACTGACCGCGATCGGCACCGCCGCTCAATCGCCGGTCGACGAACGAAGCAACAACGGCACGTTGTGGGCCTGGTACGCTCACGGCCAATCGCTGTTCAACGCGTCGGCCACTCCCAACTGGCAATATCCGACCGCTGGCGGCAACTGCTGCCCGGGCGGCGCTCATGACTGGGGTTGGGGGGTGATTCCGCCGCGTAGCCTGCATCCGGGCGGCGTGAACGCCGGTTTCGGCGACGGCTCGGTTCACTTTATCGCCAACACCGTCGACCTGGTGACGTTCCAACGTCTGGGCAGCTGCAACGACGGTCAGGTTTTGGGCGAATACTAAGGCTCGCAAAGGAAGGCAACGATGATGATGCGATATGCGGGCTTGGTCCTGCTCTGTCTGACGCTCTCTTTCGGCTGCGTAAAAGGGCCGGAAGAACGTGTTTACCAGCTGAAGCCGCCGGGGGCGATGAAAGAAGCCCAGATGGTCCTGGAGAATTACGCCCAGGGCGGTCCGTATGGCAGCGAAGTCGAAGGTTTTGATCGGATGATCGAGAAGGTCAACGAAGAAGCGCCCAGCTACGGCGCGATCGTTTCCGACGCGTTCAAGAAGATCAAAGAGAACCCCGGCTCGCGTCAAAAGGTGGCGAAAGACGCCCTGGCGAAACTGCCGTCGAATCAGCAGGTCGAAGAGCCCGCCAAATAGTAGGCGACGAAGCCAAATCGGTATTCCTGAAGCGAGGAGCCCCGGCTCCTCGCTTCTTTTTATGCGCAGAGAAAAGCTCGCCCCAGCGGCGAGCTCTTCACAATTTACGTGGCGGCGTCGCTTACGCGCCGTACTTGCCCAAGCGGCCGGCGTTGGCCATCGCCAGCGTCATCAGGTATTGGGCTTCAAACTGGCCCAGACCGCCGGTCAGCGTCGTCTTTTCGCCGAAGCTGGTGTGACCGTCGTAGCGGCAGCAGTCCGAGACCAGCAGCGTCGGAACCGGGTGCCAGCTATGGCTGGCGAGGAACGACGGTGTGCTGTGGTCGCCGGTGACGATGGTGACGGTCGGCTTCAGGGCGTTGATACGCGGAATCTGGGCGTCGAACTCTTCGGTCCGCTGGACCTTCAGCTCGAACTTGCCGTCTTCGCCGCTCGAGTCGGTGTATTTGAAGTGGACGAAGAAGAAGTCGTATTCTTCCCAGTGCTTTTCGAGCAGGTCGATTTCTTCTTCCAGCGTGTGCGGGTCGCCGATGATGTCCATGCCGACTAGGCTGGCCAGGCCTTTGTACATCGGGTAAACGGCGATCGCGGCCGCCTTCAGGCCGTACACGTCTTCAAACGACGGAATGCTCGGCTTGGCCGAGAAACCACGCATAGTCAGCGAGTTCGCCTTCTTTTCGCCGGCCAGCAGTTTGGAGGCCTGGTTGAAAAACTCCAGGGCGATCTTGGCGGTCTTTTCGCTCGCCGCGTCGGCGGCCTTCGGATCGAGCGGCTTCACGCCGGTCGCTTGCGGGTCGGTGTCATGGACGTTGCCGTCCAGCCCTTCGCCCCGGAACAGCACGACGAAGCGGTGTTCCTTGACCGGCTCAACGATGATCTCGATGCCGTCGATTTTGACCTGACGCAGCTTGATCGCCAGCGGAGCGCTTTCTTCGGTCGCGATGCGGCCGGCGCGGCGATCGGTGATCTTCCCTTCGGCGTCGACCGTGCAGAAGTTGCAGCGGACGGCGACGTCCCCTTCCTGCATGATCAGGCCAATGCCGGTAGCTTCGAGGGCGCCGCGGCCGATCAGGTACTTCAGCGGATCGTAGCCAAACAGACCCAAGTGGCCCGGACCGCTACCCGGGGCGATGCCCGGTTTGACCGGAATGCTTCCCCCTTGGACGCCGCGAGCCGCCAACGCGTCAAGGTTCGGCGTCTTGGCCGCCTCCAGTTCGGTCGGACCGCCCGGCGTTTGCGGCAGGCCACCGAGACCATCGCCGACATACATGACGATCTTCGAGTCGTTTTTGGCTTTCAGACTGCGAACGAGTTCAATTTGATCCATGAGACGGTCTTTCGGTCGACGAATGGGAAGCAGGGTGTAGTAAGGTAATGCGCCGCCTACGGGTTAGGAAAAACCGACGGCGACAGCGCTGATTATCGACTTTTCCGCCGCGATCACAACCGGGCACGACAGCAGAGGAGGGGAGAAAGATGGACCTTAGCCGGTAGTATTCACGAATTACCGCCGTGGCGCCCCCCAAAAACGTCGTCGCTTCTGTCGCGGATCGAACTTCGCCGCCGGCACGGCCTGGGGATCAGGCTTTTTCCGTCTGCGGAGGAGAGATCACTTGCGGAAGAACTCAACGGCGTCCGGATGGTCGCGTTGAAGTTGATCCGTGGCGAGATATCGTTTCGCCGGTTCTGAGTCTCGCAGGTAAGCGTCCCAAAAGGCGAGACTCGCCGTTTTCACGACCTGGCTCATTCGATTCTGAGCCTCTTTGCCGCTGCGCCCGTCGTAGGAAAAGTGGTTCGCGCCGGTGATGTAGCCCCAGTATTTATCGCCGGGCGGGCTGAGACGAAATCCCTCCGCACGCCAGCGCGGCTCTTCTGCATGGAGGCCAGGGTCTTCCGATCCGGTCAGCATCATCATCGGAATGTTGATCTTGTCCCAAGAGTGGTCATGCAACCCTTGTTGTCCCCGTCCCTGACCCGCGATCGGCAGGATGGCCCGAATGCGAACGTCCAAAAAGCTGGCCGGCTCTTCCTGGTCCGGCAACATCACCGTGGCGCCGCCGGTCAACATCGACGTGTAGGCGCCAAACGAGTGTCCGCCAACGCCTAGCTCGTCGGCGCTGAACTCCCCACGGAACTTCGTCAGCTTCGATTCGATAACTCCCAGCGAGTCGATCAGCAAAGAAATGTCGGCAGTTCGGCTCCGCCAAGTCGCAGGTCGATCCATCTGGGCCTGCACGCCGGTCTGGTTGGTTACCGACCGGGCGTCGATATGCGTTGGATGAATCACCACATACCCATGTCGGGCCCAGTGCTCGCTCAACGGGCCGAAGACGTTTTTGTCGTAGCGATAGCCGTGCGAGAAGATAATGACAGGCAAAGCCTGATCCGTGACCGGATAACGCACCTTGACCGACAGATCGATGTTTCGCTGCGGGTCGGTCAGCAAGATATCTTCCGTGACTGTTTCGTCAAACGGTCCCGCCGCTGGGATATATCCTGCCCGATTCGGTTCGACCGAACTCTCTTGCTCCTTTACCGCCGCCGGTCCCGAAAGGCTCCACAGAACCACGCACAGGCCAACGACGATTTGCGATCGGAAGCAGCGCCGCGTCGCCAGGTCAGTCATCGTTCCGTTTCCTTCGATTGCAGATGCGTCGTCGAATTGCTCGAATCATCCACCCCATCGTAATCGCAATCGGTTCGCCGAGCCCGCCAAGACCGCGCATATCCAACAGCAACCAGACGCCGGCCGATTCCCCGGTGGACAATAGAAACCGGACTGGACCGCTGCCTTATTTTTTTCGCGTCGACCTGCATCAAAGCAATTCGTTTGCGCTCAAACGGACAGTGGACTGGACTGTGCACTTTTTTTCTTCGCCCAAGAAGGACTGAGCCCTGTTTGTCCTCGCCAGCGAGTGGACTGGACCGCCGCACGCATTTTTTTGACCACCAAGGACTGGACTGGACCGCTGACGTATTTTTTTCGTGTTGACCTCTATCAACACAATTCCTTCGCACCCAAACAGACAGTGGACTGGACTGCGCCGTTTTTTTTCACCAACGACTGGACTGGACCGCCGCGCGTTTTTTTTTTGATCCAGAGTGGACTGGACCGAGGTCATTTTTTTCACGATCGGACCCAGTCCACAGTCAGTCAATCTGGGCAACTTCCCCTCAACCGCCAATCGGATGTGAACTCTCCACCGATCTAAATTGCCAAAGAACAAAACCCGCCGCCAAACAGAATTGCTCGCACCCCGAAATCGACCACGAATGCGTGCGCTTTGTCAACAGACAATTATGAGGATCCAGTAATTGGAACAGAAGGATTTTCCCAACTAGAAGATGTATGGGGTGTGAATTGATAGGAAGCGGCTGCGATGCAGAATAGAATGGCCCGCCATACGATCGTGCATCAGCACGTTTGTTCATTATAAGAGAAGAGACTGGCTGGAAAGACATTTGTGCCCAGCATCGAAAAGGCAATCAGTGCGGCAATGTTGTTTGCCGGAAGTGGAAGAGCCTGAAAGATTCGCCTATAGGCATGAGTTACTGAACCATCGCTTGGAAAACAGCAGCATGACAACGGCAAATGCCATCGAAGCTATGACAGACGCGGGCGAATTTGAGATTCTTGCCACCCGTGTACTACGGCACATCGATGCAGATTACGCTCGAGTGGAGCACTTAGGGGTAAATGCTGACGGAAAGACGGTGAAAAACCCGATAGACGGATTTACCAAGGTGCCTAGTACCAAACCGTCTCGATTTGTCATGGCTGCTTTTTCGACTGATCAAACGGATAACATCGAAAAGAAACTGCTTTTCGACCACACTCTGTCGAGCGGCAAGTCGTACAAGCCATCAGATGATGGAGACCTTATCAAAGCTTCAAGACGAGGCCGATCGATACGGCACGCTGAACCTGACGCGGAACTTGTTTTTACATTCTGCACAAACAAGCAGCCGAACGACGCCATCATGCAGCGGGCCTATGAAGTTGGTCGCCAGTTAGGGATCGAAGTTCGCTTTCTCGCGCGATCGACAATTCGGGACCATCTTGACACGACTCCACAAGGGCAATGGCTTAGAAAAGCTCATTTAGGCATATCGGCCGATATGCTGTCACTTCCGCTCTTGAAAGAATTAGCTTCGCAGACAGTTTCCGCCTACTTGCATGAATTGTTTTGCTCTGAAAACGCCATTGTTGAAACAGCTACAACACGTCGCCTGCTGACATTGTCATCCTGCGACCAGCCGAACGTTCAGGTTTTAACTGGTCCATCTGGGAGTGGTAAAAGTGTTGCGTGTTACCGACTTCTTTTCGAGGTAGAAGCAAGTGGGGGGATTGGACTTTGGCTGCCAGCAGAAAACGTGGCAACGTCCATGTCGCTCGAAGAAGCGATAACAAAGACGCTTCAGACGTTTTGTCCAAATTTGAGTTTGAATGCTGGTAGGCTTGTTAGGGAATTGGTCACAGCACACAAAGCCCCTCTCGTCATTGTCGTTGACGATGTAAATCGCACCTCGACTCCTTCACAGTGTATTCGCAAACTTATCTCTTGGAATCGCAGAGAAGACGCTGCCGGCACTCCGTCGCAATCAGCGCAAATTGTTCATGATCAACCACATTTGGTAATTCCGGTTTGGAATCATTTTTGGAATTCCATCGCGAGCCGGTATCGAGACGATCGCTGTGTCGGCGAACTCTCTACTAGACCCATGACGCGTGACGAGGCTTATGATTGCTTGCAAGCATGTTCTCAGCAGACTATCGGACAGCTGGCGGCATTCGATCTCGCCCGTAAGCTAGAGTATGACCCAATTCTTATAGGATTGTGGGGAAGGATGTACGGCCGCGCTCCTTTCGATCATCTCGAAATCGACCCACATTCTCTTATGGAGGACTACATAAGGGAAACGGTAGAGGAAAGTTCTGTTGATGGCTCACTGTTACCTGCGGATATTCACTCAGCGATCGCTTTGCTTGCTAGTAAAATGCTGACGGAACGAGAGTTGTACCCTCGCTGGTCACGAGTTGCGGAATGGCTTAGTGAATCGCAGTTGGCTGCGATTAGGAGGTTGTGTGTTGGTGGTGGCATTTGCAGCGTGGTCACACGTGACTCTGAACCACGATTCGTGTTTCGCCACGATCGTTTGCTCGAGGCTGTACTCGTAAAACCGCTCGGAGCGTGTTTGCGTAATATTGAGAGCAATCGCGACTTAATCGCGGATCCGTTTTTTACAGATTCACTTGCTCGAACGCTGGTATCAATTGGCGATGCTGAAGTTGTGCGTGCCCTGGTTAACCATGCTCCGTTAGCCATACTGCGCTCTATTCGTCACCTAACGGACTCTCACGTCGCACTGGCACGAGCGATCGTGGATTGCGGGGCGAGTTGGCTTGGGGCTGCAGCTTCCGGTAATACAACACCGCCTGCGATGGTATCTGCAGCTGCCGACATTCTTAGGTCGACTAAAGACCCAATGGTTCTAGCAGTGACAGACCAAGTGAAGGGAGATTGTCGTTTCAGTGGGGCCCGCCTCGTGAATGGTGATTCCGCAAATGGGAAGTTCTTCGTTTTCAGCTCGCATTTCTACCCCGGTTCGCGTGCGCCATTTATCGAAGAAGCAATTCACGACGCGAAGCGACTCCATTTCTCCTCGCTACGCGATCAATTAGTTCGGGAGCTAGAAAGTTCTCCGCATTCCGAAAAAGATCTTTGCGCCGCACTGGTACTGGCTGGCTACTTGGGAGATGAAGCATTGGCAAAGCCAGTGCTGCACGCTTGGATGAACAACGCCGAAGCGAATTGTCTTGTTGAGGCCTTGTGGGCATCGTTACGATGCTCGGTTGTTCCCGAGTTGACGCTCGTTCCTGTTCTCAATTCATGGGCGTCCCTGTCTGATGAAGAAAGTCCGGGCGGACTTACGCAACGAAATGCGTTTGTGTCGGAACTCTCGTGGTCATTGCGTCACGGCGTGAACGACAGTGTAGTTGCATGTCTTGTAGACTATGCCAAGACAGATGGTCGTTTGTCCGATTGTCTCATGGTGTTGCTTGTCGAACTGGATAATCCAATTGCTGTTGGGCATGTTGCTCGCGAGGTGGCGAGGATTGATCGTGAGACTGAAGGGACAAGTTTTTTCAGCTTCGGAGTATATGAGAGTCGAGATAGATGGGATCCGTTGTCCCGCAGCGGAAAGAGATTGTCGGACGAATCTCGTGCCGTGATCTTCTCGATGTGGGAAAAGGCAGACAATGAAAGTGAAAAGAATAGCCTTCTGCGTACGTGGGTCCGTACGACGGATTCTGTCGGTGAGTTGCTAGAACTTCCGCGGGATGTCCAATCGTCAACGACTGTTTTGTCTCGACGCGTGCGACTTGGTGATCCGTCTTGTGTGGATTCTTTAATCGGGCTTCTGAAAAATAAGCCGTCCTGGTGGAATTTAGTTCCGCATATTTGGACAAATCAGTTTGTTGATGTTTTGGACAAAGAATTGGGTGAATTGGGGGCGAATACACCAGACGACTACTCCGGAGGTCGGTCGGATAAACACTACCACCTTACGTCAGTCCTACGGAAAATATCTGTTGAAATTGCGGAACGACTCCTTCTTACGCATTGGGACAAACTTAAGTACAGTCCTCTGGTTTTTCAGACTGCATTGTATGTCGGTGGTGACGCACTCCTTTCGGCGTGCGAACATGTGTTAGCGAATGCCCCCGGCGACTGGAAACCGTTTGAATATATTTGGAAGACTTTTGGGTTTAAAACTACGGGACTGCGAGATCGTCTGACGTTTAAGCATATTGAGGCGCTTCTCCCGTTCATTTCGCACATTCCGGACATGGCATTGGTCGAAGTCGCTGAGTGGCTGATGGGGCACGAGAGAGAAGATGTATTTCAAGAGTGCGTGCGGGATGAGATCGAGAGTAGGGTTGAAGCCCAGAGAAACGAGGGCGGCAACTCGTACATCGTCAGGAGTCGACGTGTTAGTTTTCCAACGGATCGAGATTTACTAGAGTCGCTAGACGGTGCAGAAAATGACAGTCGATTGGTCTGGAGATGGTGTCGTAGCGCAACTGATCGCGGCGACTCTCCGGAACGACTTCGCGGCGTGTTTCAAGCTTGGTTTTTCGAAGATCCTACTCCGGAACGCCTTGTTGCTATCGCGAGGATAGTGATGGAGGTTGGAGTAAGATCGGATGTAGTTGAGCTTCAAGAAAATCAAATCCGCTATGGAAATGAATCGACGACGGTGATCGTTGAGGAGGCTGCCTTCATCGTAAGGTACAGAACGCTTTCGTGAGGCCTGAGTTGTAGCCGCGGGATAGGATCTATGAAGAAGCCGCAGTCAAGTTGATAGCGGGATATGAAGTTCGGGATCTTCCAAGCATCCATGCGGCGTATCCGTGCGAGCGGACCAGCTTGGTGGCAATGTTGGCCCACTTTTGTCTTCGGGAGCCACTGTCGTCTGTGAAAGTGTCTTCGTTAAATGCCGACTGCAATTGACGTAGCATAACCTTGGCGAGTTGTTGCATGGTACGTGTAAAGTCAAAGGAATTATTGCGTTCGTTGACGTGCCGGGCCGTTCAAATCGTCGAGTAGAAGAGCACTGTCGCAGACGACAGTGGCACCCAAGAAAGACGATAAAGCAGTGAAACCCGGCCGCTGGCGACGTGATGTTATTTACTTCAACGACGGGCCGGCCAGTCGAGTGCCGTTGGTGGTGATGATTTGAAAGTGGTGGATGCCGACTTTTTGACCGTCGGCGTATTTCCACACCACTTTTTTATCGGGCGTCACTTCGAACATTTTGGGGGCGGTCGGGTCGGCGCGGCCGGCGGCGTAGCTGGTGATGACGATGTTGCCGTTGGGGAGTACCTGGCCGCCGCAGGGATCCTGGAGCCAGTTGCCGGGCAGGTCGTCGTTGGTCAAGGTCCAGACGATCTTGCCGTCGGCGTCGAAGTCGACGACTCGGTTTCCGTGGGTGCAGCAGACGAGCGTATGGTCTTCGCCATGCCGAATGGCCGTAAAGGGCCACGTGTGAATGCGGTGGTCGGGGTCATTCGGAGCGGTCGTATCCAGTTTGTCCAGGAGTTGGCCGTCGCGGGCATAGTGGTAGTCGGCGAAGTCCAACAGATGCGGCGCGAGGTAAGTGCCGTCTTGGAGCTTGCGAGCCATCCGAGTCTGCATGTGATGATTCTTCTTCTGGCAAGCGAGCGGGAACTCCACGATCACTTTGCCGGTAGCGCTGACTTCGAGCAGTCGGGGGTTGTCGCCTGCTTCAGTGATGACGAACGTGCCGTCGGCAGTTGGCTGGGCGCTGTTGACCTCACTTTGCGTCCCCTGCCAGATCAGCGTTTCCTGGCCGTCGGGTGCGATGCTGACGACCGAGCCGCCGTTGCGCTTGGATTGGCTTAACGTCAGAATGATCGTGCCGTCGTCCAGCACGTAGCCGTCGCGGGTCGCGGCCGGATAGGTCCAGCTCACTTTTCCATCGGCGCCCATGATGTAGGTCTTTTCGCCGCACGCGAGAAAGCTGTGCGTGATTTCTTGAGCGAAGGCGCTGTTGCCAAGGATGACGAGCAGGAGCGCTGTCAGGAGCAGTGGAAGTCTCATCGGAAGCCTTTTCTGGGGGAAATAGTCGTAGTTGGCGGGATGGCGTTGGTAGCCGATCTCATACTTCGGGCGCCACGGTCGTCTGCGACCGTGCTCGTCAACCAGTTCATGCGATGGGGTCGACAGCGCAAAACGTTCAGGCAATTACGATTAAGCCATTCTTTTGACTTCCCATCCACAATGCAATACTGTGCTGACTTGAAGCTCTACCGGTAGGCAAAAGACACTGTCGCAGACGACAGTGGCACCCAAGAAAGACGATAAAGCAGTGTCACCCGGCCGCTGCACGCCGCTACGGCGCAGTGATGGGCAAGGACAACTCGTGCTGAGATTCTTTGATTTCGGCGGTCAAGGGAGTCGTGCCGAGCGAACGGTAGTCGTTGGCCTTATTCGCGGGCCGTTCGTCGATCGATCTCTCGCAGTTTGGCGCCTTTCCATACTCCCCAGGCGAGGACGAGCCCTAGGGCGCCGAAAAAAATTGGATATCCCCAGACGCCGACGAACGAATCGCGACAGATTCGCGTGGGACGTTGTGGGTCGTACAAGATCGGAACGTTGTCGTTGACGGCTAACTTGAGAGAAGAGTCGCCCAGGCTGCTTTCGATCATCTTCCCATCCGCGGTCGAAAAACGAACGTAGTAGGTGATCGTGGTTGTACGGCCGCTGCTGGCTCGGGAGGTTTTCGTTTTGTAGTGCGTACAAGTGGCGGTGGCCTGCTGGCCGCGCAAGCCCAACACGATCTGGGAGTAGCAGTTATACGTGATGAACAAGAACATCGCGGTCAGCACAACGCCAGCGAAAACCGTTGCCAGCGTTTTCGGATCGTAGTGCCGCCAAGCGAAGAAGCTTTGCATTTCGCTTCCTTTCTAGGGAATAAGATGGCGGCATCAACAGTCGACGTTCATCTCCGGCAGGGTAGGGGATGGGAGGCCGGAAGTCAAAAGAATTTGCTATTGAGCTCACGCTGGGGTGCCATGGCCACGGCCTTGCGTGGCCATGAATGTGGTTGAGATTCTATTTGGGGCGTTGTTCAAACGCATCGCCTGCCCTTTGTAGCAAGAGAAGGGCTTGGCGGAGAATTGATTGCCGACCGCACACATGGCCACGCAAGGCCGTGGCCATGGCACCCTCAAAAAGAGAAGCACGCCCTGTCGGATAGGGCGTGCTCTCGGCGTTCTTCCTGACGTCGCGACTTAGCTTCTCGCGCCCGCTCTTGCGCGGTTGCGGCCGTTGATATCGCCGGCCAGGTCGTCGACCAGGTCCCCCATCGGATCAAGCAGGACTGCGTTGGCGAAGAGTTGATCTCGTGGCGGCTGCGGTTGGTCGGCGGTTAGCGGAGCCGGTTGGGAATCGCGGGGACGGCCGCCGTCGCCGGGACGTGGTTTCGGCTGCGGCTGGAGGCCGAAGTCGACGTTGCGGACGATCTGGCCGCCGACCGAGATCAACACGTCTTGCGTTTGCGTCACCGGACCGGTCGGCGTCAGCAGGAGTGCGGCGACCTGGTAGTCGCCGGTCTCCAGGAAATCGTCGAAGCGGTAGTTGCCGCGGCGGTCGGTGATCGTTTCGGCGACGACTTCTCCGTCATCGTTGAGCAACTGAATCGTAACGCCGGGCTGGCCTTGCGGGCGATCTTGGCGTCCACCTTGTTGGCCATCGGGGGCGAAAACAGTGCCGGTAACGGTCGCCGACATGAAGAAGACGTTTGCCTGCAAGTTGTCGATGACGGTGTTGCGCTGAATGATGTCGGACAGAGTGGTGTGCTCAATCCGATCGACATCCTGCGGCGAGAAGATGTTCTCGTACCAGAAGCGATCGCCGTCGCGGAGTCGGGTAAACTGATCGACGAGGATCGCCTGGGTCGTTTCGCCGACGCTGCCGCCGGCGACATGATCTTCGGCCAAGGCGCCGACCCACAAGTCGATATTATCGACCGTGCCGTACAGTTCTTCCAATTGTTGCTGCAGCTCGGGATCGGAAGTGATCTCGGCGAAGCTGGTCACGCGGGGCAAACCATACGCTTCGCGAACCGTGTTGTAGTCGGCGATCCCATGATCGCGACCGCGCTGGATGTTGAGCGAAGCGAGGTCGAGGCCGCCGCTGCCGGGGGCGCCGAAGAGGAAGTTGCGGACGCTGTCGACGATTTGCGTGTCGACTTCCTGCGATTGCGTCGACGCGGCGTATTTCAAGAGAGCGTCGATGCCGTGCTCTTGAACCAGCGCCGGGTTGAAGAAGGCTTCGGCCAAGGTCACTCCTTCAAAGATTGCCCGGCCGTCGTTGCCGAAGAATTCGATGTCGTCGTTCAGCAGACTATGTCCCATCCGATAAGCGGCGGTGGCGAACTCGTTGGTGATGCCAGGATTGATGGTCGGATCATAGCCGGCGTAATCGGGGATGACCCCTTCGCCAAGCAGGGCAGGGAGGAACTCGTTGAAGGTGATCGATTGGATTTCGGCGATCACGATCGAGCGGGCTTGCTGGTAAATTTCTTCGTCGGTGAGGGAAGGATTTTGCTCGGCGATCTGGTCGGCCCAGAAGTTGTGTTCGCGAACGAACAACGTGTGGAGCGACGACAGTTGGATGTTCTCGTTGACGCGAACGTCCCCTGCGTAGAAGGCGCCCTGTTCGTTGACCGGCAGCAGGTCGCCTTCGCTCGTCTTTAGTTTGCCCCCTTCAAACGTTCGCAGGCTATCGGCGACTTCCTGCGTCGAACCATAGACCTGCGAGCCGTCAATGAAGGCGGTGATTTCGTTGAACTGTTCCCGCGGGTTGTCGACGCTGTCGCCGGTCGCCGGATCAAACAGCGAGCGGAAGAAGTGAAGCACATCGTCGCCGCTGCCGTCGGGATCGAAGTAGGGATCGCCGGTCGGGATGGCGATGTTGGCCGCTTCGGAATCGCCGGTTTCGGTCAGGTCGATGTCGTGGTCGAGGAACTGCCCCCAGACGTAGACGAAGGCGGAGAGTTGCCGCTCGTTCCCGGCGGAGCCAGGCTCTTGCGCGACAAGTGCGTTGCTGATCTCGCGAGCGCTGGGACGATCTTCGCCGGCCAGCGACGAAATTCCGTCGCCATAATCGGCCGGGGCGACGCGGAGGAAATCGACGCCGACGCTCCCGTACTCGGGGTTGTCGACATTGTTGCCGGTGCCGTCGATCGAGCGGACTTCGTCGGTGAGCGAAGTCGGAATCGGCGCCGGGGGAGGGAGCATGGAGTCCTCAATCGGCGCCAGCGAAAATGCATCGACAGCAAATAGTTCGCGCTGTTCCAAAGCTTCTACGTTCGATTGGCGCGTACCGCTAGACAGTTTGCTTCTCATGGGGTTTTCTCACTCTGTTCCGGTGTGACGCCTTGCCCTACGGTTTTGATAGTAGATGGCGAGTGCAAATCTGTCGCGGAATTTGCGCGGATAAATTCGATGAACTTTCGAATTTTTTCGGCGGGCAAGTTTTTTCGTAGGGTGGGTGGAGCAAGCGTGGAAACGCGCCGTTTGGTGGAGAGCGTGAGTCGCTTGCGCAACCCACGACTTTGTGGCGAACGCATTTCGTGGGTTGCGCAAGCAATCATGCGAGTGAGCGTTGGTAGACGCAATGCGCTTGCTGCACCCACGCTACGATTATCTTGCGATCGCATTCCCTCGGCTTGCGCCTCGGGTTAGTGTGGTGAGCCCTTAGATATCGAGCTCATCGACGGCGTCGATCAGATCGTCGAGTTCGTCGCGATCTTCCGCCGGCTTGTCGGCTTGGCGTTTGGGGACGCCGACGGTGGAGCCTACGGCGTCGCGGCCGGCCAGCAGAAGTTGTTCGTCGCGTTCGCGGATCGCGGTATCGACGGCGTTTGGATCTTCGGCCGGTTTGCCGAAGAGTTGCGAGAGATCGATCTTCAGGCCCCCTTCGGCGACCAGGTCGCTGCCGGCGATCGTCGGCGTTTTGTGCTGCGGGAAGATGATCGCGTTTTCGGGACAGACGCGACTGCACGCGGGGCAACCTTTGCGGCAGTTGTCAGGCTGTTCAACCAGGATCGTATCGACTCCGTCGACGCCGTAAACGCCGAACAAGCAGAAGTCGATGCACTCCATGCAATTGGTGCAGCGGCTGTAGTCGATTACCGGATACCAGCGGCGGCCGCTCGTCTCTTGAATGCGGATCGGCTCGCTCGGTTCGGTCGCCGGAGCGCCGACGTAGGTGTCGTTGGTCGGTTGATCGTGGCGCTGTTGTTGCTCGGGCGTCACACCGTTCGGTTTCGGCGGATCGAGCGTCAGCCCGCCGAGCTGAACCACTTGCGGCGTTTGTTCGGCGGCGATCCGCTCGATCTCGGCGACGTAGTCGTCGACCTTGTCGGAGACGCGGAGGTCCAAGCAATAGATGTAGCGATTGGAAGCGGGGCGGGAGTCGGCGACCCGCTGCTTTTCGTCGGCGGCGTCCTCCTCTTCCAACTCGTCGAGTTCATCCTCGTCCGCTTCGTAGGTCAGCAGCGACGTGCCGATCTTGCCATGGATCCCATTGCGATCGAGGGTCCAACGAGCCGCGCGTTCGAACATCCACGACAGGATCACCATGTTGCCGGTGATCCCTTCCAGACAAAGCATGCCGGGACCGTCCGACTTCAAGTCGTACAGGTGCGGAATGATGGTCACTTCAACGCCAGGCTGAAACAGCAAACGGGCGACGATATCCTCTTCGAGGCTCCGTTTGGCCGGATTCTGGCTTTGTCCTTGGCTGAGGACGACGGTCAGTTTTTTCGCCATGGGGTTACTCGTTGAGTTGGCCTTTGATCGTGCGCTGGGTCACTTCCCACACCGATTCAAGGTGGGTCAGGTATTGGTCCGGCGACATTAACTCGTCGCCGGGGCCGTCGATTTCGTACAGCCACCCGGCGCCATACATATCCAGGTTAATCTGCGACGGGTCGCTTAACAGCGCCGGATTGAACGTGGTCAGTTGTCCGGCCAGCGGAGCGTACAGGTCGCTTTCCGCTTTGCTGCTTTCGATGAAGCCGATTTCCTGGCTTTGTTTCACCGCAACCGGAGCGTCGACGTTCCACTCTAAGAAGTATACGTCTTGCAGCAGCCGGACCGCATAGGCGGTAAAGCCGAAGCGGTATCCTTGGGCGGTGGGCAGGGCCCACGTGTGGTTTTTGGCGTACTGGCGATCGGTCGGAAACTTGGCCTCGAACTTCCCCATCATGAAGACAAGAGAGTCGTCGCTCATGTATAGCGAACTCCCTGGTGCTTCTCTTCAAAGAACGGGGGCAACAGCCCGTCAGCGCGAAGCAGACCGTCGCGGGTCAGTTCGATCCGACCGCCGTCGACGGTCGCCAGTCCGGTTTCGACATACTCGTCCCAGATCGGCTGCCACTTATCGAGGATGTTGACGCCGAACTTGTTCTGGAAGTAGTCGACGTCCAAATAGCCGCGCTTCAGCAGCAGGATCGTTTCACGAATCAGCAGCTGTTCCGGCGTCGGACGATAGGCCCGCTTCAGCGGCAGCTGCTTCTTTTCGAGCAAGTCGCCGGTGTAGTCGGCCCATTCGGTTTTGTTCTGGTAATGAACGCCTGAGATGTGACCGAAGCTGGCGACCCCAGTCGCGAGCAAGTCGGCGCCGCCGAACAAGTTGTCGCGGTAGCTGAAGCTGACCTTGGTCGGGTCTTTGATCATCGTGTAGGCGCTCGACTGCGAGTAGCCGGCTTTCGCCAACTCGTCGAAGGCGTAGCTGACCCAGGCTCGCTTTTGCGGCCAGTCGGCGACCGGCGTTTCGATCTTGTTCCCCAGGATGTCTTGCGAGTAGACGGTGTTGAACGGCAGTTCCATCTGGTAGATGGTGACGCTTTCGGGCGACAGTTCGAGCGTCTTGGCGACGCTATTGCGCCACGTGTCCCACGTCTCGCCGACCATCCCCGCGATCAGGTCGATGTTGACGTTGGGGAACTTGGCGGCCTCGATCCATTCCCACGCGGTGTAAACCTCTTTCGAGAGATGCGCGCGGCCGTTTTCTTCCAGGATCTTGTCCGAAAAGTTCTCGATGCCGAGGCTGAGCCGGGTGACCCCCATCTCGCGGAGCGCTTTAACCTTCGTCTCGCTCAGCGTGCCAGGTTCGCACTCGAAGGTGACTTCTTCGGCCTGATCCCAGCTGATGCTTTGGCGCAGTCGGTCTTCGAGTCGTTTCAGTTGTTTCGGGCTGAGGAACGAAGGCGTGCCGCCGCCGAAGTAGACGAAGCGGAAGGGACGTCCCCCCATCGCCGGCAATTGGCTGACCAGCTGAATCTCTTCGACCAGGGCCGAAACGTAGGTTTCGACTTCCGAGGCGTTCTTATCGGTGTAGACGCGGAAATAGCAGAACTTGCACCGCTTGCGACAGAACGGAACGTGCAGATACAAACCGAGCGGCACCCCAGGACGAGGCTCGCTGGCCATCGCCTGTTGCAGATCGGGAATCGCATCCTCGCTCCACTGCGAAAAGGGAGGATAGTTCGAGATGAAGTAGCTGCCGACTTCGGTTTTGACTGAATCGGTGGCCATGAAACTCCTGCAGGTTAGTCGTGCAAATTTGCCGCGCTATTCTTTTGTTTTCGTGCCGAAGCAGTAAACGACTCCGTCGTCGCTGGCGATCAGCAACTTGTCGTCGCTGATGGCCGGGCCGCCGGTAAAGCCGCCGCCTGCCTCGTAGCTCCACGCTTCGGAGCCGTCGCTGATTTTCAATCCGTAGACTTTGCCGTCGGCCGAGCCGAAGTAAACCTTGTCGCCGGCGATGACCGGAGAGCTGTCGATCCGTCCCCGCGAAGGAAACGTCCAGAGCTGCTTGCCGTTGGTCATGTCGACCGCCGCGATTCGCTTGTTGCGACCGCCGATGATCACTTGCTTGTCAGTGACGGCGGCGCTGGCGCGAAACGCCTGGCGGCCACGTTCGTCTTCATAGGTCCAGCGAACCTGGGCTTGTTTCCAGTCGATCCCGTAAAGGGTTCCCCCTTCGGTCCCGAAGACGACCAGGTCGCCGTGAACCGCGGGAGTGCTGCCGGTTGGGGCGTCGATCGGAACGTCGGTCGCGCTGGTCCCTTTGTCGAGATCAACGATGTGCAGCTTGGCGTCGCAGCCGGCGACGAAGCCGCGGTTCTCGACGATGGTCGGCATGCAGCGAATCTGATCAGCGATCTCGTACTTCCAGACGAGTTGGCCGTCGGCCGCGGTCAGACAATAGAGCGATGCGTCTTGCGAACCGATCAGCAGTTTGTCTTGATAAAAGTTGACGCTGCCGTTGATCTCGGCGCCGGTTTCAAACTTCCAGAGGATGTCGCCGGTCTTGGCGTCAAGGCAATAGACCAGGCCATCCATGTCGCCGAGATAGACCTTGCCGTCGCGATAGGCGGGGCTGCCATAGAAGCCGGTGTCGATCGACTTCTTCCAGAGCTCTTTGCCATCGGCCAGCGAAAGGGCGTAAACCGCTCCGTCCAGGTCGCCGATGTAGACGACGCCGTCGACCACGGCCGGGGTCCCCTCGAAGGCCCCCTTTTCGACTTTGTACTTCCAGAGGAGCTCGAGCTTGTCCGGCAAAGCGTGGGCCGCGACTCCGCTGGCGACCGGATCTCCCCGAAAAAGGGGCCAATCGGCCTGGAGCGGCGCACAGCAAAACGCGATGATCAGCGCAGAGAGTATGCGAGGCATGGCGTTAGCGGCTCCAGCGGCGGGAAGTGGGACTAGCGGCGACTCCTTATTCTACCAGAAGCATGTCGTATTGGCACACGCTTGCTAGTTGGAGGCCTTTTGTAAGGATTAGGCTATCAACCGATCTTGCCGATTTTTGGTGAATTTCCCAACATTCAGGCAAATATGCCCTAATCGCGACGAACTACCCGACGGTGTGGCGTAAATTGACGTAATTCCGGCCGTTCCCCACCTGCCGCCTTTGATGCGGCGTGTCGAATGAAGCGTTTTCCCCTTCCCAACTCGTTCTGGATCATCGTCACCGTGGTGATAATCGGCGGCGGTCTGATCTATTTGCCGTCGGTCATCGCGTCGTACTATCGCGAAGCGGCCGAATTGGGGGGCGTGGCGAAGATCGCGTACCTGGTCAGCGTGATCGGGGGAGCGACCCTGATTGTCGGCGCCGGCAGCTGGGTTCTCTACCGGCTGGTCCGGGCCAAGCGGCTGAAGTCGCAGCGGAAAGAACGCCGCGCGAAAAATCCGAGCCAACTTTCGGCCGAACAGCGCCGCACCGAACTGAGCGAGAACCTGGCGTCTCTTGAAGATTTTCAAGCCGAATCGGGGGACGACGAACTGGCCGATCAGCTTGCTCCCCTGCGCGAGAAGATTGAGCTGAAGCTCGACAATCAGCGGCTCGAGATCGTCGCCTTCGGCACGATCAGCAGCGGCAAGTCGTCGTTGCTCAACGCACTGGCGGGGCGCAATGCGTTCGCCAGCGAAATTGCCGGCGGCACGACGGTCACCCGCAATGAGATTCCCTGGGTTGGCGACAACCGCGTGATTCTGGTCGACACGCCGGGGCTGGGGGAAGTCGACGGCGAAACACGTCAGTTGATCGCGGCCGATGCGGCCAAGACGGCCGACATCGTGCTGTTGGTGGTCGACGGTCCCTTGCGTGACTCCGAGTTTCGTCTGCTGGAGTTGCTCGGGCAGATGGAGAAGCGGGTGATCATCTGCTTCAACAAAGAAGATCTCTACAACGACGGCGATCGGGCGAAGCTCTTGCAGCAGATCTCGAAGCAAGCGGAAGAGTTCGTCCGCCGCGAAGATATTGTCTCGGTCCGGGCCCGCGCCACGCAGCGCAATCGCGTGCGGATCGCCGTCGACGGCAGCGAGATCACCGAAGAAGTGACAGTGCCGGTTTCGATCGAACCGCTCGCCAACCGCATGATGCAGGTGGTCAAAAAGGATGGGAGCGATTTGCTGCTCGCCAACTTGCTGCTGCAATCGCGCGGGCTGGTCGATCAGGCGCGGTTGAAAGTAGAGCAGGCGCTCGATCGTCGGGCGAACCAGATCGTCACCAAGTACATGTGGGGCGTCGGCGGAGCTTCAGCCGCTTTGAGCCCGCTGCCGTTTGTCGACATCGCGGCCGGAATTGCGATTTCCACCAAAATGGTGGTCGACCTGGCGAAGGTTTATAAACAAGACGTCGATATCGACGTGGCGGTGCAACTGCTCGGACAGTTGGGAAAGAACCTGCTCGGCATTTTGGGGGTGAATATCGCCGTGCCGGCGGTCGCGTCGCTGCTGAAGACGGTTCCTGGCGCTGGATATTTGGCCGGCGCCGCGCTCCATTTAGTGGTGATGGCTTTGATCACCCGCTGGATTGGCAACGTCTTTATGGAATACTTCAAGAACGAGATGCGCGAGCCGGAGGGAGGACTTGCCGGCTTGGCCCAACGCGAATGGAGCCGCGTGACGCAACTCAATTACCTGCGCCAATTGGTGCAACAGGCCCGCAATCAATATGTCGACTGACAGTTCCCCCGAAACGACCGAACCGCCGCAGCACGTCGATGACGAGCGCTATCTTGATGCGCTCACCTCGGTGCGGAAAACGCTCGATCGCTTTCGCGGCTGCAGCGATCAAGAGAAAGACTTGCTCCGTCGCGATTTGCGGCAGATGCAAGAGATGGAGTCGAAGCTGACGACCGGCCGAGTCGAGATCGTCGTCTTCGGCGAAATCAGCACCGGCAAGTCGGCGTTGATCAATGCGCTAGTCGGTCAGGCGGTGACCGAAGTCGACGTGCAGGGTGGTTGGACCCGCGAGATCTGGCATGTCGCGTGGGATGGGTGCGGCTATCGCATTCCGGGGCTTGGCAGCAGCGAAGTGGTGCTGATCGACACGCCGGGGATCAACGAAGTCGGTGGCGCCCATCGGGGCGAAATGGCGCAAGACGCCGCCCGGCGGAGCGACATGATCCTCTTCGTGACCGACTCGGACTTGAACGAAACCGAGTTCTCGGCGCTGGTCAGTCTCGCCGCGGTCAACAAACCGATCATCCTGGTGCTGAACAAAATCGATCTCTTTTCGCCGGACCAGCGAAAGCGTTTGCACGAAGTTCTCTCGCAACGTTTGGATGGAATCGTGCAATCGGAGAACATCGTCGAAACGTCGGCCGATCCGCGCGAAGTCGAATACATCGTCGAAAAGGCGGATGGCTCCAGCTCGAGCCAATGGCGGAAGCCGAACCCGAACATCGAAGCGCTGCAGCTGAAGATGCTGGAAGTGCTGGAGAAGGATGGGCTCGCCCTGCTCGCGCTCAACGCGGCGATGTACTCGGCCGACAAGTCGGACCGCATCGCGTCCCTCAAATTGAAGATTCGCAACGATCGGGCCAATCAACACATCTGGGGTTACGCCGTCGTTAAAGCGACGACCGTCGCGTTCAATCCGGCGCCCATCGCCGACGTGATCGGCGGCGGCGCCGTCGATGTGGCGATGGTGTGGCATCTGGCCCATATCTACGGCATCGAGATGACCTGGGCCAACGCCGAAAAGCTGGTCAAGTCGGTCGTGCAAGCGGCCGGCTGGGTGACGCTTGGCGAACTGACGACCCATGCGATCATGTGGAGTCTGAAAGCGGTAACCCTCGGCTGGGGTTCGGTGCTGACCGTCTTGCCGCAAGGCGCCGCGGCCGGTTATGGCTCGTACGTCGTCGGTCAGGCGGCGAAGTACTACTTCGAGCATGGCGCGTCGTGGGGAAGCGAAGGACCGAAGTCGGTCGTTCAAAAGATCCTCAACAAGACCGATCGCAACTCGGTGATTCAAGACTTGAAAGACGAGATTCTGAAAAAGCTGCGAATCAATCAGCACGCCGGCGTCAACGAATAGGCCGCCGTCTCGCAGCCCGATAATCTGATCAAGGGAGACTCGCGCAAGATGAAAGCGTCGTTTCGCCAACCGCTCCGTTTCGTCAACGCGATCAGTCTCGCGTTGCTATTTCTGCCCGCAGTCGCGTTCTCTCAGTCAGACGCTATGCTTTCGGGACCTTGGGTTCCGGCGAATCCGCATGACATCGATTTCGACAATCTTCCTCACGTTCCTTCGCAGCATGTGGTGATCAGCGACGTGCGGAAGGAAAAGGGAGTTCACCAACACAACTATCTGATCTGGCATGGCGATCGTTATTGGGCGATGTGGAGCGACGGGCCAGGCGTCGAAGATCAGGCCGGCCAGCGCGTCTCGTATGCGACCAGCGCCGATGGACTGAAGTGGTCGCAGCCGAAGTTTATGACGCCGGTTCCCCGCGACTCCGATCCCGATTCGCCCTATTACGGCACGCGCAGTCCGAAAGGTTTCCGTTGGATCGCCCGCGGATTCTGGGAGCGCGATGGAGAGCTGTTGGCCCTCGCTTCGCTGGATGAGTCGGCGCAGTTTTTCGGTCCGAGTCTGGAGCTACGCGCGTTTCGCTGGAACGAAGCGACCGATGCGTGGGATGACATTGGCGTCGTGCAAAAGAATGCGATCAACAATTTCCCGCCGAAGAAGATTGCGACCGGCCAGTGGATGATGTCGCGACGGACGCACGACTATAAGAAGACGGGCGTGCAGTTCATGTTCGGCGGAGTTGAAGGCTTGGATGATTGGGAATCGACGCCGGTGCTGGGATCGGCGGATGAACTGTCGGCGGAAGAGCCTTGCTGGTGGACGTTGCCCGATGGGCGGATCGCCGCCGTGTTTCGCGACAACCGCAAGAGCGGCTATCTCTATCGATCGCTTTCGGAGGATGACGGCCGTACTTGGAGTCGACCAACGCGAACCAACTTTCCGGACGCGCGCTCGAAGTTCAACTGCATTCAGCTGAAAGATGGGCGATACGTGCTCGTCTCCAATCCGCATCCGCAACGGCGCGATCCGCTGGCGATTTCGGTCAGTGACGATGGAGTCGTCTTTACGAAGATGGGGTACCTGATCGGCGGCCGCCATGTCGACTATCCGCACCTGATCGAACATGACGGAGCGATCTTGGTCGCCTTCGCCGGCGGAAAGCAGACGGTCGAAGTGTTGAAGATCAAGTTGGACGATCTGAACGCCTTGCAGATGCCGGATCAGCCGCTCGTCAAATAGGTAGGGACATAAAAAAAGCCGCCCGGGCGTCGCTGCTCGGGCGGCTTTCGTTTTTTCTATGGCCAGCGGTTACGCGCTGAGCGTCGGGTTCGACTTGCCATGCTGTTGTTCCAGTTGGAACTTGCTCAACGTCGAGCGGAGGCCGTCGGCACGCTGATGGAGCGATTGGCCGGCTTCCTTCGTCTTGTGAGCGTGGGTCGTCGACTCTTTGGCCGAGTTGTTGACGCTGGTGATGTTCCGCGAGATTTCCTGGCTGGCCTGGGCCGATTCCTGGATCCCGGTCGAAACGGTGCGAGCGGCGGTGGCGGCTTGGGAGATGTTCTTCGCCACTTCCTTGGTGGCGATCCCTTGCTCTTCGACGCTCGAAGCGATCGTTCGCGAAACTTCGTTCACGTCGTTGATTTCGGCGGTGATCTTACCGATCGACTCGACCGCTTCGTACGACGTCTGCTGAATCGCTTCGATGCGTTTGCGGATGTCGTCGGTGGCGCTCGCGGTTTGACGCGCGAGGTCCTTCACTTCGGTCGCGACCACCGCGAATCCCTTGCCAGCATCGCCGGCGCGGGCCGCTTCGATCGTCGCGTTGAGGGCGAGCAGGTTGGTCTGTTCGGCGATTTCCTGAATCACTTGCATCACGCTGCCGATTTCGGCCGCCGCGGCGCCCAGGGCTTCGATTCGCTCGTTGCTCGACGCCGATAGGTTGGCGACCGAGGAGACGGACGACGAGGCTTTTTCGGCGTTGCGGGCGATCTCGTTGATCGTGCTGGCCATTTCTTCCATGGCGGTCGCGACGCTGTTGATGTTGCCTGACATCTGCTCGGTCGCGGCAGCCATGCTGGTCATGTTGGTCGACATTTCGTCGGCGGCTGCGGCGACCGTAGCGGCTCGCTCAGTCGTCTCTTGGGCGCCGTGCGTGAGATGATCGGCGGCGCCGGTCAATTCGGTCGACGAACCTTGCAGCACGTCGGAGGTTGAGACGACTTCGCCCAGCAGCACGGCCAGGTTGTCGCGCATCTCATTCATCGCGTTGATCAAGTCGCCCACTTCGGCGGTCGCCCTGGTTTCGCAGCGATTGCGGAGGTCGCCGCTGGCGATGTTCTGGGCGAACTTCGCGGCGTCTTGAATCGGGACGGCGATCTTGCGCGACAGGAGGATGGCGACGACGGTCAGCACGCCGGCGGCCAACACGCCCAGACCGATCGCCCAGCCGACGACCGAGCCTTTGACGCCGCCGATGGTCGCGGCCATTTTGTCGCTCGCAGCGAGGACTTCGGCTTTGTCCATCTTGGCGTTCAGGCAGTAGGTCACGCCGTTCAGGTCGACCGGGCCGTAAGCGATGAAGGTTTCTTGGCCGCGATAGTCTGTGGTCGCGACCGTGCCCGATTCTCCCTTTTCAAACGCGGCGCGGGTGGCGGCGGTGTCGACCTTTCCCTTTTCGGGATTCTTCCACGAAGTGAGGAGGGCGTGGTTATCCGGGTCGAGATACGAATCGGAACGCATCAGGTAGTCGGGGCCGACGAGAATCGTTTCGCCGGTTTCGCCCAAGCCGTCGCGAACCGCCATGATTTCGAGCATCCGATCCACCGGCATCTGGAAGATCGCGACGCCGATCTTCTCGTCGCCGTCAAAGATCGGCGAAGCGATGAAGCTGGCCGGATCTTCGTACGACGGAGCGTAGCGAGCGAAGTCGACTAGCGCCACGGCGTCCTTGTTGGACGAGGCGTTCGCTTTGCGGAACGCTTCGCCGATGTTGCTGTCGGCGTAGGGGCCGCTTACGAGCGAGGTCGAATAGTCGAGCTCTTTAAAGACGGTGTAGACGATGTCGCCGGTTTTGGCGTCGACCAGAAAGATGTCGTAGTAGCCGAACTTGTCGAGATAGTCGCGAATGATCGGGTGAACCTTTTCATGCGTCTGCGTGTAGTCGGACTTGTCGGGGGAGGCGTCGAGCAGTTGCTTCGAGCCGAGCGGGTTCGGATTCTTCGCAATGTAAGCGTGTTGCAGGGCGATCGAATCGTCGTCCAACTGTTGGAAGTAGGCGTCGGCGGTCGCCGCTTTGCCCGGATTCTTCTTGGCGTACTGGTCGGCGAAGGGACCGGTGTAGTAGCTCTTCAGCTCTTTGCGCATCGTTTCGAGCTGGTCCGACGAGAGCTCGGCGCTGTTGCGGTAATCGTGAAACTCTTCGCGCAGGTCGCGCATCGCTTCGACGATCATGCCGTTGTTGGAGAACGTCTGAATCTGGCTGTTGATCGTGCCGAAGTAGTTCGACAGTTGCTTCTTCTTCAATTCGCGCTGCGCGACTAACGCGTCGAGCGAACTGTTCTTTAGCGCTTCGGACGACTGGTCTTGAACGACGCCGAATCCGGAGCTGACGGACATGTAACATACCGCCGCGATTGCGGTCAGGGGCAACAGGCCGCAGGCCAAAAAGGCCAGCGTCAGCTGCGAGCGAAGGTTCAGGGGGCTTTTCTGCATGATTGGGGTCCAGGGTGAAAAATCGAAAACGGGCAGCGCCAATCGTCTCGCCTCCGAGGTGGGGGCTGCGGAGAGAGTTCCGTTTGCGAGAAACGAGATCTTGCGAGGTGGGGCCGATTGGTGGACTGGAAATGTGCAGAAACATAGATCACCCCATTGGAGTGTCGGGGAAATTACGCAATTGTTTTTGCGAAAAATCTTTGAGTGCGCAAATACCTGACAAGCGAACGCAATTTCAGCGTCAAAGGTTGTCGAGGCGCCCCCATGGAAGATGGATCGCAGCGCGCGGAGAAGGGGGGCGTAGGCGCCCGTGGGGTGTATGTTTCCCCACGGGGGTGGTTAGAGAATGTTCGCTTAAACGAGGGTAATCGTCTCGCCGGGCTTGATCACATGCGGCGTGGCGCTCGTTTCGCTCTTCACCTTTTCGGCCCAAGCGGCGGCGTCTTGTGCGATCGGGGGCCAGGTGTTGTAGTGGGCCGGCGCGACTTGCTGGGGGGCGATCAGCTTAACCGCTTCGACCGCGTCGTCGATTCCCATCGTGTAGAGGTCGCCGATCGGGATGATCGCCAGCAAGATTCCCTTGTCGCCGATCCGCTTCATGTCGCTGAACAGATCGGTATCGCACGCGAAGTAGATCAACCCTTCGGGGACTTCGAGGACGAATCCAACCGGCGAACCGCCGTACGATCCGTCGGGGAGGGACGAGCTATGAATCGCCGGGGTCATGCGAACCAGTCCGGCAGCCGACTGAAACGTGCCGCCGACGTTCATCCCGACGACGTTTTCGACTCCTTGGCCGCCGAGCCAGACCGCCATTTCATAAATCGCGACGACCTGCGCGCCGGTTCGTGCGGCGATCTCGACGACGTCGAACTTGCCGTCGCTGCGGAGACCGACATGGTCGAAGTGACCATGCGAAAGGAGGATCAGGTCGGCGTCGACGTCGGCCGATTTGACGACGGCCGCGGGATTCTCGTCAAAGAAAGGATCGAGCAGGATCTTGCGGCTGCCGGTATCGATCAGCCAAGTGCCATGTCCGTGCCAAGTGAGTTGCGTCGCCATGGGTCGTTCCTCTCGTGCGAAATATCCGTTTCGCACGAGTTTACCACGCAGCCGCCGGGATCAAAACTCGGGCGGCTGGGGATTTGACTGACCGCGTGCCATGCTCTTATCGCGTCTTCGCGAGAAGAGCGTGTTCAAAGCGTTAGGCCGCCAAACACTAACCCGAGGCGCGAGCCGAGGGAAAGCATTCGCAAGTCACATAGGGAGTATGGAACAATCGCAAAAGGGTTCCATTATGAAGACGGCGTCATTCGCAAGCGCAACCCATCGGTTGCGCTTGCTGACGCATTCCCTCGGCTCGCGCCTCGGGTTAGTGTCGCTTCGTTCTCCAAGCGTTGCGACTATCGCAGCCAGGTCGGCAGTTCGCCGGCGGCCGGCAACTCGACGACGCGCGCCGACGTGATGGCCGGGCTTTGCAACACTTCGTCAACGGCCGCTTGCGGCGGAACGCCGTCCAGGTTCAAGACGCCGACCGCGTTGCCGCCGGCGCTGGAACGTCCGACCGCCATCTGGGCGATGTTGACGCTGTGGTTGCCGAAGATCGTACCGACGCGACCGATGATGCCCGGGACGTCGTTATGAGCGAACAGGAACAAAGTGCCGTCGAGGTAAGCTTCGAGACGCTGACCGTCGAGCAGAATCAAGCGGGGCATATCGTTGCCGAAGAGCGTACCGCCAACTTGCGACGTACGGCCATCTTCTTCCAGGGTCGCGGTGATCGAGCTGGAGAAGCTCCCCATTTCGGTGCTGCTTTCGCTCGAGATGGTGACGCCTCGTTCGGCGAGCAGCATCTGGGCGTTAACGATGTTGGCGCCCCCTTCATCCATCGCTTGTTCCAGCAGGCCGGCGCAGAACGACGCGGTCAGCAGCTTGGCGTCTTTGCCGGCGACTTCGCCGCGATAGTTCAGCTTGCACGACTTCAGCTTGCCGCCGTGCAGTTGCCCGGCGAGCAGACCGATGCGGTAGGCGACGTCGAGATAACCGCGCATCGATTCGAGCGTCTTCGGGTCGATCGGAGCGACGTTGACCGCGTGACGGATCTCGCCCGACTTCAGGAAGTTGGTGACCAACTGGACCGCTTCGACGGCGACCTGGGTTTGGGCTTCTTCGGTGCTCGCGCCAAGGTGGGGCGTGCAGACGACGTTTTCCATGCCGAACAGCGCGCTGTCGGTGCAGGGCTCTTCGGCGTAGACGTCCAGCGCGACGCCGCCGAGCTTGCCGCTCTTCATCCCTTCGACCAGGGCCGCTTCTTCATAGATGCCGCCGCGAGCGCAGTTGATCAACCGGGCGCCCGGCTTGATGATCTCGAGCGCTTCGAGGTTGATCAAACCTTTGGTTTCGGGCGTGAGCGGCGTGTGGACGGTCAGGTAGTCGACCAGCGGCAACATTTCTTTGACCGACGAGTAGAGCTCGATGCCAAGTTCGGCGGCTCGTTCCGAGCTGATGAACGGATCGAAGCCGATCACCCGCATTTCAAAGGCGAGCGCCCGCTTGGCGAACTCTTGACCGATGCGGCCGAGGCCGACGATGCCGACCGTTTTGTCGGCCAACTGGGTCCCCATGTACTTTTTGCGATCCCAGCGACCTTCGACCAGGCTTTGATTGGCCGACGCGACGTTGCGCGACAGAGCCATCATCAAGCAGAAGGCGTGCTCGGCGGTGCTGACCGTGTTGCCGGTCGGCGTGTTCATGACGACGATGCCCAGACGCGTCGCGGCGTCTTTGTCGATGTTGTCAGTGCCGACGCCGGCGCGGGCGATGCAGCGCAGGCGCGTGTTGCCTTCCAGCGACTCCGCCGTGATTTTCACCCCGCTGCGACAGATGGCGCCGTCAAATTCGGCCAGCGACTTGCGGAGTTCTTCTCCGGCCAGCTTAAGGCGAATTTCGTATTCGAAGCCTTCCGCTGCGTCGAGCAGCGCCAAGCCTTCGGGCGACAATTCATCGAGAACCAGGATTTTGGGCATGAGCGAAGCCTTCGGTAGCTGAGGGGTGCAAAATCTTTGGGTAGGTGGGGCCGAATCGATTACTTGTTGTCTGCGGCGAACTGCTGCATGAAGTCGGCCAAGGCGCGAACGCCGGCGATCGGCATCGCGTTGTAGACCGAGGCGCGAACGCCGCCGACGCTACGGTGACCCTTCAAGTTGGTCAGGTTCAGTTCTTCGGCGGACTTGAAGAATTTCTTCTCGACGTCCGCGTTCGGCAGGCGGAAGGTGACGTTCATGATCGAACGGCTATCCGTTTCGGCGTGGCCGACGTAGAAGTCGGCGTTGCTGTCGATCACGTCGTACAGCAGAGACGACTTTTCGCGGTTCAGCTTTTCCATCGCCGCCAGGCCGCCGATTTCTTCTTGCAGCCATTTGGCGACCAGACCCATCACGTAGATTGCGAAGGTCGGCGGAGTGTTCCACATCGAGTCGGCTTCGGCATGGTTGCGATAAAGCAAGTAGCCGGGAAGCTCGGCGTCGCCGCGAGCCAACAGGTCTTTGCGAATGATGACCATCGTCACGCCGGCCGGGCCAGCGTTCTTCTGGGCGCACGCGTAGATGACGCCGTATTGGTCAACCGGCAGCGGGCGGCAGAAGATGTCCGACGAGCAGTCGACGACGACCGGAACGTCGCCGCTTTCGATCTCGTGCAGGAACTGAACCCCTTCGATCGTTTCGTTCGAGGTGAGGTGAACGTACGAGGCGCTCGGGTCGAGCTTCAGTTCGCTCTGCTTCGGCAAGCGATTGTATTTGCAGTCGGCGCCATCCCAGGCGATTTGAACGTTGCCTTCTTTGACCGCTTCGGCCTTGGCGCTCTTGCCCCACGAGCCGGTCAGGATGTAGTCGGCCGACTTTTCTTCTTCCAGCAGATTCATCGGGATCATCGAGAACTGCAGACGCGAGCCCCCCTGAAGAAACAGGACGTCGTGCGTGTCTGGGATGCTCAGCAGGTTGACGATCCGCGCCTTGGCGTCATTGGCGATATCAATGAACTCGGGGCTGCGATGGCTGATTTCCAGGATCGAACTGCCGACGCCGGGAAGGGCGATCAGGTCGCGTTGGACTTGTTCCAGAACCGGCAGCGGCAACACGGCGGGACCGGCCGAGAAGTTGTAAACGCGTTGGACAGCGTCGGAGACCGAGGCGTTCATGCGAGCAATTCCCCTAGGGGCGAGCGGAAAGGAAAAAACAAACCCCGATTTTAAGCAGTTCAGCGCGAGTTGGGTACAGGGCGTCCACCGCCGCCGGTGGGGGCAAATGGGGCGAACTTGGAAAAAAACTTTATGCACCCGCCGTAAACCAACTTTTACCGCCGCAAATCAGACGTTCTCTAGAGCCAGTCGGGCGGTAAGATGTTCGCCTAGTTGGTAAGCTATCGAGTCTGCCGCATGGGGACGAAACCGAGAATTCAAGCAACTTTTCGATTGAACTACCGAAGGAGAAATGATGAGTCTGGCGGAAAAATCGGCGCTAGTGGTAGGCGGAGGGACCGGAATCGGCCTGGCGATCGCCCAGGCATTGGCCGAAGCTGGGGCGAAGGTCGCCATCGCCGGACGTCGATTTGACGTGCTTGAGCTCGCCTCGGAGACGACCAAGGCCGAGATTCATTGCCATAGCGTCGACGTTTCGGACCGGAAGAACGTGTTGGACCTGGTCGAGTGGGCCAATCAGACCCTCGGCAAGGTCGACATCCTGGTCAATGCCGCCGGTGTGAACATTAAGAACCGCTCGATGGAAGCGATGACGCCGGAAGATTGGGATCGGATGATTCAGATCAACACAACCGGCGCCTACAACTTGATGTATGCCGTTTTGCCGCAAATGCGCGAGCGGCAGGATGGCCTGATCATTAATATTTCTTCCATCGCCGGCAAGCGAGCGATTGCGCTCGGCGGGATCGCCTACGCCGCGTCGAAGTTTGCGATGACCGCACTCGGCACCGCCGCCGGCAACGAAGAGAACAAAAACGGCGTCCGCATCACCAACATCTATCCGGGCGAAGTCGATACGCCGCTACTGCTGCAACGCCCGAAACCGGTCACCGAAGAACATCGCGGCCGCATGCTGCAGCCCGAAGATTTTAAAGAGGTGGTGATGGCGATCTGCAACTTACCGCCGCGAGCCCATGTGCCGGAGTTGATTCTGAAGCCGACGCTACAAGAGTACGTGTAGCGACCGATTGCAGAAAAGACGATCGCAAACATCGACGGGGCGAGCGGACAAGCTTGCCCCGTTTTCTTTATCGCACGTTAGTGTTGGAACCGGGCAAAGATGCCAAGTAGAGAAATGACGCTAAAAAATGCCAGCCAGAGGGTCAGTCCGATCACGGCGTGAATCCGAGCGGAAGTGTAAATGGGCGCCGTTTTCAACGCATGGGCGCCGCAGATCAAGCTGACGACCATGAGGAAACCGCCGGGTAGCCAATGGGAACCTAGTCCAAGCAGAAAGACGATGAACCCGACCCAGGAAATGATTCCTTCGCCCAATAGGCTGTAGTTCACATCGCGAGGCGCTTTGATCGCTTCTTCCGGCGACTCCATGATGACTTCCTCTTCGTCCATCTACGTCGTCACTCCTAACTTCCGTTCCATCTCTTCCAGCGGCACGCCCTTGGTCTCGGGGACCATCGTGATCACCCAGATCAGTTGCAGAACCATCATTCCCGCGAAGAACAGGAAGATCGTAGCCATTCCCAGGGTGTCCGCGAAGTAGGGAAAGAAGAGCGTGATCAGCGCCGCGAAAATCCAGTGGGTAAAGCTGCCGAGCGACTGCCCCATGGCGCGGTAGAGGTTGGGAAAGACTTCGGAGATCAGCACCCAGATGACGGCGCCTTGCCCGACGGCGTGCGAAGCGATGAAGACGTAGACCCCGACCGTCATCAGCTCGAAGTGGCCGTTGTACGTCGCCCAACTGCAGCCGAGCAGCGACACGATGTAGCCGATCGAGCCGATAAAGAGCAAGGTCTTGCGGCCCAGGCGATCGATCAGCCAGAGGCCGGCGAAGGTGAAGATCAAGTTGACGACGCCGACGCCGACCGACGCCATCAGCGCCGCTTGTGCGGTCGCCTCGGTCGCCATCTCGGCGTCGCCCGATTGTAGCGCCGATTCGAAAATCCGTTTGGCGAAATAGAGAATCGCGTTGATCCCGGACATCTGATTGAAGAACGCCACCAAAAACGCCAGCAAAATCGGCTTCATCAGTCGCCGCGACCAGAATCCGGCGATCGACTTTTTCTCGGCGGTCGTCGCCGATTCGATCTCGCCGGCGAGCGTTTCGATTTCGGCCTCGTTCCGCTCTGGTGCGATCAGGCGGAGAACGCGCAGCCCCTCTTCGCGATCGTTCTTTTCGGCGATCAGCCAGCGCGGGCTTTCGGGCAAGGTAAAACACATCAGCGTGTAGAGGACCGCGGGGAAGGCTTCGACGCCGAGCATCCACCGCCACGCCGTATCGCCGATGCCGGAAAGGAGTGCGTTCGACGCGAAGGCGATCAGGATGCCGAAGACGATATTGAACTGGAACATCGCCGCCAACCGGCCACGACGTTCCGGCGGAGAGATTTCTGAAATGTAAAGGGGCGCGGCGACGGTCGAGATGCCGACCCCAAGTCCGCCGATGAACCGGGCGATCATGAACGAGTAGACGTCGGTCGCCAGGCCTGACCAGACGGCGCTAACGAAATAGAGAGCGCCAATCGAGATGAGCGTTTTGCGGCGGCCCCAAGCGTCGGTCGGCCAACCGCCGATCAGCGAACCAAGGACCGTTCCCCACAGGGCGGCGCTCATCGCCAGGCCGTGGGTCAGCTTGTCGAGATCCCACAGCTTTTCGATCGTTTGTTCGGCGCCAGAAATGACGACCGTGTCGAACCCAAACAAAAAGCCGGCCAAAGCCGACGTGAGCGACCAATAGAAGAGACGACTCGTCATGACATGCGGGGGCTAAGACTGACGCTGGTGATGGGGGCGAAGCGTCATCTTAGCACCAATTGTGCGCGAACGCGAAACAAACGCCGGCGCTAACGACTGGGGCCTTTGATCGGCCAGATCTTGACCGTGCCGTCCTCCGAAACGATGGCGAACTTGCCGGCCGTTTCGCTCAGCTCTACCTGAATCGCCGGCGGCGTCGATTCGAATCGATCGAGCACGCTCTTCGTTTCGGTGTCCCAGAGGACGGCGCCCGACTTGGTCGAAGCGCCGATCGCCAAACGTCCGCGATATCCTAATACGACGTTGTGGATCGCTTGGCCATCTTCTTTCAGGTTGATCGGATTAGCGCGGAAATCGGCTTGCCATTTCTCCCAAAAGCGAACGCCGCCGTCATCACTGCAAGTCGCCATGATTTGGGAGTCAGCGCTGAACGCGATGTCGCGAACGGCGGCGCCGGGATGCGGTTCAAACTCGGTCAGTTTGCGGACGCGATTGCCGATCGCTCCCATGATGCTGACTTTGCCGTCGCTGAATCCGAGAACGATGTTTTGACTCAGCGGATCGACCGCTAGGGCGGTTAGCTCGCCGCCGCCGTCGTGGCTGGCCACGACCGGCGACTTTTCGTAATAGGTGAGTTGCGAATTGCGGAAGATGGTCGTCATCACCGAACCGCGGGCGTCGGCGACGACGATAAACAGGTTGTTCTTGGGAACGGCGAGCTTTTGGGCGTCGACGTCCACCGCCCAGTTGCCGGCCATTTCCAATTTGCGCAGGTCCCAGCAGCTAAGCGGTCGATCTCCGGCGCCATAGCGAGGACGGAGCGTCACCAGCTTGTCGTCGTACGTGAAAAAGGCGCAGTCGAGATAATCGCCGCGCGACGTCGTAATCACCGCGGCGAGTTTTTTCACGCGGAGATCGTAGACGTAGATCTTGCCGCCGGTCGAGATCACCGCTCCCCATTTTCCATCGGGCGACATGGCGAAACGGATGAATCGCTGTTGCTTGTCGATCAGCGAATAGGTGTTGACCTCCACCGCAGGGGCGCCGGCGCGACTGGTCCAGCTCGTCGATCCGTTGACGATTGTCGTTGGAGCCGAAATTGACTCGACCGGCAGCTGCATCGTGGCCGGCTGGGCGGCGGGACGCGGCTTTTGCGGCGGAGGAGTCGGCCCCGGCGTTCCGGTGTACTTGGCGGCGTCGTCGATATCGAGCTTCGCTAGTTGATCGGCGATCTCGTTGATGGCGACCGCATGCAGTTGGTCGTCGGCCGGGGAGGGCTGGACGGTGATCGCAATCAGGGCGCCGCTCCGATCAAACCAGGGGCTGCCTGGCTGCGTCAGGTCAGACTCGACGCTTGACGTCAGTTGATCGTAGTTGCGCGGCGGTGCGCTGCTGCCGCTACGCATTCGCGGCTTCGTCGTTAAGCTGGTGACGACCACTTGCTGCGGCGAGAAAGGAAAGCCGCGAGCGTCGAAGAGAAGGAGGGGATCGCCCATTTTCGCCGACGTCCGCGAGCGGCCAATCGCCGAGTTGAGGCTGATCGCTTCGAGTTCGTGTCCATGCGTGTCGATCGTGATGGCGGCCAATTCGCTGGGATCGGCGTCGGGATCGGCGAAGTGACCGACGACGCGGGTCTTCTGCTTGTTGCAAAATTCCACTTCGCCGGCGACGGCGTCTTGGAGCAAGCCTGCGGCAGTGAGGACGACGCCGTTCGGAGCGACGACGACGCCGGCGCCTTGAACGACGGAACCATCTGTTTTCGTCATCGAGACCCGCAGGACCAATGGTTCGATCGTCGGCGCCAACTGGTCGATGTCGATCGGGTTGGAAACATGCGGCGTTTGTGCGACCGGCGACGGCGTATTGACCGGCGGACTGGTGACGGAGGGCGTCATCGTCGACGGCGAAGTGGTGCGCGAAGGCGTCGTCGGCGAACTGCTGCCGCTGAAAGCGGTGGTGCGGGGAGTTGGCGAGGGAGTTGCGGTGGCGACGCTGGCCGCCTGACGAGCGGCGACGGCGTAGGCGTCGGTCCAGCTCGCTTCAAAGTCCGTCCCGGCCTGGCCGCCATCTTCCGGCATGGTGACCGGAACGGCCGGTTTGACCGGCTTGGCTCTCCCGCAACCGACGAGGGCGACCAGCGCGATCAGGAGGAGCGGAAGACGTGCGTGCGGCATTGCTGACCAGATCCTCAAACGACGATTTCGACAAGATAGGATTACTATACCTGACCGCCTGCGGCCCGCCAAAGAGCGCCCGATTGCTCGTGAAAATCTGGCGATTCTCGGCGGCCGCGAATTTGGTAGATTGAAGGGTACCAGGGGCGGCGCAATGACGCGTTTCGCCGGGTGCTGGGACTGGGAAACGTCGTATAGGGAGACGGCAATCATGATTCACGTAATCGCGACGATCGAATTGGAACCTGGGCTGCGAAACCAGTTTTTGTCGGCGTTTCACGAGCTTGTTCCGCTGGTGCACGCGGAAAAGGGCTGCATCGAATATGGTCCGACCGTCGACGTCGAAACCGGACTCGGCCCCCAACTGCCGCTCCGCGAAGATGTGGTCACCGTCGTCGAAAAATGGGAGACGATCGAAGACCTCAAAGCCCACCTCGCCGCTCCTCACATGGACGACTATCGCCAAAAAGTGCACGAAATCGTCAAGGGGATGCAAATCCAGGTCCTGAAGCCGGCCTAACGATCTATGCGCGATCTGCAGCGTCACTTCCGTCAGGCGATCAGCGCCGGCCAACAGGTCGTCGTTTGTCGTCTGGTTGAGACGCGCGGCTCGACTCCGCAAAAGCCGGGCGCCGCGATGCTGATCTATCCTGACGGCGCGCAAGCCGGCACGTTGGGGGGCGGCTGCGTCGAAGCGGAAGTCCGTCGCGAGGCGTTGCGCATTTTGTCGCAGGGGACGCCAGAGCTGTTGACGTTCCAGCTTGATTCCGACTACGGTTGGGACGACGGGCTGATCTGCGGCGGGCGTATGAAGGTGTTGCTCGAACCTTTTGGGAACGACCTCGCGACGCGTGATTATTACCAGCGGCTGTTCGTCGTTGCGGAGGAGGGGGGAACGGAGGCGATTCGCATCGATGGCGAGTCGCACGAACTTCGCTTGTTCGACGCCGACGGGCAGCTGATCGCCTCTCTGCGCTGCGATTCCGATTCTGACTTGGCTGAGATTTCCGCCGGTATCGAACCGCTTGCCCAGCGGCCGCGACCGCGCGTTCAGAATGGAATTGCGTATCTTCCTTATGCGGCGCGATGTCGCTTGATCATCGTTGGCGGCGGACATGTCGGCAAAGCGGTTGCGGCCCTTGCGCAAGAGGCCGATTTCGACATTGTCGTTTGTGATGATCGAGAGGAATACGTTACGGAGGAGCGGTTTCTCACGGCGCAGCAGCGGATCGTCGGGAAGCTGGACGTCACGTTGCCGCAGATCGAGATTGGCGTTCGCGACTTTTGTCTGATCGTTACCCGCGGGCACAATCATGACGAAGAAGCCCTCTTTCGCTTGATTGATCGTGGCGCCGCGTACCTCGGCATGATCGGCAGCCGCCGCAAGATTCGTTTGATCTACGACGACTTGCGGGAACAAGGAATCTCAGACGAGTCGCTCGCCGCGGTTTTCGCTCCGGTCGGCGTTGATATCGGTTCGCAAACGGTGCCGGAGATCGCGATCAGCATCGTCGCCCAGTTGATCTCGGTGCGCAACTTGGGAGCGGCGCGGACGCGTGAGCTGGCCGAACTGAAGTTGTCGCATGGATCGGCGTAGTTTTCGCAGCTTTGCGATTATCCCGGCGGCGGGACGAAGCCGGCGGATGGGGAGCGACAAGCTGCTTTTGCCGTACGAAGGACGCCCGATCATTGATCGGGTGATCGACGCGTGGCGCGACGGCGGAGTCGATGAGATCGTCGTCGTGGTGCGAGCCGATCACACGCCGCTGCTGCAGCATCTGCAACAACATGACGTGCGGGTGGCGGCGAGCGAAGTTCCCCTACCGGAAATGATCGACTCGGTCCGCGCAGGTCTGCGGTATATTGCCCAGGAATTCTCCCCACAAGACGGTGATGCCTGGCTGCTGGCGCCGGCCGACTTGCCGACGCTCGACAGCCAGGCGATCGGCAAATTGCTTGACGCCTACGTTCCCGCAACGTGCCCGATCTTGGCGGCGACTTATGAAGATCGCCGGAGTCACCCGGTCCTTTTCCCGTGGCGGATGGTTGCGCAGGTCGAGAAATTGCCGCCGGCAGGGACGATTCGCGATTTGTTCACGGAAAATAGGTGGCGCGCCGTGCCGATGACGCTAGCCCGGCCGCGCGACGTCGACCTGCCGAGCGATTTACCCGGGAGCGAAAGAAAATCGGAAAAATAGGGCAATCACTTTCACCAAAGGTAGTTCGGCTCTAAACTTTAACGAGTTGCCGCGAAGACCTTATCGTCGCGTCCGGCGTCGTCCGGACCTCCGTCGCTCGTCCTGCGAAATCCGATATGCCGATTCCCATCTCGCGTACGTCCAACAAGCTCGCCTCTGACGCTCGCTGGCGCATGTCGTGGTTGACCACGATGGCAATTCTATTGGGGTTGGCGATTGTGGTGAGTCTCCCTGGTTGCAGCGGCTGCCTGCGCGATAAGACGAAAGAAGAGGAAGAGGCGGCCCGCAAGAAGAAGCAGGAAGAAGAGCAGAAGAAGGCCGACTTCGAAACGCCCCAGTTCCGCGCCTTGCCGTACGACGATCGCGGTCCCGGCAACTACATCAAGCCGGGACATTGGGTCAGCGGCAGCATTCGCCTGAAAGCGAATGCGTTCGACTATCGGGGCGAGCTCTACTCGAAAACGACCAACTCGACCGGCGGCTCGATTCCGTTGCCGGGGACCAACTATTTCTTTTCGGCCACGCGACCAATCGCGCTGGCGAAAGGGCAGGAGAGTTGGTCCGACGTTACCTATTACGTGCCGGAAGTGAACCAGGGGAGCGCCGCTTCCAACAGCCGTTGGCTGATGTGCCGTCTGCAGGATCGTGGCGGCGGTTCCGTCGTCCAGTCCGAGGTGCTGGCAACCCAGGCGATGCCGGCCTATCAGTTTTATATGGTGGTGTTGGCGGCCAATTCTGACGATTACCAGTTTCTCGGTTCGCTCGATACGGTCAAACCGTTGTCGGCGTCGTTGGATCAAAACGAAGGGGCGCCGCACTACCGCGTGGTGATTCCGAAGATCATCGACCGGACGCCGTTGCCGGAGAATCCGCTCACGTGGACCAGCATCGCGGTGATCGTCTGGGACGACATCGATCAGCAGGCGCTGACGACGTACCAACAAGAGGCGCTGCTCGACTGGTTGCACTGGGGAGGTCAGTTGATCATCAGCGGACCTGCTTCGCTCGATCGCTTGAAGCTCAGCTTTCTGGCCGACTATCTGCCGGCCCAGTCGGAAGGAGCGGAAGAGCTGGAGCAAGCGCGCTTTGAAGCATGGAACAAAAAGTTCGTGCCCAGCGAGCGAATCAACGACAAGCCGATGCGGTACGAACTGAAACTGACTGGCGCCCCGGCTCGCGGCGTGAAGTTGAAGTTGGCCGACGACGCCTATTACGTCCAAGATACCGGCGACCTGGTCGCCGAACGTCGCATCGGTCGTGGTCGGATCACGGTAACCGCGTTTCAGATGCGCGATCCGCGCATCACGAAACAATGGAAGAACTTTGACAACTTCTTCAACGGGGCGATCTTGCGTCGGCCGGCTCGTCGGTTTGACGTGACCGACATTGAGTTCGTCACGACCCGCTGGAACTCCAGCCGCTCGCGAAACGATCCGTTGGCCGTGTCGCAGCTCCGCTACTTCAGCCGCGACGTCGAACTCGCCTCGAATCGTTATGAACGTCTCGAAGCGGAGTATCTGGGGGAAAACGGCGATCAGAATGAAGAGGGGAACGTCGACGAAAGTCTGGGGATGGTCGCGCCGAGCAAGGCGGAACCGACTCAGTTTACGACGTTGCCTGAGGCCGGATTTGTCGCGAGCGACGCCGGAGTCGCCGCTTGGAATGACGACAGCGGCGCCGCCAGTGCGGCTCGTGAGTGTTTGGTGCAAGCTTCCGGCATCGACATTCCGGATGCGTCGTTCATCTTGCGGGTGACGGCGGTTTACTTGTTGTTCCTGGTGCCGATTAACTGGGCCTTTTTCTGGATGATCGGCCGGGTCGAATGGGCCTGGATCGCGGCGCCGGTTATCGCGATCATCGGCGCGTTTGCCGTGATCAAGCTGGCGCAGCTCGACATCGGTTTCGCGCGAAATCGGACCGAGATCGGCATCCTCGAAATTCAGCCTGACTATCATCGCGCTCACATGGCCCGCTACACGTCGTTGTACACGTCGCTGTCGACGCGGTATCACTCCGAGTTCGACCAAGGCTCGGCGCTTGCGTTGCCGCTCACCTATGGCGAAGGGAAGGGGGTTATTACCCGCTTCGGCGATTTGCCGACGGAGGTCCGTTTTGATCAAGAAGGGTTGTCGGCGTCCCTGACCGGTTTCAACGTGATGTCGAACTCGACTGGACGGATGCATAGCGAATACATGTTGCCGCTGGCGCAAGATCCAGTCTTCTCGTGGAAGCCCGGCGACGACGGCAATTCGGCCGAAGTGGTCTATCGGGGCGAGTTGTCGATCCGCGACGTCGCGGTGATGCGACGCATCGGCAGCGGTCCCAAGGGAGCGCTCGAAGTCGCTTGGATCGGCGACCTTGGTCCGAAGCAGTCGAAGACGATTCGATTTGAGCCGATGACCGATCCCTGGAGCGTTTGCGAAGAGTGGAACCAATCGAAAGTCTTTTCGCCCCATATCGGCAAAGACGCCGAGGTCAGCCTCCGCAAGCTGCTGAACGTGGCGAAGGACGTGCGGCATCTTCGCGCTGGGGACGTTCGCTTGATCGGCTGGACCGACGAGGACGTGCCAGGCGTCACGATCACGCCCGAAGCGCCGCAGAGCGACTTGCGGACGTTGGTTTTGGCCCATCTGCAATACGCTCCGCTCCCCGATCCGGAAAGCGACGTCAACACGCGCCGCATTCTGGGGGAAGAGCCGGAGAAGGTGCTGCAAGAGAGCGCCGACAGCATCGAATTGTTACCTGAAAACGGACCCAACTAGATCGACACCCTATGATCGAGCTGAAAGACTTCGGCAAAGACTACGGTACGTTTACCGCCGTCGAGTGCCTGAATCTGAAAATCGAAGCTGGCGAAATGTTCGGCTTTATCGGCCCCAATGGCGCCGGGAAAAGCACCAGCATTCGTTACCTGGCGACGCTGCTCAAAGCGACGCGCGGCGGCGGTACGGTCAACGGCTATTCGGTCGCCAAAGAGCCGATGAACGTCCGGCACAGCGTCGGCTACATGCCGGACAACTTCGGCGTCTACGACGGGATGAAGGTCTGGGAGTTCCTCGACTTCTTCGCGGTCGCCTACGGCATTCCCCGCACGCGCCGCAAAGCGGTCATCACCGACGTGCTGGAACTGCTCGACCTGACCTACAAACGCAACGACTTCGTCAACGGTCTGTCGCGCGGGATGAAGCAGCGGCTCTGCCTGGCGAAGACGCTGGTGCATGATCCCCCGGTTCTGATTCTCGATGAACCGGCGAGCGGTCTCGATCCTCGCGCTCGCTTGGAAGTGAAGGCGCTCTTAAAAGAACTGCGGAAGATGGGAAAGACGATTCTCATCTCCAGCCATATTCTGGTCGAACTGGCCGACTGCTGCACCTCGGTCGGCATCATCGAACGTGGTCAATTGCTGATGCACGGCCCGATCGAAGACGTTTATCGCCGCATTCGCAAGAACCGAATTCTGCAGATCAAGGTGATCGACAACTTCGACGCCGCCCTGTCGATCGTGCGGAGCGAACCCTCTTGCGTCGACGTCGATATCGAAGCCGATCGCAACATGATCACCTGCGAACTGCAAACCGACGACAACGGCGTCGCCGGCTTGCTGAACAAACTGCTCGCCAACCAGGTCAAAGTCCGCAGCTACGCGGAGAAAGACCCTACGTTGGAAGACGTCTTTATGATGGTGACCAAAGGTTTGGTGACGTAGTCTGACACTAGCCCGCAGCGCCAGCGAGGGAATGCGGCATCCATTCGTGACGAATTTCGGAGCACGAATTAAGATTTCGTCATTCGAGCTTCGACATTCGTCATTTACTTGCGACCGCATTCCCTCGCTGGCGCTGCGGGCTAGTGTTGGGAAGGATTCTTCGTTCTTAGCCGAACAACATCAGTCCCGTGCCGCTATCGTCGCGGCGTTCCCATTCGCGGCGGACTTCTCCCAGGCCGTAGGCGCACAGTTCAAACCGGTCGCTCAGTTCGTCCAGCAGTTCGGCGCCGGGCTTGTCGTAGCCCGACTGGATCTCGCTGGCGGCGTGATAGGCCCGTTTTCCTTCGGCCCAGTAGTTGACCAGGTGGTCCATCCGATCTTCGCGGCGCATTCGCTTTAGCGCTTCGGGATAGACGCCGGACCAGAAGAGGATGAAATCGCCGATGTGCTGATGGACGTCGCGCTTGGCGTCTCCCAGCCGAGCTTCGGCTTCCATCATCATCTGGGCGACCTCGGTCAGCGGTTTGCCGGTCAGGCCGCGAATCCGAAAGACGACTTCGTTATTGACGAAGCGAGTGAGAAGCTCGGTCAAATAGTCGATCAGTCTCGGGTTAGGAACCCCGAGCTTGGTATAGAACGTGTGCTCAGTCACTCCTGCAAAGAACTGACGTACGCTGATGCTGCGCTCGTTGTCGCTCATGGCTCTCGGCCTCCTAGTCGCTGTCGTTTTCGTTTGCCGCAGACAACCAATCGTGGCGCACGTAAACCGCAGAACGTCTGGGAAATGCCAGTACCTCAAGTATAGTTTCGAGTTTTTTTCTGGGTCAAGTTCAACGAAAAAATCCAATTTGCGGCAGGGTGTGACGCCAAATGCAGGCGGCGCCGTCACTCGATCAGCTGGAGATGGACTACGACTAGCGGGGGAGGGTAGGATAATGCCCACGATGACGCTGTGAAAACCTGACGATCACTTGCGAACGGACGTAACCCGATGTCTGACGCCGAAGAAGAATTGGTAGTCGCCGAGATGGCCCCGGCGGCGAGCCGAAAGCCGAGCCTGTTGACCGCCCTCTCGATCGGCGGCATCCTCATCGCCCTGATGAAGCTGAGCTCGCTCGCCGCATCGCTCCCTTGGCTGTTTAAGTCGGCGCCCGCCTCCGGCGCCGCTGGTCCTGGCGTGCCGGAGCAAATGGTCGAGTACCAGCGATTGATTGCCGAGATGCAAGCGCAATACGCTCCCTACCAAATGGTGATCGTGCCGATCTCGTTGATCGCGTCCGGCTTCCTCTTTTGGGCGTCGCTAAAGGCGCTGAAGCTCGCGCCGCGGGGGGACGTGTGGATTCGCCGCTCGGTACTGACGGCCGCGGCGACCGATGTGCTCGGAACCGTCATGGCCGTCCTGATTCAGATTGGGACGTACCACGTGCTGCAAACGGTCATGGAAGGTTTTGACGGGGACCCTGAAAACGTCACGGCGACGTACCTGAGAATTGCGATGCAAGTCGGCTTTTACATCGGCGTGGGAGCCGGCATCGGTTTCGTCGTGCTGCAATTCGGCTACTACTACTTCGCGTTTCGGTATTTCTCGAAGCCGGAAACGCGGGCGTTGTACGAGACGAACGTCAAATCTCCATTGTGAAAGCGATTCCAAGTATGAGTGAAGCGACGCATGTGATAGTTACCAGCCGACGCCGAGACGTTGCGCCGCCGAAAGCTCGCCAGTTGGCGATGATCGGCACGTTGCTGGCGGTCGCCGAAATTGTTCTCCTTGGCTTGGCGTTTGCCGTTCCTTCTGGCGATTGGCTGCACGATAACAAATATGACGTCAAAATACCGGACGCCCGGCTCACCCGCGAGGCGATCGCCAAGACGTTGTCCGCGTATCGAATGCAGATTAACGCCCACACCTGCGCTACCGTAATTCTGGCGATTGGGCTGTTTTTTGCCTGCTCCAGCGTTCGCCTAGGATCGCCTAGCGCTCCCCGGCAAATGGTATTGTTCTCTCTATTGATGCTGCTTTTGGGGATTGTCGGCGCTTCGTTTTCGACGTTCGCAACCGTGCAGTTGCAAGCCGCCCTGTATGAAACCTGGACTAGCGCCACGTCGACGGCGAATCGTCAATTCCAACAAGCAGTTATTGGCTATACATGGGGAGTGTTAGCGATCTTAATAGCGATCTACCTCGCAGAAGGCGCCTTTTACATTACTGCGGTTCGCTACTTCTCGCGTCCCGAGGTTCGCGCCAGCTTTGCATTAGAAGCCGACGCGAGCGAAGTTGACGAAGACGAAAACGAAGAAGACTAATCGAAAGGAGACCGCGTGTCGAACGTCGATCAAGCTCAAGACGTTGCTGCGGCGACTACGCCGCCAATGCCCAGCAGGGCGGTTTATTTGGCGCTTGGCCTCGTTGTTGTGGCGACGCTGACGGCGTCGTCGCACCTAAGGGCGATTCCGAAGCTGATTCAAACGTGCTGGCAGTTTCGCGTTTTTGGGCCGGGGATGCCGAATGAATTCTATAAGGCGGTACAGCCGTTTCATGACCTGCAACTTGTTTTCATTGGGTCGCAAGCGATCCGGATCCCGCTCGGCGTCATCGTCGCCGTAATTCTGATTTGGGGCGCGGCGAACCTTTTGCGATTGCGCCCACAGGGGGATCGTTTTCTTCGCTACGCTTTGGCGATCGCGGCAGCTTGGGCGGCCATCGCGACAGGGTTCGACATCTATTTTCAGTTTGCCGTCAGCCGATTACCCCTCTCGATGATGGAGAACGTACCGATTTCCCAGTCGTCCGGAGCGTCAGACTTTGAGATGGATCTCGTATTCTGGAATCTGTTTTTCGTTGGTCTGGCGTACAGTCTCGGTATCTTGCTGCTCCAATTCGGTTACTATGTCTATACTTACCGTTATTTCTCCAAGCCCGAGATTCGTGCGCTGTACTAGGCGCCGGCCCCTGCGAAGCCCCCACTGATGTCTGAGAAAAACCCCAAAGTCGCCGTCTACACCGGTTCGTTCGATCCGGTGACGCTTGGCCATTTGAATTTGATCGAGCGGAGCAGCCGCCTGGTCGATCGTTTGATCATCGGCATCGGCACCAACGATCAGAAGGTGGGACTCTTTACGCCTGACGAACGGGTTGAGCTCGTCCGCCGCGTCACCAAGCATGTGCCGAACGTCGAAGTGCTGCACTTTTCCGGTCTGGCGGTCGACTTCGTTCGCTCGGTCGGCGCCCGGGCGATGATCCGCGGCATTCGTCCTTTGACCGACATCGCCGGCGAATTCACGATGATGATGGCCAACCGCAAGCTCGATCCCGGCATCGAGACCGTCTTCCTGATGGCGGACGAAGAGTACGGCCACGTCTCCAGCTCGCTGCTGAAGCAGATCACGCCGCTGGCGGGCGACGAGCAGCTCGCGAAGTTCGTCCCGGCCGAGATCATTCCGGACGTTCGCAGCAAAATCCCGTCGGCCTAGTTGTTCATCGGCGGCATGTCGAGACGATCGGCCGTATCAATTCCGTTGCGGATATGTTCCAGCACGTACGGAATGAAGATGACGCCGGAGTAATGGTTGGCGGTCATGCGGACATGATGCTCCGGCTGTAGACGGGCCGCTGCGGCCAAGGCGACTCCATTTTTCAGCGGAACGACGTTGTCATACGTGCCGTTGTAAAGCCAGGTCCGCTCTGGGTTCAAACGATGGGCGATGCGGAGCGGTTCGATCTCGCCAACCAGTTGGGCAAGCTGCTCGCCGCGGATCCCGGCCGCTTCTAATCTCTCGCGAACTTTGGCCGCTTCTCGTTCGCCATTGTGGATGATGTCGTTTAGATCGCCGCCGGAGAGGAGGAGGAAGACGCTGTCGAAACCGGCGTCGAGAGCCGCCGCATCGCTGGCGACGAATCCGCCCAGGCTTGTTCCTTGGACGGCGATATGCTCGGCGTCGACCAGCGGCAGCGCCGCAACGGCGTCGCGAGCCCGGCGAACGTCGGCGACCGCTTGCTTCATCCGGATCAGAAACCCGGTCCCGTCATCTTTCACGCCGTTCTGTTTGCGCAGGCCATAGCCGGGGAGCTGGATCATGAAGGTGTGGAGCCCCTGATTGCGGAGCCCCTTGGCCATCAACTGCCCGACGGTCATCCCGCTCCCTGACTCGTGGACGACGATGACGGCCGGCGCTTTGATCGCACGACCATCTTCGCCCCGAGCGGCGTACCACTGCATCGCGACGCGATCGTTGACTTCGCTGCCGGTCTCGCGGGGAGAAGGAAACCGGACGAGGGCGTCTCCCTTGCCCGGCTGAGCCGCTTCGACGTCGACGGCGAATTTGACCCGCGGCCAGCAAAGACCTTCGAGACAAGCCCGCGCGTCGGCGTTTTCTTCGTTAATGTCGGCCAGCGTATCGGTCGCCGGAAACGACTGACCGATGGCGACCGACAGGTCGACGGCATAGGCGTCGGCCGAAACGATCGCCAGCGTGAGGAGGACAATTCCTACCGCGATTGTGCGAATCGGCATGACGAACTCTTGTGGCTGTAGGTTTAGCGAATCGGCGCCATGGGAGCCCGGCGACCAGGCATCCAAAGGCAAAGGCCGATGCCGCCAAAGTACAGGAACGACAAGGGAATCGCCAGCAAAAGCATGCTGAGCGGATCGGCCGGGGTCAACAACGCCGAGAGGACGCAGATCACCAAAATGGCGATGCGCCAATGCTCGGTATAAGACTTTACCTCGACAAGTCCGACTCGGTTTAGCAAAAGCATGACCAGCGGCAATTGGAAGCTAATCCCGAACCCGAGGGGGAGGAGCAACGCGAAGCTCATCCACTCGCTAATCCGCGGATCAGGGTCGATCCCCAGCGACAGGTTAAAGCTGAACAAAAATTCGAGCACCGGGGCGAAGACGTAGAAATAGGCGAGCGCGGCGCCGCCGAAAAAGAGCCCCAGGCTAAATGGCAGGTAGATCCAGACATATTTCTTTTCGTGCGGATAAAGGCCTGCCGCGACGAAGCTCCAGATATGCCAGAAGATGCCGGGGCTGGCGATGATCGCCCCGCAGACCAGGCCCGCTTTGAGCCAGATCATGAAAACTTCCTCGACTTTCAGCGCGGTCAGCGACGTTTCGGTCGGCTTCCAGGTGATCATCGGAACCGGTTTCATCTTCGGGACGATCGCCATCTCTTGGATCGTTTCCGTCACCTCCGGACTTTCCTCGGTCGTTTCGGTCGACTCGGAACCGGGATCTTTTTTCGGTTCTTCTTGGGGCTCTTCGTCGGTCGGAGTCTGCTCCGGCTCAGCGCTCGTTCCCCAGGGGACTCCCTTCAGCTCTGAAACGCGCTTCAGCTCGGTCGGTTCGATGTAGATGATTTCGGGGGACCAGGTATTTTCCTGGGCGATCTCTTTCAGTCTCGCTTCGTCTTCGGGAGAAATGACGTCGCTGCCGGTCTCCTTGCGCAGCTGGTTTTGCAGCCGCATCAGGGTCCGCTTTTGGTTGTATTGGACGAGCGCCTCTTTGACCGGCTTTTGGATCGCGTCCATCGCCCGATCGGCGACCAACAGGCCGATCGCGAGACCGACGGCCAGCCAGAGAATCGATTTGAACAATGCGGAACGGAGCTCTTCGAGGTGTTCCCCGAAGGTCATCGCCGACCCTTCGAACAGGTCATCATTGATCTTCTTCGCCATGGGTATTCTCCGGATACGAGATCCGTCATCGATTGCGCAAGGGGATCGTCAACAGAAGATCAACAACGATAGGACGTTATCGACCCAAGGTGCGATTCGGCGCCGTAAGATACCGCCGGATCGAATTCCGACGGCTTCAGGCCCTGACGGTTCAGGGGCGGGCGAGGAAGAACCACGGGTTTTATGCTACCATCGACCTGCGAAAATGACAACCAAGCGGCGCTGCGGCCCCAAAACCCTTCTGCTACAACCGCTACAAACGTCACCCCTACGGATGGATACGATGACGCTCGATTACCCGCTCCGGTTTGTACCGAAGTTCCGCCAGTACATCTGGGGAGGTCGGCGACTCGGAACGGAATTGGGCAAACCGATCGGCGAGGAAGGGGTTTTCGCCGAGAGTTGGGAGGTGGTCGACCATGGCGAAGACCAAAGCGTCGTCTCTCACGGGCCGCTGCAAGGAAAAACTTTGGGAGAGTTGGTCGCTTTATTTGGCGAGCAACTCTTCGGGCGGCGCCCAGTCCCGCCGCAGTTCCCGCTCCTCTTCAAATTCCTAGACGCCAACACCGACCTCTCGATCCAGGTCCACCCTGACGATCAGCAAGGGGCGCTGCTTGATCCTCCCGATCTTGGCAAGACCGAGGCCTGGGTCATCATGGACGCCGAGCCGGGCGCTCGGATGTTCGTTGGACTGAAAGAAGGCGTTGATCGGACGGCGCTGGCGAAAGCGACCGCCGAGAACCGCGTCATCGAACTGATGCACATCATCGAGCCGCAGCCCGGCGACTGCGTCTACATTCCGGCCCGGACGGTGCACGCCCTCGGCAAAGGCTTGCTGGTCGCCGAGATCCAGCAGTCGAGCAACACGACCTATCGGCTGTTCGACTGGAACCGCCGCGACGCCGCCGGCAATTCACGTCCGCTGCACATTGAACAATCGCTGGAAACGATCGACTTCGCCAAAGGCCCGGTCGCGCTGCAAACGCCGCAAGTCGTCGAACCGGGCGTCGAACGCCTGGTCGAGTGCGACAAGTTCGTGCTCGATCGACTCTTGATCGCCGAGCCCCACTCGGTCGGCGGCGACGAGCGGTTTCATATCCTTTCCGTTCTGTCCGGATCGGTCGCCGTCCAGCATCCGACGCATCCGCTGCAGCTGCGAAAGGGAGAGACGATTCTACTTCCGGCTGCGAGTGCGGCGGTAACGCTGGTACCTGATGGTCAGACGACCCTGTTGGATATGTACCTGCCGTAATTGAATCTGGGTGGCACTGCTGGCTTGTCCAGCAGTGTTCGGCCTCTAGGTTGATCACTTGCGGAACCGCTGATCCTATCGTGGCGTGATTCGTTCTCGGTATCTGGATTGAAATCGTTCGGCAGTTCCGCACTGCTGGACAAGCCAGCAGTGCCACCCGGCCGGATGAGCATGTCTTTGCCCTGTGGAGACTCATTGAAGACATGCTCTTCCCACGAAGACGTAGTAAGAGCATGGCGCCAAAGAAACGGCGCCCCTGTCGCCCGCTTTTGCTAGCACAGATTCCTCTTCCGCTGCTTACGGGAAGCTTCTACACTCCTCGCTGCAATTTCGCTTCGAGGAGCCCCAGGGCATGCTGACGTCACGACCCAAATCGATCGCCGCTTTGATCATCTTGGCGGTTTCGCAGTGCGCCGGCTGTTGGCATTTGAAGCACACGCCGCTGTTTGATCCCGGCACCATGCAGCAACAGCAGCAGCGAGCCATGGCCTACGACCCCTACACCAACAACGACCTCGGTCCTGAGGTCCTGGGTGGTCGCCCGCGCGACTTTGATCGCCCGCCGGCCGAAGCGGTCCAGAATGACCCGGCCAACTTCGGCGCCAACGCGGCGTTTCTTCCTTAGCGGGCGGTTTGGGGCGGGAACCGCTGGTCTGGCCCAGAAAAATCTTGGATTCGCGGATCACCGCGGCGCCTGTGCGTATGGGTCGGCAGCGGATAAACTGGGGGTTTTCCCCCTGTCGCTGCTAGACCGCCATGACCGATATCCCCGCGAAACCTGATAATCCGGCCCCGCTCCGGCTCCAGCGCCTGCACAAAGTCTTGGCGTTCGCCGGCATCGACAGCCGTCGAAAGTGCGAAGAGCTGATCCAGGAAGGGCGGGTCGAAGTCGACGGCAAGTTTGTGACCGAGCTCGGCATGAAGGTCGATCCCGAGCACCAGGAGATCCTGGTCGACGGGCAGCGGCTGAAGTTCGGCAAACGTATCTATTACATGCTGAACAAGCCGCCGGGGGTGCTGAGCACCAATTTCGACCCGGAAGGGCGAACCCGCGTGATCGACATGGTCCCGCAAGACGTCCGTCTGTTCACGATCGGGCGGCTCGACCGTGCCAGCGAAGGGCTGATCGTCGTCACCAATGACGGCGAACTGGCGAACCGCCTGGCTCACCCGCGCTACGAAATCGAAAAGACCTACCGCGTTGAAGTGGCGGGCCATCCCGAGCAAGACGCCTTGTCGCAGGTCCGTCGCGGCATTCACTTCGCCGAAGGTTTCGTCAAACCGGTCAGCGTCAGCCTCAAGCGCAAGAACAAACAAAGCACCTCGCTCGAGATCATCCTCGACGAAGGGAAGAACCGCGAAATCCGCCGCTTGATGGCGAAGATCGGCCACAAGGTTTTGCGACTGAAGCGCATCGCGATGGGCCCGCTCCGGTTGGGCGAAATGCCCGAAGGCGCCTTCCGCGAACTAAAGAGCGCTGAGGTGAAGGCGCTTCGCGACGCCGCGTTCGGCGGCCCCGGCAGCAAGCCGAAGAAGTCGCCTGCCCCGCGACCTGCTCGTGGCGGAGAACGAACGCAAAGCGGTCCGACCGGAAAGCCGCCGCGCAAATCGTCGGGGCCTGCGTCGAAAGAGCGTTCGTCGCGCCCCAAGCACTCGGAGGAGCGTTCGTCGCGCCCCAAGCACTCGGAGGAACGTTCGTCGCGCCCCAAGCAAACGGACGAACGACCGCGCAAGTACGGCAAGACGATCGGCGGCGACAGCCGCAGCGGTTCGTACGGCAAGTCGTCGGCGCCTCCGGAGAAGCGACGTTCGTTTGACAAGTCAGGCGGTCGTCCGGCGAAGAGCCGTGGTTTCTCCGAATCGTTCGGCTCGCATGATGACGACGACGATGACGAAGGCCGGCCGATCTCGGAAATGGGCTGGTTCTCGGAAGGTCGAGGTCCCGCGAAGAAGAAGGCGGCGCCCAAACGGGCCGGCGCTCCTCCCAAAAAGAAGTTCGCCAAAACGGGAACCGGCTTTAAGGGCGGTCCGAAAAAAGGCGGGCCGAAAAAGGGTGGTCCCAAGAAAGGGGCGCCCAAAAAGAAGAAGATGACGTACGGTCAGAGCTCGGCCGACGAGACGGCGAAGGGTGGTCGTAAGACGAAACGGGGGAGCGTTCGCACCAAGTACGTCAAAAACCCGGACGCGAAGAAACAGACATTCAATAAGAAGAAGACGAAGCGCCGCAAGTGAACGACAACTGCAACCCGCTCCACGCTCCGTACTATGCCGACCAAGCCGTCCAACTGACGGCCGAAGTGGTCGAGAACGTCCAATTGGCTCGCGATACTTTTCGCGTCCGGTTCGCCTGTCCTGATCTGGCGGCGCGGATCACGCCGGGACAGTTCGTCATGCTTCGTCTGGCCGACATGCAAGATCCGCTCTTGGGTCGACCGCTGGCGATGTACGACGTCTATCGAGACGGCAGCGGCGCGGCGATCGGCATCGACGTCGTTTACCTGGTCCACGGCAAGATGACCAGCAAGCTCGCCTCGTTCAAGCCGGGACAGCGGCTGGAAGCTTGGGGTCCGCTCGGCAATGGTTTCCCAGGTGAGCAGGTCGATCACTTGATCATGGTCGCCGGCGGCATCGGTCAAACCCCGTTCGTCGCGCTCGGCAAAGAATATCTCGGACGTCAGGCGTACGGCAATCCGGCGCGACAAGGCGCCGCGGCCGGCAAAGTGACGATGTGCTACGGCGCTCGTTCGGTTGAATATCTGGCCGGCGTCGAAGACTTCCGCGCTTGCGGCATCGACGTCAAAATCAGCACCGACGACGGTTCGGCCGGGCATCATGGCCTGGTGACCGACTTGCTGAATGAAACGCTCGACCAGTCGACCGCCGGCGTGCAGATCGCGTGCTGCGGACCAGAGCGCATGATGGAATCGGTCAGCAAGATCGCCGCCGAGCGGAACGTGCCGTGCTGGGTTTCGCTCGAGACGCCGATGGCTTGCGGCATCGGCATCTGTTTCACCTGCGTCGCCAAGGTTCGCCAGGACGACGGCAGTTGGGACTACAAACGGACCTGCGTCGAAGGTCCGATTTTCTCATCCGAAAAGATCGAGTGGTAACGACCGCGCGTTATTTCGCTTTGGTCGTTAACGCAAAGTCGATCTGATTCTTCTGATTCGCGGCGACGTTGGCGGATAACTTGCCCGCTCTCCCATACTGCCGCGGAACCATCACAGCCGGCCGGGCCTGACCGGGCGGCGGCTCGTTGGCGATGGTGACGGTATGCTCGCCGATCAGCGCTCCTTGGATGTCGGTGGTGTAGACCAGGTGATAGTAACCAGCGTCGTCGGTGCGGCCGAATGACGACTTGCCTGCGTGAGCCGGGGCGAAGGTGATCGTCGCCGAGTCGGCCGGTTTGCCGTCGACGGTGACGATGCCGGTCACTTCGGCGATGTTGCTAGGACCAGCCGGTTGGCAGCCGATCAGCGGAAACGCAGCGAGCAGTAGCGCGATGATTTGACGTTTCATCGATTGGGTCTCCTGAAAGATCGCCGTGGGCGATGTGCGTGTTTCGAGGAGGCGCACGGCGCGATCTTCGCAGCAGGGCGCCTGAGACTTTTCACGGGCGAACTTAGAATTGACCGACGACGAATCCGTCTTGTCGATTCGCCAGGTTCTCTAGCACGTTGTTGTCGACGTATTCGTCCGGCTTGTGGTCGACCGTCTCGGAGATGAAGTGAACCGAGCCGTCGCAAAAGACGAACTGCACGCCGCCGGGGTGATGGCTGTTAAAGCCCCCTTTGCACCAGAGCGAGTAGACGGCGTTGTTCAGCGGATAGCCGACGCTGCCCAAGGCCTGCGTCGACCACCATGGAAACGCGCCGTCGTTGGGAAAGCCGTATGGATTGACCCCGGCACATTTGCAAAGCCCTCCGGCGACTGAATCGTCATCATCCGGCGCGTCGATGCCGGCCGGTTCGCGAATCGCGGTCGCACGTTCGCCGGCGAGAAACGTGTTGGTCGTGCCATCAAGCACGTCACGCAAGCGAATCACTTCGTCCATCCCAAAGACGCCGTTGAACTGCGGCGTTAGGCCCGGCCAGTTGATCGGCGGCGCCCACCAGGCTCCATGCATCTTGATCGACGAAGCGCAGCCGGCGTAGTTCGCCTTTGCAGGGTTGGTCGAGTCGTTCGGCGACGTTGCGCCGCTGGTGGTGAAGAGGAGACCGTTGCCTCCTTGCGAGACGATCGGGTCGATGTAGGGCCCGCCGATGTCGGAAGGACAAACGAGCGTCGGAATCGGCGTTCGCATGATGTCGATCAGAAATCGCCCGCTGGGGCCGTTGATCGAACTGCCGACGGTAGCCGCTTCGTCGAGACGATTTTTCCCCGGCGCGATCGCGTCGTAAGCGGCTGATTGTTCGAGAAACGGAAAGAGGTGGAGCGTCCAGGACGACGCATTCAAGTCGCCGTTTCCGCCGGGGTTTTGATAGCCGAGTCCGCCCGGCGGAAAGCTGCCGAACGCGTCATGATAGTTGTGCGTGGCGATTCCAATTTGCTTCAGATTGTTGGTGCAGGTCATTCGTCGGGCCGCTTCTCGCGCTTGCTGCACCGCAGGCAACAGCAAGGCGATCAAGACGCCGATAATGGCGATCACCACCAGCAATTCGACCAAGGTAAAACCGCGCGATCCAGATCGAACATGCATGAAAGTACTCCAAGGAAAAAAAGATGAAAGCGATGGAGTGTCGTGTCATTGTATCCAATGTATCGTTGGGTCCCATGTGATATTGCGCAAGAGTGTTGGATATTTCACGCTCGGCTGGTGGGAATTGAGTTGCGTAGATCGCACAAAAAAAGACCGTCGCGCTGTTCAGCGTGACGGTCTTCGGTGGCTTGTTTGGGAGTCGGCGTTTATGACAACGCTGCGATCAATCGGTCGACGTCTTCCTGGTCGGTATACGCATGCGGGCTGATGCGAAGTCGACCGCTCCGCACGCTGAGCGCGACCTTGGCGTCGACGCAGCGCTTTCGCAATTGGTGTGGGTCTTGGCCGGGGAAGTCGAAGGAGATGATGCCGGAACGTTTTTCTCCTTCGCGATCGGAGAAGATCGACGCGCCGATCGACTGCAATCGTTCGACCGCGTAATCGCCGATCTCGAGGACCCGCTCGCCGATCGCACTCTGCTGCGGTCCGGCGCCATATTCCATGAGCAGGCCAAGGCTACTGCCCATCGCCATGTAGCCGACCATGTTCTTCGAGCCCCCTTCAAACCGACGGGCGCTGTCCGCGAAGTCGAGGGCGATCCGGTCGTAGTCGTACGGTTTGACCATGCTGCTGGGACCGACGAACAGCGGACGTAACTTGTCGAAATGCTCGCGCCGGATATAGAACATCCCGGCGCCTTCGGGCGACATCATCCACTTTTGGCTGGTCGAAGCGAAGAAGTCGACGCCGGTCGCTTTTACGTCGAAGGGAAAAACGCCCAGCCCTTGAATCACGTCGACGAAGAGCAGCGCGCCGCGCGAATGCGCGAGTTCCGTCAGCTTCGCGATATCGAGCCGATAACCGGTCGAATAGCTAACCCAGCTGACGGCGACGATCTTGGTCGTGCTGTCGATCGCGGCGGCGATTTGATCCAGCGTCGGTCCGGCGCCTTCGACTTGCACCTGACGAACTTCGACGCCGACGCTTTCCAGATGCATCCACGGATACAGATTGGCGGGGAACTCATTGCTGAGGACGACGATGCTGTCTCCCGGTTTCCAGGCATATCCGCCGGCGACCAGCGAGACGCCGTGGGTGGTGTTCGGGAGGAGTGCGATCTCTTCGATGTCGGCATTGACCAGCGCCGCAATCTGCCCGCGGGTCTTCTCAACGGTGGTCGCCCACTCGGGCCAATGGAGATTTCCACCGGCGGCGGCCTGGTCGACAAACCGCCGAATCAGGTCGGCAGTTCGGCGGGGAAGGGGGGAAACGGACGAGTGATCGAAGTAGGCCCACTCCGGTGCAATGGTCATCTCTTGACGAAATTGGTCCCAGGGGGTGGGCTGGCTCATGTCTACGGAGTTCCAAAAGCTTGCGAGAGAAATAGTTACGGCGTACTATAAGGACCTCTTCGCCGGTTGCAAAACCCCCGGCCGTCATCAATAATCCTCGTTTCTACTCTTCCAAGATGCCGGGACTTACCACGCAAGTTGTTGCGTGAGAGGACTTTTCTCGCTCACGGCGTGACATCTGGTGGAGGCGAGTTATACTACACCGTCTGGGAAATCTGGGAAATTTTCACCAGGTTTGTGCAGGGGCCAAACAGGAGTCGCCGCATGCCGAAAGCGCTAACAATCACGGGAATGGCTATTTCCATTCTCATATTCTTGGTGTTTGCGCTCGATTTGGCGATAGGAGTTCCCTTCCAAGGGGTTAGCGCCACGATGGACATCGCCTTCGTCGTGGGATCCGCCATTCTTGCCTTTCTCGCGTTTACGACCTTCCGCGAGCTGAAATAGCCCCTTTTCGCCGGGGCTAGGCCGCCTTGCTGACGGTGGCCGCCTTATCGACGGAGGTTTCCAGCTGGCTCGCACAGTTGGCCAGCGTTTCTACCGAACCTCCTCGGTCTCGAAATTTCGCCGCGAAATCGATCGCGCGAATCGCCTGATCTTTCGCCCATGGGCCGGCGTTGGCGACCGTTTCTCCGCAGATTCGCATCACTTGGGCCGTGGCCGGTTTCGCGAAGTCAAAGCGATGGGGGAGCCATTCGGTCAGCCGAGCCAGGAACGAAGGAGCCTGAATGCTCGGCTCAAACCAGGGCATTCCGTTCTGCAGCGTGGCGCCCTGAATCGAGCCGCCGTTGCCGCGGATCGCCAGAATCCCCGCATGACGCAACGCGGACGCGTGTGCCTGCTCGAGCGGGCCGTGGGCGAAAACCGAGCGAACTGAGTGCCCCGCCAGGCGACGTACTTCGTCGACCAGACCCTTTCCCCCCCACTGACGCCAATCGCTGGCAGGCTGCATCAGCAGCGCCGTTTCGTGCTGCGGATGGGAGGAGATCCATTGGGCGAGTTGCCCATAACCGGGGCGAGAGAGGCCAAATGTCGCGGGAAGCTGGTGTTTGTCGAGGTGATCGAGCAGCGTCCGAGCGGCGTCGTGAAGTTGGCGATGGTGGGCTAGTTGAAGCGAGGGAGCCGAGAGATGAAGGTCGATCGTTAGGACCAGACGGTTCGTGAGCATGCCCCCAAGTCGCATAGAATTCTCCCATCGCGGATGAGCTGACTGACCTTTTCCTGGATCGGTAGGGCCGGTTGTGCGGGTGAGGGTTTTGACCAAATCTCCTCTCAGGCAGGGGGGGCAGGCTGTTGGGATTGGGGAAACTTTGCGGCCCAAATCCCGGAAATGAACTATCAGGCCGCTTTCTGCGACGAAGGAAGAGATAGCCGTAAGCTGCGGAATGAACCACAATAAGGGCATAGGAAAGATCCGCCGCTTTCCCGAGGGACGCCGATGACCGACAAATTGAATCGCCGAGCCGCCTTACGATGCCTAGCCGCAGGTCTGCCGATGGCGGCCGGAGTGGCCGGCAGCTCTTCTCTGCTGGCAGCCGACACGGCGCTAAAGACCAGCTGGCTTACCTCCACTCGGAAAGGGCTCGACTGGGTCGCTCGCACGCAGACCCGGATGGGACATTGGGCCAGCCAGGCCTATCCGACGGCGATGGCTGCCCTAGCCGGAACGGCGCTGATCGCGTCCGGCTCGACCACAACGCAGGGACCCTACGCGAAGAACATCCGCCGCGTCACCGACTTCATCTACAGCAAACGCCGCGACAACGGCCTGATCGGCGATCCGCTGACCGACAACCGCTACACCTACGGGCACGGCTTCTCGATGCTCTTCCTGTCGCAGGTGCTCGGCGAAGAAGAAGACGAAGAACGAAGAGAAGAACTGATCAGCACGCTGACCAAAGCGGTGGAGTTCACCGTCTCGGCCCAGACCACCTCCGGCGGTTGGGGCTACGTCAGCGCGAAAGATGGGAACGACTTCGACGAAGGTTCGACCACCATCACCCAGGTGCAAGGTCTCCGGGGCTGTCGCAACGCCGGCATCGTAGTGCCGTCGGAAGTGGTCGAACGAGCGAAACAATACATCTACAGCTGCCAGAACCCGGACGGCGGCATTTCGTACAGCTCGAAGAATCGGGGAACCTCACGACCGGCGATCACCGCCGCGTCGATTTGTTGTTTGCAGAACGCCGGCGAATATGGCGGCGACGTGGTCGACAAAATGATCAACTACTGCAAAGACAATCTGCACCAGATTCAGACGCAGCAGCAAGCGTTCAGCCATTGGCACTACACGTACCTCTACTACGCCCAGGTCGTCTATCGCGAAGGTTTTCGCGATCGCGAGTTCTGGGAAGCGTTCCGCGATCGGCTCTACACCGAGATCGTCCGCAAGCAACGTAGCGACGGCGCGTGGGACGATACGACCGTCGGCCCGATCTACGTCACCTCATGCAACTTGATCATGATGCAGTTGGACTACGGCTTTTTGCCGATTTACCAGCGGTAGTGTTGGTTCTCATGGCGCTGGGCGGTAAGACCTTATGAGCCGGCGACGTGGCGCTGTAGCGCTTCGAGGACGCCGTCCATCGAGTAAACCGTCGCTTCCACGCTTGGCTCGACGCCGACTTCCCGTAGCGCATCGGACGTAATCGGGCTGATGCTGACGAACTTCGTCTCTTTCGCGCGATCTCCCAATAAACGAACCGTCGCCCGCGCGATGGCGCTGCTGGTGACCAGCACGTAGTCGATTGGCCGTTCTTCCCAGGCTTCGACGACGTCGGCCGAAAGCTGCGTGCAGTCGTCGCTTTGGTAGACGACGATCTCCGTTACATCTCCGCCGGCGTCAGCGAGACCTTTTGGCAAGACGTCGCGACCACGACTGGCCCGCGGCAGCAGAAAACGTTGACCTTCCGCTTCGTCCTTGAGCGAGGCGACCAGCGACTCGGCTCGGTACTCGGCCGGGATCACATCCGCGTTGAGGTGATATTCGGCCAGCGTGTCGGCCGTGCCGGAACCGATGGCCGCGATTCGCATATGCCCGATGGCTCGCAGGTCGTCGCCGAGGGCAAACAAACGTTCGAAGAAGTAACGAACGCCGTTGGCGCTCGAGAAGACGAGCCAGTCATAGTCGTGCAAGCTGCGGATCGCGTCATCGACGCGCGACCAATCGTGCGGCGGCGAGATTTGAATCGCCGGTTGCAGATAAACGTCGGCGCCTAGTTCGGCCATCGTATGGGCCAGTCCGTCCGCTTGATGTTCGGGACGCGTGATCAAAACGCGCTGTCCGAACAAAGGACGCTTCTGGAACCAATTGTCGGCCGACGCTTCTCGCGCGACTTCGCCGACCACCACGATCACCGGCGGTCGGATCTTGGAACCGGAATGGAGATGCTCGCCGATCTCGCCGAGCGTGCACTGATACGTTTCCTGATCGGGCCAACTGCAGCGCCGGATGATCGCACACGGAGTGTCCGGCGACTTGCCCCCGGCGATCAGCCCTGCTGACCAAGCCGGCGCGGAGGTTACGCCCATGTACATCACCAGCGTGCCCGGAAACTTCGCCAGCGCCGCATAATCGATTGCATCGTCCGACTTGCCCGGCTTTTCGCGTCCGGTGACGAGCGCTACGGCTGAAGCAAAACGTGAGTCGGTAACTGGAACGCCGGCACAAGCGCCGGCGGCCAATGCGGTGGTGACGCCGGGGACGATTTCAAACGGAATGCCATGTCGCTTGAGAGCTTCAATCTCGTCGGCCGCACGGGCGAAGACGGTCGGGTCGCCGCTTTTCAGGCGAACGACATGCAGTCCCTCTTGCGCCGCTTCGACCATCGCCTGGTTGATTTCCTGCTGCGTCCAAAGCTTGCCGTGGCCATGCCGACCGAGGCAATGGAGCTGGGCGTCGCTGCGGACATGGCGCAAGAGCGATGGATTGGCGAGATAGTCGTAGAGCACCACGTCGGCGGCGGCCAATAATTCAACTCCCCGAAGGGTAATTAAACCGGCGTCGCCAGGACCAGCGCCAACGAGCGAGGCTTTACCAAGGGAGTGAGTGGCTATTTCCGGCATTCCAATTTCCGGGGGTTTAGGGGATGCGATGCTCTTCCGATTGGACCCCCTTGAAGCGAGTTTCACAAGACGCCAACTTCTTGTTTGCCAATAACTTGGCACGATTGCCTTGGGGCAGCTAGAATAAGGGTTCGTCGCGGTAAAGGTGGCGGTAGACCAGTTTTTCTTCTGATGATGGACAATTAGCGACGTGGACGGGCAGAACGCGACAACCGATTCAGCAGGCTACGAGATTACGCCGGCCAAGCGCAAACGCTTGCAGTCGGTCTTCGATCATGCGACCGGCATGATGAAGCAGCAGAAGTACGACTTTGACTACGCTCACAGTCTGCTGGGCGAGTGCGTCAAATCGGACCCGGCGAACTTGATCTACGCCGAAAAGATGATGGAGAACCTGGAACGGAAGTTCAAAGGGAAAAAGCCATCAGGGCTCTTTGGTGCGTTCGCGGGACGCGGGATCAAAAAGGCGCTGGCCGCCAAGAATTGGACCGACGTGCTGGGCCAAGGGGTCGACATGCTGAAGTCGAATCCGTGGGACGCGTCGGCGCTGGTTCCGATGGTCGACGCGTGTGCCGAACTGCGTTGCCATGAAGTCGGTTTGCTCTTCATGAAATATGCGACCGACGGTTCGCCGAACGATATCGAGGTTCGCCGGCATTGTGCCCGCTACCTGGGGAAAGTCGGCCAATTTGACCAGGCGATCGCGGTTTGGCACTTCGTCAACGAAAAGACCCGCGGCGACGACGAAGCGAACAAAATGATTTCGCAGCTGACGCTCGACAAAGAGCGGATGCGGCAAGGTTTGGCGACGATCACCAACAAGATCGACATCCGCCCCGGCGAAAAGCCGCGTCCCCGCCCGAAGACGACGCAGGAAGAAGAAAAGACCGAAAAGCCGAAGGTCGCGATCGAGCTGAACGAGAAGCAGATTCTCGATCGGGTGATCCTCGACTATCCGGAGAAGATCGAAAACTACCTGAAGCTGGCCGACTTGTGGCAGGCCGAAGACAAGTATCTCGAAGCCGAACTGGTGATGAAGAAGGCCCAGGCCCAAATCGGCCAGTCGCTGGAAATCATCCAAAAGTTCGAGGATATCCGGATCAACCGGGCTCGCTATCGCTACGAAGTCGCCGAGAAGCAGTTTGAGGGTGAGAAATCTGCTGAAAACCGCAAATTGGCCGACGACCTGAAGGATGAGCTCAACCGGACCGAGCTGGAGATCTACCAGCGGCGGGCCGAACGCCACCCCGACGACAAGAAACACTTGTATGAGTACGGTTTGCGGCTCAAACGGGCGGGGAACCTGGACGAGGCGATCGAAGTCTTCGATCAGGTGATCGAAGGGGACGAGAAAATGCTGGCGATCGCCAATCTGGGGAAGGGGGAATGTCTCCAGGCCAAGAAGAAGTACCACACCGCCATGGAGTGCTTCGAAGAAGCCCTAACTTACGCTGACACCTTGAGTTCCGAACGCCACAAGCAGCTCCTTTACCGGGCCGGAGTCCTGGCGATGGGGCTGGGAGAGCTGGTTAACGCCAAGGCTTATTTCAAGCGGCTAAAAAATATGGATCCGGGGTACCGAGATCTCGATTCGAGGCTAGACAAGCTCCGGAAAATGTTGCAAGATAAGTAGCTTCGCATTGAGAACAAACTGTTCGCGGTAAGAATGCGGCCCCGTTCTAGTAGGAAATTGAGGGCCGCCCGCAAGGGAAATTAGGATCCATGCCCAATACCAAGAGCGCCAAAAAACGCCTCCGTCAAAACGAAGTTCGTCGTGCCCGCAATCGCGCCGTCAAGTCGGCGCTGCGTCACCAAGTCCGTAAGGTCCGCGCTGCGGTCGCCGCCGGCGACGTCGGCGTGATGGACGCCGAACTGAAGGCCGCTGTGAAGCGTCTGGACAAGACGGCCGCTGCTGGCGTTATCCATGCCAACACCGCCGCTCGCTTGAAGTCGCGTTTGAACGCGCACGTCAAGAACGCGAAAGCCGCCAAGGCCTAATTGTCTGGCCCAATCGGGTGCAGCGTAACAGCCAGCGCATCTAGCGCGGCCTGCTCGCCCGGCGTCTGAAAACAAATCAAACCGACCGTCTTCGTACGGTCGGTTTTGTTTTTGCGCGCCGCGGCTGGGCGAACCTGCTAATGGCGGCCGCAGACGCTTCTTTTCCAGTCAGCGGGCCCGTTCGAAAGAACAAACAACCGAGCGAGACTGTTTCTTCTGAGTCACGCTCGTGTTACAAACGGGGTAGCATCCTCTGTTTTCCCCGTTGAGGCCCCGTTATGACGCTTTCGGCGCTATTTGATCTTTCGGGCCGGACCGCTCTGGTCACCGGCGGCAGCAAAGGAATCGGCAAAGCGATCGCCCGCGGATTGGCCGAAGCGGGCGCTGACGTTTGCATTACCGCTCGCCACCCTGAAGAATTGATGCAGGCCGCCGCCGAGATTGGCAGCGGGCTTGATGCGCGAGTCGCCTGGCGGACGTGCGATATGGCCGACCGGGCCGAAGTCGATGCGATGGCCGATTGGGCGCTCGCCGAGTTTGGCCGCATCGATATCCTGTTCAACAACGCCGGCACGAACCAACCGCAACTGTTGGTTGAAACGACCGACGAAAGTTGGGATCGCGTCCTGGAGATCAACTTCACCAGCTGCATGCGGCTGGCTCGTCGAATGGCCCCGGCGATGATCGAGAACGGCTGGGGACGAATCATTCATCTTTCGAGCGTCCTGGCGGTCGCCTCGAATCCGGGGCGGGGAAATTATTCAGGAACGAAAGGGGCGCTCGTTGCGATGTCGCGAGCCCATGCGCTCGAGCTTGGTCCGTATGGGATTACGGTCAATTGTTTGGCGCCGGGACCGATTGCGACCGATCTGCCGATGAGCCTGCTCAACGATGAGCAAAAGAAGCGGTTCTCGGATCGCACCGCGGTCAAGCGTTGGGGCGAGACGAAAGACCTGGTCGGACCGGCGCTGTTGTTGGCGTCCGACGCCGCCGCTTACATCACCGGTACAACCCTTCTAGTCGAAGGGGGACTGATCTGCCGTACATTTGATTAAGAAATGACGACTTTGAAGAGATGTTCGTGTTCTCTTCATACGCCCGTGATATAAACGGTCGTTTGGCTGCGATTGACAACAGGGCAGGTAGATATGGAATTGCATGTCGTTTCCCACGAAGGAGAGATCGTTCAGGTCTCCGTTTCCGGGCGCGTTAGCCAAGATGGTTCGATGCGCGAAACGGAACCCCTCTCCGCTTTGATCGGCATCGACGCTTATCGTCGCACGGTCCTGCTGAACATGCAGGAAGCCGACATCATCGATTCGAGCGGAGTCGGTTGGCTGTTGGCTTGCCATAAGAACTTTCAAGAGTCAGGCGGCAAGCTCGTGATCTACAACATGCCGCCGATCGTCGCTAACGTCTTCAAGCTGATGCGGCTCGATACGTTCTTCCAGATCGTGCCGAACGGCGACGCCGCCATGCGATTGGCGAAAGGATAACACCATGAACGACAGCCCCATTGCGCCGGACTTCGCCAAGATCGACCTTGCCAGCGTTGAGCCCGACGTCGCCGTTAAACTGTTGATTCACCAGGCCGCGCAGATGCAAGCGAGCGACTTGTTTGTGCTGGCCGGCGACGGCAGCGTTCAAGTTGCGGTGCGTCAATGGGGCCGCATGAAAGCGATTCGCGACGTCCCTGCCGATCAAGGCCGTTCGTGGATCAGCTACCTGAAGGCGATGAGCGGCATGGACATCGCCGAACGGCGTCGTCCGCAAGATGGTCGTTGGATCTTTGACGATCAAGGGCGGATGCTCGACCTGCGGTTGAGCCTGCTGCCGACCCTCTATGGCGAAGACCTGACGGTCCGCCTGCTCGATCGCAATTCCAACTTGCTTTCGATCGAACAGTTGGGGCTGAATCGGCATGATCGCCAGGGGATCATGTCGATGATCCAGGCGAATTCCGGCTTGATCCTGGTGACCGGACCGACCGGCACCGGTAAAACGACGACGCTGTACGCTTGCCTCCAGTTCCTGAACGACGGCAAACGCAAAATCAACACGCTGGAAGATCCGGTCGAGTTTTCGCTGGGCGGCATTCGCCAGTCGCAGATCGCGCCGAAGATCGGTCTCGACTTTTCAGAGTTGCTGCGGAGCGTCATTCGCCAACAGCCTGACGTGATCATGATCGGCGAAATCCGCGATGCGGAAACGGCCGCGACCGCCGTTCGCGCCGCCAACAGCGGGCACCTGGTCTTTGCAACGCTACATGCTCCGGTCGCCGCCGCGGCGGTACAAAGCATGTTGTCGCTCGACGTGAATCCGCACTTCCTGGCGAGCGGCCTCCGCGGCGTCTTGTCGCAGCGACTGGTTCGCGTGCTCGATCCGAAGACCCGCATCCCTTACGAACTGGGGCCAGGAGGCGCCGCGGCGACCTTTGGCGACATTCAAGAGATGCTCGATCCCGGCGACGGCGAGGTCTTCTACGGACCCGACCCCTCGGCGCCGAACGAAGGCTACATCGGGCGAACCGCCATCTTTGAGTTGATGGAAGTGACCGGCGAAACCCGCCGCGCGATTTCCAATCGCATGTCGGCTCAAGAGCTGGAGTCGATCGCCATTCGTCACGGCATGCTCGACTTCCGCCGCTCGGCCCTCATGAAGGTCGCCCAAGGGGTGACCAGCATGGAGGAAGTCTTTAAGAATGTGCCGACCGAGTATCTCGGCTTGGAAGACGCGTAAGGCAACGGGCCGCGAGATATTGTCGTCTTGTAGGTTGGGTGCAGCGAAGCGCAACCCAACAATGCGCTTGCAAGCGAAAGTTGGGTTGCGCTTCGCTGCACCCAACCTAAGTTGGATCTGCGTCTCTTCGCTAATTGCCCGAGACGAAATCGTCGGACCACATCCGCATCCGTAGTTCGGCGGCGCGGAAGTCGGCCGCTGCGTTCTGCACCTCTTGCGGCAAGCGATAGAGTTCATCGGCGGGCCAGCGGGTCAGGTCGCTTGGATCGAGCTTCGGTCCGTGACTGGTACGGCCATGCTTAACCAGGGAGACCAGTTGGTCGACCGGCGAGTGACGCGTCGCTTTCTCGATCGAATCGCGATACTGGAGCGTCGCCGCTCGCAGCATTCGTTCGCTCGCGACATAGTTCTCAGCCGCCCGCCGGGCGTCGGCGTCGATGTCCAGATAGAGCGCGACGCGAAACGTCTGACGAGCGAAGTTCCGGCGACTGTCGAGCGGCGACAGCGTCGACGACTCTTCACCAAGCGCGTCGCAGTAAACGCTGGCCAGGCCGCGCGTCCAATTGCGGGGAACGCGGAAGATGCAGGTATACTCCTTGGCGCCTTCCAGGGTCGTCTGCCGGGCCGGTTTCAGTTTGAAGTAAACGCCGGCGCCTCGATGAATCGTTCCGCTGGCGGCGATCAGCTCGACCGGCGAACGCAATTCGTACTTTGTGGTGATCGAATCTTTGCGGCTCGCTCCGCCGCTGAGGTTGCCGCTGACGATGCCGTCGTACTTACCGGTCAGATTGGCGCCGAGCGACGCGTCGTTCTCTTTCTTGCGTTCGATTTGCATGCCGCCGGTCAACGTGTTTTCAAGCGTCGTCCGCGGCGAGTAATCGACGGCGGTCATGCGCGGATCGCCGCTTTCGATTCGAATCACGAACTGCAGCAGATCGTTTTCAGCTTCGTAGGCGACCAGCGAAGAGACGACGAACTTCGCTTCGATCAGCTTTTCGTCGCCGACATAATCGTCTGGGGTGACGTCGCGACAAGCGATTCGATAGCCGACGTCAAAGTTGACAGGCCCTGCGATCGCTAGCGTAACCGACGACAGCGTCGCCAGCGTAACGAGTAATCCGAACGGGACCGAGCGGAAAGAAGATTTCGCCAACATTCTTGCCTCCTGCGGAAAGCGCTGTGCTACCGTGCGATTGGCGGGAATGCCTGGCTGCGATTCCTTGCAGCGGCGGCTGACCTTCAGCCGCAAGTTTTGCTTACCTCATCATTGAGATTCAAAGCATTGCCGAGTGATACCGCAACAATGATAAGCGGCGATCGTTACGCGGCAATGGACGATCGCAACGATCCCATAAATTGCCGCGAAAGAATCTACGTGCTAGCCGATGGAAATCTGGTCGAACGATTCGATGCCGGTGTGCCCGTTGGCGTTTTCGACCGGCGCGTTGCCCGGACGATAGCAAAGTCCGGTTCGCATGCCAGCTTCGCGAGCAGCGTCGAGTTCGCCGACGATATCGCTGAGAAACAAGATTTCGCTGGCGTCGCAGCCATAGTCGGCGGCAATGGCGCGATAGCTTTCGGCGACTTTCTTCGGGCCGGTCGTCGTGTCGTAGTGACCTTTGAACGACGAGAGCAAGTCGCCGTGGTTGGTGTGCCCAAAGAACATCTTCTGGGCGGCGACGCTGCCGGAAGAATAAATCCGGACATCCTTGCCGCCGGCGTTCCAGCGAGTCAGGGCGGCGGGGACGTCGTCAAAGACCGCCGCGACCAGTTCGCCCGAGTCGAAGCCTGACTTCCAGATCAAACCTTGCAGTTGCTTGAGCCCAGTCGCTTTGACGTCGTTATCCATCAGACGCGTCATCTCGGCGCTGACGCGCTCGAGCTTCGCCTCTTCGCCGGCATCCTCTCGCGTCCATTGCTCGAACGAGTCGGCCCCAGCGTCCTGCGCGATGTAGCGCAAGACTGGATCCAGCGTCGGCGTGCCCCATGCTGACTTGAGGTACGAGTCCAACTCACGACGAACAAACGGAAACATTACGTCGTAAACGAAGGCGACGCTGGCGGTCGTTCCTTCGATGTCGAGCAGCAAACCGCGGCCGTAAAATTCGATCACAGTTTCACCACCGGATCGACGTCGTCAGACTTCGGAATGTAATCCGGTCCCCAGCACAGGGGCGAGTAGTTTTCGTGGACGCCTGCAGCGATGTAGTGAGGCGTCCAGCCGCTCGGATCTTCAAACAAGCGGATGCAGCGGATCGTCTTTTCGTCGCACAGGGTGAACCAGTGCTTCATGTTGGCCGGGACGTTGATCAAGTCGCCCGATTCGACCAGGACCGAAAAGACCGGGCCTTCCGGCGGGTTGATGTGGAATACGCCTTTTCCTTTGACGGTAAAGCGAACTTCGTCTTCGCTGTGGGTGTGCTCTTTGTCGAACTTGGCGAGCAGCACGTCCAGGTTCGGCGTCTCCGGATTGACGTTGATCACGTCGGCGGTGACGTAGCCCCCTTGGACCTTCAGGCGTTCGATCTCCGGCGCGTAAGCGGTCAGAATCTCTTCACTGGTCGCTTCGGCGCCGATCCGGCCTTCGACTTCCCACTTTTCGTACCAGATGCCGTGCGGCTCCAGGTATTGGCGGATCTCTTGCGGGTCGGTAATGCGACGATTTTCGTCGTGGATGGTAATGCTCGCCATGGGGAGGTCTCTCCGAAATATCGCTGCCAGAAGTAAGCGGGTTATACGGCCGAAGCGGCGCTGCGCAGTTCGCCGCACAGCATCATGCGACGGACCAGGGTTTCAAACAGAAACTCGTAAATCTCGATGTGGCGTCGCGCCTCGGCGACGTCGGCGCCCCAGGTGTAGAGCCCGTGACGTCGAATCAAATAGCCATGAATCGGCGGCTGCGATTGATCGGCCAATCGCGCGGCGACCTGTTCGGCCAAAACGGGAATGTCTTGCGTGTTGTCGAAGACCGGAACCCATTCGGTATGTTCGTGCGTTTTGACGCCGGCCAGACCTTTGAGCATCTCGTACCCTTCGATCGAGAAGCCCCCTTCGTCGAAGAAGTGGTCCGACAGCAACGTGCCCCAGATCGAGTGGGTGTGCAAAATGGCGCCGACGCCCGGCTGCTGGGCGGCGACCACATGCAACAACGTCTCGGCCGACGATTTCGGCTGATCGGTCGTGGGGGCGCCGTCGACGTCGACCTGTTTCCCCTGGTCGTTGACCCGGACGAAATCGGCACGCGTCAATCGCCCTTTGTCCATGCCGCTGGCGGTCAGCACCAATTGCAGCGGGTTCTGCTGCAGCACAGCGCTGTAGTTGCTGCTGGTTCCAACCGACCAACCACGTTGAAAGAAGTAGGTGCCGGTTTCGCGAAGGGCGTCAATTTCCGCTTCTTGGCCAGCCAGAGCGGGGTGGGGCAGGCCAGGCGAAGCGCCCCCAATGGAGACGTTTTCCATAAATCTTCGTCACAAGTTCTGGAGTGCGTAAAACGCCAGTCTATCACGATTTATGGCGACGGCAACCGACCGCAAGCCCTAGCTGTGCATCCGGGGATTCTCATCCCCCACGGCGATGATCTCCGCTTCCGCTTTCGCGAGTTCGTCAAGCCGGTCCATCACTGTTTTGTCATCGGCGTAATGCTTGGCCAAGCGGACGTAAGCCGAGTGGTGACGCGCTTCCGACTCGAACAGCTGGTCGTAGAAGCTGGCCAGCGTTTTGTCTTCCAGCCGCTCCCGCAGCATGCCGAACCGTTCGCAGCTACGAGCTTCGATCAGCCCGGCGACCAGCAGACGATCGACCGCACGTTCCGGCTCGTTTTTCCGAATCAGCGCGTGGAGCTGTTCGCCGTAGTTGCTCGGTTTCAAGCGGCGAAACGGGATCCCCCGCTCATGGAGCAGCTCTAGCACCATGTGAAAGTGCTCCAGCTCTTCGTTGACGATTTCGGTCATCGCGCGGCAGAGATCTTCATCTTCGACATAAGCGAAGATCATGTTCATCGCGACGCCGGCCGCCTTTTTTTCACAGTGCGCGTGGTCGATCAGCAGCAGATCGAGATTGTCGCTGACCTGAGAGAACCAACGGTCGGAACTGGTCGATTGAAGATGAAGCACGGTACCGTTTACGTCGAAAAACTACGGGGCAAATCGCCAATGTAGGCGCCCGGCCCGATCGGCTCAAGGTGATGAGCGCACGAAAAACGCCTCGACCGGGACGGTCGAGGCGTCTCCCATGAATTTCGGAAGTGTGGGCTCTAGAAGCCGACGCCCACCGAAAAGTTGCGACCGTTCAAGTAGAACCCGCCGCCACCGCCGTAGTAGGTGCTGCGGTAGTAACTGCCGCCGTAGAACGGCGAGGGGGAATAAACGCGTGAGTAGACGCGTGGAGCCCCATACAAGTGGTGGACATGGTTGCCATGGTGGTAGTCAACGTGGCCGCGATGGTAATCATAGTGGCCAGGGACTCCGCCATGGTAAAAGTGCTGAACATGTCCATGCCCATGTCCATGACCGTGGGGGCCGCCAGCCATCGCCGACGAAGCGCCGAACGACAAGCCAACGGTCGCCATAACTGCCAGTGCGAGAAGGATGCGTCTCATTTTCTCATCTCCGACTTTGGGGGAAATCGGCGAGATCGGTCCGCGCTATCGCGCGGGACCGCTCGCTTCGGTTGTATGTCAATCAGCATCGTGTTCTGTCTTTTGCCGGCCGATGCTGTTGGCAGACATAATCGCAAGCGGCGTGCCAGTAATGCAGCGACTGCTTGCAAATCCCCAATTGGAAACAAGTTACGATAATCGCGATCGCGGCGAAGAAAAAAACTCGCCCGATCTGTTGTCGAGATGACAACGCGATTCTCAAAATGAGCCAGTAGCAAAGTCCGGTTTTGCTCGACTGCCGGCCAGCGAGACTCTTTGCGGTTCGCCAGCCCGAGGGGGCTTACCGCTTCCGCTTCTTCGACTTTCCTTTGCCGCCGTGCGATTTGCCGCCGTGCTTTTGTTTGGCAGGCTTTCCGCGTCCATGCGAGAAATCATCGCTGGCCGTACGCCCCGAAGTCGGTGGACGTCGATTTTGACTGCCGGCGTGCGATTCAAATTCGATCAACCGGAAATCGAGTTCCCGCTTCTCGAGATCAACGCGAGCGATCGCAACCTTCAGCACATCGCCCAGTCGGTATGCGTTTCCTCCGCGATTGCCGACTAGCGAATGGGTCGTCCGATCGTATCGGTAGTAGTCGTCCTGCAGCGAGTCGATATGGATCAACCCGTCGGCTGGCAACTGCAACCCTTGCACGAACAAGCCGAACGATTCGACGCCGGTGATGACCGCTTCCATCTCCATGCCGATCTTCTGGCTCAGATGGTTCAGCAGTTTGATCTTCACCAGGTCCCGTTCGGAGTTGGCGGCCCGTTGTTCCCGTTCCGAGCAATGCTCTCCCTCGGCCATCATCGCGTCGTAGTCCTGCACCGGACGCTTGCCGGCGTCCAGGTCGTTGTACATGCGATGGATCGTCAGGTCGGGATAGCGACGAATCGGCGACGTGAAGTGGCAGTAGCATTCGCTCGCCAACGCGTAGTGGCCGATCTCTTCGGGGCTATAGACCGCTTTCTTCATGCTCCGCAGAGTCGCGTAGTTGACCGCCGCTTGTTCCGGCAGGCCTTTTACCTTGTCCAGAACGCGGATGATCTCGAAGCGGCTATGCAGACTGTCGCACTCGATCCCGACGTCGCGAACGAATTCGGTGAGCGCTTCCAGTTTGTTCGGCTCCGGCGAATCATGCACGCGCCGCAGGAAGAAGAGCTCTTTGTCATGCAGCTTTTCGGCGACCGCTTCGTTGGCCGACAACATGAACTCTTCAATGATCTGATGGCTCTCGGTGTTCTTTTCGACGTGGGCGCCGGTCACCTGACCGTCTTTGTCGAGATCGAGCTTCAGCTCCGGCATGATCAGTTCGATCGAACCCCGTTGGAAACGACGTTCGCGGAGCATCATCGCCAACTCGTGCATATCGGCGAGCAGCTTGTGGACCTGCGGCGTGATCTTTTCTTTCCACGCGTCGCGATCTTCCAGGTACTCGTCCACTTCTTCATAGGTGAAGCGGCGTTTGCTTTTGATCGCACTTTTGAAGACCTCGGTATGGACCCGAGCGCCATCCGGCGTGAACTCGATCCGGGCCGTTTTGGCGTAGCGCACCTTGTCAGGCTGCAAGCTGGCCAGGTTGTTCGAGATGATCTCCGGCAGCATCGGAATCACTTTGTCCGGCAAGTAAATGCTGGTCGCGCGATTACGAGCTTCGACGTCGAGGGCCGAACCTTCCGGCACGAAATGCGAAACGTCGGCGATATGCACGCCGAGCAGCCAGTGTCCATTTTCCAGCCGCGTCAGACTGATCGCGTCGTCAAAGTCGCGAGCGTCGAACGGGTCGATCGTGATGATCGTCTCGTCGGTGATGTCGCGGCGACCTTCGCCGATCGACTCGTCAAAGTTGTCCGCCATTTCACGGGCGACTTCCAAAGCCGCTTCCGGAAATTCCTGCGGCAGGTCGTACTCGCGCATGACCGACAGCAGATCGACGCCGGGGGCTCCACGAGCTCCCAGCACTTCAACAATTACCCCTTCGCCGTCATGGAAGTGCGACGGGAAGCGGACGATTTCGATCACCACTTTGTCATCGACGCGGGCGCCTTTGACGCCGGGGTCGCCGACCAGGATCGGTTGGGTGAAGACGTTGCCGTCGACTTGGACCAGGGCGTAGCCATGCGACTCGCTGTAGGTGCCGACGAAGCGATGCGTTTCGCGTTCGACGATCTCGATCACTTCGCCGCAAATCTTCGATTCGCCGGTCGAGCCGCGCATCTTGAACAAGCGAATTCGGACCGTGTCGCCGGTTGCGGCGTCGGCGGTTCGTTTCGCGGGAACGTAAATGTCGGCGGTTTTCTCGGCCGACTTGGGCGTTCCGAGCGGTCGGACGAACCCGAACCCTTTGGCGGTGCGATGAAAATGTCCAACGATGGACTTAGACGTTTTGCCGCTGTCGGCGTTGGCTCGTTTGATCAGATGGCTTGCGCCGTAAACGATGTGCCCTTTTTTGAGAAGTCGCTTGATGGCACGCTTGAGCGTCTTGAGGTCTTCTTCCGCCACATTGAGCTGTTTGGCGATGACTTTCGGTTTTACCGGCTGGTAAGTCGACTTTTGAATGTGGGCTAGGAGCGTCTGCTCCAGCTGTTCCAGTTCCATGAAACTCCGTTCGTGAGAAATACTTGTGGTCTCAACCCGCGTTCAGGAAGCGACCGGGCTCGGCGATCTTGCCGAAGAATAGGCCCGCTGTCGGCTTCTAGGGGGGAAACCTGTTTAGAAAACAATGTATCAGATCTTAGGCCGTTCGCCTAAGCGCCGCGTCATAAAGGCGGAAAGATTTAACTTAACCCTATAGACGCAGCCCCCAGGACGAAGGTTCGCCGAAAAATCGGATTCGCCGGATGCTATCCCGACCCTAGCTGTTCGTTTCGGGGGGCGAAATATTGACAATTTGATAGCGAAACAGGTACCATAAATGGTGAAGAGATGGCCACTTAGCGCCATTTCTTCTCCCGCCTGCCCCCGATTGCTTGACCGTCGTCGCCAGCCGCTGGCGATGGCCGCTCAACTCCCGCCTAAAAGTTAGTTACTGAGATGCCCGCATTCGCTCCTACCTCCTGCGCTCTCACCAAACGCCTGATCATGGCGTCGGTTGGAATGTTTGCCGTTTTGTTGGCCGCCAGTATCTCGTTGGCCGCCAAGCCCGATGGCGCTGCGATCTATAAGAAGATGTGCGCCGAATGTCACGGCGATCAAGGCGAAGGGGTTTCTGGCGCCGCCGAGAACGCTCTCCGCGGAACCAAGTCAATCGCCGAGTTGGCGATGGCGATCGAAGATACGATGCCGGAAGAAGATCCGGAAGCCTGCGTTGGCGATGACGCCAAAGCGGTCGCCGCGTTCATTCATCAAAAGTTCTACGCTCCGCACGCGCGAGAAAGCTCGGAATCGCGGATCGAACTCGCCCACCTGACCGTCAGTCAGTACGACAACACGGTCGCCGACTTGATCGCCAGCTTCCGCTGGACCCCTGACCCGAAAGAGCAGCGTGGCCTGAAGACCGAGATCTTCAAGAAGCGGAACTTCCGCGAGACCGCGGTGAATCGGATCGACGCCAAGATCGACTACGACTTCGGCGATGGACTGCCGTACGAACTGACGGCGAAGCCGGAAGAGGAAAAGAAGGACGAGAAGAAGAAAGAATCGGACGAGGAAAAGCTTGCTCCGGCCGAGCAGTTCTCGATTCGTTGGCAAGGTTCGGTCCTGGCCGAAGATACCGGCGAGTACGAATTCATCCTCACGACGCAGAACGGCGCCCGACTGTGGGTCAACAACGATCGCAAGCCGCTGATCGATGAGTGGGTCGCTTCGCGCGGCGAACCGAAAGAGCACAAGGGAACGATTCGTCTGCTCGGCGGCCGTCCCTATCGCATCAAGCTGGAAGTCTACAAGTTCAAAGATGACGCCGCGTCGGTGAAGCTTGAGTGGAAGCCGCCGCGTAAGGCTCGCGACTTCCTGACCGCGCGTAACTTGTCGCCGGAGTTCGCTCCGGAGCTTTACATTTCGTCCGCCGCTTTTCCGGCCGATGACTCGGTCTCTGGATATGAACGAGGCGTTTCGGTCTCGAAGGCTTGGGACGAAGCGACGACCGCGGGCGCTTTGGAAGTGGCCGGCTACGTGGTCGACAATCTGGACGAGCTGGCGAAAACCAAAAATGACGCCGGCGATCGTCGCCAGAAGGTGCTCGACTTCTGCGGCAAGTTCGTCGAACGGGCCTTCCGCCGTCCGCTGAGCGATGAAGACAAGGTCTTCTTCATTGACGAGCAGTTCAGCGACGAGATGGCGCTGGAGACCTCGGTCAAACGGTGCGTCCTGCTGGCCCTCAAGTCTCCCCGCTTCCTCTATACGAACCTGGAAAACTCGCCCCCCGATAACTACGACGTCGTTTCCCGCATGTCGTACGCCCTGTGGGACACGATGCCGAGCGAACATTTGTTCCGTGCGGCCAAAGAGAATTGGGTCGGTCGGCCGGAGCAGATTCAGAGCGAAGCCGAAAAGATGCTGAAAGATCCGCGGGCGAAAGCGAAGCTCCGCGGCTTCTTCCATCACTGGCTCCAACTCGACGAAAAAGAAGGGATCGTCAAAGACAGCGGCGTCTTCCCCGAATTCAGCGAAAGCGTCGCCTCCGACATGCGGACGTCGCTCGATCTGTTTGTGGATGACGTCGTCTGGAACGAATCGTCCGACTATCGGCAACTGTTGCTCGGCGATCGCTTGTTCGTCAACGAGCGTCTCGCCAAGCTATACGACATTCCGTTCGACGGCGGCGACTCGTTCCAAGAAGTTTCGTTCCAGCCGGAACATCGAGCCGGCGTCGTGACGCATCCTTACATGTTGTCGATGCTCGCCTACAACCAGTTCTCGTCCCCGATTCACCGCGGCGTCTTCATCACGCGGCGGTTGCTGGGGCGATCGCTCGCGGCGCCTCCGCAAGCGACCGAGTTCAAAGATGGCGATTTCCATGCCGGCATGACGATGCGGGAAAAGGTCGCGGTTTTGACCGAGCCGGCCGCGTGCCAGGGATGCCACCAGATTATCAATCCGCTCGGTTTCACCCTCGAGCATTTCGATGCGATTGGCCGTTATCGCGAGACCGAAGGGGATCGCAAGGTGGACGCGACGACCGATTTCGCCACCGCCGAAGGGGATACCGTCAAACTGGAAGGCGCCCGCGACTTGGCCCAGCACATCGTCGAGAGTCGCTCGGCGCATGGCGCCTTCGTCGACCAGCTGTTCCATCACTGCGTCAAACACCCGATCAACGCTTATGGCGAGTCGGTCGGGGACGATTTGATCACGTCATTTGAGAAATCCAACTACAACGTACGCAAGCTGCTGGTGTCGATCGCCGCGGTCGCCGCTTTGCACACGCCTAATGAAGGGAGCGCGGGACATGTCGCGTCTAACTAGACGAGAGTTCGTTCGCAGCATGGGAATCTCAGCCGCCGCTTTGCCGCTGCTGATGAACTTGCCCAGCTTGGGGATGGCCGCCGCTCCTGACTTGCGCAAGCGGCGGATGATCGTGATGTTCAGCCCCAACGGCATCATCCCCGACGCCTATTGGCCCGACAAAGAAGGGGAAGATTTCGAATTCAAAGAAATCATGAAGCCGCTCGAGCCGTACAAGAGCAAGACGATGGTGATCAAAGGGATCAGCGATCGCGTGCGCGGCGACGGCGACAGCCACATGCGCGGCATGAGCTGCCTGCTGACCGGCATTGAGCTCTTCCCTGGCAACATCCAAGGCGGGTCGCACACGCCGGCCGGTTGGGCGAGCGGCTTGTCGATTGACCAAGAGCTGAAGCAATTCCTGCAAGCGGAAGAAGCGACCCGCACGCGGTTCGGTTCGCTCGAGTTTGGCGTTAACGTCCCGGATCGCGCCGACCCGTGGACCCGTATGGTCTACGCCGGGCCGAACAAGCCGGTCGCCCCGATCGACGATCCTTATCGGATGTTCGAGAAGCTGTATGGTCAGGTCAAAGATCGTGAAAGCCTGGAGAGCGTGCTCGACAAAGTCCGTCTCGATCTGAAGCGAGTCGAGCGTTACGTCAGCAGCGAAGACAAGCAGCGTCTGGAAGAGCACGCCGCTTTCGTCCGCCAGATGGAACAAGAGCTGAAGTCGGCCGGCGAAAAGAAGCTGGCCCTGGAAGCTCCGGTCCAAGAGGCCGGCGTGCAGCTGAAGAACGACAACATGCCGACGATCAGCAAAATGCAGGTCGATCTGCTGGTCAACAGTATGGCCAACGACATGGCCCGCGTCGCGACGCTGCAATACACCAACTCGGTCGGCGGCGCACGCATGAACTGGCTGGGGGTCGACGAATCGCACCACGAACTGTCGCACAAGCCCGATAGCGACGCTGAATCGAAAGAGAAGTTGATCAAGATCAACACCTGGTTCTGCGAACAGCTGGCCTACCTGGTCAAGAAGCTGGACGAAACGCCGGAACCGGGTGGCGACGGCACGCTGCTCGACAACACGACCGTGATCTGGACCAACGAACTGGGGAAAGGGAATTCGCACACGCTCGACGACGTGCCGTTGGTGCTGGTCGGCGGCGGGCTCGGCTTCAAGATGGGGCGTTCGATCCAACTGAAGAAGGATCCGCACAACCGCCTCTGGCTATCGTGCGCTCATTCGTTCGGCCACCATATCGAGACCTTCGGTAACCCGGACTTCTGCGGAGCTGGTCCCTTGTCCGAGCTGACGTAACCGTCGGCCAGTCGCCAATTTGATCTCCACAAAGCCGCATGGATCCCATGCGGCTTTTTTTGCGTCGTTACGTGAAGGAACGTCCCCTGAACTTCCGTCAAGATCGCGCTAACCGGAATAACTCGGCGCCGCGCCAAAGAGGGTGCTATTTTTCACCACTTGCGCATTTAAGGCGAGTTGCCTTAGCGACCAGCGGTACGACGAGACTAGGGGTAGGGCGTCGTGTTTTTGAGAAGTCTATCTACACGACGACGCACGCAATTTCTGTGCGCAGCTTGCTGTGCGCTGTTCGCTTGCGTCAGCGTCGCCGAGGAGCCGCGAGATTCTCCGCCGCTTCGCTTCGGCATGTCGACCGCACTGACCGGACCTGTTAGTGAGCTCGGAATTCAAATGCGCCGCGGGGTCCTCTCCGCTTTCGCCGAAGCCAATCTTGCCGGCGGAGTTCAGGGACGCCAACTGGAACTAGTTGCCCTGGATGACGGCTACGAGCCGAGCGAAACAGGCCCCAATATCCATCGCTTGATCGAGCTGGAACAGGTGTTGGCGATTGTCGGCGATGTGGGGACGCCCACCGCGATCGTCGCCGCGCCGATCGCCCAGCGAGCCAAAGTGCCGTTCATCGGAGCGTTAACCGGTGCAGGCGTCTTGCGCAAATCGCCCCCCGATCGTTACGTCATCAACTTTCGCGCCAGCTATGCCGAAGAGACGTCGATGATGGTCGATGCGCTGGTCGCCGCGGGAATCGAGCCTGACGAAATCGCCTTTATCACCCAACGCGACGGTTACGGCGATGCGGGCTTCGCCGGCGGAACGGCGGCGCTCAAACGACATGGAATTGAACGCCCCGGTACGATCGCTCATGGTCGGTACGAGCGAAACACGATGGCGGTCGAAGGGGCGCTCGCCGATCTGATTTTGCATCGCCCGACTCCGAAAGCGGTCATTCTGGTCGGCGCGTATTCGCCTTGCGCGAAGTTGATTCGTCTGGCGAAAGAGAGCGATTTCGATCCGCTGTTTCTGAATGTCTCGTTCGTCGGCGGCAATCTGTTGGCGGCGGCGCTGGACGATCAGGGGGACGGCGTGCTCGTTTCGCAGGTCGTTCCGCATGTCCAAGAGGATCTAGCGATCAATCGTCAGCATCGTGCGGCGCTCGCGCTGTTGGAACCGACCAAATCGCCGCCGACTCAGATTTCGCTGGAAGGCTATGTCGTCGGTCGATTGCTGATTCTAGCGCTGCAGCGGATTGAAGGGGAGATCCGTCGGGAGACGATCGCGGACGCCTGCGAAGGATTGGGAGATTTTGATCTGGGGCTTGGCGTTCCGTTGCGACTGACGAGCGACGAGCATCAAGCGAGTCACGCGGTATGGGCGACGCGGATTGAAGCGGGGGAAGTCCGGCCAATCCCGTGGTCGGAACTTCTACCGCAGGAGCGGCAGCCGTGACCGACGGGGAGAAAAACAAGGGGAAACGGGCGGATGCTCGGCATTTGGTTTGGCTGCTGACGTGGGTCGGTCTGGTCGCAGGCGCGGTCGTGTTCTGCGTGACGGCGCCGACGTTGCAATATATCCGCTACCATTACGAGGCTTCCGCCGCGCAGCGCAGCCGAATCGATCAGGCGATCGCCGAGATCCAGCAGAATCTGGTAGACGGCCGTCGCGATTTCGCCGAGATCATCCTCGCGCCCGGAAGCCATGACGCCTACGACAGCGAGTTCTCCGCGATCCAAGACGCTCATTGGTACAAGAACCTGCGCAAGGCGGTTGTCGACGTCCGACAGGATCCGAATTTTCAAAACACGTCGGACGTCGTCCGTCTCTCGCAATTGCTTCAGCAAATCCCCGAGACCTATCTCGACACCCTGGCCTGGTCGGTCGCCGTCGCAGCCGCCGAATCGGAGAAGGTGGCCGCGCAAAAGAAGACGCAGCAGACGCTGCACCGCATTCGCGCCTTCTTCGCCGAGATGGAAGGGAAGCGGCGCTTGGATTTGGCGCTGCAGTTAAAGCGTCACGCCCCAAAAGCCTCGGGCCGTTCGACGGTCGCCCATGACGATCTTGTCGAAAGCTTTCGCGTCGCAGCCGAGTACGAGGCGATCGCCAACGAATTGATGCAATTGGCGATTCTGTGCGAGAAGTTGGCGGCGGAACACGACGTCGATCAGTTGGTCAGCTTGAAAGACAACGAGCTGAAAGCGACTTTCTCACGACTGGAACATGCGCTAGAGCGATTTTCCGGCGACCGCGAAGCGGTTCGAGAGCTAACCCAGGAATTGGAGTCGTCCCTCTTTGGGGAAGGGTGCGTCTTTGACGACGTTCATCAGACGATCCAGATTGGCGATGGAGGCGTTTACTACTGGCAGCGCGAAGAACTGCTGGGAATGCGCGAGCAGTCTCAGCGGTTGCGACAGGTCGAAGAGAAGTTCGACGCCTTTCGGCCGGTCTTGAGCGACTTGGAAATTCATTTCGCAAGAGTGGACGCCGAGGAACGACGCGGCGCCGATCTGGCCGGTATGCTCGCCTGGACGATCATGATCGTGACCGGCATCGTCTGCGTTTGCTTGTTCGTTATTCTGGCGCGACGGATCGCCGGAATCATCACGCAACAAATTGAGGACGTCCAGCGGAATTCTTCCGAATTGGAAAGGAAGAACGCGGAGGTTAGGCTGTTGCAAGACGTCGCGGAGGCGGCGAACAAGACCGCCTCATTGGCGGAAACGGTGGAATTCGTCATGCGCCGTTTCGCCCAGCACTCCGGGTTTCCTTTCGCCCTGGCGACCTTCACCGACGAACGAGGGGCCCGGCAAGTGGTCGCGACCGAGGCTTGGCTCGAAGCGGGCCTGTCGATGGATCCGATCGTCGCTTCGTGCGGCGGGGACCGGTCAGTCAACGTTGCGGTTCGTCCTTTGAGCTTTGAACAAGATGACCTGGCGCCGCAGTGCAACGGGCCGAAAAGCGGCGTCGCGATCATGATGCGGCAGGATATGTTCTTCATCTATTGCCATTTCATTTCGACCGACGTCGATTCTCCTGCCGAGGAACTGCTGCGGTTGGCGGAGCAGGTCGCACATCGTTTGAGCCAAACGCTGGAACGAGCCCAGGCGAATAGCCGCTTGAAAGACTTGAACAGCAAACTGATCGATTCGGCGCGGCATGCCGGGATGGCCGAAGTCGCGACCGGGGTGCTGCACAACGTCGGCAACGCGCTCAACAGCGTGAATACGTCTCTGTCGTTCCTGCAGGAATGTACGGCGCAGTCGAGCTACGTCGACTTGGGACGGACGCTTGAACTCGTCGTCAAGCAATCAGGCTCGCTGGAAGAGTTCATGCTCAGCCATCCCAAGCGACAGTTGATTCAGCCGATGCTGGCCGAATTGGAGGAACGCTTGCGAGGCGAGAATGAAAAGCAGTTGGCCGAGGTCGAAGACCTGCGTCGCCATATCGATCACATCAAGAAGATTGTCGCCGTTCAGCAGTCGCTGGCCCGCGTGCAATGCATCCTCGAGCCGACCGATCTGGTCGACGCGCTTACCAAAGCGATCGAGTGGCAAGCGGAAGGCCTGCTCCATCACCACGTCGACGTCGAAGCCGACTTCCCGGACTTGCCGCTACTAAAGCTCGACAAGCATCGCGTGCTCGAGATCTTCGGCAATTTGTTGAAGAACGCAATGGAGTCGATTGTGGAAGCCAAGGGGACGCAGCGTCGGGTCACCATCGGCGTCCGTCAATTGGCGGCGGAAAAAATCGCGATTGAAGTGAGAGACACCGGTCTGGGAGTCAAGCCGGAGAACTTGAACAGCATCTTCTCATACGGCTTTACCACCAAGTCGAACGGACATGGTTTCGGCCTGCATAGCGCCAGTTTGTCGGCGAAGCAGATGGGGGGAAAACTCGAGATCGAGAGCGACGGGCTCGGGATGGGAGCATTGTTTCGCCTGACGCTTCCCTATTCGCCGGTTATGGAAGACGCGCTGGCGTAGGGAAGGGGTGAGCGATCCCTTCTTCTTGCAACGCCGATTCACGCTCCCGAAAACTGGGATGAAGCCAGCGAGATTGCTCAAGCGGAATGTCGGCGGCGACGCTCAGTTTGCGCAGCGCTGACGTCAGCAACTCAGGGCCTTGGTCGCCGTAGATTCGTTTCAGGTGAGTCGCGGCCCACGCATCCGCTTCCAACTCCAAGCGGCGCGATTGTCGCGGCGTCGACCAGAGATAATAGGCGGTCAGCAGCAGCGGAGCGGACGCTTCGGCAAGCGTTCGCGCTGCGCCTTGCAGATCAATTCCGACCGCAAGCAAATAGCGGCCGACAAGCACGATCGCCGCCGGAATGACGATCGCGGCGAGCCGTCGTGCGACGTGCTGTTTGCGAAGATGCCCCATCTCATGGGCGATGACGGCGTCGAGTTCCCCCGGCGTTAAAGCGTCGAGTAGCGGCGTCGAGACGACCAGGTAACGGAACGGCGGAACGCATCCCAAGAGCGCCGCGTTGCAGATCGAAATGCTCTCGGGCCAAACTAGCAGCGGCGGCATGCTTCGCCCATGTTGCGATTGCAGACGCTTGGTAAGTTCCGGCAGTTGGATCGGCGAAAGACCCCAGCAGCGGCGGAGCAGTTCTGGATAGACGGCGATTAGCATCACCACGATCAAAACGATGGTGAGCACCCCGCCGTCGCTACCAGGACCGGCGATTCCGCCCCAACGAGCCGCCGACGAACCAAGCCAGACCGGACCGCAAGCCAAAGGCAACGACATTCGCATTTCGACCAGCGCCGCAGAGAGCCCGTCCGTTTCGGCTAGTAGGACCAGCCGCGAAACTATCGCCGGCGACAGCAGCATCGCTTCACGCAGGAAGGGGATTTCTCCCAAGGCGGAAGTGGCGACGATGGCGCCCCAGTTGCCGGGCCAGAGCATCAGCAGCGATGTGGCGCCCCAGCATATATCAGAGACCCAGCCCCGTTTGAAGGTGCGCGCGACGCTCCACTGCAATAGCCCCAGCGCGAGGCAAACGAGCCAAGAGGCGAGCGGCTGTTCGACCGTTTCCAGAGGTCGAGCGAGCAGCACGATCGTGCAGTAAACGAGGATCTGCAAAAGCATGGAAATCGCCGTGGTGAGGGGGAACTTCCATGGTAGTCGTCCCGCCTGGCGATTCCCAAACAAATAGGGCGGCGTGCGGAAGATGAGGGATATGCCGATTGTCTGGATACGATCGTCGATTGGATGGTTAGCCCCGATAGCGGAGCTATCGCGGCTAACCTTGGGGAAAGGGGAGCGTCCCGACGAACACGCGTCGTTTTGGTATGCTGCGAGATGTCAGGCACGCACTTCGCTCGGCGGAACCTCCCATGTCGCAGCTCGCATCTTTCGTTTCCGATACTCCCCGCTTCGTGCGGCATTTGCTCGATTCGTATCGACGCTGGGTCGGCGTTGAGCTGATGGAGCGGAGTGGAGATGAACGACAAGACCTGGAGCTTCTCTTCGCGCTGCCGGTGGTGGTCGTTTCGCATGGCGCCGAGGCCGATCCGATCTTCAAGTTCGGCAATCAGACGGCGCTGAACCTGTGGGAACTTGAGCTCGACGCATTCTTAAAGATGCCGTCGCGACTAACGGCCGAACCGATGCATCGGGATGAGCGTGCCCGCTTGCTGGCGCGGACCGAGCGCGACGGCTACGTCGACGACTATCGCGGCGTCCGCATCTCGAGTCAGGGACGCCGCTTTTACATCGAACAAGCGACCATTTGGAACGTGGTCGACGACGCCGGCGACTACATTGGCCAAGCGGCGACGTTTGATCACTGGACGTTTCTCGCCGCAGGAGAAACGCCCTAGCCCGAGATCGATACCTTCGCCGGCTCCTGTTTCGGCAGCGGCTGCGATTCTTTCTTTTCGGTCGTTTGCGTCATGGGAGGAGCGGCGGTCGTCTCTTCCTTGTAGCCGACCAGATCGGCTTCCTTCTTCGCGTCAGTCATCGGCGTCTCCGTTTCGTCCGCTTCTTCCGACTCGCCATCGGCCAGTTGAGCGCGGAAGTCATACGGAGCGTCGTATTCGACCTGAATCTGGTTCTCTTCTTCCTTGTGGAACGGATTGGGAAGACTGATCTTCGAACCAGCGAACTGCGTCCGGTCGTAGATGTTGCCTCCCTGGAAGGGACCAGCGCCCAGCAGCCAGGTGTCGCGAGCGGTTCCCAACGATTGAGCGATGCCCGATTGCCAGACTGGCGCACGCGATTCGCGATGATAGGCGAAGAGCGCGATCTTGGCGCCGCCGATCGTGTTGCTCTTTTTGGCGAAAGCGATTTCCGGAATGGTCGGTACGACAGGCGCTGCCGGAATCAGCGAAGCTGCGGAACTAACCGCGTTGTTTGACGGAATGCCGTAGGTGACGGTATGTCCTTCGGTTCCCAGCGCGCCGATTCGCGCTTCGACCACAAAGTCGGCTTCGTCCGCTTTGTCTTGCAGCAGGCAACCCGCGGCGTTCATCTGCTGACGAATGGCGCTGGTGATGTACTCGGCATTGACGAACCCGGCGCCTTTGACGTTTTGCAGGTAGCGCGGGTCAAGGTAGACCTTCTCGCCGCGTAGCGGCTGAAAGTCGATATCGGCGATCGCCTCGTCGACGGCATGCGAGCTGACGAGCTGCTCGGTTAGCGTCCGATTGGAGGTGGTTCCGCAGCCGGCTGCTAGTAGCAGGCCGACCACGATCGCGCAGCGGCGGGCTGCGGCGTGAAGTTGGATACAGGCGGCCATTGCGTCTTGCGTGTCATGGGTGTTGGAAGGAAGTTGGGCGGGATAGTTGGTAGGAGAGGCAGAGCGGTCTTCCACCAGGGAACGTTGATGCCTCGGATGCGAACTATAGGAAAAGGAAAAGAACCGCGAAACCGCAATTTTGTGAAGATATCACGCGAAATAGAGGACCTTACGCGGCGCTGACTGCCTGTCGCTGCTGGAGACGCCGACTTATAATGAACCGCTTGTCTCCCAATGCCCCCTTTTTTCTAGCGTGTGCCGAAAACGTGGCGACCGTTTCTGCTGAACCTACGTGGCTTCCCTATTTTCAGCTGTTTCGGCTGCCGAACGTCTTTACGGCCTGGGCCGACATCCTGGCCGGCTTCCTGGCGGTCACGCAATTTTCCACCGATACGGCCAGTTTGACCCCGTGGCCGGTCTTTTTGTGCCTGATTACGGCCTCGAGCCTGATTTACTCGGCCGGAATGGCCCTGAACGACTATTACGACCTGGAGCAGGATCGCCGCGAACGCCCCCAGCGTCCGCTGCCCTCGGGCCGGGTTTCGCCCCGGTTGGCCGCCTGGCTCGGCTACCAGTTCTTGCTGGTCGGCGTAGTGCTAGCGGCGATTGCGGGCTACCTCTACTCGGACGTCGCACTTCCCTGGCGTGGGGGCGCTGTCGCTGTGGCCCTGGTCGCGTCGGTCCTGTTGTATGACGCCGCTCTCAAATCGACTGTTTTTGGCGCCGTGGCGATGGGAGCGTGCCGGTTTTTCAATTTGTTGCTGGGGATGAGCCTGGCCGGACAGCTGCCGGACGCCGGGTTTTCGCTGATCGGTTACGATATGGGTCAGTTGGCGTTCGCCGGCGGAATCGGCGTCTACATCGCCGGCGTCACCTGGTTCGCCCGGACCGAAGCGAAGGAAAGCTCTCGTCCGATGCTGATCTTTGGATTCGTCGTGCTGGTGATTGGGCTGGGGTTGTTCGTCGCGTCGCCGCTGTTGGGCTCGTCCGTCGTCAAGCTGCGGTCGATGCAGATGGTCGGGTGGTGCGGCCTGATGACGCTGATTGCGATCTCGATTCTTCGCCGCTGCATCATCGCCATTGCCGACCCTTCCCCTGGCAATGTACAAGTGGCGGTGAAGCAGGCGTTGCTGTCGTTGATCACTTTGAACGCGGGATTCGTATTGGGAGTTTGCGGCGCCTTTTGGGCGGTGATCGTCGCCCTGTTGATCGCACCGATGCTGCTGCTGGGCCGCTGGGTTTATTCGACCTAAACTAAGAGAAGACGATCGCCGGGCGACTTTGGCAAGGGAAACGTCGACGCGATGCAGATGAGATGAGCATGCGGATTGGCTACAACACGAACGGCTTCGCCCATCACGACCCGCTCGACGCGGTCGATGTGCTGGCCGATCTCGGTTACGAAAGCGTCGCGATCACCGTCGACCACGGAACGCTGACGCCGTTCGGCAATACGTACATGGCCGATCGTCAGGCCGATCATCTTGCCGCGCTGCTCGCCGAAAAGAAGATGGCCTGCGTCATTGAATCTGGCGCCCGCTTCCTGCTCGATCCGAAACGGAAGCATGAGCCGACCCTGGTCTCTCCGGCCAAGCATGGCCGCCAACGCCGCTTTGAGTTCATTCGCCACTGCATTGACGAAGCGGTCAAACTAAAGGCCGATTGCGTTTCGCTCTGGTCAGGCAAGCTGCTCGACGACGTCAATCCGACCATCGCGATGAAACGCCTGGTCGAGGCGCTGCAGCCGGTGATCGAATATGCCGAACTGCAGCAGATGCCGCTTGGCTTTGAACCGGAGCCGGGCATGTTCATCGACACGATGGACCGCTTCGCCGAACTGAGCGAGCAGATCGACTCACCGCTGTTCCAACTGACGCTCGACATCGGCCATTTGCAGTGCCAAGCCGAACTGCCGCTGGGAGACGTGATTCGCGAGTGGGGACCCCGGATCGTCAACGTCCATATCGAAGACATGAAGCGCGGCGTTCACGAGCACTTGCCGTTCGGCGAAGGGGAAATCGACTTCGTCGAAGTGATCTCGGCCCTGCGTGACGCAAAGTACGCGCAAGGATTGCACGTCGAACTCAGCCGCCACAGCCACGAAGCTCCCACGATGGCCGCCCGCGCGATGGAATTTCTGCGGCCGCTCGTTCATCCTCAGTAAGCCACGCATCTCCAACCGGATAGAGACCGCTCGCCATGCCTGACAACGTCGTTCTTCTTTCGCTCCCCGGCCTCGCTCCGCAAGATTTGGCTCACATGCCGCAAGTCTCGGCTCTGTTCGCCGAGGGGGATCGCGCTCCGCTGGCGGCCAGCTTTCCGGCGGTTACCTGGCCGGTGCAAGCGAACATGCTGACCGGACAACTGCCGGTCGATCACGGCGTGACCGCCAACGGTTTCTATTGGCGCGACAAAAAGCAGGTCGAAATGTGGACCGCCGGCAACGAGGCGATCCTGCAGCCGCAAATCTGGGACTTGCTGAAGCAGCACAATCCGGAGATCCGCACGTCCGCCTGGTTCCCGATGCTCAGCAAACGCAGCGGCGCCGATTACGTCTGCATGCCGGCCCCGGTCCACAATCCGGACGGCAGCGAAACGATGTGGTGCTACACCAAGCCGAGCAACTTGTACGGCGAACTGCTCAGTGAGATGGGAGCCGGCTTCCCGCTGCATCACTTCTGGGGACCGTTGGCCAACATCAAGTCGACCGCTTGGATCGCCGACTCGGCTGCGTTTGTCGCCGAGAAGTTTCAGCCTCATTTCTCGTACATCTATCTGCCCCACCTCGATTACGCCGCCCAAAAGCTGGGACCTGACAGCGACGCTCACAAGCAAGCCGCCGCAGAGGTCGACGAAGTGATCGGCAAGTTGATCGGTCGGATGCGCGCGGCGCTCGGCGACGACACCCTCTTTTTGATCGCCAGCGAATATGTGATTGTCCCGGTCGATCATGTCAGCTATCCCAATCGCGTCTTGCGCGATGCAGGCCTCTTGCAGGTCGAGGTCAAGGAAGATGGCGAGCATCTCGACTTGGAAAAGAGCGAAGCGTGGGCCCTGGTCGATCACCAGTTCTCGCACGTTTACGTCAAAGATGCGCAGCCGGAAGTGATCAGCCGCGTCAAAGAGCTGTTCCAAGGCGCCGAAGGAGTCGCCGAAGTGCTGGCCATGGAAGAACGGGGCAAGTACTTCATGAACCACGAAAGGGCAGGGGAGGTGATCCTCGTCTCGACCCCCAATAGCTGGCAAGCCTACTACTGGTGGAACGACGACGCCCTGGCGCCGGGCTTCGCTCGCAAGGTCGACATTCACAAGAAGCCAGGCTACGACCCGGTCGAACTCCACTTCGACTTCGCCACCAAGAGCATCCCGCTCGACGCGACCCTGATCAAGGGTTCGCACGGCGCCCCGGTCGCGGCCGAATTCCAGCGGGGCGTCCTGCTGGCGAACCAAAAGGGGGTCTTCGCCGAAACTCCGCTCGCCGATACCGACGTTTGCGACATCGTTCTCCGCCAGTTCGGCGTGTAGAAACAAGCGTCACTATTGATACGACCGACCAGTTTGCCGGGTCATGCCGATTGTAACGATCGTTTGACCCGGCTTCTTCGTTTTAGGGGGCGTCGATTTTCGCCAGTATCCTGCGGCGACGTACGTTATTACGTGCATTTTCAGGCTGCAAGTACCTGGGCGAAAACGAGATCCAGCAGTGCCCCAAGAGTTCGAGAAAACCTTTGAATTCCTCGCGCGATCCGGCAACGCGGCGGCGACGCCGGTGTTGATTGCCGCGCTGCGCAGCGAAGCGCTCGATATCCGCGAGTTCGCCTTCGACGCGTTGCTGAAACGCTCGAGCGCCAAAGGGGAAGCGTATCTCTTCGAACATTGGCACGAACTCTCCGAAGCCTGGCGGCTGAAGATCAAGCAACAGATGGGGGTGATGACGGCGATCTTGCGCGAGCAACTCCTTTCGCCGTCGCGACCCGACTGCGAAAAGGCGGCTGCGATTGCGTTGGAACTGGAAGACTTCGACCTGGTGCGTTCGGTGACCACCGCCGCCGAGGATGCGAATAATCCAAATCGCGACGTCGCCGGACGCTGCCTGGTGTCGCTGATCGATCGGCTCCGCAAGCTGCTGGACGAAGCGACCGACGCCCGCAAACGCAACCTGGTGCTGTGGCGCGGCCGGGCGATGGAATCGCTTGACGATTCGATGCGTCGCTGCAGCACGCACCAGTCGGACGAAATCGTCGAATCGTTCCTGATGCTGACCAGTCGCGAACATCCGATGTTCCGGCATCTGCTGGACGAGCCGAATTCGCAAGTTTACAAGCTGACCCTTTCGATCTTGAAACGGACGCTTCGTCCCGCGATCGTGCGGTTGATCCTCAGCGTCTTCAGCGAAACCGCTCCGTGTCCCACGCTCTTGGCCGCCGCCGCCTGGCGGACTGATCCGCCGTTCGTGGCGCAGCTGCTCGATACGTTCTCCAGCGGCATGAGCGAAGTCGAACTACGAAACATCAAGAAAATCGCCCGCGTCGGTTGGAGCCACGATCAGTGGGATCTGCTGCGCTCGCTGACCGGCCGCCAGCAAGAGACGGCGCTCCGCTTTTTAATCGCCAGCTCGCAAGACCGCGACACGGTCTTCGGCGTGATCCATTTCTTCCTGACGCAAGGGAAGCCGGACGGACGCCTGGCCGCGATCGATTCGCTCGCCAAAGACCGGGGCGCCGTCGCCAGCCAGTTGGTCATTGATGCGACCAGCGACGAAGATCCGGAAGTCGCCGCCGCGGCGCTGCGGCAATTGCGGCATCGGGGAATTCCCGGTTCGCTTAAATACCTTCTCGCGCAGCTCGACAGCGAGCACGAAGTGGTCCGCGTCGCCGTCCGCGAGTCGCTCGAAGAATTCAGCTTCAGCAAATACCTCGCTGCGTTCGACCTGATGATGGACGATCGCCGCGAGACGACCGGACACCTCGTCCGCAAAATCGATACCCATTCGGATGAGTTGCTGGTCGCCGAACTCAACAGCGAGATGCAGTCGCGCCGCCGCCGTGCGATCGAAGTGGTCGAATGCCTCGGCATTGCCGAGCAGATGCAAGGACCGCTGCTGAACCTGCTAAAGTGCGACGACTATCTGATCCGCGTCGCGGCCGCCAACGCCTTAACCAACTGCAACAGCGACGAAGCGATCGCCGGGCTGCGGGAAGCGCTGCTCGATCGGAACGTCAGCGTGCAGCAAGCGGCCGAAGCGAGCCTGCAGTCGATCGCCGAACGACGCATGTCGGTCCCGGCGGTGCGGGTCATTCGAGAGAAAACTCCTGCGGGAGAAACAGAATGAGATTCGCCTGGGACGCGATGACGCTGCTGGCGCAGCAGCAACAAGCCAGCTTCCGCAATATGGGCGATCGCTTTCGCGCAGAAACGGTGACGATCGACTACGGTCAATTGTCGCTGCTCGCCGCGTTCGTTCTGTTCGCAATTGTCGGTCTGTGGTACCTGCAAAAGCGCTCATCGAATCAGGGAGATGAGGGAACCGACAGTCCACGTCGGCTCTTCTTCGACCTGTGCCGCGTGCATGAATTGAATCGGGAAGAGAGCAAGATTCTGTGGCAAGTGCCGCGATACTTGAACCTGGCTGATCCGGCGTCTCTCTTCGCCGATCCGACTCACCTGGTGCGAGCGGTTCGCGACGCGGAAAACGACGACTACCGCCATCGACTGGAAAACCTCGGCGTGCGACTTTTCGGCACGTTGATGTTTCGTCGTCATCTGACGCACTGCCCGCACTAGAAGTTTTTCCTGCTGCATTGGCCTGGGCGCCTTGTTCTTACGGTTTGACGCCGGGTGCCATGTTCTTACGGCGTCTTCGCCGGAAGAACATGTCTTTGTCCTGGCAATAACGCATTAAAGACATGCTCTTCTCGCGAAGACGCGATAAGAGCATGGCACCAGGCGCCAGGAGAATTCGAAACAAAACAGGCCGCACTTGCGTCAAGCGAGTGCGGCCTGTTCGGTTATTGGAACTGCGCGTCAGACTAGTTGTTGTCGTAGGCGCTCATCGGACGACGCGGTTTGAAGTCCCGTTCGCGTTGGGCTTCCGCTTCCAACTCTTCCAGGCGAGTCGTACGTCCCAAACGGACCAGGCGTTCGGTGTTCTGCCAGCCCATGCGTTCTTGCAGGCGACCGATCTGGATCAGTTCGACGCCGCGGCGACGAGCCGTTTCCCGCATTTGCGAGTAGGCGGTCAGAACGGCGGCGGCCGTCTTTTCGGTCGGCGTTTCGCCGTCGATCAGGTAACGGACGTCCGGGGTGATTTCCCCCTTGATGTTCCCTTCCGCGTCGACGAAGGCGGCGACCTGGCCGCCGGAGCCTTCGATCATCGCTTTCAGCTGATCGGTGTCGTCTTCGCCGTCTCCATCCAGGTCGATCATCCCGACGATGGCGAACTTTTGCGCGGTACCCGGCGACCAGATCGGCGTGAAGATTTGATCTCCCGGCATGATCGGGTTGGTCACGTCTTCTTCCAGGATGCGAGCTTCCGCTTCGTGGGCGTCATTGACGCGGGTGATTTCGATCTTTCCCTTCACCTTGGCCAGGGCGATGTTGACTTCTCCCTTTTCAAAGACGCTGAAGGTCATCTGCGGGCGAAGCAAGTCGGCCGAGCCGAGGTTGATCCAGGTGTTGTCTTCTTTCTGGTTGACCCAGATGATCTTGCCGTCGGCGACGTCGCCCACTTTCGGTTCCTTCGACTTGAGCGAAACCTGCAGAGCTTCGACGGTCGTCAGAGCTTCGTCGCGTTCTTTGTTGGCCGCATCGACCTGCTTCTTGCTGCCGTCGATCGTCTGGGCGATCGTCCCTTGCAGTTTGACCTTTTCGTCTTGCAGCTTGGCTTGGGCCGCTTCGAGCGACTTGCGATCGTCGGCCATCTTCTTTTCGGCTTCGGCTTGAGCGGCCAAAGCGTTGTCGCGAGCGGCGTCAGCTTCGCCCAGCTTGGTTTGATAGGTGGTTTCCAGGGCGACCTTTTCGGCACGCAGCGCGGTGTTCGCACGCAGCGAATCGGCCAGCTGCTTTTCGAGCTTGATCACCGAGGCTTGCATCACGCCCGGAACCTGGCGGTAGTTCTGCACGGTCGGAGCGGCGGCGCCTTCATCGGCGACGAAGGTTTTCATGTCGTCAGCGAACGCCTTTTGGATTTCGTCCATCGGCGTTTCTTCGCTGTGACCGATCATCACCTTCAGTTCATTGCGTTCGGCCAGGTAGGTGCGCGAACGGCCCGCTTCGTCGGTGGCTCGTTGATTCGCCGCTTCGGCGTCGAGCTTTGACTTATCGTTCGCCGCGTAGAAGACATACGTGGTGATACCGAGCGCCGCCACTAGCAAAACTAGTAGGATCACGGCGATTTGAAGACCTTGGCTTTCGCGGGCTGCCATCTCGATAAACTCCTAACAGGCGGCGATTGGGTGCGTGCCGCTAAATTGACGTGATTAGCTCAGAACAGATTAGCGTAATTGGCCCTAAGACCGATTCCAATGTGCAAGCGGTAGGCCAACTGCAGAATTGCGAAGGAAAAGTGAGGAGCTTCGGGTAAGATGGGATCGCCTGAAGTCCAATAAATGATTGTAGTTAGCGAGAAATTGCCAGTCAACGAATTGGGAAAGATCGGCGAGAAGCCGCCGGTCTTAACGCTTTCTGAATGTCGCTTTGCCGCATCATCGCGTCGCATCCCGGCAACATGGGGGCGGGCCGGTTGTTCGTAACTCGGTAAATCGCAATAATCTTCGCGTCTTTACCCATCAGTTAGGAACGCATCGGGCATGGCCAAATCGAAGACGCAGCAGTCGCTCCTGTTTGGGGGTGAAGAATCGCCGGAAGAGGCGCCAAAGCCGACCGAAACCCCGACCGATACAACTGTCCAGCCCCCTACGGCTCGGCCTGCCGGACTCGCAGGGCTCGCTGGGGCCGATGTCTGGATCATCGACTCCCACTCGCTGATCTTCCAGGTTTTCCACGCGCTGCCCCCGATGACAGGTCCCACCGGGCAGCCGGTCTCGGCGGTCTTTGGGTTCGCTCGCGACGTCGCCCTGCTGCTTCGCGAAAAGAAACCGGACTACTTGATCTGCGCGTTTGATCCTCCCGGCGGCACGTTCCGACACGACTTGTATGACAACTACAAGGAAACCCGCGAAGAGATGCCGGTCGATCTTCGCCCCCAGATCGGCATGATTCGGCGGATGCTGGAAGCGATGAACGTCGCGATCCTGGAAAAGCCGAACTACGAAGCGGACGACGTGCTGGCCACGGTCGCGACGATCGTCGAACAGAAAGGGGGCCAATGCACGGTGGTCACCTCCGACAAAGACTGTCGCCAACTGATCAGCGACCAGGTCCGGATGTACAACGTTCGCAAGAACGCCTTCTACGACGCTGAAGCGCTGATGGCCGACTGGGGAGTTCGTCCGGATCAGGTCGTCGACTTTCAGTCGCTGGTCGGCGACTCGGTCGACAACGTCCCCGGCGTTCCTTTGATCGGTCCGAAGATCGCCAAGGAACTGCTCGAAAAATATGGAACGCTCGACGCGGTGCTCGACAACGCCGGCGAAGTCTCTGGCGCCAAGCGACGCGAGAATCTGCAAAACGGCCGCGCGATGGCCGAACTGAGCCGCGAACTGGTTCGCCTGGTCCGGGACGTGCCGATCGAAATCGATTGGGATGCGTGCCGCGTGCAGCCGATCAATCAGGAGCAAGTGCAAGAGCTTTGTCGCGAGTACGGATTCCGTACCCTGGCTCGCGAAATGTCGGAGTTGCAGGTCGATGCGGCGCCGGTCGAAAAGCCGGTCTGGAAATCGAACTACCAGACGATCGACACGGTTGAAAAACTCGACGCACTGGTCGAACTGCTCGCCAAGACGAAGCGACTCTCGTTCGATACCGAGACGACTTCGACCAATCCCCGCTGGGCCGATCTGGTCGGCCTTTCGTTCGCCTGGGATGTCGGCGAAGGCGCCTACATCCCGATTCGCGCGCCGGAAGGAGATCCGCAGCTCGACGAAGCGCTTGTTCTGGACAAACTGCGCGGCGTGCTGGAAGATCCGGCGATCGAAAAGATCGGCCAGAATCTGAAGTACGACCTGGTGGTGCTTCGCGGCGTCGGCGTAAAAGTTCGCGGAACGGCGTTCGACACGATGGTCGCTCACTACTTGCTGGAAGCAGGCGCACGTTCGCATAGCCTCGATGAACTGTCGCTCCGCTATCTGCTGCACGAGACGGTCAAAATCTCGGAACTGATCGGGACCGGCAAGAACCAGATCACGATGAATCAGGTTCCGGTCGAGAAGATCGCCTACTACGCGGCGGAAGACGCCGATATTCCTTTGCGGCTCGATCCGATTCTCGCGGAGCGGATCGAATCGGAAGGACTCTCCAGTTTGCTGACCGAAGTCGAACTGCCGCTGATCGACGTATTGGTCGAGATGGAATTCAACGGCGTCCGCATCGACGTCGATCGCCTGAACGAACTGAGCCGCCAGTATGGCGAGCGGATGGAAGTGCTGGAGCGGGAAATCTATCAACTGGCCGGCCGTGAGTTTAACATCGCTTCCCCCAAGCAATTGGCCGCCATTCTGTTTGAAGAGCTGAACCTGCCGGTCATCAAAAAGACGAAGACCGGGGCCAGCACCGACGCCGAAGTGCTGGAGCAACTCGCCAAGCAGCACGACATGCCGGCCAAGATCGTCCAGTTCCGGCAGTACGCCAAGCTGAAGGGTACCTACGTCGACGCGCTGCCGACGCTCGTCTGTCCCAAGACGAATCGGGTTCATACTTCGTTCAACCAGGTGGTCGCCGCGACGGGACGCCTTAGCTCGAACGAACCGAACCTGCAAAACATTCCGATCCGGACGCAAGAGAGCCGCGAAATCCGCTCGGCGTTTGTCCCGGGGACGCCCGGTTGGAAGTTGCTCTGCGCCGACTACTCGCAAATCGAACTGCGGGTCCTGGCCCACTTCTCCGGCGATCCGGCGCTGATGGAGTCGTATCAGAACAACGAAGACATCCATGCTCGCGTCGCCAGCGAAGTCTACGGAGTCGCACTGGACGAAGTTTCGTCAAGCCAACGCCGTAGCGCGAAGGCGATCAACTTTGGCGTCGTTTACGGACAGAGCCCGTTTGGTTTGGCGAAGTCGCTCGACATCGACAAGGACGAGGCCTACGATTTCATCGACGCCTACTTCAAGCGATATCCCGGCGTTGATGAGTTCATGGAGCGAACGTTGTTCGAGTGCCAGCGGGATGGTTACGTCATGACGATCCTCGGACGGCGCCGTGCGATCGATGGAGTCCGGACGGCCGACAAACGGGATCGGCTGAAGCGACAACTGACGATGCCGGAGCGAACCGCGGTCAACACCGTGATCCAAGGTTCGGCCGCCGACATCATCAAACTGGCGATGCTCCGGGTCTATGATCGGCTGGTCAAAGAAGCGGCGCCGGCCAAGCTGCTGCTGCAGATCCATGACGAACTTGTCTTTGAAACCCCGCCGGAATATCTGGAAGAACTGGCGCAATTGGTGCGGGAGGAGATGGAATCGGCACGAAAACTGGCCGTTCCGCTCGTAGTCGACGTCAAAAGTGGGGACAATTGGGCCCAGTGCGAGCCGATGGGGTAGCTCCCCTGGGTGGCGTCAGTCGACAAGTTGAAACAAGTGTCCAGCGACGGAAAGCGGGCGAAATGTGCGCCTGCTCAGCCGCTGCGCAGTTGGGCGCCAGCAGTCGTCGGAATCAGACAAGGGTGAGTTATTCGCCAAGGGCGGAAAATGAAGGTTATCGGGATCTTGGGAGGAATTGCGAGCGGCAAGAGCACCGTGGCGGGCTTGTTTCGCCAGCGGGGGGCGGTCGTGGCCGATGCTGACCAAATGGGTCACGAGGTGCTAAGGGATGAGGCAACGAAGCGGGAAATCCGCGAAATCTTCGGTAGCGAAGTATTTCAAGATAATGGGGAAGTTGACCGCCGCCGATTGGCCGCAAAAGTATTTGGTGGTGATGATCTCAGCCATAAGCGACTGGCTGAGTTAGAAAAAATCACGCATCCTCGCATAAAAACTCGTCTCCACGCGCTGATTCGTTCAACGCAAAGCGACCCCAGCGGGGCTCCTCCGGCGTTGATTATGGATGCAGCTCTCCTGGTGAAGGCCGGCTGGTCTGATATTTGCGATAACCTCGTATTTATTGACACGCCGTACCCAGAGCGGCTTAAATATGCCGCCCAAAGGGGGTGGAGTGAAGCCGAGTTTAACGCGAGAGAGGCAGCCCAGGAAAAATTGGAAGATAAGCGAGTTTTGTCCGATTACATAATTCGTAATGACGGCGATCTTGAGCAGCTCGACGCCCAAGTCGAACAATATTGGCGAGATTGCGTCCTTTCTCCTACCACCTGATGCTTTTCTTTCCGCTCAAATATTATTCGTAAAACTACAGCCCGACTCGAAATCGCGGCTTGCCGATTCGCCTTCCTTGATGTCCCAACTAGGGGAAACCAAACCACTTTGAAATGATGCGCGGGGGCGACAAATCGCCTACGTTCGACAATTGTCGGTAGAACCGCTAATGCTCGAAACGGTAACACCTTAGCACGTTACCTAGTGAGCCGATTCTCGACTCGTCGACGGTGCGGCGATCTGTTACAACGGAAGTAACTCGTCTCCTCCCAAGCAAGGCGTATGTCGAGCCGAATCACATCCTGCTCGAGATTAGCCTGCCTATAAAACTCCGCACTCGGCGTCTGTAGAGGACGTCGTCCGGTTCGTCTTTTCTCATCTTGGAGTTCAGTTCCATGCCTCATCGAAGCAGCGGAACAAAAAATCAGAATCATGATTCGCGTTCGGAACAGCCCAAGTTTGGGGCTGGCATCCTGCCCGAATCAAGTAATAACCACGAGCCCAACGCTCGTAATCCGAAGTCGGAAGGAACAGACGCTGTGAATGAGTTACGTCGGCTCGATGTCGATGACGACGCTGAGCCTATGTCGCTGGCCGAGCAATTGGTCAGTCGGTCGCGCCGCCCTCAGGAGGAGGATGCGGACGATCAACGTTACGAGAAGGTAAAGCAGGGCGAGATCCATATCGCCGAACTGCAGAAGATGTCGATGGCTCAGCTCATCGAAGAGGCCCGCAAGGAAAACCTGGGCGAAGTCGCCGGCGTCAAACGCCAAGAGCTGATCTTCCGCATCCTCAAAGAACGCGTGAAGATGAACGGCCTCATGTACGGCGAAGGGACCCTTGAGATCCTGCCGGACGGGTTCGGCTTTTTGCGCAGCCCTGACTACCACTACCTCTCTTGCCCGGACGACATTTACGTCTCGCCGAGCCAGATTCGTCGCTTCGGTATGAAGACCGGCAGCGTCGTCTCGGGGCAAATTCGCCCCCCGAAAGAAAACGAACGGTACTTCGCCCTGCTGCGCGTCGAAGCGGTCAACTATCAGGATCCGAACATCGCCGCCAACAAGGTGCAGTTCGACGATCTGACCCCGCTCCATCCCGACTCGCGCATCCGCATGGAATCGGACCCCGACGAACTCGCCACCCGCGTCATCGACCTGATCGTCCCGATTGGTTTCGGTCAGCGCGGCCTGATCGTCAGTCCTCCGCGGGCCGGCAAGACCGTCCTGATGCAAAAGATGGCGAAAGCCGTGCTGGCCAACTATCCCGAAGCCTACGTGATCATCCTGTTGATCGACGAGCGTCCGGAAGAAGTGACCGACATGGAACGCCAGGTGAAAGGCCCCAACTGCGAGGTCATCAGCTCGACCTTTGACGAACCGCCGTCCCGTCACGTGCAAGTGTCGGAAATGGTGATCGAAAAGGCGAAGCGGATGGTCGAATACGGGACCGACGTCGTCATCTTTCTCGATTCGATCACTCGGTTGGCTCGCGCCTGGAACTCGGAATGCCCCTCGTCGGGCAAGCTCCTCTCCGGCGGTTTGGACGCCAACGCGTTGCAACGCCCGAAACGCTTCCTCGGTTCGGCCCGCAAGGTCGAAGAGGGGGGCTCGCTGACGATCATCGCCACGGCGCTGGTCGACACCGGCAGCAAGATGGATGACGTGATCTTTGAAGAGTTCAAAGGGACCGGCAACCAGGAAATCGTCCTCGATCGCCGCCTGGTCGACCGCCGCGTTTGGCCGGCCATCGACATCAACGCCAGCGGTACGCGTCGCGAAGAAATGCTGATGGATCCCGAAGAATATAAGCGGGTTTGCATCTTGCGTCGGGTTCTGAACGACATGAACTCGGCCGACGCCATGGAATTCCTCCTCTCTCGTTTGGCCAAGACCAAGTCGAACGCCGAATTCCTGATGGGGATGAATACCAACCGGTAGCAGTTGGAGTGGGGCGTATTCGCCCGCAAAACGACCGACGCCCAGGAAAACTCCTGGGCGTTTTTTCGTTTGGCGCCGGGGGCGGCGCTCTCAAGCGGCCAACTTTTTTTACAATAGAGAACCTTCTAGCCCACACCCGCTTCAGGATTCGTTATTTTGGTCCGGACTTACCGCGGCGAGCTCCTGGGAGACGCCGTACGCGTGGCGATCGTCGTCGCTCGCTACAATGAAACAATTACAGGCAAGCTGTGCGACGGCGCCTTGGCCACCTTGGCCGAGCGCGGAGTCGCCGACGACGCGATCGAAGTCGCGTGGGTTCCCGGCGCCTGGGAGCTGCCGGTTGTGGCTGCCCGCATGGCCCGTAGCGGTCAATTCCATGCTGTGATCTGCTTAGGGGCGGTCATCAAAGGGGAAACGACCCACGACCAATACATCAACAGCCAGGTGAGCGCGAGCCTGGGGCAATTGGCCCTGGAATGCGAACTGCCGGTGATGTTCGGCGTTTTGACCGTCAACACGCTAGAGCAGGCGCTGCATCGCGCCGGCGGCAATGTGGGCAACAAGGGAAGCGAAGCGGCCGACGCGGCCCTCGAAATGGTTCACTTGATGAAACAGCTTCCCCGCGAAGAATAAGCACGAAGGCGGCTATCCAGCCGATGATCACCAACCTATATGTCGAAACGTAGTCGAGTTCGTGAAGTCGTTCTCCAGATTCTCTACCAAGAGGATCTCAACCCCGACGCTGACATCGGCGTCTCGGAACGATTCTTGCGCGGACGCTTAAAACATAACGAAGACCTGGTCGCATTCGGCCGATCTCTGTTGGTCGGCGCGCGGCTCCATCGCAAAGCGATTGACGCCAAGATCGAAGCCTTCGCCGACAACTGGAGCCTGGCTCGCATGGCGGTCACCGACCGCAACGTCCTCCGGATCGGCGCGTTTGAAATCTTGTTTTCCGACACGCCCGATCGCGTGGCGATTAACGAAGCGGTCGAACTGTCGAAGCGGTTCGGCAGCAAGCACTCGCCGCAGTTCGTCAACGGCATTCTCGATCGCGTCTTGAAGTCGAAGCAGTCAGGCGGCTAACCGCGCGCCTGACCCCAAATACAGGGCGCCACTGCTGGCTTGTCCAGCAGTGCGAACTGGGTACCCGCCGCCCACTGCTGGACAAGCCAGCAGTGGCACACAACTCAGCTATCGGTCAGCCCTAGAGGATACGATGGGACTATTCAACCCGTTCAAAAAGTCGGAAGAGAAACCTGCTGCGCCGGCTGAAGCGGAGCAGCCGAAAGGATTCTTCTCGCGGCTCAAAGCGGGGCTCGTGAAGACGTCGCGGGTTCTCAATACCGACATTCGCGACCTCTTCAAGCAGGAAGGTCGTCTGGTCGATGACGAGTTCCTGACCGAACTTTACGCGATCCTGGTCCGCACCGACATGGGCGCCGGTCCGGCCGGCAAGATCCGCGATCAGATCAAAACCGAATATCGCGGCCGCGTCGTGCACCTCTCCGACGTCTTGGCGACCGTCAAAAGCGAACTGGTCGCGCTAATGCAGCAGCCAGAAACGCCGATCGTCTTCGCCGAGAGCGGCCCGACCGTCGTGATGGTGGTCGGCGTCAACGGTTCCGGCAAAACGACCTCGATCGCCAAACTGGCTGGTCATCTGAAATCGCAAGGCAAGAGCGTCGTCCTGGGCGCCGGCGATACCTTCCGCGCCGCGGCGGTCGAACAGTTGTCGATCTGGGCCGATCGACTCGGCGTCGACATCGTCAAAGCGGAGCAGGGGACTGACCCGGCGAGCGTCGCTTTTAAAGCGGTCGACTTCGCCCTGCAAAACAACAAGGACGTCGTGATCCTCGACACGGCCGGTCGTCTGCAAACGCAGAAGAACCTGATGAATGAGCTGGACAAGATCCGTCGCGTCGCCGGCAAGAAGATCGAAGAGGCGCCGCACGAGGTGCTGCTGGTTCTCGACGCGACCGCCGGTCAAAACGGCATCAGCCAGGCTAAAGGTTTTTCGGAAGCGGCCAACTGCACCGGCATCATCCTGACCAAGCTCGACGGCTCGGCCAAGGGTGGCGTCGTCGTCCCGATCCGCCAGACCTTCAACTTGCCGGTGAAATACATCGGCGTCGGCGAAACCCCTGAAGACTTCGCCGTCTTCAACGCCGAACAATTCGGCGAAGCCCTCTTCGCCGACACGCTAGGCAAACCGTAACTTACAACGGCCAGCTCGCGCAATAGTAGCCCGAAGCGCAAGCGAGGGAAATGCGGCCAAGAAGAAAGCGGAAAGCGGAGAGCCGAAAGCGGCAAGAAGCAAAACACTAACCCGAGGCGCAAGCCGAGGGAGTGCGGATGCAAGTTAATGACGAATGTCGAAGCACGAATGACGAACAACCAACGATTCGTCATTCTGGTTTCGACATTCGTCATTTCGAGTCGTAGGTTGGGTGCAGCCAAGCCTTAGAAAAAACTAATCACCCCAATCCAAACGATCGGCGCCAAGATCACCCCCAGCCGAAAGTGATAGCCCCAGTCATTCTCCTGGGCGACCAGCTTCCGCCCGATCCAGCTTGCCGCGCATCCCAACAGCGTCAAGGCAAATGCTCCCAGCCATACTTGCTGCAGCCAACCTCCCATGTCGGCCGGCGCGCACGTCGCCAGCACAATCGCCACCAGGCAAACGGTAGCGACGATCAAGCTGGGCCAGCGACGAATCATCGACGCCGCCACCGTCGCTATCAGCGCAAAAAATACCAGAATTGCCGTAAGCATGTCGTGCCGTTCCAGGAACAAATTGCTGGGGGAGCGTCGCTTTGCTATTCTACCGAGCGGCCTCGCTTTACGCCCCATTCTTGGTGATTCTCGCTCTCGATTTTCGCCAAGATCGCATCGCGCCCGACGAATAACCAAGGTTGCCGTTCGCTGACCGCTTCTCCCCGTGGGGCCTCCCGCTCATGAAACGCCAACTCCAGAAATTCTGGCGGAAGGTCCCGCACCAGATCAGCATCACCGGGCTGCTGATTCTTGTCGCGGCATGCGCCTTCGTCTTCATGGTGATGGCGCCTTGGCTGCGGACCGAGCCGCGCGAGTACCCGCAGTTGCGCGTGTCGAAGTTCCATGACGAAGATCTCGAAGCTCCGCACAACCATTGCCTGGTGGTCGTGGTGCAGTACCACGAAGGTCAGGAGGGGAGCGAATTCTATTCCGACTACGCTCCTTATGGAACGCTCAATACCTCAATCGAAAACTACGGCGTAAGTCCGATCCAATATTTTGACGAAACGTTTCTCGGCAATCCGGAAATTGAGCCGCGGGTCGAAGTCTCCCCCGCCGCCCAGGCTCGCTGCAAAGCGCTGCTGCAGTACGTCAAACAACAGCAGATCGACGTCCAGAAAATGCCCTGGGGATCGCAACAGAAGTTGCTGCTGCCAGAAGATTTTCCGACGTTCCATCAGTTCTTCGCCGATTACAAAGTGGCGCACCCCTCCGCCAAACTAACGCTCGTCGAACCGCCGACGCCGGTCGAGCCGCCCTCCGGAGAATGCGGTTGTGGGTCGCGGTAGTTTTTCTGCATGATTGATCCTCGCAACTCGGGGACTCACAATAGGGACGTTGGTCGCCGATACGCTTCCCGAGTCTGAGAGCCCCACCGTGAAAACCTTCCTGCCGTTAACGGCGTTCTGTTTCATCGCCATTGCCAGCGTCTCTTTTGCGGAAGAGAAGACGAACCCGCCGCAGCTACTCGCCCCTGATTGGAATCCGAAGCAGGCCGCCGACCAAGTAATGAGCCGCCTGGTAACGGTCACTGCGCCGCAGGTCAAAGGCGCTCATGACGCGGAACTGGCGATCGTCGAGCGTTACGCTTACATTGTCGCCGAGGTCGACGACAACAGCGCCGGCGAAGCGGCCAATCGTCCGGAGATCTACAGCACGCTGTCGATCGTCAATCTCGACACGTTGAAAGTTGAAGCGGTCCAGCCGATCGCCAAAGGGAACCAGGTCTTTGAAAACGAGACGCTCTCGGAAGGGGCGGTCTTCGTGCCGCGGATCTTGCCGATCAATGACAGGACGCTCCGCTGCTATTTCGCCAGCGAACGCCCTGGCGTGCGGCAATCGCAAATGTGGTATCGCGATTTCGATGTCCCGACCCGCACATTCGCCCCGACGATTCACCAGGTAAAAATCAAGACGGCGGCCGGAACCTTTCCGATGCAGCCGCAATACCTCTACCAGGACGCGGCGGCTCACGGTTTCAAAAAGCAGCCGCGCGACTTTGGGCTCTACCTCTTCGACTCGTTCAAGAAGTTCGACGATCGGCTCTACGTCGCCCTCAATAACTTTGCCGGCAAGCAGAACGCGCTCGCGATCGTGCAGGACGACTTTGCGACTTTCGAGGTGCTGGGCCATTACAACGAGCCGCAGTCGCAACAGCTAAGCGAATCGGCCGTCAATCGTTTGCCCGATGGAACCTGGATGGCGATCTGTCGGAACGATGCCGGCAACTATCGCTTCACGACCAGCAAGGATGGAATCGACTGGACCGAGGGACGCGAGCTTCCTTTCGTCACCGGCGGCGCCAACTCCAAACCAACGTTCGACAAGTTCGGCGATCTTTACTATCTCGGCTGGCAAGACGCCCTGAAGATCGACGGCGTCCATCGAAGCGTCTTCAACGTCGACGTTTCCCGCGATGGAGTCCATTGGGAACGGAAGTATCGCTTCGAGACCACCAAGTCGTTCCAGTATCCAACCTTTCGCGAGCATGACGGCGCCATCTGGCTGACGGTAACGCAAGGGGACGATTCTCCCAGCCGTAAAGAGCGAATCATGTTCGGAAAGCTGGAGACGCTCGTCGCGGAACCATCAAAGTAGTTGCAGTCACCTTGACCAAATGTCGGCTAAACGTTTTCTCGCTTGTCGATGAAGAGCCCGGACAAAACATGAAATCGCACCTTCGCATCAGCTTGCTACTCTCCTTCTTGCTCTCTGGGCTTGTCCATGCTCAAGACTCGTCCGTGACGATTAACCTGGCGGAACGAAGCTGGCAGGGGATTCCCGGGCTGGAGCGAACTGCGAAAGGTCGCCTGCTGGTTACCTGGTTTAGCGGCGGGCCCAAAGAGCCGGCTCCAGAGAATACGGTTCTGATTTGCTACAGCGACGATGCGGGGAAGACTTTCACCGAACCGGAGATCGTCGCCAAGCCGACGAAAGATGGGACGCGATGCTACGACCCAACGCCCTGGATCGATCCGCAAGGACGGCTGTGGTACATCTTCAGTCGCAGCAATCGCAAGACCGCTCAGCATGGCGTGTTCGCCCGTATCTGCGATGATCCGGATAGTACGCCGCTGAAGTTTGGCGAGGAGTTTCGCGTTGGCTACGACGTTCCCTTCGCCTTTCGCATGAACAAGGTGACGGTCCTTTCTAGCGGCGAGTGGCTGATGCCGGTGACGTTTGCGAAAGAGCCGGTCTACGATTGGCAAACTGGCCGCAACGACAAAGAGCAACCATCGCTGCATGGCGTCGGCATCTCGACCGATGCGGGAAAAAGCTGGCAGCTGTTTGGCGCCGTCGAGTCCAAGCCGTGGGCGCTGGAGAACATGATCACCGAGCTAAAAGACGGGCGGCTCTGGATGTTGATTCGCACCAATAGCGGCGTACTCTGGGAAAGTTTTTCGACCGACAAGGGACGGACCTGGAGCGAGGGGAAACCGTCCAAGATCAAGAGTCCTGGATCACGCTTCTTCATTCGCCGGTTAGCGTCGGGCAATTTGCTGTTGGTGAACCACTATCGGTTCCAGGGACGAAGTCATCTCACGGCGCAACTTTCGACCGACGAAGGAGAAACCTGGAACGAAGGTTTGTTGCTCGATGAACGCAGCGGAGTCTCCTATCCCGACGGCGTAGAAGACAAAGAGGGGCTAATCTGGATTACTTACGACCGCGATCGCGGCGGCTCCGGCGAAATTCTGATGGCAAAATTCCGCGAAGAAGACGTCGCCGCCGGCAAAGATGTAAGCGGACAAGTGCAGCTCAAACAGGTCATCAATCGATTGAATTAATGTAGGTTGGGTGCAGCGAAGCGCAACCCAACAATGCGCTGGCAAGCGAAAGGTGGGTTGCGCAAGCGGTTCGAACCATTTGAGCGAATGCGCTGCAAGAAGAATCGAACACGGAAGTCACGGACGAGTCACGGTAAGAACACGGCAAGAATAGTCGTCCGCAGCGCCCAACACTAACCCGAGGCGCAAGCCGAGGGAATGCGGTTGCAAGTTAATGACGAATGTCGAAGCACGAATGACGAACAACCATCGATTCGTCATTCTGGTTTCGACATTCGTCATGTAGCATTCGTAGGTTGGGTGCAGCGAAGCGAAACCCAACAATGCGGCCGCAAGGTAAAGGTGGGTTGCGCACGCGACTCGCGTTTGGCGAGCCAAGCGAACGATATTCGCTTGCTCCACCCACCCTACGAATTTACAGATCCGACAAATCGTACCCCGGCTTTTTGTAAATCTGTTCCGGCTTCTGCTGGATGTCGGGCTTATAAACTTTCTCCGCCCAGTCGCGAGCCGAAATTTCTTCCATCGCGACCGAGACCGACGCTTCGCCGGAACCAAGCGTCTTCATCACCTCCTTGGTGATCGCGGCGGCGAGTTCCGCTTTTTGCTGTTCGCTCTTGCCTGGCCAAAGTTTGACGATGACATGCGGCATGAGTTGGCTCCTTATCCTTGGTATTGCTCGTCGGTCACATGTTCCAGCCACTCGACCACTTTGCCGTCGAGCGCTTCCTGGATCGCGATATGGATCATCGCATTGTTGGGGGCGGCGCCGTGCCAATGTTTTTCGCCCGGCGGAAACCAGACGACGTCGCCGGGGCGAATCTCTTCGATCGCGCCCCCCCAGGTTTGCACGCGGCCGACGCCGGAGGTGACGATCAGCGTTTGACCAAGCGGGTGCGTATGCCACGCGGTCCGGGCCGCCGGTTCAAAAGTGACGACGGCCGCCGCCGCACGAGCCGGCTCCTGCGGCTGGAACAACGGATCGATCCGCGTCTTGCCGGTAAACCAATCGGCCGGTCCCGTGACCGACGGCTGCGTTCCGTTACGGGTGATGTTCATTGTTTGCTCCTTGTGCCTGATTGCCTGTTCGTGCGCCAGTAGTGGGAACGGGGATGTAAATGCGAACGCGATGGCTCCCATTCGTTTGAGCAACTCGCGGCGTTCCAGTTCGGTCTCGCGCATCCTTGTTTCCGTCGATCGGCCTATGACTTCTTCTCTTTGAATTGTAGGGGGCGGTGGATGTCGGCCGTTAGAATGATCAGGGAAAATTGTTGCCTAATCCTCTGCCGGGCGATCGTGCAGAGGCCCGCAGCGCAAGCGAGGGAACGCGGCCGGACGAAGAATAGAACACGGAAGCCACGGATAAATCACGGTAAGAACACGGCAAGAATAGTAGCCCGAAGCGCGAGCGAGGGAAATGCGTCCGCAAGTATTCGTAGGTAGCATGCAGCGTTGTCCGAGTAGGGTGCGTCTGGACGCACCACGAACCTGCCGCATCGCCAATTTCGCACCTCGCGTGGCAACGCAACTCTGCAGCGCAGGGTGGCCCAGCCAGTTCCAAAGAACTGGCTGTGTTGCGCAGCAACAAGATGCAGCGCCATCCGCTTGCAAAAACTCGCACGTTCATCAACCTCCAACCGCATGACGCGGCATCTTGTCGCTAAAGCGACCCAACCAGTCGTCACCGACTGGTCGGGCCACCCACCCTACCCGGACCATAAATCTCGCTTGCAAAACACACTGGCGTTTTGTATACTGCACCCCTCAAGATGCGGGCGTCTGATCAACCGCCCAGCGTCCCTTTTCTCTCCGCCTCGAGATCGGACCGAGGCCTCTTTTTTCCAAAGCGCGAAAACGTCGCCGGGATGGCTGCGCGCGCTTACTTGAGGAAAACGCAAATGCGAAAGGCCCGAATCCGGCGCCTCGGCGCGCTGCTGCGCGCGAAGCAAAAGAAGAAGAACAATCAGGCCAACAACACCGCGGCACACGAAGAACTCGTCGAAGCGCAGTGGCTTGCCTGCATGATGACGTATCCCGAACGCCTCAGCGAAGAGGCGCTCCCGCTCCAGGTTTTCCGCGTCCCATGTCATCGCGACATCTACTCGGCCCTCCTCACGCTGCACATCACTGGCGACACCGATCAAGATTCGCAGCAACTGCTCGGCGACCTCCTCACCTACGGCTACGACAAACTTACCGCGTCAGCGCTGATTCAAGCGGTAATGCATTCCGGCGCTCAAATCGCCAGCATCTCCGACTACGCGGCGGAATTGCGAAAACGCCTAACGCCCGAACCGGTCGAATTGCCGCCGGATAGTGAAATCGTCCGCCTCGAACTCGGCAGCGGGAGTTCGTTTCGAACGCTGACCACGGAAGAACTCTTCGCCGAACAAAAGCCGCGCGAGTGGCTGCTCTCCAACTTCCTTACCCGCAACGAACCGGCGGTGATCGTCGGTCCCAGCAAAACCTTAAAAAGTTCGCTCGCGGTCGATCTGTGCGCAGCACTGGCGAGCGGCGGCAAATTCCTCGGCCAATTCGCGGCTGAAAAACCAGTGCGAGTCGGCTTCGCCGGCAGCAGCCAGCAACAGCAAACGCTGACTGATCTTACGCAGCGTTGGGGTGAAGCTCGTAAGTCGGCGCCGGCCACGGAAAACCTGATGTGGTTACTGACAACCGACGATCCGGCTGATCCTGAGACCCTGGGAAAACTTCGCGACTGGATCACGAAGCACGAGTTGGAAGTGGTGGTGATCGATGCGATCCGTTTGAGTTCGACTGGTAAACGCAAACAAGCCGAGGCGCTGCAAACGCTCGCACAGTGTTGCCTCGACAACGGAGCCACGCCGATTCTCTGCGTGCAAACGCGGAAAGAAATGAAGCCCGGCAAACTCGACGCTGCGATTCTCGCCGGCAATCTCGACTTCGCCCAGCAGTGGTTATTGGTGAATCGCCGCCAAGTTTATGCGCCGGGGAGCGGAGAACATCGACTCTGGCTAACGCTCGGCGGCTACGCCGGCCAAGGTGGCGAATGGGGCGTCGATGTCGACGAAGGGAGACTAACCGGCGTAGGGCAGGCCGTGCCTGCCGAAATGAAAACGGACGCAAGCAGAGCGGCAGGCACGGCCTGCCCTACGACCCCAACCGGGCGACGTTGGAACACGATCGTGCACGAGGCGGAGGCGTTACAAGACGAAGCGGAACGTCTGAAAGACGCCGCGCTCGATCAACGGATGCGTTCGCGAATTCGCCTGGCGATGACCGACCTGGGCGAGGCGCACGCGACGAAGCTGCGCGTCCGCGAAAACTGCGGCATGAACGGCACGAAGTTCGTCCGGGCATGGGATCGGATGGTTGCGGCGGGGGAGATTGAAAAGATCGTCAACGAGAAACAGTTCTATTATCCGCGGTATCGATTGATCACGCCGTCCGTCAAAGAAAAAAAGGACGCGGCCGAGTCCACTCCAACGATCGAAAAAAATCGCACTCGCGGTCCAGGCGATCCGAAATCCTCAACCGACGCTCTTAAAAATGCCCCAACGGGGCGATCTAAAAGGAAACGATCCATTCGCGTCGCGTAAAAAATTCGTCGTCGCGGTCCAGTCGGTGGGTTTTGACCGAACGCCGGCGCCCGGTTAGCGCGCCCCTTTGGGGCTTCGCGATAGATGGGCGACGGTGACCCAGGGCTGCGTCGCCGTTGGCGACTGACCCTGGGCTAGATTAGTTCGCCCCGTTGGGGCGGATGGAAGAGTGCGCGCTGTTTGGCAATTTGGAATTATTGCGCTTCGACATTCGTCATTCACTTGCGGCCGCATTCCCTTGCTGGCGCTGCGGGCTAGTGTTTTGCTTCTCGGCCGCTTTTCTACTTGCCGTGTTCTCCGTCGCCTTGCCGTGGCTTCCGTGTTCTATTCTTCTCTTCTTTGGCCGGCCGCTTTCCCTCGGCTTGCGCCTCGGGTTAGTGTTTGGCGGGCTTTTGCTGCCGGCTACCAGAGAAGGGGGGCTGATCGCAAGTTGCGACGATTTGTACTACGATAAGGGGATGTTCTGCGGCGCCGGTTGGCGGCCGCAAACCGGCTCCTTCCCCAATCTCCTCCCTCCGAACCCTCTGGCCGAAAATGATGCGCCGCTTCTGGTCCGTCTGTCTACTGTTTTCGTTGGCAGCCTTGAGCCTGGCTCAAGATGCGATTCCGCCGATCACGCGCGTGTTGCCCCCGCCGGGGATCGAAATCGACGCCAAGGCGAAAGAAGAGCTGACCAGCCGACTCGATGCGCTGCAGCAGAAGCTGGCGACCATTCAGAACAACCCGCTCGCGGTCGACGCCGAGGTGTACCTGAAAGCGGTTTCGCTCGCCCTGCGGAACGGCGAGTTCTACAAGCCGAAGGATGTCGACGTCGCTCGCGCGGCGCTCGACAAGGCGGAGAAGCGGATTGAGCAGATCGAAGCGGGCAAAGCCGATTGGCCGACCGCCGACGGGTTGCTCGTTCGCGGCTATCGTAGCGCGATTGACGATTCGGCTCAGCCGTATGGACTGCACGTTCCGGCCGGGCTCGATCTGTCGAAGCCGGTTCCGCTCTACGTTTGGCTGCATGGTCGCGGCGACAAAGAGACCGACCTTTACTTCATCGCCAATCGGGAGAAGAGCAAAGGGTACGTCGCTCCGGACGACGCGATCACGGTTCATCCGTTTGGTCGGCAGTGCATCGGGTTCAAGTCGGCCGGCGAAATCGACGTGCTCGATGTGATTGAAGATGTGAAACAGCGGTACTCGATTGATCCAGATCGCATTGTCCTGATGGGCTTTTCGATGGGTGGCGCCGGCGCCTGGCATGTGGGCGCTCATTACGCCGATCACTGGGTGGCGATCAGCCCTGGGGCTGGTTTTGCTGAGACCGCTCGTTATCAAAACCTGAAGCCGGAAAACTATCCGCCGGCCTACGTGCAAAAGTTGTGGGGCTGCTATGACGTGCCTGACTATGTGCGCAACTTGTTTAATCAGCCGGTGATCGCCTACAGCGGCGAGATCGACAAGCAGATCCAAGCGGCCCGCGTGATGGAAGAAGCGTACGCCGCCGAAGGTCGCACGTTGCCGCATTTGATCGGCCCCCAAACCGCACACAAGTACGAACCGGAAACGCTGAAGACGTTGCTCGCCAAGATCAAAGAATTCCGCGACGCCGGCTTGAATCGGACGCCGACCGAAGTTTCGCTCCAGACCCGCACGCTCCGCTATCCGCGGATGCATTGGGTCGAAGCGCTCCGGTTAGACGAGCATTGGCAAGACTCGCGGATCGACGCGAAGGTTGCGTGGCCCGATTCGGTGACGATCACGACCAAAAATGTCGCGGCGCTGGCGCTCCACCTGCAGAAGATTCCGGCCGGCTTCGTCGTCGATATCGATGGTGAGAAGCTGACCGTCGAAACGGCGCCGACTGAAGACGCGCCGCTGACGCTGGTGAAGAAGGCAGGGAAGTGGTCGATTGGACCGGTCGCCGCCGATCCGAGCAAGCTGGCGAAACAGCCGGGGCTGCAAGGACCGATCGACGACGTCTTCCTGGAACCGTTCTTGGTGGTGGTGCCGCGGGAGAAGTCGAAGAACGCTCAGCTGCAGAAATGGCTGGAGTTTGAGATCGCCCACTTCGACGATCGCTGGCAGGCCCTCTTCCGCGGCAAGCCCCGCTGGAAGTACGACGATCAGGTCACTCCGGCCGACGTCGCCAAGTATCACATTATCGCGTGGGGAACTCCGGAAACGAATCGCGTGATCCGGGAGTCGCTGGCGAAGACGCCGCTCGCTTGGAACGCCGAGGGGGTGGAGATCGCAGGCCAGAAATTCTCGGCCGAGACCCATGTGCCGCTGATGATTTATCCCAACCCCCAGAACCCGCGGAAGTACCTGGTGCTGAACAGCGGTCCGACCTTCCGTGAGCAGGATGATAGCAGCAATTCGCGGCAAAACCCGCAGCTGCCCGACTGGGCGGTGATTGATATCACGACTCCCCCGAATGGCCTTTCGCCGGGGAAAGTGGTGGTCGCCGACTTCTTCGACGAAGCATGGCGAGCCAAGCCGGCCAAGTCCGCAAAGTAGGGGTCGGATCAGAAAGGGTCGATGATCGCATTGACCCTTTCGCCGTTTCGCAGGTAAACTCCCGTCTCTTGATTTCCCGCTGGCGCGAGAGCGCAACGGAGGAGTGGGAAATCGCGACAAGCCGGCGCTACGGCGAGTCGCGAGGGCGTGAATGCGCTTGGTCATTGGACGACCTGGACTGCGCTCTTTTCGTCGGGAACTACGAGCCAACTTGGGGCTGCGAGCGAATTGCGTTCGCCTTTGGTTGTGCGGAAGAGCGGAGAGCTGTGAAAGTAATTTTGAACTGGATCGTCGCCCACCTGGCGGCGCTCGCCGTGCTGCTGCTGCGATTGACCTGCAAGGTTCGCTTGCACGACGATCCACGTCCCGCGCTTCGCGCCGACGGGGTTCCTTACGTCTACTCGGTTCTGCACGCGCATCAGGTCGCTGCGGCGATGGGAAGCGAACCAGGGACCGCGGCGATGGTCTCGCAATCGCTCGACGGACAGTTGATCGTGCCGACGCTCCAAGTGATGGGAGTCACCCCGATCCGTGGATCAAACCGAACCCGCGGTCAGGCCAAAGGGGGCCGCGAGGCGCTGGAAGGGTTGATCGAACATGTCGCCGGCGGCAAACCGGCTTACCTGGCGGTCGATGGACCGCGAGGACCACGCAATCGCGTTCACAAGGGAGTCGCCGCGCTGTCGCAAAAGACCGGCGCCGCCGTGATCAACCTGGTAGCGGTGCCGCAACGACGCTGGATCCTGGCGAAGACCTGGGATCGATTGCAGATTCCGAAACCGTTCTGTCGCGTCGACGGCTACTTCGCCGAGCCGGTCTATCCGATCGTCGGCGAATCGCTGGAAGAATATCGCCGCCGCATCGAAGCTTCGCTGAATGCTCTCGAGCTGTTGCACGATCCGGTCGAAGCGCCGGAGCCGGTCGCTTTGCCGGAAGTTGCCGGCGACGAAGTCGCGGCATAAAAAAACGCCGACGATGGTGAGTCGTCGGCGTCATTGATAATTCGCAAGTAAGGCCTGGCGGCGTTACTTCTTGATCAGCCAGATGTTCTTGTAAACGACCGGGTTGCCGTGGCCTTGCAGGTACAACGCAGCCGGCTTGTTGGCTTCCTGTTCGCGACCCGGCGTGTGCATCGGCAGTTCGAGATCGTCATGAATGACGACGCCGTTGTGCTTGACGGTGACGCGAGCGTTCTTCGTCTTCTCGCCCGCTTCGTTGTACTTGGCGGCGGTGAAGTCGATGTCATAGGTTTGCCAGGTCAGCGGCGGGTAGCACATGTTGACGATCGGCTTCGAGACCTTGTAGATGCCGCCGCATTCGTTGTCGGCGCCGTCGAGGCCAAACGAGTCGAGAACCTGCACTTCGTAGCGACCTTGAACGTAGACGCCGCTGTTGCCGCGAGCCTGGCCGCGAGCGAATGGCTTGAACGGCGGCAGGAACTCGATGTGCAGCGAGTGATCGCCCAACTTTTCCTTGGTGTAGGTGTCGGCCAGCAGGAGGTTGTCTTGAACGATCTTGCCGTTTTCAAAGGCGTCGGCGTTCGAGCCGTCGAACAGCACGATCGCGCCGGTCGGCGGCTTGGCGCCCAAGGTCGGGCTCTTGCGCTCCGTCTTCTTCAGCGTGCCGATCTTGTCGCCGTCGGTCGTATAGGCGGTGATCACGCCATCGGCGATGGTGACCTTGCCGTGGTCTCCGTCCATCGAGACGACGCCATCTTTGAGTTTGCCTTTGGCTTTGTGCATTTCCATGCCGCGCGACCAACCTTCGCCCGGCAGTCCGCCCGGATAGCCGACTCCTTCGAACTCGCCGTCACCCAGCGCAATGACCTGGGCGCCAAACGGGACTTCGTTGCCGTCGACGATCAGCTTGCCGACGTATTCGCCTTGGATTTCGTAGTCGACGCCGGCTTCTTTGGGATTGGTAAAGGTCGGGGAATCATCGGCGGCACGAGCGAGGCCGACGGTCGCCAGCGAGAGAAGGCCGGCCAGCGCAATGCGAGTGAGGTCCAATTTCATGGGGTGGTCTCTGGGGTGGGCAGGTGAAAACAAGGGAAAAAACGGGAACAGAACTGCCTATTGTGCCTTGCCCAATAAAGCGACGCAACCAAACCGATTACGGCGTCTGGCGAAATTACCCCGCCTTTTTGGCCGCTTTCGCCAAGTCCCGAATCCGCTGCACCATGTTATAGAAGCCGTTGGCCCGCGACGGAGTGATCGTCTGGGCCAAGCCGATCTGCTCGAAGAGCGCTTCCAGGTCGAAGGAGAGGATCTCTTCCGGCGTTTGATAGGAGAGGAGCATTGCTAGGAGCGCAGCCAGGCCTTTGACGATCTGGGCGTCGCTATCTGCCAGAAAATAGAGCTGCTTGCCGTCGGCGGTTGCCTGCGGAACGAGCCAGACCTGGCTTTGGCACCCTTGGACGCGATAGGCCTCGACCTTGTAGGCGTCATCGAGCGGAGGCATCTGCCGACCGAGTTCGATCAGATATTGAAAACGATCCATAGGATCGTCATAAAACTCAAACTCATCGATGAGTTCGGCGGCTGTCAGTCTAGGAATATCGCTCACGCGTGCCTGTTTCTCCCACAAGAACGGATCGGGTGCTTTCATCATGAGCAGTTGCATTCATTTTAGGCAACTGGCCTAGTGGAAATTCCGGGATCTTTCTAACGCTAGGCTGAAATTTTACGGCAAAACATCAGCGTTTCGTACAATTGCGGCATGTTTTTTCGTTTTGGCACGCTGAATGCAATTACGCTTAGCCATCAAAGGAGCGTCGAAGTTTATTCGGTGAATCAAGGATGACCAGGATGGTCAAAGATTTACCGCGGCGACAGATTCGACCCAACTTTGTAGATGCGTGGTCCATTTCTCAATTCACTCGGCAGGATGCAGGAGTGAGCCGGGAACTGGCCAACGCCTCGCTCTCTTGTAGAAGAGAGTCCTAACTCGACCAACTACGAGGCAAGACCTCGTTTACCCAAAGCATGATGGGGTGTTGTTCCTGACGACGGGGCTGTTGGGAACGGCGGTCGAGGCTGAGGAGATTTCGGTCTCTTTGGCCTCGGCCGTTTTTTTATGCGCCACTATGGCGCAAGTCTTTTTCATTTCTGTGCATGCATTTCGCGCGTGTTGCGCCCATTTCTGCTGATTTCACCGGCAATCTTTGTACTATTCGGGATAGCAATGTTATTCGTAACTTCCTTTGAATTAAGGGGTTGCACGCTGCTATCAGCCTCTTTGCCCCATTTGGCATAATGATTGCATTCCGTGGGGCAAGACGCTTAAATTTTTACGGCGGACCGGTTTCCGGTCTGCGCTGGCCTTCCAGCAGTCTCTCTCGTCTGCCTAATTCAAATGAGTTTTGGAGGCAGATGACCGTTGGGGCTGGTTAAGTGAACGTTTAAGTGCTCCCGAAGGGCGAATGTCCTTTTTGCGCCCGATCCACGTCACGTCAGAATACGGAGATGTTCGTCCATGAAGAAAATTGAAGCGATTGTCCGTCATCACAAGCTCGATGAGATCAAAGACGCCTTGGTGAGCAAGGGATTCGGTGGGATGACCGCAATCGAAGTCCAAGGCTTTGGTCGCCAGAAGGGTCAGACCGAAACCTACCGCGGCGCCGAGTACTCGATTGATTTCGTTCCGAAAATCAAAATCGAGATCGTCGCCACCGACGAACAATTCCAGGAAATCGTCGACACCATCATCGAAAAAGCTCAGTCGGGTCAGATCGGCGACGGCAAGATTTTCGTCAGCGAATTGACCGACGTCATCCGCATTCGTACCGCGGAATCGGGTTCGGCCGCTATCTAGGTCGAATCGAATCGCGGATCGCTCGATCCAACCGGGTAAGCGCGTCTCGCACGTCGATTGCTCGGGAATCACCGCTCGCGATTGCAAGTCCTCCAGAAAACCGCTTTGGCCGATACCAAAGCGGTTTTTTTGCTTCTTGCGTCACGGCAGGGGAGGGGACTACTCCGTCTCGTGTTCGACGTAACGACGGCGACGGCGCGAACGAAAGAAGCTGGGGCGACGTACTACTGTCTCATGGCCCCCTTCGTCGATCACGCGGCCCGAGAGCAAGCGATAGAAGCCGAGGATTACGAACGCGCCGGCGACGGCGACGACGAAACCAAGCGGGCTGATCGGAGAAACGCGCTCACCGCCGTAGAAATAAGCCAGGACCGCACAGCCGATGATCGAGCCGCCGATTCCCATCGCCAGCGTGGCGATTGGACCGCCGGGATCACGTCCAGGCATAATCGCCTTGGCGAGCAGGCCGGTTACCGTACCAAAACCTACCCACATCAAGACAATTTCGCACCAATGTTGGACCTGGTCTGCAAATTCGCCTTCCATGATCGTCGCTTCCTCTTGGCTAGCACCAATGCGATGGGGGGTTTTTAGTTGGAATCGGACATTGTTCTTGGTAAAGTTTTCTCGATGTAGGAAAATTCACGGATTTGTCCGCTCCGGCCCGCCACAATAAGCCTATCACGGCGTTTGGAAGAATGTGCCCTCCTAAAGGGCTGCGTAGATAACGCTGTTTCCCACCTAGTCACTACAATGAGCGAACCATCCGGTTTGCCCTTTCCTTTAGTTTACCCCCATTTCTGGAGTATCCGCATGAAGAAGCTCGTGTTTGGTCTGGCGTTGGCCCTGTGCCTGGGTCTGTCGGCTCACAATCTGATGGCCGCGGAAGCGGACGAAGTGAAGTCGGGCCCCGAAGTTGGTTCGCAACCGGCTCCGTTCGTCGTCGAAGACGTCACCGGTCCGGCCAAGGGCGAAACCCTCTGCTATCGCTGCCGTTACAGCGGTCGTCCGACGATTGCGATTTTCGCTCGCGACATGGACGCCAACGTTCAAGATCTGGTGAAGCAGATCGACTCGACGGTCGCCAAGAACTCGGATCAGAAGCTGTCGGCCTTCGTCGTCATGCTGAGCGATTCGCCGGCTGACTGCAAAGGCGAACTGGAAAAGGTCGCCGCCGCCAACAAGATCGAAGAAACCCCGCTGACCGTCTTCAAAGACAGCAAGGGCCCGAAGCCGTATAAGGTTTCGAAGGACGCCAAAGTGAGCGTCATGATGTGGAATGCCGAGGGCGTGAAGGTGAATCACGCGTTTTCGGCCAACCCGACCAAAGAACAGATCTCGACGATCGTCGCCGACACGAAGAAGATCCTGGAGTAAGACTCCAACGACCTTCGCGTGAAATTTGATTCAACGCGATTGAGATTGAATTCTGAGCCGCGGGGCAAGTTGTTCCGCGGCTCTTTTTTTGATTTTTGGGTCGGTCTAAACGCCCTTTACGAGGGATGGATCCATGTTAGGCTAGAACTCTTTGCCGTAATCCTTCCACAGCTCGTCCATGCACGATCGGATCAAAAAGATCTATCCAGCGGCGTTCGGCTGGATCTCCCAGCGCTTTCGGCGCGGCACGATCCCCGCAGCGCCATTGACGATTGTGCTCGCCGCGATCGCCGGCGTTCTCACCGGTTACGGCGCGGTGGCGTTCGCTTATCTGTTTGAAACCATCCACGAACTGACGGTGCTGCGGTTCGTCCACTGGAGCCAACACACCTTCTGGGGCTTCGTCGCTTTGGCGGTCTCTCCGGTGGTGGGCGTGTTGTTCGTCGCGTGGTTCACGCGGTTCTTTCGACTCGAAGGACAAGCGGTTCCCGAAGTCATCAAGTCGGTCGCACGCAAAGATGGCGTGATTCGCCCTCTCTGGTCGCTGGCGAAAGTTTTTTCCAGCGCGGTTTGCATCGGCGCTGGCGGTTCGGTTGGGCCGGAAGGTCCGATGGTGCTGATCGGCTCTTCGATCGCTAGCGCCGCGGGGCAGTTCTTTCGCTTGTCTTCGCGCAACTTGCGAACGTTGGTTGCGGCCGGCGCCGCAGCTGGGATTAGCGCCGCATTTCATGCGCCGATCGCCGGCGTGATTTTCTCTTGCGAAATCATCCTGGGAAGTTTCGCCGTCGAAAGCTTGACGCCGATCGTGATCGCCGCCGTGTTGGCCGACGTGGTGCAACAGCAAGTCGGCGAGCATGGGGTGAACGTCGCGTTTCGCCAGATTCCGCACGAGTTTTCAGGGAACTGGATCGAGCTACCTTCGTACTTCGTGCTGGGAATCGTCTGCGGTTTCGCGTCGATCGGATTTGTGCGACTCCTTTACTGGACCGAAGACTTCGGCAAGACGCACCTGACGAAGTGGTGGATTCGGGCCCTGGTCTACGGCTCGTTGGTCGGCGTCATTGGGACCGGCTACTTCGTCCTCTATCCCGCCCCGCCAACGCAGTCGGTGGAAGGGAAGGAAATGAGCGCCGAGCATCCTCTTGGCCCTGCTCTATACGGCGTGGGATACGAGACGGTCGAACACTCGCTCCACTTGGAGAACGCCGACGATCCGACGCCGGTCAAGCGTCAGAACGGCAACGACAAGAGCTCCAAAACGGTGATGCTCAATCGCGAACAGATGATTGCGCATCTCTGGTGGTTGATTCCGCTGGTTCTGTTGAAACCGGTCTGCACCAGTTTGACGTTAGGGGGAGGAGGCGCCGGCGGTATTTTCGCTCCGTCGCTATTCTTGGGAGCCGTGCTCGGGGGCGCGTATGGAATCATTTGCAACTTGATTTCGCCCGACATGTGCGCCAGTCCCGGCGCTTATGCGCTGGTCGGTATGGGGGCGGTCGTCGCTGGGACCACGCACGGCGTGTTGAGCGCGATTCTGATCGTGTACGAGCTGACCGGCGACTATCACATTATCTTGCCGATCATGGGCGCGGCTTGCATTTCGAGCCTGGTCGCTTGGTTCAGCGATCGCGAGAACATTTACTCCAAACGGTTGGCTCGCAGCGGCGAGTCGATCGCTCGCAGCCATGACTTACACGGCGCCGAGCACATCAAGGTGCGCGACGTGATGATTCGCCGTTTCCCCACGGTGAAGAATACCGACAATCTGGTGCAGATCATCAAAGTGGCGCGGCAGAACCCCCACATCGAGAGTCTGCCGGTCATGGACGAAGACAATCGACTAATCGGGATTATTCGTCCGGAAGACCTTCATCGCGTGATGGATACCGACGTCTCACCCTATCTGGTGAATGCGGACGATATCGCCCTGATGATGCCGATTTCGGTATCGCCGGATGAGAACCTGCTCGAGGCGCTCCGCGACTTTGGTTCGCGCGACGTCGATACGCTTCCGGTCGAAATCGGCGAAGGGGGACGTCGTCAATTGATCGGCCTATTGCTACGGGCCGACGTCATGAGCCGCTACCGCGAAGCGATGCTCTCGCGACACTAATCGCGGGGTAGGGCTTTAACGGTAAGTCGAGGTTTTCGAATTCTGCCGGCGGCAAAATCGCTACATGTCGCAGAGTTGCGCAAAAAAAACATTCGTAGGCTATACGTTAATTCTCGGCGTCCCCCACCGCGCAAAATTCCTGACCTAGTGTCTCACTAGGCGGGGAATTCGTCCCCGCCGAGAGGGATTCGATCGAAGCAGCGATCCTCCCATTTGGGGCAGAAAAATGAAGTGCGAACGATTCACAACGCTCGTTGTATGTCGCAACGCTCACCTGGTAGCGGCGGTATCCAAAGAGCTAAGTTGTAGCCAGTCCGTGGAATGGCGTTTTCACGCCGTCCCTGACGCAAGCTCGATTATTGATGACGAGCCGATCGAGATCTGTCTGTTCTTGATTGATCGAACGCATTCGCTGCGCGAAGAGATGTCGGAGCTTCGCCGCGTTCGCGCGCGCCTCCCCAACGCCGTCGTCGTTGCGGTTGGCGACGAGACCTCGGGCGAAGTCGAATTGGAGTCGTGGTCGAGCGGCGCCGACGAATTTGCCCCAACGTCCCATCTCTCGGCTGCGGCGATCGAACTAACTGTGAAGCGGTGCATTGAGCGGAAAATGACCGCCGAAAAGCTGCGCCATCGCGAACGCTGGTATCGCGTCGCGGTCGCCGAAGGAAACGTCGGCCTTTGGCGTTGGGATCGCCCGAACAACTTCTTTTACCTGGCCGACCACTTTCAAGAGATGCTGGGACTTTCGCACGATCAGTTGCCGAAAAACCTGACCGAGTGGATGGAACGTATCCATCCGGATGATCAGGAGCTGACGCTGGCCGCCGCCGAAGCGCATTTTTCCGGCCGTACCGATCGGTACGTCGTCGAGCATCGCATTCGTCGCGGCGATGGCGGATATCGCTGGTATCTCTCCAGCGGATGCGTCGCAGAAAATGACGACGCGCGGACGCAGATTCTGGGAGCGTCGACCGACATCACCGCACGGAAAGAAGCGGAGCTCGCGTTGCAACGCGCCAAGCGAGCGGCCGAGTCGGCGATTCGCGCGAAGGCGGAATTCTTGACGAATATGAGTCATGAACTGCGGACTCCGTTGGCGGCGATTCTCGGTTACGCCGAGATTCTGGAAGACTTTAGCCAAGCGCCCGACGCCCGCGATGCGGTCGATACGATTCGTCGCAATGGACAACATCTGCTGCAGTTGATCAGCGATATTCTGGAATTCTCGCGAATCGATTCAGGCAATCTTGAAGTCAACGCGATGCCGACGCCAGCCTACGAATTCCTGAAGGGAACCTTCGAGTCGTTCCGCAATCTGGTCGACGAAAAGGGACTTCGTTTCGTTGTCGACGTCTCGGACGAAATCCCGGAGATGATCGTTACCGATCCCCTTTGCGTTCGTCAGATTCTGTGGCGATTGATTACGAACGCCGTGAAATTTACCGAGAGCGGCGAGATCGGGGTCGCGGTGCGGGTCGCCAACGGCGCTCTGGAACTAAACGTGCGCGACACCGGGTGCGGGATGCCGGAGGAAATGCTCGGTTTGATTTACCAGCCGTTCCGCCAGGGAGACAACTCTTATACGCGCCAACATGACGGCGCGGGTTTAGGACTGGCGATCTGCCAGCGTCTTTCGCAGATGCTGGGGGGAGAAATCTCGGTTCGCAGCAAGACCGGCGAAGGATCGCAGTTTACCGTGCGTCTGCCGATCGGTTGCGACGCGACGAAAGACCCGCAGCCGGAGACCGCTATGCAAGCGAAACCAAACAGCATGCGTCTGGAAGGGCGCGTCCTCTTGGCCGAAGACGGGCCCGATAATCAACGCCTATATGAGTTGCTGCTCCGGACCGCCGGCGCCAAGGTGACGGTGGTCGCCGATGGTCGGCAAGCGATGGAAGTCGCCTTGGAGAAGGCGTCTGTCGGCGAAGACTTTGATTTAATCCTGATGGATATGCAAATGCCGGTGATGGACGGCTACGAATCGACCCGCGTGCTCCGTTTAGCCGGGTATCGTAAGCCGATTGTGGCGCTAACGGCGCACGCGATGGCCGATGATCGGGCGAAGTGCCTGGACGCGGGTTGTGACGACTACATCGCCAAGCCGGTCGAACGAAGTCGCTTGATCTCGGTTTGCCATTCGTGGATCGACGAAGGACGCAAGATCAGCAACGAGCTGAATCTGGCGGAAAGCGGTACGCAGGTCAGCGACTAGGATCGTCCTTGTCGGGCGGTTATCTTAGAAGGGGATTCCTGTCCGTTATCCGCTGAGAACCGCCATGTCCAAAATCTACACGTCGCTGTCGTTCGTTTGCTGCTTGCTGGTTGGGCTCTCGCTGCATGCGGAAGAGACGAAGGAGGCGAAGCCGGAGGTCGTGAAGCTGTTCGACGGCAAGACGCTGGCCGGCTGGAAAATCGCCCATCAGCGCGTCTTCGACAAGCATGGCGCCGTGACCGTCAAAGATGGAGAGTTGCACCTGGCGAAGGGGGACTCCGGAACCGGCATCTACCGCGACGATCAGCCGCCGCGGATGAACTATGAGATCACCTTGGAAGCGAAGCGAACCGAGGGAGACGATTTCTTTTGCGGCATGACCTTCCCGATCAACGACCAGTACTGCACGATGATCATCGGCGGCTGGGGCGGGGGAGTGACCGGCTTATCGAACGTCGACGATCTGACCGCGATCGAAAACGGCGCCACCGGCTACCAGGAATTCAAGAACGATCAGTGGTATAAGATCCGTCTGCGAGTCACGCCGGAAAGCGTGACCGCGTGGGTCGACGGCGATTCGATCTTCAGCGTGAATACCAAGGATGTGAAATTCAGCATCTGGTGGGAACTAGAGCCGATGCGCCCGCTGGGGATCGCGACCTGGAACACTTCGGCGGCGCTCCGCAATATCGAGGTGAAGAAGCTGAAGTAACGACTACAACAAGCATTAAAAAAGGCCGCGAGGATGCTCGCGGCCTTTTTCGCTTGCAAACGCATTGTTGGGTTGCGCTACGCTGCACCCAACCTACGAAAACGGTATTCGCTGTTACTTTCCGATGCAGTAGAGCGTCTTTTCGCCGCGGAGATACATCTTGTCGCCGATGATCGCCGGCGAGGCGTCGAACTCGTCATCGAGTTTGTTTTCGGCGACGATCTCGAACTTCTTGTCGCACTTGACCACCATCGCGGCGCCGTTGCGAGCAAAGAAGTATAGATTGCCTCCGGCGGCGACCGGCGATGCGTAGAGCGTATCGAGCCCATCGAGACGTTCGTTCTCGAAATAGGTCTCGCCGGTGTCGGCGTCAACGCAGCTGAGGATGCTGTCGCGTCCTTTGGTGATGAAGAGGAGCCCATCGCACAAGATCGGCGAAGCGATGTACGGCGTGCCGTTGTCGCGCGACCAAGCGACCTTGTCGGTGTCGGTAATGTCGCCGGTCGAGTTGAGCGGAATCGCATACAACGCGTAACCGCGATAGCCGGTCATGCAATAGACCAGGTCATTGTGACGAATCGGCGACGGAATCGCATTGGTCGCCTGACCGCCGCACTCCCAAATCAATTCGCCGGTTTTCAGGTCGTAGCTCCGAGCGCGATTCGTGCCGTTGACGACCACTTGCTTGCGGCCATCGAGTTCGGTTACCAGCGGGGTGTTCCAACTGGTCGGCTCGTCCCGCTCTTTCTTCCAGAGCGTTTCGCCGTCGGCGGCGTTGAGGGCGGTGATGAACGAGTCCCCTTCGTGATCCCAGTTAATGACCAAGGTATCATCGGCCAACACCGGCGACGTTCCTTCGCCGAAACCGGCTCGCGTCTGCATCTTGCCGAGATTCTTTTTCCAAATCAGGTCGCCATCAAGCGAGTAGGCGTAGATGCCGAACGAGCCGAACGAAACGTAGAGCCGCTTCCCGTCGGTGACCGGCGAAGCGGAGGCGAACGTGTTGGTCGCATGCCCCGATTCGTGCGGAACCGCTTCGCAGGCGACTTGCTGCCAGAGCGTTTTGCCGGTGTTGCGATCCAAGCAAAGGACGACAAATTGGTGGACCTTGGTTGGCGCCGCTCCGCCGCCGAATCCGCCTCGTCCGCCGCCACGGCCAAATCCGCCGGGGCCGCCCGGTCCTCCGGGACCACCAGGGCCGCCGGGGCCAAAACCGCCACGCGGTCCACGAGGACGATCTCCTTCGGGGCGCTCGCCGCGAGGACGGTCCCCTTCCGGGCGTTCGCCACGCGGTTGTTCTGCGGCCGGCTTCGCTTCCTCGCCATCCGCCTTCTCCCCTTGTTGGTCGGTTTCAATGGAGGTCAGCAAAAAGAGCTTGTCGCCCCAGATGATCGGGGTCGAACTGCCGCGACCGGGGACGTCGACTTTCCAGACGATGTTTTTGTCAGCCGACCACTCGGTCGGAGGAGCCCCGGCGGCGACGCCATCGGCGTTCGGGCCGCGCCATTGCGGCCAGCTTTCGGCTGCGACGGCAAAGTTGCCCGCCATCAGCAGGGAGGCGGCGACGAAGGGAAGCAAGTTGCGGTACATAGCGAACCTCAGTTGAGAGATGAGTGCAGAACGCGACCCTGATATTACCCCGCAGCGGTGGATTGGGGCCGTTGGGCGATTCACAAAATGACGAATTCATCCCGACTGATCGGTTGGTTTCGACACTATGCACGTCTGTACAGTTCGTTATGATGAATCATCATGATCCTCGACCAGTTTCATCCGATCGTTCGCGAGTGGTTTCAGACCAAGTTTGGCGAACCGACTGACGCGCAGGCCCAAGGCTGGCCCTCGATCGCCGGGCGTCAGAATACCCTAATCGCTGCGCCGACCGGCTCCGGTAAAACGCTGGCCGCGTTCATGGTTTGTCTCGATCGGCTCTTCCGCCGCTGGATGGCAGGGACCCTGCGAGACGCGACTTACGTCGTCTATGTCTCACCGCTCAAAGCCCTCTCGAACGACATCCAGCGGAACCTCGAAACGCCGCTGGAAGAGATCTGCAATCTGGCCGAACGACGTGGTGTGTTGCCGCCGCAAATTCGGACGGCGGTGCGGACCGGCGATACGCCGTCGAGCGAACGTCAGGCGATGCTTCGCCGCCCCCCGCACATTTTGGTGACGACGCCGGAATCACTTTATCTGATACTGACCGCGGCGAAGGCTCGCCACACGCTCAAGCATGTCGATACGGTCATCGTCGACGAAATCCATGCGCTGGCCCGCGACAAACGTGGCTCGCACCTGACGCTCACCTTGGAACGGCTGAACCTGGTTTGCCACGAGCGACCAGTGCGGATCGGGCTGTCGGCGACGCAGAAGCCGATCGAAGAGATCGCCGCGTTTCTGGTTGGCGCCGCCGGCGAAGAGGAAGCGACGCCGAAGTGCGAGATCGTCGACGCCGGCCATCGCCGTGATCTCGATTTGCAAATTGTCGTCCCGCCGACGCCGCTCGAAGCGGTTTGCTCGAACGAGCAGTGGGGCGAAGTCTACGAACAGCTGATCGACCTGATCAACTCCCATCGGAGCACGCTCGTCTTCGTCAACACGCGCCGCATGGCCGAGCGGGTCGCGCATCGTTTGACCGAGGCGCTCGGCGAAGAGGTGATCACGTCGCATCATGGGAGCTTGTCGAAAGAGATCCGTCACTCAGCCGAACAACGGCTGAAAGCGGGACAACTGAAAGCGATTGTCGCGACGGCGTCGCTCGAAATGGGTATCGACGTCGGCTATATCGACCTGGTGGTGCAGATCGGCTCGTCCCGCTCGATCGCCAACTTCCTGCAGCGGGTCGGTCGTTCGGGACACTCGCTTCGTGCGACTCCCAAAGGGCGGCTGATGCCGCTGACCCGCGATGAGTTGATCGAATGTTGTGCCCTGATGCGATCGATTCGCAAAGGAGTACTCGACCGGATCGAGATTCCGGAGAAGCCGCTTGATATTCTGGCGCAGCAGATCGTCGCCGAAGTCGCCGCCGAAGAGTGCGACGAAGAAGAGCTGTACCACGTCTTTCGCCGGGCCTATCCCTACCGCAATTTGGCGCGGAAAGATTTCGACGGCGTGCTGGAGATCCTCAATCGGGGGCTGACTCGTTCGATCAAGAACGGCGCCTACCTGCATCGCGATCCGATCAACGGCAAGTTGAAAGCTCGTCGCGGCGCCCGGATCGCCGCCAGTACCAGCGGCGGCGCGATTCCCGATACTGCGCAATATCGCGTCGTGACCGAAGGGGAGAAAACGTTCGTCGGCACGGTCGATGAAGACTTCGCGATCGAGAGCCTGGCCGGCGACGTCTTCCTGCTCGGTAATACGTCGTGGCGAATCGCGTATGTTCGCAACGGCGAAGTCGTCGTCAACGACGCCGAAGGGCAGCCTCCTAGCATCCCATTCTGGTTTGGCGAAGCGCCGGGCCGGACGATTGAACTGTCGAGCGAGATTTCGCAGCTTCGCGAAGAGATGGCCGCGCGAATCGTCGCATCCGATCGCGACAAAAGCCGCGAGAAGATTCAACTGCCGGCGCTGGCCGAAGGTTTGCTCGAAAGTTCGTTTGATCAGCTCGACGCTGAGACCGTCACGTGGGCGGAGACGGAATGTTGCGCTTCGCGCTACGCCGCGATGCAGGCCGTTCGTTACGTTGCGGCCCAACAGTCGGCGATCGGCATGGTCCCGACGCAGCGGCAGATCGTCTTCGAGCGGTTCTTCGACGAGTCAGGCGCCATGCAACTGGTCGTTCATTCGCCGCTCGGTACCCGGATCAATCGCGCTTGGGGCTTAGCGTTTCGGAAACGGTTCTGCCGTTCGTTCGACTTTGAACTGCAAGCGAGCGCTGACGATGACGGAATCGTCTTGTCGCTCGGTCCGCAACATAGTTTTCCGCTGGAAGACATGTTCCGGATGTTGACGATCGAATCGGGGCCGCGACTGCTCGAACAGGCGTTGCTCGCGGTGCCGATGTTCGGCGTGCGTTGGCGGTGGAACGTCACCCGGGCGTTGGCGCTGTTGCGATTCGTCGGCGGGAAGAAAGTTCCGCCGCACATGCTGCGATTCCGCGCCGACGACCTTTTGGCGGCGGCATTTCCTGATCAGGTCGGCTGTTTGGAAAACCATGGCGCCGATATCGAGTATCCCGATCATCCGATCGTGCAGCAGACGCTGCATGACTGCATGACCGAGGCGATGGACATTGATCGTTGGAAGCAGATGCTAATCGACGTTCAGGAAGGACGTGTGGAGTTCGTCCCGCGCGATACCCGCGAGCCGTCGCCGTTCGCCCATGAGCGAATCAACGCCAACCCGTACTCGTTCCTCGATCCGGCGCCGCTGGAAGAACGGCGTACTCGCGCGGTCGCCACGCGGCGGACCCTTTCGACCAGCGAAATGAAAGAGCTGGGGAAGCTGTCGTACGAGGCGATCTCAACCGTTCGCCAGGAAGCCTGGCCGACGGTTCGCGATTCGGACGAACTGCACGACGTGCTCGCGTCGATGATCGTCTTGCCCGAGACCCAAGCCATCGACTGGCGCCCCTATTTCACGCGACTGCTAGAGCAGGGGAGGGCGGTTCGTTTTCTCCGCTCTGCCGGCGATCCGATTTGGGTGGCGCTCGAAAACCTGCCGGTCGTGCAGGCCGTTTGGCCGGAAGGGACTGCAGAGCCGGCCGCGGAATTGCCCGCATCGCTGCAGCGAGAATTGGAGTCCCATACCGCTCGCGTTGAAGTGGTGCGCGGACTGGTGCCGTATTTGGGACCGTTCAACGCCGAAGAACTCGGCAGCCAACTCGATCTTCCTCCCTCAAGCGTCTTCGCCGCTTGCGAAGCGCTCGAAGGAGAAGGTACCGTCCTTCGCGGGCAGTTCTATGACAATCCGCAGCAGACGGCCGAGACGGTTCAGTGGTGCGATCGACGATTGCTCGCGCGAATTCACCGTTTGACGATACATGGGCTCCGCGAACAGATCAAACCGGCTTCGCCTGAAGCATATCTCCGTTTCCTGGTGCGGCATCATGAACTGCTCAGGACGACCAAGAACAGCGGCGTGAGAGCGCTGCGTAAGTCGCTCGAACAACTGCAAGGCTTTCAAGCGGCTGCCGGCAGTTGGGAGCGGAGTCTGCTGGCGGGACGGATGGACGACTACGACGGCGCCTGGTTTGACGAATTGCTCGCCTCCGGCGAAGCGACCTGGGGACGACTTCGCCCGCCGGCGCCAAGCGGCGAAGAGCAGAAGAGCATGGCTTCGCTCCGCAAGAGTCTGCCGATGACGATCGCGCTGCGGGCCAATCTTGGCTGGCTATTGCCGACCGATCATCAATCGGCTGAATCGCTCGCCCGAGGGAACGCGACCGAAGCGCTCGAGGCGCTTCGACAACGAGGGGCGCTATTCGATCAAGATTTGCGCATCTTGACCAAGTTGTTGCCGACGCACCTGGAAGAAGCGCTGCGGGAACTGGCGGCGCTTGGTTTGATTACTTGCGACTCGTTTGTCGGCGTCCGCGAGATGGTCGATGAAGTGCTAAAGAAGCGAAAAGCGAAGCGTCGTGGCGGGGCGGTGACCCGCACGGGGCGCTGGTCGCTTTTCCCCGGCATTGTCGAAACGCCGACCAGCGACGAACACGCGCAGAACTGGTGCTGGTTGTTGCTGGCACGGTACGGAGTCGTCTTTCGCGACGTGCTCACGCGCGAATCAACGGCGCCTCCCTGGTGGCGATTGGTCGCTGCGTTTCGCCGCATGGAGCGTCGGGGCGAAATCCGAGGAGGGCGGTTCATCGCCGACGTCGCCGGCGAGCAGTATGCGACCGAGGCGACGATCTACGCGCTGCGAAAGCTGCGCAACGACGAAACGGTCGACGACTGGATTGCGATCAGCGCCGCCGATCCGGTCAATCTGTTCGGCGTCGTCACCCCAGGCGGTCGAATCCCCGCAATTGCGGGGAACTCGCTCGTGATTCGGAACGGGCAAATTGTCGCTTCGAAGCGGTCCGGAAAGATTGATTTTCATTTAGATAGCACTTCTGAAGAAATGCACGAGATGACGCGCGCGTTGCATGCGGGGAGACGCATTCCCCCGCGAGAAATCCCGCTTGGAATGCCGCGCAGGCGTTCGACCGCGGGCTAATCGAAGCGACTTCAATCGCGTCGTGCGACCTTTTGTCGCAGCCATAGGTCGGTTCTCTGATACGACCTTGGACGATAAAATAGAAAAGTAGTCGGGTCGATTGTGCCGGCTGGATGCGATGAGTCGATTGCACCGCCAATGCCGGGTGAGAACCAAACAGGTCTTTGCCATATCGGCCTAACGCTGTGGTATATTTTCGCGGTATCCAATAGTCGCCTGTGGGCCGAACGCGAAACGACGCCGCCGCAATGAAGGGGGCGCGGCCAGGGCTAGAAAGGAATGATTCGATGATCCGCAGCGTGTTGCTGGCTCTCGACGCCAGTGAAGCGAGCCAAACCGCACTTCGGATGGCGATTCGATTCTGCCAAGACCGAAACCAACGTCCTGATATGGCGAGCGAGTCGGTTCATTTGACAGGGGTCGCCGTCGTAGACACTCCGAACATTTGCGCTCCGATGGCGGTGCCGTTGGGGGCGGGCGCCTACAAAAAAGAACGGGACGAAGTTCTGTTGGCGAAGGCGAATGAAGAAGTCGAAGCGATTCTTAGCAAGTTTGAAGCGGATTGCGTCGAAGCGGGAGTGCCGCACACGGCCGTGCGAAGCGAAGGGCTGCCCTACGAACAAATCGAAGCCGTTTCGCGGACGCATGACTTGATCATGATTGGCCACGATACGAACTTCCACTACGAGACGCACAAGACGATCAGCGAAACGGTCCGTCGCTTGCTGCTCGACAACGCTCGCCCGGTCATTGTGTTTCCCAAGGAGGCCCCGGAAAATGACGTTGTGGTTATCACCTATGACGGCAGCACTCCGGCGTCGCATGCGCTTCACATGTGGACGCTGCTGAAAGTGCGACGTCCTGAGACGCAAGTTCACGTCGTCAGCGTTGATCGTGATCTCGCGGTCGCCCAAAAGCATTGCGAAGAAGCGGCGGAACTTCTCCGGTACCATGAGGTCCAAGCGACCTTGCATCCTCTGAAGTTGACCGGCAGCGTTGTGAGTCAACTTTCGGAGACAATCGACGAGATCGGTCCGCGAACCGTCGTGATGGGAGCGTATGGCGGAGGCGGCTTCCGCGAGGCGCTGTTTGGGTCGTCGACCAACAAGATGCTCGAAAACGCCAAGACGCTGCTGTTCTTGTACAAGTAGCGGCGTTTGCGGCAAAGCCTACGGCCGCGTCGTCTCTTGTAAGACGACGCGGCTCATCGCCGCCCCCAAGAGGGGCTTTCTTCGCCGACCTGAGTTGAGTCGCAATCTTCCTGCTTCGCCAATGCCAGGCGAATTCGGCGACCGGTCCGTGTTTCCGATCAAGCTTTCGGTGAGCCGACGTCCACGATCAAGAATGGTTTGCGTTCGCGCAGCGTCGCGAAAAACGCTTGCAGATCCGCCGGCTCAAAAATAGCCAACGCGCCAATCCAGTGAACTTGCTTTCCATTTTGCTTGGTGAGCGTCAGACTGAAATCTCGCAGTTTTTGCCTGCCGACGGCCGCCTGATGCATGGTATCCGCGGCCTCAAGGGGTTTGGAAGCGATGATCGCCGCCTTTTCCAAGCTAGGAAAGTACTTCTCCATCAACACCTTGAATTGGCCTTGCGAAACGCTTTCCAGTTCCGCAAGTTCGACGCAGGAACCGGCGAAGCAAACTTGATCGTCGTCGATCGATAGCCGTTTGCGTTTGTGCAATTGGCTTAGTAGCCATTCGAATAGCAAGAAAGGCCCACAGCTCAGTACCACGGCAACGATCCACCAGATCGGGTCTTTGTAGATCGGGGTAGGGCGGTGAAGTACGGCGACGCACAAGAAGATGGAAAGGAAAAGGCCGCCGAGGAAGAGGATGAACTTGAAAAAATCGGCCACGATCGAGCCGGCCGTGGTGAGTTTAATGCACTTGCCTCTCGGCTTCGGCTCCCAGACGCTTCTCATTTTTTCCGGAGCAAGATTTGTCGTCGATTCCATGAGATTCTCGCAGAGGCGGAAGGAACGAAGCTGTGCAGACGCCGCTCCGAAATAGGATTAAAGGAGTCGGGGCGTCCCCTCTTGGGGGACGTCAGCGACGGAGAGTATATCCGTTGAGCTGCAGTGTGCGAAAGCGAAAAGCCTTGCGCCAAAGAGATTTGACGCAAAGCGCTGGAGATCTTTCGCAGGAATGTTTTGAGCGTTTACTACTGATTAAATCCAGTCGATCGATCGTAAAGACGCTCGCGGGTCGACCAGAGCCCGGCCGATGGCGTTGGAATGAAGTAGAATTCTTCGCCGTCGTCGGTAACGTTCCATCCTTCGCGGCGTTTCTCCGGCTTGTAACGCTCCAACATTTCGTTCAGATCGGCATAGCCGAAATGGACGGTCTCGATCTCTTCTTTGCCGAGATGCCCCGGAGCGTAGGTGATCTTGAACCGACCTTCCGACGAACCGTGCATCAAGTGAGCGGCGCCGTGGGCCAGTTCCTGTAGATCGGCGTTGTTCGGATACTCGGCCATCACTTTGTCGGTGCCGCAGTAGCCATACTTGCGAATCAGCGCGTCGACGTCGTCCTGCTCGCCGAAACGTTTGAGTCCCGGCGCCAGAATCAGCAATTCGCCCCCATCGGCCATCACCATCCGCGTGCGATAGACCGCCTTGTTAGCGACCCACGTGCTGAAGAACTCGTCTCCCTGCATCACGCAGACCATTTTCTGAATCGGCTTATCAAAGACGGTGATGTTCTGTTCGCGCGATTGCTTCGCGGCGTCGAGGTAAGTGTCGAGATCGTCACCGACGTAGATCCCGGTATGGACCAGCTTGTCTTCGTCGTTGCGGGCCATCACGACCTGCACGTACAAGTCCGGCAACTTGTTCAGGAAACGTTCTTCCGCCAGGTTGAAGCAATGTCGCACCGGCGTAATCAGGTTGCCGAGATTGTTCTCGATGCCGCAGCGAGCCGCCATCAGGTGTGCGGCGCAGATCAAATCTTTGCCGCCGAGTCCGATGAAGTAATTTTTGTTGTGGTTGGCGAAGCCGAGCACTTCATGCGGAACGACGTGACCGACGTTGATAATCAGGTCCCACGGCTCTTCCATCAGCATCTTGTTAAGCGTGATCGGAATCGGCCAATCGGCGATGCCCCCGCACGCGGCCGAAACTTCCTCGGCCGAAATTTCTCCCACTTTCACGCACCCGCCGCGCCAATCATGCGGATGAATCTTTTCGTTCGGAATCGATCCGAACATCGTCAGGTTCTCTTCCGGCGTATGCGGAACGTGTTGCCCCAACGTCGGAATGACATGCACGTCCGCTTCGTCGGCGAGCATGTTGTAAAGCATTTCGGTGATCTGCCCGGCGCCGGAGTGCATCCGCGTGATGTCGGGCGGGAGCAGCAAAACACGCTTCGGCGTAGCGCAGATCCGCTTCCGCGCTTCGGCCACGGTCTGCTGCAGGATCGCTTCGATCCGATCCCAAGAAATAGAGTCCGCCTGTTCGCTGATCCAAGGCATCGCGGTCGCTTTCAGAAGAAATCGTCAGTGGGAGGGTACGATGGTGCAACCGACGATTTTACCAATCTGCGACCGCAGAAATTAGCGGGGGAGCGGAGTATCTTAGCGCCCCGCACTAGGTGAGTTGTCGAGCTCATCCAGGCGCCGCTTCAACTGCTCCTGATATTCTCCCCGGGCGGTATCGATCGCCGAGCGAAAGAAGAGCTTGGCGATGCTCGGCTTCCCTTGCTTCAGGCAGTCTTCGGCCATGTCGGCATAGCGGATCGCCTCTTGATTGGCGATGGCGTCTTCGGCCGAAAGCTGCTGACGAATCTTGGCCAAGCTATTCGGCGCCTTTTGATGGAGATCGGCGGCGCCAATCATCCGCAGCGAATCGACGTCGGTCTCCGGCTCCTCGCCAAGTTCATGCCCGTATGGCTTCGTCCGAAACGGATTGCCATGAATCATCCCCGAGGCGCCCAAGCTGCGGACTTCTTCGGTGCGGGTAGGCAACTTCCTCTTGTAGAAGTAGGGGAACGCCTTGATCGTGACGATGCGATTGCTGGGCTCGTAGGGAACGCGGGAAGCAGCGTTCGATTCCGGACGACGCATCACTCCTCCACCGTCCGCGGCGCCACGATCGGGGATTAGAGACGAAGATCCAGTCGCGAACTGGTGGATTTCGGGAAGCTGTAGCAGCTGCGCGGAAGCGACGCTGGAAATCAACAAACCAAGCGGCGCCGCAAGTAACAGCAAATTGCGCATCGTTTCGAATCCGTTCCAGACTGCCGAAAAGTAGGAGTCGACGCTAATTGCAACTTCAGTCCTGGCATTCTAATGGGGGCGCGGAATCGGAGGCAAGCGAAACGACGCAAGAAACGAATTCGGCCGCAGACAGCGATCGAAACTCGCTGATCTGTTTTTGAACATCGCCGAGAGGGAGAGATCTAGCGTTTGGCGGTCGCCGTATCGCTGATTTCTTTCAACCGCTCTTTCAGCTCGACTTGGTAGTCGCCGCGAGCGGTGGAAATCGCCGAGCGAAGGAAGAGCTTGGCGATGCTCGTCTTCCCTTCCTTCAAGCAGTCTTCGGCCATGTCGGCGTATTTAAGCGCCTTTTGGTTGGCGACGGCGTCTTCGGCCGAAAGTTGCCGGCGAATTGCTGCCAAGCTGTTGGTGGCTCGTTGGTTCAGATCGCCCGCGCCAATCATCCGGAGCGAAGCGGCGTCCTGCGGTTGGGGACGAGCCGAGTTGCCGAGGAGGATTTCATCCATTTCGGCCGGCGAAGGGTGGATATAGGCTTTGACCCAACTGCTTTGGGAGGAACTGCTGGAAGAGTAGCTGCGGCCGCTCGGAATCGAGAAGGAGCCTACCTGTCCGCTCGATTCAGATCGCCGGAGGACGCCTCCTCCGTAGGTCATGCCGCGATCAGGGACGAGGACCGACGTTCCAACCGAGAAGTTGTGCACCTCCGGCAGTTGCACCACTTGCGCGCAAAGAATGCCGGCGAAACAGGGGCTTAGCAAGGCCGAGAGAAACAAAAGCTTGCGCATCGCTCGATTCCGTCCGCGAACTCCAATCAAATATGACGCCCCCCAAAGCGACGTCTCTACTCTTTTATTTTAGGAAGTCCCGCGAATCAGAGGCAAGCAACCGGCAAAAGAATTGGTCCGACGTTTATCTATATGGCAAGAACGAAAAAAGGCCGCAACGAAGGTTGCGGCCTAAGCGTGCGAACGGATTGATCTATTCGGCTGAAGGGGAGTCGTCGCGCATTCCGTCTTGTTCAAAACCTGGCGAATCGAACGGCATGGTGGAGGTTTGATCGAGAATCTTCACCTCTTGCGGACTGGCGACCTTCTTCGCACTTCGGAGCTGGTTGTAAACGATTACGGCCTGGAGGCTCCAGAAGATCGCGATGATGATCCCCATCGAAGCCCCGAGGAATTGCAACGAAACGAAGCTCCTCGTTTCGACCAACAAGCAGATCGCGGTCACGAAAGCGACGATCGCGACGATCAACTTGGTGACGTACACGTTGTTCCAGCGTTTGAGCGTGTGAACGTCGATCGCCGAGCGGGCCGATTGATTCGCCAGGTCGCGCAGAGCTCGCAAGTCGGAGGTTTGTTCGGGCGCCTTGCGGGACGGGACGAACTCGCCTGGATTGAAGGGAGTCTGATCGACGACCTTCTTGGGAGGCTCCGGCGCTTTGGGTGATTCCGGTTTCGCTTGCGTAGCGGACTGCGATCCGTCACGACCGCGGACGCGATTCATCAGGCTCGACATGTACTCTTCAATCGAGACTTCGTCCTCATCGGCTGCTGAGGCCGGCGTCGGCTCTTCGTGGTAACTGACCGGAGCCGGGGGAGGCGACGGCTCATATTCCTCTTCTTCGTCGTCGTCCGCATGCGGATTGAAGCCGAATTTGGCGAGGACGTCGGCGACGCTGGTCTGCGAAGCTTGCGGCTGCGGCGCGACCGGTTCTTCCGGTTCGGCTTCTTCCTCAGGCTCTTCTTCGTATTGGTTTTCGCTGTGGCTAGGAGCGTAGCTCGCCTGCGGTTCGCTGAGCTGCTGCGACATGCTCTCCAACTCTTCGATTCGACGGGTCAGCTCTTCTTCACGCTGCGACCAGCCGCGCGACAAAACTTGCAGACGCTCGTTGGCGTCAGCCACGTCGCGCTGCGCTTTTTCCTGCGCTTCGATCGCTTCGGTCGAGGCGGACCCGCCGTTGGCCGCGAGATCGCGATTTTCTTGTTCGAGCGTTTCCAACTGCTGTTGCAACTCCGCGATCTTCGCTTCGTTCGACTCGCTGGACTGTTGCAGTTCGTGCCGCAGTTGTTCGATCTCAGCGTGTTGTTCGGCGTTTGAGGTCGAATGCTGATTCATCGTCTCCGCAGCCGAAACGCTATGGGCCTGCAGGTTGCGGTTTTCTTGTTCGAGAGACTCTAGCTGTTGCTGCAACGCAGCAATCTTCGCTTCGCTTGCCTCAAGCGTCTGCTGCAATTCGTGTCGCAGTCGTTCGGTCTCTTCGTCGTCGTGCGTTTCGGCGGGGTCGGATTTGGTCGTCGGAACTGCGGCCTCAGGATTCATCGACTGACGGACGATTTCGACCAGGCGATGCATCCGGCGACGATTCCGTCCGCGGATTTCTCCCAGCTGTTTTTCCAGCGACAGTACGCGACGTTCGTTGTGGGGAGCGGCTTCGAGATTGGGATCGGGATCGATGCGGAAGCTGACCGCGCCGATCGTGATCAGGTCGCCGGAGACCAAGGGCGACTCGACGACGCTTTGGCCATTGACGAAGACTTCGCCGTCGATGCGCTGCAGGGCCATGCCGGCCGATCCACGCCAAATGACGCAGTGACGCGGACGAATCCCGGCGGCGGCCAGGCGAAGCGAACAGCTAGCTGCCGAACCAATCACGCATTTGGTCCGCTCCAGGCGGACAGTCTGACCATCACGTTCGGTCCCCTCGACGCGGAGGACGAGCGGGCTCAGCGGTTTGCCAAGTAAGGGAGATTGGTGCAGATCGACTTGCGTGACCATGACGGCGCCTATCGCTTCGACTAAGGCTCTGGAGGGTCGCTGTCCGCTTGAATTGGGAAGTAAATCAAGCAGCGACAAGGGGATATAGCTCACACCAGGGGGCTGGTCAAAGAACCGGGCGAATCAGGGCAGGGGAGTCGCCCCAAGAAAACAGGGGGAATTCGAAAAAACGGCTCGAATCGGTTTCTCCGATTGGCCGATTACGGTTACACGCTGCGGCGAAAGTGTCCTCAGAAAAAAATGAGAGAGATTCGCAAGCAAAATTTCTCGTTGAAATCAACGAGAATCAATGAACAGAACCCCTTTCTGCCGCGTAATTTAATATGGTTAAGAGATTTTAAGGCAAGACCTGGAAGAATTTGGAATTTGAAGACTTCCCCTGTTCCGAACCGGTACTATATTTTCGTTACGCATGAAACCGTGAGTTCGACCCCCTCGATAGGATGGTTAATCAGCGGCAACGAGAATGGGCAAGTCCAAATACGGAAGCTGGCGGCCAGGAACAGTCGAAGTAAATCCTCCTGACCGGTTTCCGCCACATGAAGGTGACCACAATGGGTAAATCTCGAACGGACTTCATTGATAAGACCAAGGAGATCTTGTTGAAGCGCCGTGACGCGCTCCGCAAGGCCCTGGCGGGCGACTTGAGCATGCTGAAAGAGCTCGAGCAAACCGCTGGCGACGTGGTCGATTTCGCTCTTGATAGCGCTCAGGACGAATTGAGTTCGCAACTAGCGGAAGTAGAAAGCCGCGAATTGGCTCAAATCGATAAGGCGCTCGAGCGGATTCGCAGCGGTTCGTTTGGCGAATGCGAAGGTTGCGGCTGCAAGATCCCGGTCGCTCGGTTGCAGGCTCTGCCGTATGCGACGCTCTGCATCAAATGCCAACGCGAATTGGAAGAGTTGGGCGAAGACGGCGTCAGCTGGCGTCAAAACTCGCAGGACGAAGTCTCGATTTAAGCGAGTTTCGCCTCATTTTCCCGATCAACGAAAAGGCGGACGCCCACTGCGGCGGACCGCCTTTTTCTATGCGCTGATTGGCTTTACGTCGAAATCGCAGTTTATGAAAGACTTGCGTTCACCTGAGTACAGCCTAGAATTCGACGAGGATACTCTGTTTTCAGCGGTACTGGGCGTAGGACGGCAGACATGAACGCACGCAAATCCGGAAATCGACTCGCGGTACTCGCGTTGTTGCTGTTATGCGGTGGGCTAGTTAGCCCGGCTTTCGCCCAAGAGCAGCCGGTTCCTTCGCCGCGCGAACAGCTTCGCCAGGACATCTTGAGCGAAGTCGCTGCGATCGAAGTCCACGGCAACCTACTCAAGAAGGTATGTCGCTACGTACGTCCTTCGGTCGTGCATATCGAAGCGCGGAAGAAGGAAGGGGAGTCGCTCGCTTACGGCGGCAGCATTGTCGACGAAGCCGGCTCGGGCGTGATCATTCATCACCATGACAAAGATTACGTGCTGACCAATCGCCACGTCATCAGTCAGGCCGCCAATCAAGACATCAAGATTCATCTCGACGACGGCCGCATCTTGCGACCGACGCAAGTCTGGACCGACCGCGAAACCGACGTCGCCGTGATGGCGGTTGAAGCGGAACGACTGATCCCGGCCCAAGTCGCCGACAGCTCGGCGGTGGAGATCGGCGAGTTCGTCTTGGCCGTCGGCAGTCCCTTCGGGCTCAGCCAATCGGTCACCTATGGCATCATCAGCGCCAAAGGGCGCCGGGATCTGCAGTTGGGACGCCAAGGTTTGAAGTTCCAGAACTTCATGCAAACCGACGCCGCGATCAATCCCGGCAATAGCGGCGGTCCGCTGTTGAACATGCGCGGCGAAGTGATCGGCATCAATACGGCGATCGCCAGCAACTCGGGCGGCAACGACGGCATCGGGTTTACGATTCCGATTAACTCGGCGCTCAACATCGCTTGTCAGATGATTGACGACGGCAAGGTTTCTCGCGCCTTTCTGGGAGTCGTCCTCGATTCGCAGTACGACAGCAAAGCGGCGGAGAAGCTCGGATTGCCGATGGCGAAGGGAACCCGCGTTAACGGCGTAACCGAAGATTCGCCTGCCGATGCGGCCGGCATTTTGGTCGGCGACGTCATCGTCCGTTTCAACAACCAGGATATCGAAGACGATTCGCACCTGGTGAATGTCGTCAGCCTATCGCCGCTGCACGTCAAGTTGCCGGTCGATCTTTACCGCGAAGGAAAGCTAATGGTCGTCGAACTGGAACTGGCGGTCCGCGACGCGTCGGTGAAGTAATCGCCGCATGGTTGCCGCTTCGTGTGCCACTGCTGGCTTGTCCAGCAGTGGGTAGTGGGTACCAAGTTCGCACTGCTGGACAAGCCAGCAGTGGCACACTTGGGTTTTTTCTACAGCGCGCCTCGAATCGCGGCGCGCAATCCTTGGACGACGCAGTCCTGCACGCGCGGTACGTTGATCTTGGTCGCCACTTCCATGTTGGTCGCCCAGCTGCGATGTTCGCGGCGATCAAAGATCGTGGCGCCCAGGGTGATCTCGCCTGAGGTTTCGACGTCGCCGGCCATTTCTTCCATCTCGAACAGCTCGGGATGCAGCACCGCCGCCACCGCGATTGCGTCGTGCAGATAGATCCCTTCGATCCCCAGCTCTTGCCGATGGCTCCGGTAAACGAACGGGAGCAATTGGTGCAGCAGCTGCGAAGCGGGGGACGATTCGATGTTCGGCAATTGATCGAGCAGATCGAGACCGAACGCCGCCTGACGCGTCACGTCGAGCGGAATCAGCGTCTTGGTCGTCCGCGACTTGAAAACGGTCCGGGCCGCCATCGCGTCAAAGTGAAAATTGAACTCGGCGGCCGGGGTGACGTTGCCGATGCAGTTGATCGCGCCCCCCATGATGACGATGCGGCCGATCTGGGCGGCGATCATCGGGTCGCGCTGCAGCGCCCGAGCAATGTTGGTCATCGGGCCCAGGGCGACGAGGGTCACTTCCTCGGGCGCGGCTCGAATCTCGTCGCAGATCAGCTTTTCGGCCGGATGTCGTTGATGGAGCGAAGAGACGACCAACTGCAGATTCGCCAGGCCGTCGGCGCCGTTGAGGTCGGTTCCATCGACTGGAGGAGCGGAGTTGGGCCCCGATCCGACCCCAATTCGCGGTCGACGCGGCGGATCGAGCCGTTCGATCAGACCCTGCAAATTGCGGCCCGCCTGATCGGCGGGAACGTTGCCCGCGGTCGACGTAACCGCCACAACATCCAAATCGGAATGGAAAAGCGCGACCATCAGGGCGACGGCGTCGTCGATTCCCGGATCGCAGTCAATGATAACCTTCCTGGCCATAGTCGATCTTCGACCTCGCTCGCAGCGGTGGTTATGTCGTGAATTGCCTCGCAAGACGATCTTGTCCTGCTACGGTTGAGGCTTGCCCTCCCTATTTATAGCAAAAGGCCGCCGAGAGGTGGAGTCGAACGCGGGTGGGAGCGGAGCCGACGACTCGGTAAAATCAGCGGCAACCGATTGTTTGTCTAGGAAACGAATTGTGAACGACGCCATCTGGGAAAAACTAGAAGCGGGCCAAGATCTGACGCTGGACGAAATGTCCGGGGCGATCGACGAGATCATGCATGGCGCCTGGCCGGATGAGCAGATCGCTCGGCTGCTGACCGGGATTAACGCCAAGGGACCGGCCGTCGACGAGTTGGCTGGCGCCGCGATCGCGATGCGGCGGAACATGGCGGCGATCCGCACCGACCGGACCGACGTGATCGACACCTGCGGCACCGGGGGCGATGGAAGCGGCACGTTCAATATCAGCACCGCCGCGGCCATTGTGACCGCTGCGGCCGGAGTTCCGGTCGCCAAGCACGGCAATCGGAGCGTCACCAGCAAGACGGGGAGCGCCGACGTCCTTGCGCAGCTGGGCGTGAACATCGAAGCGACCGTTCCTCAAATCGAACGTTGCTTGAACGAGATCGGCATCTGCTTTTGTTTCGCACCGCTGGCGCATCAGTCGATGCGACACGTCTCGGCCGTTCGCAAGAGCCTAGGCGTGCCGACGATATTCAATCTGCTGGGGCCGCTTTGTAATCCGGCCAAGGCGCAGTATCAGTTGCTCGGCGTTGGTCGCCCTGGCATGCGCGATTTGATGGCGGCTGCGGTTTTGAAGTTGGGCGTTCGTCGCGCGGTGCTCGTCACCGGCGAAGATGGTTTGGATGAAGTGACGCTGACCGGCAAGACGCATGCGACGATGGCGGCCGGCGGTGAGCTGCAGAAATGGGATTGGAGCCCGACTGATTTTGGCCTCGCGGTCGCGGGACTCGAATCGATGCAGGTGAGCAATCCCGAAGAAAGCGCCGCGATGATTCGTCGCGTTCTGACCAAAGAAAAATGCCCGTCGCGCGACATCGTCGTCTTGAACGCCGCCGCCGCAATTTGGACCGCCGAGAAAGCGGCCAGCCCCAACGAAGCGGCCGCGATGGCGGCGGAAGCGATCGACAGCGGCGCGGCGCAAGCGAAGTTGGAGCAGTTGGCGTCGTTATCGCACACGGCGTAAATCGCCGGCGTTGGAGATCGTCCGACCGGCGCTGGCGTGGCGACGCATTTCCCTCGCTGGCGCTTCGGGCTACCAATAGCGCGACTAGCGTTGGCGCTGGTTGGCCATTTGCGTGGCTAACAGATCTAGTTGCCCTTTCACGTCGGCGAGCAGGACGTGCGGGCTGGCGCCTTCGGCCATGTGCAAGTAGAAGTTTTGGCTGGGGGATGCGTGCGTGGTGTTGGCCAGACGCGTCGTCGCTTGCAGGTCGTGCAATTCTTCTTCCACCAGTTGCACATGTCGATGCAGGCGGCGGTTGTATTGCATGACGCTGTCGAGCTGGAAGACGACGCCGACCAGCATCGCGGCAAGTCCCAGCGCCGTGAGCGGTTGACCGACGATGGTCAGAATCGGACGTGGTTCAAACAGCGCCCAGCCGAGCAACACCAGTCCGCAGACCATCATGATCGAGCCGAGCGAGGTCGCCAGCCACGAAAAGATCGGCGTCTGCGGCCCGTGGATCTTCTTTTTCGGCGTCGCAGGCGTCGCAGGCGGACGTGGCGGGGCCGATTCGCGGAGCGGGGAAGGTGAGGGGGGCGTCAGCATCTTGTCCGGCGCGGCGTCTCGTCCCATCATCGCGACGATTCGATCAATCGTCTGCAAATCTTCCTGCAAGCGGAGCGTATCGATCCGCAGGGAAGGGGGCTCTTCCGGCTTCGCTTCCAACGTGTTCTGACATCGCCCGCAGATGATGCGCGCATCTTCCGCAGCAGCGATTGCAGGAACGTCTTGGCGGCAGTGTTCGCACCACATGGGGAGCCGGATTCGCAGGAGAGATCGAAGGATGGCTAGCAATCGCCAGCCGCGCCATGGTTGGCGTCTTCTCTTGAATCGGCTAGCGGAGCGGCTCGACCTGAACGATTCTGCCGGTTTCTCCGGCAAAGCGAACCTGCCGGGCGACGGCGTTGCTAGCGAGGTCGTTCGATATAGGTGTTGGCGTGCCACTGCTGGCTTGTCCAGCAGTGCGAACCTTTTACCCGCTACACACTGCTGGGCAAGCCAGCAGTGGCACACGGCTGACTACTGCAATCCTTTTTCCATCGCTGGCAGAACCGCGGACATCGCTTCTTTCAGCGACTTCGAGATGGTAGCGCCGGCCGCCGCTTTGTGACCGCCGCCCCCAAACTTGCCGGCAACTTGCGAGACGTCGAGCGAAGATCGGCTACGGAAGCTGGCTTTCACGCCGCCGTCAGGTAATTCGATAAAGAGAACCGCCGCTTGCACCCCTTGGATGACGAGCATCATGTTGATCGCATCTTCGGTATCGCTCGTGGTTGAACCAGTCGCTTCAAAGTCTTCCAGCACGGCGGTGCTATAGGCGAGTCGACCGCAATCGGTGACGACTACCTTCGACAAGATTCGCCCCCGCAACAACACGCGAGCCAACCGGTCTCGTTCGTACAAGTCGGCGTAAACGGCCGCCGGCGAAGCGTCTGCATCGACCAGCCCGGCGATGGCGCGATAGGTTCCGCTGGTAACCGAGCTAAAGCGAAACCAGCCGGTATCGGTGGCGATCGCCGTGAACAACTGCGAAGCGGTTTGCGGATCGAGCGAAAGTCCCCACGCCTGAGCCGCTTCGTAGACCAAGCGTCCGGTCGCTTCGGCGGTTGAGTCTTTGAAGACTTGGGCGCCGAGATCGTCTTCGCTGACATGATGATCGAGAACGAACTTCGGACCAGCGAACGCTTTCAGCACTTCCCCCATCTCAGCCAACTGAATCCAAGCGCCGGTATCGACCACCATCAATGCGTCGAACGTGCCGACTAACGCCGCGGCCGTGACGTCGCGACCGAGGACCCGGACCTCGCCGGTTGGATCGATGAAGCCGAGATGCGGCGGGGTTTCGGAAGCGTTGACGATCGTCGCTTCTTTCCCCATCTGCCGCAGCAGTGCGGCCATGGCGAGTTCGCTGCCGAGCGCGTCGCAGTCAGGACGAACGTGGCTGGTCAGCAGGAACCGCTGATACGGCGCGATGGCGTCGGCCAGTTTTTTCCAGTCGATGTTCATGGCGTTTATCTCGTTTCTCCGGCGACGCGCGTCGTCAGCCAATCGCTGTAAGCGAGTTTTACCGCTTCGACGTCTTGATGAATCTGGCTGGTCAACTGCTGCGGATCGCTAAAGGCGCGCACGTCCCGCAGCCGCGCCAGAAAGGCCAACTCCAACGGTTCGCCATACAGCGAACCAGCAAAATCTATCAGATGAGCTTCGACCTTGGGGTGTCCTTCGCCAAAAGTTGGATTGGGGCCGATATGGATCGCGGCGGCGTGCGTCAGTTCCTGGCGAACGACATAGCCGGCGTAGACGCCATGTGCGGGAACGATGGTGTCGATCGCTTCCAGGTTCGCCGTGGCGAAACCGAGCGTGTTGCCGCGGCCGGCGCCATGCGTCACCATGCCGCGCAGGCGATACGGTTCGGTCAGCATGCGACGCGCGGTTTCGACATCGCCGCCGGCAATCGACTGGCGGACGCGACTGCTCGAAATGATTTCGGCGTCGCTGGGGAGCTGGAGCGGGTGCACGATTTCGAGCGTCAGCGAGTGCTGCTCGCAAAGCTCTCCCAGCAATTTTGTATCGCCGCGGCGGTCTCGACCGAAATAAAAGTTCGGCCCTTCGACCATCGCTTTGGCTTGCAGCTTGTCGACGACGATCTGCTGAAAGAAATCTTCGGCCGAGAGCTCCAAAAGAGCCATGTCGGTCGGATAGGCGATCATCGCATCGACCCCCAGTTGCGCCAGAAGCTGCGCTTTGCGGCGCGTCCAGGTCAGCGGCGGCGGAGTTTGCTCGGGACGGAGCAACCGGACCGGGTGCGGGTCGAACGTGAAGACGATGGTCGGACCATGCACGGCGCGCGCTTGCCGACGGATCGCTTCCACGATCCGGGCATGTCCGAGATGGACGCCGTCAAAGTTTCCGATGGCGAGCGCGCCCCCGAGAATCTCTGGGGGAACGTGCTCTAAATCGTGCAACAGTCGCACGCGATTTCCTGGTTGGAAATAGGGGTTGGTAGCCGAAACTACTTATTTTTGTACGTCTTACGGCTTCCGACAAGCGACATCGCACATTCCTGGGACGTTTCTGCGAAATATGGCGCACTTTCGGGCGAAAAACAGTCGTAAATGCGTCAATCGGTTTAAGATTGAAGCGCCAGGGGCGCTTCGCCGCGTACTCCCTTGGGCGGTAGACTTGAGTAACCGGGCTGGCTCGATATGGTAGAGCGGACCTCTCTGATTCGGCACTAGATGGCGCGATGTCGAGACTAGTTATGGAAATCCTGAAATTCGCCTGTAAATCCTGCAATGCACAACTGCAAGCGTCCGCATCGGCCGCGGGGGATTCGTTTACATGTCCCCACTGCGAACATGCGATGCGCGTTCCGCAGCCCGACGCGGTCGGCGTGATTCGATCGGGCGGACGCGATAAAGAAGCGACCGAAGCGGTCGTCTGCCCTCTCTGCAACACGCGCGTCACCGTTCAAGCGACCGACTTGGGCAAGCGGGTGATGTGTCCCGATTGCGAAACGGCGTTCGTCGCCAAGTTGTCGGCCAAAAAGTTGCCGCCTAAACCGAAGACGGACTTGGCGGACGACGACGGCTACTCGCTGAAGGATTCGGTTCACGACGATACGGCGGCCAAAGAGATGGCGGCTCGCTACTTTCAAGAGGCGGAACGCCGATCGAAAGAAGAACGCGAGCGACATAATCTGTCGGACAAACCGTATCAGAAAATGGCCGAAGATCGCGCACTTGCCGCGCATGACGACGAGCCGCATCCCGAAAAGAAACGAGAGAGTTTGACGCCGGAGGATTACGATCCGCGGTCGACGCGCGTCCGTTACCCGATTTCCCTCTCTGCGGAAGCGATTGCGACCGACTTCAAATTTTTCGCCGACGTGCAATTTCTGTCGCGGTGGATCGTCACGTCGCTTGGGATGGCGGTCGTGCAGTACATGGCGATCAATGCGGTCATCATGGGCTCCGGCGCGAAAGTGGGAGTCAGCGGCTTTGGAGCTTACTTCAATAGCTTCGTGTTGTCGGCGCTGACGGTCGTCGTCGGCGCGATCGTGATGGTTTTTCTCGCTTCGGCGTTTATGAATATCTCGACGTCGATCGCCAGCGGCGTAGCGAATTTGGAATGGCCAGAGACGCCGGCGTTCGAGCGGATCATGGAAACGATCTTCTTTGTCATCGCGCTGATGCTGGCGATCCTGCCGGCCGGTCTGGTCAGTGCGCTGGTCAGTCCCTATCTGGGCGTTCCGGTGGGGGGGCTTAGCTTCTTGCTGTTTCCTTATTTCTATCTCTCGCTGCTCGATTCCGGGACGCCGCTGATCCCATTCAGTGCGTCGATTTTGGCGGCGGTCGGACGCAAACTTCACAAATGGATTTTGTTCTACATCGTGACCGGCGCCGTCCTGGCGGTCATCCTGGTTCTGGGTGGAATCGCCTATTATTTTTCCGGCGAAGAGTATGAATACGTGAAATATATCGTCCTGCCGGCCGGGGTTTTGACGACCGGGTACCTCCTGTTTTACGCCATTTGGCTCGGAAAACTGGGGTGGGAATGCTCGCAGGACGTTGGTGAAACGCCCGAGAAGCCAGGCGTCGTCTGATACCGCCCTCAACGCGGAACCCTCTCTGCGGTATTATGTTGGCCATGAACCGCAGCGAAATGGAAAAACTGGCGAAATCGCTCCGTGCTGGACGCGTTTCGCTTCCCGAATTTATCGACCAAGTCGCCCAATTGGCGACGCCGGAGCCGGCTGTCAAAACGGCGAAGTTGGCCGGCGCTTCGCTTGACCTCGACCGCTCTGCGCGATGCGGATTTCCGGAGGTCGTCTACGGCGAAGGCAAAACGGCCGAAACGATCATCGAGATCTTTCAGCGTCAACGAGCCGCTGGGCAATCGTGCTTGGCGACGCGCGTTGACGCGGAGAAGGGAGCGGTCGTCGCTGCGGAGTTTGCGGACGCTCATTACAACCCGGTCGGGCGAACCGTACGGCTTGGACATGCGAAGGAAAAGTCGAAGGGGAAAGTCGGTCTGATCACGGCCGGCTCCAGCGATTTGCCGGTTGCGGAAGAGGCGCGCGAAACGTTGTTGTGGATGAACGTCGATGTGACGACGATCCATGACGTCGGCGTGGCGGGCCCGCATCGTCTACCGGAACGGATCGGTGAATTCGCCGATTGCGACGCCGTCATCGTGGTCGCCGGCATGGAAGGTGCGCTTCCGAGCGTAGTCGGCGGCTATCTCGCTTGTCCCGTGATTGCGACTCCCACCAGCGTCGGCTACGGCGCTAGTTTCGGCGGAGTCGCGGCTCTTCTCGGGATGCTGAACAGTTGCGCCTCGAACGTCACGGTAGTAAACATCGACGCCGGATTTCGAGCCGCCTACAACGCAGGAATCATCGCGACGCGTCGGCGTCGTTAACGCAAAGGAATTCAAGGATGGAACGGACTCACCGCAAAGAAGAAGGCGGCGTCGCTTTGCCGCGCTTGCAACAGCGCAAAACGAACAGCCACAAGGGAGATTACGGTCGTGTTCTGGCGGTCGGCGGATCGCCCGGCATGTCAGGCTCGATCTCACTGACCGGCGTCGCTTCGCTCCGCTGCGGCGCTGGACTGACGACGATTGCGTCTCCAAAGAGCGTCCAACCGCTCGTCGCGCAGGTCGAACCTTCCTGCATGACGCTGGCCCTGCCGGAAGATCGCCATGGCTTGTTGCCGATGCATTCTCGCGACGCAATCACCAAAGCGGCGAAAAATTCTGACGTCGTCGCGATTGGTCCTGGACTGGGGCGATCGCATGGTTTGGATCTCTTGATCCAAGATCTCTATTGCGATCTTTCGACGCCGATGGTGGTCGACGCCGATGCGCTGAACGCGCTCGGATCGCGCGAAAATCCGCTCGCCGGACCGGGCGGACCGCGCGTGTTGACGCCGCATCCCGGCGAGTTCCGTCGTTTGGCGCATGATCGCGAATTGCCGAAGGGACGCTGGACCGACGTCGCCGCCGATATGGCCAAACGAAACGGCGTCGTTTTGGTGTTAAAGGGGCATCGTACCACGGTGACCGATGGAGAACGCGTTTACTCCAACGAAACCGGCAATCCCGGCATGGCGACTGCCGGCGCAGGTGACGTGCTGACCGGCGTCATTGCAGCGCTTTTAGGGCAAGGGATTCCCGCATTCGAAGCCGCGCAACTCGGCGTTTACCTACATGGTTTGGCAGGCGATCTCGCCGCCAAAGCGATTGGTAGCGATGGGCTGATTGCATCGGATTTGCTGGACTATTTAGAGTCGGCATTTCAGCAACATCGCCGTCGTCGCTAGACGCCAGGTCCTATCTTGACGATTGGCTTCGCATCGCGTGTGGGAAGCCGTACGCAAAATGCGCTTGGATTGCCCAGATGCCGGGAGTATTCTTTCAGTGCGACCCAGAGGGGGCTCCCCTCCGTTTTTCCCGCTCTGGTGCGAGTCGTTTCAAGGATATGAAGCGATGGCAAAGTTGAAACATTCGCTGGACCGATCCGCTGATGTTTCCTGAATGTCAGAGAGTCAGAGGCGAATCAGGTTTCACGCCAGGGAGGACATGGCGCCATGAATCAAGCGGTTAATGCAGTCGTCTACGAAAAGGACGGCGAAACGTACATCTGGACTTTTTCGGCGGAGAATGAACGAGCCGCTCTCGGTTCGATCTGCGAATTCGCTCACCGAAATGATCTTTCGTTGGATTGGGAAGACGCCAATCTGATCTGGCAGCGTATGGGCCAGCAACCAGAGGCGATCCACGTCCGCGATCTGGCGCGGATGCTGACCCACCGGCTTCCCTAGCAGGGCGGGGTATTCTCTTGCGACCCTATCTCAAATAGGGGAGAAAAGCCCCGCGACTCGCTCGGTCACTGTCGTTTTTGCGTCGATCCAGGTAAGATCGAGGAAATCGAACTCTTACCTTTTCGAGGCGATAGTCAGGACTCAGATATGCTGCCGCGGCGCGAGATTTTTCCAAATGTCATTGAGATGAACTTTCAGGCAGGCCACCTCTTGGGCTGCAACGTTTATCTCATCTTCGACGAGAATCAGTGGATCTTGATCGACATCGGCTACGAGGATGTCGTGGATGAGATCATTGAGCTCGTCCGCCAGCTTGATTTTCCGCTATCGCATTGCAAGACGCTGATCGCAACCCACGCCGACGTCGATCACATTCAGGGTCTGGCCAAAGCGAAGCAGACCCTCAGCACGACCGTCACGTCTCATCCGCTGGCGGTCGAACCGCTGCAGCAAGGGGACACGCTGATCACCTTCGCCGAAATCGCCGCACAGAACATCCACCTCGAGATGCCTCCGGTGCAGATCGAGCATCAGGTCAACGACGGCGACGTCATCACCGTCGGCAAGTTGAAGTTGGAAGTCTGGCACACGCCGGGTCATACCGACAGCCAGCTCAGTTTCCGGATGGGGGATTTGCTCTTCTCCGGCGACAACATCTATCGCGACGGATGCGTCGGCGCGATCGACGCGCATCACGGGAGCGACATCCCGGCCTTCATTGAATCGCTGAAGCGAATTCGCGAAAGCGACGTGAAGTGGCTTCTCCCCAGCCATGGTCCGATCTTCAAGAAGGATAATGCGCTGCTCGATAAGACGATCGCTCGTCTCGAGATGTATCAGCATATGGCCGATTTCGGCACTTGCGCCGTCGACTGGCCGCTGATGGATGAATGGGAAGACGAGATCATTGAAGGGAAGGGGCCTCAGTAAGGTTTCCAGCCAGTTGTCGGGGCCGCACAGCGGACCCGACATCGCCACCTCCCATATTCTCTAAGTTGCCGTCTTCGTGATTCGGTCGTATTGTGCCGGTTCTAGCGGATTTTCGTTAAAAGACGGCGCACCCGATTGCCGAAACATACTCCAAGCGGAACCGTCGTCGAGCGTCGGCCGCGCTACGGTTTCGTGGAAGCATATATAGATTTTGGGGGGAAACGATGTTGAAGCGCATCGTCTTGGGACTTATTGTCGCGACAGCATTGCTATCGGCGACCCAATCGGTCGAAGCTCAAGAACGCGCCTTCGGTCGCGTCTGGGGCGGTACCTACGGCACGTATGACTGGGAACGTTTCTATCACTATCCCTACGTCTACTACCCGCAGAACTTCTACGGCGAAGAGTACTACAAGAGCAGCGACAGCCTCTACTATCGCTATCCGGCCGAAATGCGAATCCCGGTCTACAACAAGGGCTGGCAGAACTACTACCCGAACGATCGCTTGTACCACAACGGGCACCACTTCGAGCTCGACGTCTTTTAATCGACGCTCGACGCAACTCGCACAATCGAAAAACGGACGGTCGAAAAGGCTGTCCGTTTTTTTGTGCGCTCGTGGGTCCGCTGTGCGGATCAAGCTGGTTAAAACTTCCGGCAGTACGCTTCGTAGACTTCCACGCTCTTCTCGAGTTGATCGATCGCCAGCCATTCGTCATGCGTATGAGCTTGGGCGATGTCTCCCGGCCCGCATACGACAGTCGGCACGTCTCCTTGGCTGAGGATCGCCCCATCGGTTCCATACGGCACGCCGATCGTCTTAGCGCTGACGCCGCACTTGGCGAGCGTTTCAAGCAAGGAAGAGGCCAGCTCTTGATTATGCGAAGGCGCCAGGCCCGGCGAGATGATGAACGGCGGATTATGTTGGATCCAATCGGGATTGCCAAGCTCTTTCGCGACGAAGTCGATCGCCGCTTGTTGCGCTTCGAGCGGATTGTCGCCGGGCGCCAAGCGACGATCAATCTCGATTACGCAGTGGTCCGGGACCGTGTTCACGCTCACCCCGCCGCTGATGATGCCGACGCTGAGCGTAGGACCGCCGATCAGCGGCGCGACCGTGCCTGGTAAGTTCTCGGCGTGCTTTTCGAGCGCCGTCACGATCCGCGACATTCGGTAGATCGCGTTGGCGCCGATTTTCGGATTGCTGCTATGGGCGGCGACTCCTTGGGCGTGGCACTTCCAGCGAGCGACTCCTTTGTGCGAGACGACGACGTCGAGCAGCGTCGGCTCCGAAACCAGCACCGCCGCCGGCGGTCGCGTGAGCAGTTTCGATTCCCCTTCGCTCCAGCAGCGAGTGATCCGCTTGGCGCCGGAGAATCCATGCTCTTCGTTCACTGCGAGCGCCAAAACGACGGCAGGGCGTTTCTCAGCCGGTAAGTCGCGAAATTTGGAGATCGCCATGAGCATCGCCGCCATCCCCCCTTTGATATCGCACGAGCCGCGGCCGTAGATGCGGCCGTTTTTGATCTCGCCAGCGAAGGGATCGATCGACATGCCGTCGACCGGAACGGTGTCTTGGTGCGCTTCGAGCATCAAAATCGGGCGGTCCGGGGGCAACTTCGCCAGGTCGACGGTCGCGATCAGCAGGTTTTCGCGCTGAGGAGAAACGTGTTGCCGCTCACAGAAAAAGCCCCAGTCGGCGACGTACTGCTGCAGAAACGAGGTCAGGCGCGCCTCGAAATAGATTTCTCCCGCAACGTCGCGTCCCATCGGATTAACGCTCGGGATGCGAACCAATTCTTGCAGTAGCGAGACGACGTCAGACGCCATGGGGGATTCTCTTGAACAAATCGACCGGAAACCATGCGCCTTCATCATATCGAAGCGGCAAGAGAGGGCCAGCCGAGTTGCCGCCGCCGCGTCTATAATGGCGGACGTAACGCGAACCCTTGGACCTGGTTTTTTTTCATGGCGCGACCACGTACCCGACCCGCCAGTTTGTTGGCGCAAATCTTGAACGATCATGCGTATCCAGTCTACGCGATCGATCAAAACCAGCAGTTGGCCTACATCAACGACGCGTGTCGCGCTGCGCTTGGGGAAGAGGCGGACGAATTGCTCGGCATGAAATGTCGCTATCACGCGGCGGGGCAGTTGCCTCCTCGCGACCAGTTGGCGGCCGATCTGGCGCCGCCCCCGGACGTTTTTGCGGGGGGGCGAGCCGAAGTTCCGCTGACGTTGCCGGCCGGCGAAGGGCAAAGCGGCCAGTACAGCGTTCAATTTTCGCCGCTCCAATATGAGGGGGGCGCGTTTGGCGCCCTCGCGATTTGCTATCCGCGAGCCGGGGCAGGGGAGGGGAGTCAGGCCGATCGCCGCCATGATCAGTTGCGCATTTGGCGAAGGAGTTGGCGACAGCGATTCTCGACCAGTCGTCTTGTGGGGGAGAGCGCGGCGATCCGGCGCGTTCGTCGTCAAATCGCCTTGTCCTCGACCTCGCGGTTACCGGTGGTGATCTTCGGGCCGGTCGGCAGCGGGCGTGAGCATACGGCGCGGACCGTTTGTTACGCGCGACATGGCGAAGGAAGCGGGCCGGTGATTTCGATCCGCAGCGAGTTGATGGACGCCGAAATGATTCAAAGCACGGTCCGTTCCTTCGTGCGGCGGTGCGAAGAGGCGGATGACGCTTCGAACGCGTCGTTGATTCTGCTCGACGCCGATCAGTTGCCCGGCGACGCGCAGTCGGAGTTGTTCCATCTGCTCCGTTTGATCGACATGGATTTGCGAATCGTCTCGACCGCGCGGCATTCGTTGTTGGAGCGGGCCGAGCATGGAAAGTTTCGTGAAGACCTCGCCTATCAACTCTCCACGATTGAAATCTCGCTTCCCCCCCTTTGCGATCGACCGGAGGATATCCCGCTGTTGTCGCAGGCGCTGATTGAGCAGCTCAATCTGGAAGGGGCCAGGCAATTGCGCGGGCTGACTGAAGCGGCGGCCGACGCGCTACTCGATTATGACTGGCCTGGCAACATTGATGAGCTGGCCGCCGTGATCGCCGAAGCGGCGGCCGCGACTAGCTCGGTCTGGATCGACGCCGATCAATTGCCGAAAAAAATCCGACATGCGCTCGAAGCGAAGCGTTTTGCCGCAAAGCCGGCCGAGCCGATCGAGTTGGATGCGTTTCTGGCTCAGGTCGAAGAAGAGCTGATCCGCCGCGCCTTAGAGCAGACCAAAGGGAACAAATCGAAGGCGGCTGAGCTGCTGGGGGTCTCCCGAGCACGACTTCATCGCCGACTGGAATCGACCGATTCCGCAGAACCGACCGATGACTGACCGGCGGTCCGGTTGTCATCCCAATCGCCCGAACTTACCATAACTTCCAGTAGTCGAATGACGCCACGATCGACATGCGTGCTGTACGAGACCGATGGTCGTTGGGCCGTCGCCTTACGAAAGGCGGCCGCCGATTTGCCCATTCGGGAAACTCGTAGCCCTGAGCGTTGGCTCGTTCATTTTCGCGAGAGTCCCGCGTCAATCTTGGCGGTTGCGGCGCCGGACGGTTGCGACGCCGTGCGATTTGCCCGCTTGCTCGAAGCGTCGGCACAGCTGCAGCGCAAGTTTCCTGACATGTGCTTGGTGGTGCTGTTGACGGAAGCGGATCGCAGCCTGGCGACCGCCGCCTACGAGGCAGGCGCCGCTTGGGTGCAGGTTGGTCGTTGGCGTCTTGATCCACTTGTTCGGCTGGTGCGACGTCGCCAGGCCATGTTTCCGGATCTCCCTGCGGAAACGCCGATCGAATCGATCTGGCGCAAGCTTCCGTGGGCCGATCCTCCCGAATAATAGAAGAGAGGCTGGAGTTCATTCCTATGTCCGATTCGCAACCGCAAGTCGCCGACGTCATTCGCGCGTTGGAGAAGTTGACCGATCCGCTCTCGGGTCGCCCCGTCACCAAGACCGACCAAGTCAAAGAGATTGATCTGCGCGACGGCGCGTTGACCTTCACGCTCGAACTGACGACCCACTCGGCGCCGTTGTGGGAAGAGACGAAACAAAAGGCGATCGACTTGCTGAAGGCCGAGTTGCCGAGCCTGAAAGAGATCCAAGTCAATCTCGCCGAGTACAAGAGCAAGATTGAAGCGATCGGCCAGGTTGGTTTGACCGTACGCAGCGTGATCGCCGTTGGGTCAGGGAAGGGGGGCGTCGGCAAGAGCACCGTCGCGACGAGTCTCGCGTTCGCGCTGAAAGACGCCGGCGCAAAGGTTGGTTTGCTCGACGCCGACGTCTATGGTCCCAGCGTCCCTCACTTGCTCGGTTTGTCGGGACGTCCGGAACTGATCGCCGAGAAGAAGATCGCGCCGATGGAGCGTGACGGCGTCAAAGTGATGTCGATGGGCTTCCTGGTCGAACCCGATCGCGCCGTCATTTGGCGCGGTCCGATGTTGCATGGCGCGATCACGCAGTTCTTGCGCGATACCGCATGGGGCGAACTCGATTATTTGATCATCGACATGCCTCCCGGTACCGGCGACATCGCGCTGACCCTCAGTCAACTGCTGCCGCTGACCGGGGCGGTCGTCGTCTGCACGCCGCAAGATGTGGCGCTCTTGGATGCGGTCAAAGCGATCGCGATGTTCAACACGGTGAAGATCCCGGTCTTGGGAGTCGTCGAGAACATGAGCGGCTTCATCTGCCCTGACACCGGCAAAGAGTGGGACATCTTTGGCAAAGGGGGGGCGAAGAAGAAAGCGGAAGAGATGAACGTCCCCTTCCTGGGAGACGTGCCGATTACGATCTCGATCCGCGAGAAGGGAGATCAAGGCGCCGCGCCGCAGGTGGTGAAGGACGAATTGACAGCGCCCCACTTTCAGAAGATCTGCCAAAACCTGGTGCGGGGCCTGGCCGAAACCGCCGCCGCGAACCCGCCGATGCCGACGTTGACCGTTTTGTAAGGCCGGTTAGGCAAGATAGGCGAACAAGAAAAGGATAGAGCCGCCATTTGGCGGCTCTTTCTCGTTGTATCGCTTGTGAAAAGCAAGCGATCGACAAATCAGAGAGACTGCGTGGTCCGAGGACTACGTGGTCTTCTTCTTGGCGACCTTCTTCTTCTTCACGGTCTTCTTCGGCGAAGCTTTCTTCGCGACCTTCTTCTTGGCGACCTTTTTCTTAACGGTCTTCTTCGGCGAAGCCTTCTTGGCAACCTTTTTCTTGGTTACCTTTTTGGCGACCTTCTTCTTGGGCGACTTCTTCGCCACTTTCTTGACGGCCTTCTTCGCAACTTTCTTCTTGGTGGCCACGATACGTCCTCCGTTCGTTAGCGCCGTCAGCGTGATTCGTTCATCCGACTTCCTACCATGGAAGAACGGCAATGAACAAAAGCGCCTTCGGCAAAACAAAAATTCCTACGAAGCGTTCTCGTCGCCGTGCAGCTAAGTGAATCGCTTCGCTCTAGCAATTGGCCCATGCTAGACAAAGTTGTTTTAAGTTGTACGCATAATCGGATTTTTTGCAACACGTTTTCCACACAAATTGTTACGCGCTTGAAAGAACTTGAAACTTTTTTACGTCGCGCGACCAAACAATTGAATCGCACGAAGCGCTGCGCAGCGCGCTTGATGAAGAGAAGAATCGCACAAGCGCGCTATCGATCAACGCACATGCGCGCTCGCGCAGCGCATCGTTTAGTAAAGCGAAACGACGCTGCCGCTCTTTAACTGAATCGATGGTTGCGCGCGCTGTTGACGACGTCCCATGATCCAACGTTCATGCGGCGTAATTGCTTGATAGTAAAGGGAATTCGACACTTTCGGTCTCTCTGCAAACGCTTGCGCAGCGCCGCTTAAGTAACAGCGCCACGCCTCTTGCGCATGCGCGCTGCGCAAGTGAATCGGATCAAGTCCGTACCACGTTGGATGCGGTTCAACGAACGCCGCGCCGCACTCTTGCGCTGCCGCGCGCAAGCGCTCATCGACCTCTTCGGCACGCTTCAAAGTGGTCTGCAAATCCATCCGACTGCGCGGGATCAGGAAAGTGCGAAAAAAATAAAACGCGCGAGCATTTAGTCGCCGAACGCGCGCCAAGGGAAGCCCAACCAGCGTGATCTTGGCTTGGAATCCGCATAACCGCGCCAGACATTCATGCACCCAAGCGTTGATCGTATCGACGCTGCGACCATAAAGAATGTCGTTGCCGACGTCGGTCACGACGGCGGTGGTCGTTTGCATCGGCTGCGCTGCGGCGGCGTTCCAAAGTTCGCAGTGCAAGATGCTGGGCAAGCGCCGCATCGCGAAGTAGCTGCTTGATCCAAACGAACGGCCGCGACCGCCGGCGATCATCAGATTCATCCGCGGGCCGAACGATTGATCGGCCAGTTGGATGACGCGGCCAAGCGACTGAGCGACGTTACTCGCGCCGATCACGATCGTGCGATGCGACGTCGGGTCGAGGGTAGGGGAGGGAAGTGCGCTACCAGGGACGTCCGCCAAACGAATTCCCTCCGGAGAGTTGCTGGTAATTCCCCATCGCCATCATCGCGAACATGATCGCCAGAAACGGCGACCGCGTTTGGAGGCCATACAAAACGAGGAGGCCGGCGAATCCGATCGATACGTAAAGCGAATAACGGACGCCGTTGTAAGGAGTAAACCACAGAAAAAGTTCGCGCGCGATCTGTCCGCCGTCGAGCGGGTAGACCGGGACCAGATTCAAGATGCCCCACCAGATGTTGACGTACAAGATGATCATGACGAGCGCACGAACGCCGAAGGTGGCGGCGCCCAAAACTTCTCCTTGACCGGTGAGCAGTTCAAACGCCAACGGCGGACGACCAGAGATGTAACCGGCGCCAATCAAAATCGCGATCGTGAGACCGGCGAACAAGAAGTCGGCGCCAGGTCCAGCGAACGAAATGGCGATTTGCGCCCAGGTCGAATTGTTGACGCGTCGATAGGAATTGCGCGGAGCGAAGCCTTCCGCTTGATAGTGGGCCAGGCCGCCCAGGTGATAGAGCGTGATGCTCGGCGAGTGGCCGAAGTAGCGCATCAGAACTGCGTGCCCCAATTCATGAAGCAGGATCGACAAAAAGATCACCACGACCGCAATGCCAAAGACGCGCGGATCGGCGCTGCCGTAACCTTCTTCGTTGAAGGCCTGGCCGAATTGATAACCGATCAGGCCTGCCATGATCCAAAAGTAAGCGCTGACCCGCACCGGAATTCCGAATGCGTCAAAGTGAATGTCGAAGCTGGTCGGTTGCGGAGCGGTGAGGTTCACGTTGGATCCTGAAGTAACGCGTAAGTGGCTGCTGCCGGAATTTTAGCACGAAGCGAAGAACGACTCGATCCGAAACGAAAAAACGCCGCACATTTCTATGCGGCGTTTCTTTACGTTCAGCTGCGAAAGAGCGTTAGTCGAGCTCTTTGATCATGATGTTCTTCCAGCGAACCTGGGTTCCGTTTTTCGACTTGTCGTTGCCGATCCCGTGAACTTGCAGCGCGATCAGGCCCTTCGGAGTCAGGCCGTCTTTCAGGTCCGCGGCCGGAACGCCGTTGATCCAGGTCTTGATCGAATCGCCGCGGCATTCGATGCGGTAGTGATTCCAGTCGTCCTGCTTGAACGCCTTTTGCGCTTCCGGGTTGTTCTTCAGGTCGTTCAACCAGCCGCGACGCGCTTCGTCGTAGATGCCGCCGCTCCAAGCGCGAGCCGACGGATCGATTTCAACTTGATAACCATGGACGCGATCCTTGGCCATCTTCTTCATTTGACCGCCGCCGAAGTCGACTTCTTTTTCTTCGGCGAAAACCTGGCTGCGGATCTGGATGCCTGAGTTCAGCTTCGGATCGACCTTGAAATCGACTTCCATGATGAAGTCGCCATATTCTTTGTCGGTGCAGAGGAAGGTGTTCGGCGTGTTGAGCGTCGAAGTGCCGACGATTTCGTCTCCTTCGATCGTGTAAGTCGCTTTGCCGCCGTGCTGGGTAAAGCCTTCCAGGTTCTTGCCGTTGAAGAGCGGCTTGAAGCCATCTTTGTCATCGGCCAGCGAGAAAGAGCAGAGAGCCAGGCCAAGCAGGATGGCCGGAACGATTCGCTTCAACATATTGGTTTCCAGAGTAGGGCAGGGGGGTGAATGGGTTGGTGGCTAAAAACTCAGAATAGTTGAGAATCTGTGCATTGTCGATCAGTCCTCTGGTTTTGTACCCCATGATTGACGGTAGGGTCCGTGCCAACCGAAAATAGTCCCCATTTCTTGTGAAACGCCATTTTGCACTTTTGGCAACTATAATGGCCGATTCCCGCCAAATGGACCCCACCACTCATTCACCTCTAGATGGGAGATTCTCGATGAAGCTTCGATTTCGCCAGATTGCCGCCGCGGCGCTTGGACTGTCGGCGTTGTTCGCTGCCGGCCGCCTGCAGGCAGAAGTAAAAGTGCCCGCTTTGTTTACCGATCACATGGTGCTGCAGCGCGATCTGCCGATCGTCGTCTGGGGAAAAGCGGCCAAGGGAGAAGAGGTTACCGTTTCGGTCGCTTCGCTCGAAGGGAAAACGACGGCCGATGATGACGGTCATTGGTCAGTGAAGCTGGGCGAGCTCCCGGCCGGCGGTCCGCATCGCCTGGTGATCAAAGGTCAGAACGAAATCGCGATCGAAGACGTGCTGGTCGGCGAAGTCTGGGTTTGCTCCGGACAATCGAACATGCAGTGGCCTCTCTCGCGCGCCAACGATCATGAGTTGGAAGCGATGACCGCCAAGTTGCCGCAGCTCCGTTTGATCACCGTTCCCAACGTCGCCGCCCAGGCGCCGAAGGATGACTTCAACGGCAAGTGGGAAGTTTGCACGCCGGAAACGGTTCGCGAATTCTCCGCTGTCGGTTACTTCTTCGGTCGTCAGTTGCAACAGACGCTCGACGTGCCGGTCGGTTTGATCGACAACGCGTGGGGCGGTTCGGCCGCTGAAGCGTGGGTTCGTCGCGACCTGCTCGAAGCCGATCCGCGTTACGCCGATATGCTCAAAGGTTGGGACGCTCGCGTCGTCGACTACGAAGCGAAGCTGGCCGAATACAAAACGGCTGCCGCCGCTGCGAAGGGGACTGACAAGAAGCCGGAGCCGCCGAAAGATCCCGGCGTCAACGGTAACCATCGCCCGGCCAACCTTTACAACGGCTGCTTGGCGCCGGTGATCGGTTACGGCATTCGTGGCGCGATCTGGTACCAAGGGGAATCGAACTCGGGTCGTCCCGAAGAGTATGGTCATCTCTTCCCGCTGATGATTCAGAATTGGCGCGACGTCTGGAAGCAGGGAGACTTCCCGTTCTACTGGGTGCAGTTGGCCGACTTCATGGGCGAAAAGCCGGAACCGGCCGAAAGCAACTGGGCCGCTCTGCGCGAATCGCAAACCTTCACGATGGACAAGCTGCCGAACACCGGCGAAGCGGTCATCATCGACATCGGCGAAGGTCGCGACATTCACCCGCGTAACAAGCAAGCCGTTGGCATGCGTTTGGCTCGCATCGCGCTGGCTCGCGACTACGGCATTGACGTTCCGTATCGCAGCCCCCGTTTCAAGAGTTTGGAAGTGAAGGGGGACAAGGCGATCGTCACCTTCGACACCTTCGGCACGCCGCTTTACTCGTTCGACGCTCCGCAGCCGAAAGGTTTTGCGATTGCCGGCGCCGACGGCAAGTATGTCTGGGCCGAAGCCAAATTGGTCGGCGACGACAAGGTCGAGGTCTCGAGCAAAGAGGTCAAGGAGCCGGTCAGCGTTCGTTACGCTTGGGCCGACAACCCGGTCAACACGCTGCAAAACAAAGCGGGCCTGCCGGCCACGCCGTTCCGCAGCGACAAGCCGGCCGAGTAAGCGGCTCGCTGAATGTTGAAATCAGAAACGCTCGCGTCGATCCGACGCGAGCGTTTTTTTATGCGCTCACACTAGCCCGCAGCGCAAGCGAGGGAATGAGTATGGCTAAATGACGAATGTCGAAGCCAGAATGACGAACCCGTCTTCCTTCGTCATTCGAGCTTCGACATTCGTCATTTCATAGAGACCGCATTCCCTCGCTTGCGCTGCGGGCTAGTGTTTGCGTTCCTGCTATAATCGGCCGTTTCCAATTTTGGGCGTCGATTAGGAGCCGCAAGCAGTGAGAGCCGTCGTTCAGCGAGTTTCCTCGGCCAGCGTGCGCGTCGAGGGAGAAGTGGTTGGCCAGATCGACAGGGGGCTGCTCGTCCTGTTAGGCGTTGAGCCTGAAGATGGCGCCGCCGACATCGCTTACATGGCCGACAAGACGGCGAACCTGCGAATCTTTGAAGATGACGCCGGCAAGATGAATCTTTCGGTCGTCGACATCGGCGGTGCGGTCCTGGCCGTCAGTCAGTTCACGCTGCTCGGCGATTGTCGCAAAGGGCGTCGTCCAGGATTCACCGGCGCAGCGCCGCCGGAGTTGGCCAACGCGCTCTATCAAGAATATGTCGCGGCCGTTCGTCAGTTGGGACCGAAGGTCGAAACCGGCATCTTTCGCGCCGACATGAAAGTGTCGCTGGTGAATGATGGACCGGTCACGCTGTTGCTCGATAGCCGCAAGCAGTTCTAACCTGCGTCGGTCGGCGATGGGTTCCGCAGGAAGTGGTCGCGGTATTCGTTCAGCAGTTTCGCGAGCGACTCGGCGCTGCGGCCGTAGTTGTTCGGCAACAGTTCGTCCAAACGGTTCGGCTTTCTCTCGTCTAGCGGCGTCGATGGACGATTAAAGCCGACCATCTCTTGTCCCCACATGCCGGAGTGGCTGACCAGCTCGATCTCGAAGCTCTCGGTCTCGTTCCACGCGACATGGTGCGACGTGAACAAGTAGCAGTAGCGAATCCCGGTCTCATCGATTCGAAGCCAACTGCTGCCGGGCCAGATCTCCATCGTCCCGAGCACGCCGCAGCCGACGAAGAACGCCGCAGCGATATAGCCGATATCTTTGCCGGTCGCGCCCAGTCCAACGCAAAAGAGCGCCAGAACGGTGCTGGCGCTGGTGATCAATATGGCGCGGCGGCCGCTGGGATAAAGCGTAAGCGGGATTTCCATCAGCGCGTGATCGGGAAGGTCAGCGGCTCGGTGGCGATTGCCGGCGTCGGATTGGCCGTTGGCGTTTCTTCCGGCGTCGGATGCAGATGGTAATGCTGCATGAGGAGCGGATCGCCGACCGCCGCCATGATTAGGACCGCCAGCTTCGAGTACGTCGAAATGTTCGACCACATGCTATTGGGGTTCCAGAACTTGATCGCGGTCCCGAATGACTTTTTGAAGTGAGGCGTGATCCCATGCCATTCGACGCTCCATATCTCGTCGAGGATCAAGTGGACCATGAAGCCAAGGAAGACGGCGCTCGCCTTCAATAGTCGCACGTCGAGTCGTTCGCTAGAGACGACCAGGAACGCAAGTAGCGCGACGCTGATCGCAGCCGGGATGCTATGCCACATGCCGCGATGCTTGGTGTATTTTTTGAAGACCTCGGCGACGCCGAAGCGGATCACCATATACATGATGGCGCCGGCCAGCGCGATCTCTTCCGGACCCATGCCGAAGCGACGAAAGCGGTCGATCATCAGCATCGGCGCCATCGCCGCGACGAACGCCGAGATTTCTTTCACCGGGCGACCCGATCCGCTGTCGAGGTCGGGCAAAATGCCGGCGATGCTGCAGAGCCCCGCGGTCAGCATGCAAGTGGTGATCGTCACCGTCTCGCCATTGGCGATTTCCGGCATAAAGACGTAGGCCGCGGCGCCATAACCAATGCCGACGATGGTGCTGGTCGTGATGTGGGTGTTGAAACCGGCCATGAGTCCCCTGCTTCGATCCTTCGAAATCGGTATGCGTCGTCTGGTGATTGGTCGAGTGGCGGTTGTACGCGAAACGGGCGACGCGACGCCAGTCCAATACGTCGACGCTGCTAGCAGCGATGGGAAACTGACCTTCGGACCAGTCCTTTGGCTCGATATACTGCTTCGCCGCGGTGCGCATGTCCGCACCGCAACTGGAACCAATTGAAGTAAGAAGGCGCCGAGCGATGGCGAACGGATACGACGTGTTGATGGTGATTGTGCTGCTCGGGGCGACTGCCTGGGGTTTGTACAAAGGAATGGCGTGGCAATTGGCCTCGTTCGCGTCGATCTTCGCCAGCTACGTTCTGTCGGTGCAGCTGCGCGAGCCGGTCGCTGCGCTCTTTCCGCTCGAAGCTCCCTGGAACAAGCTGGCGGCGATGCTCGCGCTCTACGTCGGCTGCTCGCTGGTCGTCTGGGTTGGTTTTCGACTGATCTCCAAGTCGATCGAAAGCATGAAGCTGAAAGATTTTGATCGTCAGGTCGGCGCTTTGTTGGGCGCGGCCAAAGGCGCGCTGCTTTGCATCATCATTACGATGTTCGCCGTCGCGTTCGCCACCGGTGATCGCCGTCAGGAAATTGTGACTTCCAAGTCGGGCTACTATATCTCCCGCGTCATTGATAAAGCGCAGGCGATCATGCCGCAGGAAGTTCACGCTGCCGTGAAGCCGTACATCGACAACTTCCAGCAGCAGATCGGCGATCAGCCCCCGATTACCACGGCGAATATCCTGCCTGGCGTCGGCCAGGAGCAAACGGCGACGACTGGCGCTCCGGCGACTGGCCAGCAGCCGACCCAGTTCCAGCCGGTCCCGCAAGAGTGGCAACAGACCTGGCAGCAAACCTATGGCCAGCTGAAAGCGGACTACGGTCAGATCCAAGGCGCCGTCGATCAGGCGCTTCAGAATCCGCAGCAATCGGCCCAGCCGTATGTGAACCAGTTCCAGCAGAACCTCCGCGATCAGGTCCAGCGCGAAATCGATCAGCGCTGGGGCGCGGCGTCGCAAGGCTATCAGCAGCAGCCGACGTACTCGCCGCAGCCTGGCTATCAGCAGCCGTATCCTTATCAGCAACAAAACTACGCACCGCAGCCAACCTATCCGCAACAGCCGCAGCAAGGCTACTATCCCCAAGGCTATCTGCCGCAGCCCAATGGCACGCAGTATCCGCGGTACTAATCGCTGGCCATTTTCCTTCTGGGATAGGCCGTTTGAGTCTGCTGAAAATCGCTCGAGTTCTTGGGCGATTTTCCGGTTTCTTGAGGCCTGGGATTTGACGTTCAGAAACCGCTGAAAATCGGTCGGAGCGAGGCAGGGGAGTTGGCCCGGAATTTGGGGGTCAGCGAGGCACGCATTTCGCGCGATTTTTCGACGCGAAATGGCTCTGAAAATCGCGTCGCGAATCTCGCGTGCTCAGCGGCGAATCGCTCGTCGAATTTGTCTGTCGCCCTGGGCGGGTCGGACGCTGCGGAAGCTCGTCTGGCTGACTAGATTCGCGGCCCATTTTTGATCGCGAGACCTTGCCGCGATGCGGTCTCGCGGCCGCTTTAATCTCGATGCAAAAATTGTCCATCCAGGCTCTCAGGGCAGGGAATCGCCGTTTTGGCCCAAATACGTAAAACCCGGTAAAAACAGGCCCTCAACCAAACATAAGAAACATTATCGGACGTTGCGGTGGGGTTCTGGCTGGGGCCGGCTTGGCTGCGAATTGGCTGGGTTCCGGAGGCTTTGCCTGGGCTCCCCTAGCGTCTTGGGGCGGTAGTGGTGAATCTCTTGGCACGCCGCCAGGCGGATCGGAAATGCGGATGCATTTTGGGTGCGCGTCGGCTTCCGTCGCGGGCGGCAAGCGACCGCGCGAGAGCGACGGCTGCGCGATCGAAAATTGGTCTCGGCGAGATTCGTTTTGGGGTCATGTCGGGGATCGATTTTGGGTTCCCAAATCAGTTCGGTTTTGGGGATCGATCTTGTTCGATTTGGGGCGCCCAAGTCGGACCTAATTTGGATCACGTTTGGCTGCCGGAGCCGAGGCTCTGGATGCGGCTTTGGGGGTGACCTTTGAGCGGCCGAAAATTGGGTGCTACTCCCCTGCTCTGTCTTTGGTCTGATCGCCTAGGGTGGAATCGCGTTTCGGTTTCGGGTGGTCTCGCCGTACGTGTTGTTTGCAAGCCGGGCTGGCCGGTTTGCGATTCGTCGTTGACGCTGCGGCAAGCGGTTCTTCTGGCGGAATGCTCTTCGGTGCGCGGATGCCGTGCTGTCGAAATGTCTCTTCATTCGACGTGTGGGCGGCGGATCATTGCAGCTTGGCGTCGCCGCCTGGACGGCGTGAGGTCGCATGGAAAGTTGTGCGGAATAGGCAGGGGGCCGCGGTCCGAAATTTCGTGACGGATTTCGTGGTTGGAAGCCAGGTTCCCGGCGTGACGATCGAGGTGATCTCTTGGGTTGGGAAAGGGGCGCCGGAGAGTTGGAAGGGGGCGGAAATCCGGGGCGGGTTGTCCGTCTGGCGGGAGAGTTGCCAGAGGCGCCGATTGGCCAGATAAAAAATGGGCCCGGCCTGTAGGTTTCAGGCCGGACCCTGGAAGTTGTTGTATTGTGGAAGCTTGCCGGGTTAGGCGGTCGCTTCGGCTGCTTCCCGTTCCAGGAACTCGCCCATCTTGCGGAACTTGTCGTAACGCTGCTGGACCAGCTGGTCAGGCTCGATGCCGTTCAGCTCTTTGAGGGTCTTCAGCAGGTACATCTTCAAGCGAGCCGCCATTTGGCGATGATCGCGATGGGCGCCGCCGAGCGGTTCTTCGATCACGTCGTCGACCACGCCGAACTTCGGCAGGTACTTCGAGGTGAACCGCAGCGCGTCGGCCGCTTTCTCTTTGAACTGGTGGCTCTTCCAGAGAATGCCGGCACAGCCTTCCGGCGAGATGACCGAGTAGTAGGAGTGCTGCAGCATTGCGACGCGATCGCCGACGCCGATGCCAAGCGCGCCGCCGGAGCCGCCTTCGCCGATGACGACGCAGATGACCGGGGTGCGGAGTCGCGACATGGCGAACATCGCATCGGCCACGGCCATCGCCTGGCCGCGTTCTTCAGCGCCGACGCCGGGATAGGCGCCAGGGGTGTCGATGAACGAGATGACCGGGATCTGGTACTTCTCAGCCATCTGCATCTTGGTGATCGCTTTGCGATAACCTTCGGGGTGGGCGCAACCGAAGTAGCACTCGCTCCGTTCCTTCAAGTTGCGACCCTTGAAGTGCCCCATGAACATCACTTTGAAGGCGTCGAGCTTGGCGAAGCCGGTTCGCAGCGCGCGGTCGTCGCCGAACTTCCGGTCGCCGTGCAGTTCGACGAACTCATCGAAGACGAGGTTCAAATAGTCGGCCGACTGCGGGCGCTGTTGATGGCGCGCGACTTCGACCGTTTGCCAGGCCGAGAGGTTCTCGTAGATCGACTTCGTCTTGTCGGCGATTTCGCGCTTCAGCGAACGAATCTCTTCCTGCGTTTCGGCGCTGTCGTCTTTCTTCGCTTCGAGTTCGTGCAGTTGCTTCTCGAGGCGTTCGATCGGCTCTTCAAAGCCGAGGTAAATTCTGGCGGCCATGCGTGGAGTTAACTCCCGTAGGATTGCGTGATTTCAGAACGACGCAGGTGCGCGTTCTTATTTGGTTTCTTCTTCTACCGGAGGGATTTCTTCCGGAGCTTTACGGTCTTTTTCCGCCACCGAAGCCGGCTTCTTGGGCGGAATCTTGTAAATCTTGGTTTGTTGAAACAGTCGCAGCAGCGTCGACATGTCGTCGGGGCGATCTTCTTTCTTCTTCGCCATCATGCGGCCGACCAACGTCGAAAACTCGTCGGTCACGTTGGGATTGGCGGCGAGCAGCGACGGAATCTGTCCGCGGAGGTGTTTGTCGAGCAAGTGGTCGGCGCTGGTCGCCGTGTAGGGGAGCTTGCCGCTCATCAGCTCGAAGATGGTGCAGCCGAGGCTGTACAAGTCGGCGCGACCGTCGAGCGCTTCGCCCTTGATCTGCTCCGGCGACATGTAGCTGCGCGTTCCTTGGATCTTCGAGCCGCCAAACCACTTGGAGATGCCGGATCGTTTCTTCTCGGCGATCGAGAAGTCGATCAGCTTGATGTTTCCTTCGTAGTCGAGCAGGAAGTTGTCTGGCTTCACGTCGCGATGGATCCACCCCAGTTTGTGAATGTAGCCGAGAGCGGTGGCCGCATCCTCAATGATCTTGGGGGTCCAATAAGCGAGGTTGTCTCCATCTTCTCGCAGCGCCATTTTCATATTGCGCGAGATGCCGCATTCCATGGTGATGTAAGGAATGTCGCGATGGATGTTGAATTCGTAAATGTGAATGACCAGCGGATGGTCAAAGTTGTGGCCGACGTCGTATTCGTGCTTGAGCGCCTGGATCTGCTCTTTGTCTTTGCAGAACTTATCGTGCAGCGCTTTGAGCGCCACGCGGCGTCGGTCCAAGTCGTTGATCGCTTCCCACACTTGGCATGTCTGGCTAGCGCGTAGCATTCGCACTAAGCGATAAGAGCCAATGTAGTTACGGCCTGCTGTAGCCACTCGCAGTCACCTAACGTCGACGGGGCGACGATCTTCTATGTTCCGGGGGCAGAGCGCAACTGGCCGCGCTCCACACGAAAAGTCCGTCAATTCTACCCTAATCGCTACAATTTCAAAAGAGCGAGCTGGGGTGCGGCTTTCGCGGTCAGAAAAAGACAAGTCGTTGTCGGAAAAGCCTTTAGGGCTTATCGGCCAACACCTGCTCGTAGGTCTTGCGAATCTCGGCCGTCATGTGCCGATGGGGAAAAACCTGGGCGGCACGGCGGCGACCTTCTTCTCCCAGGCGCTGTCGCAGCGCGGCGTCGCTGGCCAGGCGAATCAGCGCGTCGGCCAGTCGGTCGACATCTTTGGGGGGGATTAGCTCGCCGGTTTCGTCCGTGACGACCACTTCCCGGGCTCCATCGACGTCAAAACTGACCGCCGGTTTGCCGGAAAGAAGGGCCTGCGGCAACGCCCGGGCGAGTCCTTCCCGTAGGCTGGCATGCACCAGAATATCCATCGCGCCGCAGTACCGCGGGATCTCGGTCGGCGGGACGAGGCCGACCAACTGGAAGTAGTCGGTCAGTCCGGCCGCATTAATCTCTTCCACATACTTGTCGTGCAGTAGTCCGTCGCCGATCCAGAGAAAGCGGACATTGGGGACCGCATCGATCACCCGCCGCGCGGCGGCCAGGACATACTCGTGCCCTTTCAGGTGAAACAGTCGCGCGATCTTGCCGATGACTACATGCTCGTCGCTGTAGCCCAGCTTCTGGCGCATCTCGTCGCGCCACTGGCCTGACTCGAGAAACGGCTCGACTTCCATGCCGCTATAGATGGTGACGAACTTCTCGCGCGGCGCGACTTTGGCGTCGACCATCAGGTCGGTCATCGCATCGGCGACGCAGATCATTTTGTGACAACGCTTCGCGGCGTAACGCTCGCAAGCGATGAAAAAGTTACGCGCCGCCGCCGACTGGTACGGATGGAAAGGGGCGCCATGGACGGTGTGGATCACCGCCGGCACGCGTAACGATGTCGCTGCAATCCGGCCGAGCATGCCCCCCTTCGCGCTATGCGTATGCACGACGTCAGGGCGAAAGTCGCGGAGGATCTTTTTGATCTCGTAGTAGCCGCGGAGGTCGTCCCACGGGTAGATGTTGCGAACCAGGTGCGGCGCGAGTGCGACCGGAACCTGGTGTTCGGTTCGATCGAGGAGCGTCCCTTCTCGTCCCGGCGAAGGACCGGTGATCAGCAGAACGTCATCCCCAAAATCGCGGATCAGGTCCTGGCAGTTGTAGAGCGTGTTCTCTTGCGCGCCGCCGACGATCATGCGCGTAATGACGTGCGCGATGCGCATGGAACTGGTCGCTTTCGTTAATCGAGCCAACAACTTTCGGGATAATCGACGCGCAGCAAGTATAGCCCATGCGCCGGCGCCGTCATCCCGCCGATGGTGCGGTCTTTGGCGGCCAGCACTTCGGCGACCCACTCCGGCGGGCGCTTCCCCTTGCCCACCTCGACCAGCGTCCCGACGATGATCCGGACCATGTTGTACAAGAAGCCGTTCGCTTCGACTTCGATCGCAATCTTGTCGAACTCGTGCCGCTCGCTTTTCAAGACTTCCAGGTCGTAGACGTGGCGAACGGTCGAAACTCGCTCGGAACCGGCCGCTTCAAAGCTGGCGAAGTCATGCTCGCCAATCAGATGCTGGGCGGCGGCCTGCATCGCGTCGAAGTCGAGTTCCTTCTTCACGAACCAGGCGTACTGCCGCGAGAAAACGTCGTTGACCCGCCCTTCCTGCACCAGGTAGCGATAGCGTTTTTTGATGGCGCAGTCGATCGCGTTGAAATGGGACGCGGCGTTCCGCGAGCTGCGAACGACAATGTCGGCCGGCAGTTCCGCATTGAGCGCTCTTCGCAACACGTCGGCCGACAACTTCGACTCGGTCCGAAAGCTGACGACCTGGCCGATGGCGTGAACGCCGGAGTCGGTTCGCCCGCTGCCGGTGACGCGGATCTTCTCGCCGGTGATCGAAAGGAGCGCCGTTTCGATCGACTCTTGAATCGTCGGCTGGTCGTTTTGAATTTGCCAGCCGGCGTAGTTGGTCCCGTCATAAGAGACGACCAGTTGCACGGTTCGCTCAGACATCTGCGTCTCCCAATTGGAGACGCATGACACTAGCCCGCAGCGCAAGCGAGGGAATGTGCCTGGCTACTTCGAACCACGTAAGCGACGCCAACCGCTTTCCCTCGCTTGCGCTGCGGGCTAGTGTTGGACTGGATTGCGGCCGTGAGGCAGCCACCGCGTTACACCGCGGCGGCCGAGTTGACCAGCAGTTCGGCGATTTGCACGGCGTTGGTCGCGGCGCCCTTGCGGAGGTTGTCGCTGACGCACCAGAAAGCGATGCCGTTTTCGCACGACAGGTCTTTGCGGATGCGACCGACGAAAACCCCGTCGTCTCCGCTGCAGCCGAGCGGCATCGGGTACTGACTGTTGGCCAGATCGTCGATCACCGTGATCCCCGGGAAGTCGCGGAAGAGTTGCGTCGCTTCGGCGGCGGTCAGCGGCTTTTCGGTTTCGACCAGGATGCTTTCGCTGTGGCAGTTGGTGACCGGAACGCGAACGCAGGTCGGACAGACCTGGATCGATTCGTCGCCGAAGATCTTGCGGGTCTCGTAGACCATCTTCATTTCTTCGGAGGTGTACCCTTCATGCTTCAAGCTGCCGATCTGCGGGATCAGGTTGAACGCGATCGGGTGGGCAAACGCCTTGCGGCTGTATTCATGACCGTCGAGCGAAGCCCGCGAGCTGTCGATCAGTTCAGCCTGGCCGGCGACCCCTGCTCCGCTGGTCGCTTGATAGGTCGAGACGACGACGCGGCGAATTTTGGCGGCTGCATGCAGCGGCTTCATCGCAACGACCATCTGGGTGGTCGAGCAGTTGGGGCTCGAGATCAAGCCCTTGTGGTTCTTGATCGCTTCCGGGTTCACTTCCGGCACGATCAGCGGGACGGTTTCGTCCATGCGCCAGTAGCCGCTTTCGTCGATGACGACGCAGCCCCGCTCAATCGCCCAGGGAGCGAATTCCTTGGCGGTTTCGTCCGGGGTGCTGCCGATCACCAGATCGAGACCGGTGAACGCATCCGGAGTCAGTTCGACGACGGTGTGCTCTTCGCCTTTGAACGTCAGCTTCGTGCCTGCCGAACGTTTGGATGCGAGGAACGTGATCGTCTTGTAGGGAAAGTTTCGTTCTTCCAATAGCTGGCGAATGATACTACCTACGGCCCCGGTGGCCCCGACGATTCCAATGTTCTCGTACACCATCAACTCCTGTGGCGAAATTGTTTTGTTTCAGTCCCCTACCGCGGCACGTGCGGACAGGACAAACCCGCATTATAGCGAGTTTTCAACTGACAGTTCAATCCTGCCCAGGGTTCGCAGACCGAACCCTGGGGGGAGGAATTCGTAGAAAGGAGCGGCGAAAAAACGCCTATCCGCTTACTCCGTAACGAGATCCCCCAACAGCTGAATCTGGCCGACCCAGATGTTGGTCCCAGTGTACTTGGGAGATTTCAGCTCGGTTTCGGGGTCTTTCAGGCGGAAAGCGACCGGCTGGCGGTCGGGCTGCTCGGCATCGAGCTTGATCGTGACCGTGTGAACGGCGGTCGGATCGAGGTCGTTGGCCACCTTCAGCAGGGCGAGCCGATGGTAGGTGCAATAGCTGTCGAACCGGGCGACCAGCTTGTCGCGGGTCTTGCCGTCGACGGTGACGCTGACCTGGCCCCCGTTGGGGCCAAGCAGGTCGTACAGTTGGGCCAGCGAACCGCGGAACTTGAAGGTCAGCTCGCTCCCCGGCTCGCTCGCGTGCCAGATTTGGCCGAGCCGATTGCCGAAGCTCTTTTGCAGCTGTTCCGTATTGGCCAGTTTCTCCCAGTTCCCTTTCAGCATCGACGGCTGCAGCGGAATCATCTTGGCCGCTTCCCAGTTGTCGGCGACGAACGGAGTCGCGAGCTTCGCCGCATGATCGACCGGCGGCAGGTCTATCATCTGTTCGACCGCGGCGGCGACGTCGCCGGCGTACAGGTCATGCCCGCCATCGAGCGGGTGAACGCCGTCGGTCGAAAACTGGATCACGCCGTCGGCCGGCTTTTCGGCCGATTGGAAAACGAGGGTCCCCTCCCCTTCCCGCTTCACGACGTCAACGCAGAAGTTGACCGACGGGATGCCGTAATGCTCGGCCAGCATTTCATCGGCCGCAGCGGCTCGCGAGCACATGCCGCGGCGGGTCGGTTCTTCGTAGCCGACCTTGAAGGTGTAGACGAAGCAGATGTCGGTTTCGGGGTTCGCTTTCCAAGTCTGGCGAACGATCCCTTCCATCGCTTTCCAGATTTGCTCCGGCTGCGCGCCGCCGTCGTTGACCGAAAACTCCACGAACAGCAGGTCGGGCTGGTACTGCAGGGCGTCATGCTGAACGCGGAAGACCCCCAGATCGCTGCCGGTGCCGCCGATCGCCGCATGGATTTCCTCGACCTTGGCTTTCGGGAATTCCTTTTGGAACCACTCGCGGGTTTTGACGCGCCAGCCATTGGCCGCGGTGATCGAACCGCCGAGATAGGCGATCTTCACCGGTTGACCGGCGTTCAGCTTCTTCAGGACGTTCCCCAGTCCGTCGCGCGGGACGACCTTCTTGGCCGGCTGTTCTTCGTAGATCGGTTCGACCGCAGCGTACTTCACGACGAAGTTGACGATCGGCGTCGGATCTTCCAGGCCGTGCGGGTGATGGCCGATTCCCGGTTTGGCGATCAGCTCGATGGCGCCGCCGAGCTTCTTATAACGTTCGGCGATCACGCCGGTGTTTTCGTCCCACGGGACGACGTCGTCGGCGTCTCCGTAGACGTGCAGCAAAGGAATGCCGGCCTTGGCGAGCGGCTCCAGCTTGTCGACCGGGTTCTGGTCGTAGGCGAGCGCTTCCGCTTCGTCGGCAAAGCCATAGACTTCCAGCGTCCGCTTCCATTCGCCGGCGCTCCCCTTCCCTTTTCCTTTGCCGCCGGGCCAGCTTTTGAAGTCGCAGACCGGCGCGTCGCCATAGATGCAGGCAACCTTCTCTGGATTAGCGGCGGCCCAGTTGTAGGCGTACAAGCCGCCGCGGCTCAGTCCAGTCAGGGCCGGCTTTTTCGCCAAGCCGTACTTCTCGGTCAGCTCTTTGTAGAGCGCGTTCCAGTGGGCGACCGCGGTGGGCGAGCCGAGCATGTTCGGCACGTGCATGTAGACGATGTGGAAGCCCTTGTTGAGGAGCATGACGTCCGGTTCGGTCTTGTGGCCGAAGAACTCGCCGTGCCAGAGCCACGGATTGCCCGCCGCCGCTTCTTTCGGCGTGACGACGGTCACCTGCTTGCCGTCGACTTCAAAGTCGTAGCGGTCGAAGCCTTGGTATTGGCTCTTCTTTCCAGAGAACTGCGGCGCGGCGATCGCTGATGTCGCAAAGAGAACGAGCAGCGCAAACGAGCAGAGTGCGTTTCGGATCATGTCGGATGTTTTCAGGGGGGAAGTAACGGCGGGGCGAACAAGCATTCAGACCTTCTATCATGGTCGACCCGCGGTGGGGTCGCAATCAGCGGTCTAAAGGAGCCATCGTAAGCCGGGAGCCGACTTATTCTCCCCCCCTCCCCTGCCCCGCCGTTGTTTCGCCTATGGCCAAACTAACGGGGAAATCGCTCGCCTAAGTTGGCCGCGCCTTAGGCGAGAATCTCGTTCACGACGCGGCCATGGACGTCGGTTAGGCGGAAATCGCGTCCCTGATGGCGGAAGGTGAGCTTCTCGTGGTTGATCCCCAAGAGGTGCAGCATCGTCGCATGGAAGTCATGGACGTGCATGACGTCTTCGACCGCGTTGTACCCCAGCTCGTCGGTCTTGCCGTATTTGAGACCCCCTTGGATTCCGCCGCCGGCCATCCAGATCGAAAACCCTTTGATGTGATGGTCGCGGCCGTTCCCTTGCGCCATCGGAGTTCGCCCGAACTCTCCACCCCAGACGACCAGCGTGTCGTCGAGCATGCCGCGGTTCTTCAGGTCGGTCACCAAGGCGGCTGACGCTTGATCGACTTCCGAGGCGCAAATCTGCATGCTTCGTTCGATGCCGCCGTGATGGTCCCAGCCGCGATGATAAAGCTGGATGAACCGGACGCCGCGCTCGGCCAAACGCCGCGCCAGCAAGCAGTTCGCAGCGAACGTGCCGTCGGCGCCCTTGGTACCGTACATGTCGAGAATATGTTGCGGCTCGCCAGAGACGTCCATCAAGCTCGGGACGCTCGTCTGCATCTTGAACGCCAGTTCGTACTGCGCGATCCGAGTTGCGATCTCGGGATCGTCGAGGGTTGGTTGCCGCAGCGCGTTCATCTGGTTCACCGCGTCGACCACGTCCCGCTGGCGTCCCGCGGTAATCCCTGGCGGGTTGTTCACATACAGAACCGGATCGCCGGCCGAGCGGAACTCGACCCCTTGATAACGGCTCGGCAAGAAGCCGCTGTGCCACTGCCGAGCGGCGATCGGTTGAGCCTGGCCCCCTTTGCCGATTGACGTGAGGACGACGAAGCCGGGCAAATCGTCCGCTTCGCTTCCCAGGCCATACTGCACCCATGATCCCATCGATGGACGCCCGGAGATCGACGTTCCGGTGTTCATGAAGGTGTGGGCTGGATCATGATTGATCTGTTCGGTCACCATCGAATTGACGATGCAGAGCTGATCGGCGATTGCTCCCATTTTCGGGAAGAGGGAGACAATCGATTGGCCCGACTCGCCGTAACGATTGAAGTCGAATCGCGGCGCAAAGCACTTCAGCTTTTGTCCTTGCAGCTGGGCGATCGGCTGTCCCTTGGTGAACGATTCCGGCATCGGCTGACCGTCGAGACGTTTCAGCTCCGGCTTTTCGTCGAAGGTCTCCAGGTGCGATGGTCCGCCTGCCTGGCAAAGGACGATCACCCGCTTCGCCTTCGGGGCGAAGTTGGGAAACGCGCCCGATGCGACTTCCGCCTGGGCCGCCGGCGAGTTTAGCAGCGACGCGAGCGCGACTGAACCGAGTCCAGCCATTCCTTGCCCTAGAAAGGTGCGTCTCGTTTGTCGCAAGGCCGCTTCGTCGTGGAAAAACATAGGAAATCGCCTAATGGGAATGATTCGAACGTAGCTTCGAGCTGGTTGGCGTTAGTAACGCGTGATGGTCTCGTGCAAATTCAACAAGACGCGACTGACCGAAATCCAAGCGGCCAGCGCCACTGGATCGGTTCCTTCAGGCGGTTGGAACTCGCCAACCGAGAGCAACTCTTTGGCCGACTCGGGATTGTCCGCATACTGCTGCAAATGTTTCTCATAAACGCCGAGCAGAATCTTCGCTTCTTCTTCCGTCGCATCGCGCTGCTGGACGGCCTGCATGCCGAAATTGATTTTGGCTTGCGGCGAATCGCCCCCTTCCTGCAGCAGGCGGACGGCTAATGCCCTGGCCGCTTCCACGTAAGTGGGATCATTCATCAGCACGAGCGCCTGCTGCGGCGTGTTGGAGATGTTACGGCGCACGGTGCATTCTTCCCGCGTCGGCGCGTCGAACGCGGCCAAACTCGGATGAAGGTAGGTGCGCTGCCAATGCGTATAGAGCCCGCGACGGTAGAGACTATCTCCTTTGTCGCGTTGGTATTCCCGTTTCGGGAAATTAAGGTGCGACCAATACCCGGCCGGCTGGTAAGGACGGACGCTTTCGCCCCCGATCGTTTCGACCAGCAGTCCGCTCGCCGCGAGCGCGTTGTCGCGAATCATCTCGGCCGGAAGTCGCCGCGCCGACTGGGCTTCGAGCAGCGCGTTGGCGTGGTCTTTCTCTTTTTGGCCGGCGGTGCGGACCGAAGAGCGCTGATACGCTTCCGACTCGGCGATCAGTTGCATCATATGCTTCACATCCCAGCCGCTCTCGATGAACTCGGTCGCGAGCCAATCAAGCAGTTCCGGGTGACTCGGGAACGCTCCCTGCGAGCCAAAGTCGTCGGCCGTCGCGACCAGGCCGCGGCCGAACATCAGTTGCCAAAGGCGATTGACGAAGACGCGGGCCACCAGCGGATTGCGGCGATCGATCAGCCAGTTGGCCAAGTCACGACGCGTCGCTCGCTGGCCGTTGGTTTCCAGGTCGTAGCCGAGGAAGCCGGGGATTCCTGGCTCCACCTCTTCGCCGCTATCGTCGAGCCAATTCCCACGCGGCAAGACGCGCATCGTGCGAGGTTGCGTCGATACGGAGACGAGCGTCGTCGTGATCGCGTCGGCCAGCTCTTGGCGTCGCTTCGTTTTGTCGGCGAGTTCCTTGCGAACGTCATTCAGCCGAGGAGCGATGGTGCGATAGAAGGTCGCTAACTCTTGCCGCTGCTGGTCGCTCCGTTTTTCATTGGGGAGCGCGACGATCTCGCGAATCTGGTGAGGAACGCCGGAGTCTTGGCCGGCGACGATTGGCCGCGGAGCGTCGATCAGCGAAATGCGAAAACGTCCGATCGCGTGACTGCTGCCGTAGGTGTGCTTCATCGTCAGCGTGAGCTTGCTCTCCGGCGTCAGCGCCAGATCATCCTTCAGTTCAAAGACCGCTTCGTTCGCTTTGCCGATCGCCGGCAAGGCGGCCCAGCCATCTTTCTCATCCTTCGAGAGCAAGCCAGCGACCGGCCAACCATCTTGCGAATGTGTCGCCGTCGCCGCTTGGAACTCTACCGGCTTGCCGTCGAGTTGGAGGTCGAAACCATTCAGCACGAAGTTGCCGTTCCCCGCTCGCCCTGGACCTTTGACCGGTAGCGAATCGTCCGGCATCACTTCCAGGCGAATCGCCGTCACCTTCGGAACCTCCAGTGAGAATTCCAGTTCATACGTCGGTTTGTCAGGATTGGCGCCGGTCGCCAAGACCGAACCACCCTCCAGCTTCCGCCACGTGACTTGGGGATTTGATTTCAGATTGGTCGGTTCGACAACTCGCCATGATGCAGCGGCCGGAAGTTCCGCTTCCCATTTGCTCTGATCGCTCGCGAGTTCCGGCGTCGGCGTCTCCAGCGTTTGCTTGAGCTTCGCGATCTCGTCGTCAAGCTTCTGCAAATCGCTCGTTTGCGACGGTGTGGGGACGGCGATCTTCGGTCCCCAATCGCTGGTCCGGCTGCTGCCGCTGTAGACCCCCTTCTCCGTCAGATCGGCGAAGAAGGCGGCGAATTGGTAGAACTCTTTGATGGTGTAGGGATCGAACTTGTGATCATGGCACTCGCAGCACCCCATCGTAGCGCCGAGCCAGACGACGCTTGTCGTCCGGACGCGATCGGCGGCGTACTTGGCGAGATACTCCTTCGCCTGAGCGCCCCCTTCGGCGGTGATCATATTCAAGCGGTTGTAGCCAGAGGCGATCTGTTGCTCTTGCGTGGCGTTGGGAAGCAAGTCGCCGGCGAGTTGTTCGATTGTGAACTGATCGAACGGCTTGTTCTCGTTGAACGATTGGATCACGTAGTCCCGATACGGCGACATGCTCCATTCCTGGTCGCCATGAATCCCGACCGAGTCGGCGTAACGAACCAGATCTAACCAATGGATCGCCATCCGTTCGCCGAAACGCGGCGACGCGAGCAGCTTCTCCACCAGTTTGGCGTAAGCCTCCTCCGACGGATCGGCTTCAAACGCGGCGACTTCCTGGGGAGTTGGCGGCAGGCCGGTCAAATCGAAGTAGAGGCGGCGGATCAGCGCCCGCGGCGTCGCTTTCGCCGCCGGTTCGATTCCTTGCTCAGCAAGTCGCCGGTCAATAAAGTAGTCGATCGGCGTGGCGCTCTGGACTTCGGGCACGGCGGCGTGCTGGGCCGGTTTGAACGACCAATGTTCGTCGTACTTGGCGCCCTGGGCGATCCACTTCCGTACCAGGTCGACCTCTTGCGGCGAAAGCCGCGGCCGGTTTGATGCGGCCGGCGGCATTTGTACATCCGCGTCGTCGCTTGTGAGGCGAGCGATCAGTTCGCTCTCGTCCGGTTTCCCGGGGACGATCACGCTGTCGATCGCCGACTCGCGTGCGTCCAACCGGAAGTCGGCTTTGCGCGTGTGTTCGTCCGGGCCGTGGCACGTATAGCAACTGTTCGACAGCAGCGGCTTGATGTCGCGGGTGTAGTCGATCGCGGCCGAAGCGGGATCGGCGCCGCTGGCCCACGTCACTGGGAAGAGGGACGCAATCAACGCGATCAGTAGGCTGGCAAAGCGATTCATGCGGGGCGCGATCATGCTGGAAGGTGGGGTGGGCGAAGAGGATGCCGGCGGGGGAAAAGTACCGGATTGGCCCAGTGGGGTTCGGGCTGACTCCTTGCCTCAAATTAATGGGAGAAGACGGCTCAGGCAAGCGAAAAAGGGAGGCCGTCAACGTTCGTTCGCACGGTCAGTCGCGGCCCAGAAGCAGGCGATCCTCACTACAATGATCCGTAGCGAGCTAGAAAGTTTGTTCGCCGCAAAGTCGAATCGCTAGGTTGGTGAAAACCGGGCAATCTAGTTTTTGGGCCGGGAACCAACCGGCCGAATCGAGCGGTTTGACCTACCCCCCGAGAAAAGAGTAGGCTGTTTAGTTCGATTCCGAAGAATCGCCGGCCCTTCCCTGCTGCTGGCGATTCCTTTTTGATGGATCGCAGGGTGCTAGCTAGTTACGGATGGTGTCGGGGCGCCGGTAATGGAAACGACTTCAAAGGGAACGCGCGAGCAGCTCCTCGCCACGATGCGGCAATATTGGGGCTACGAGGGATTCCGCCCGCTCCAGCTCGAAGCGATGGAGTCGGTGCTGGAAGATCGGGACTCGGTCGTCGTCATGCCGACCGGCGGCGGGAAGTCGCTCTGCTACCAGGTCCCTGCCCTCTGCAAGCCGGGCTTGGCGGTCGTCGCTTCGCCGCTGATCTCGCTGATGAAAGACCAGGTCGACGCACTTACCGCGTGCGGCATTCCAGCGGCTTGTCTGAATAGCACGATCACCGCCGAAGAACGCCGGCAGATCGCCGCCGACGTCCGCAGCGGCGCCATCCGAATCTTGTACCTGGCGCCGGAACGGCTTCTAAGCGAGCGGATGCTCGAATTCCTCTCCGGCGTCGAAGTCTCTTTCTTTGCGATCGACGAATCGCACTGCATCAGCGAATGGGGACACGATTTCCGCCCTGAGTATCGCATGATGAACATGCTGAAAGAAACCTTCCCCGGCGTCGGCGTGCATGCCTACACCGCGACGGCGACCGAGCGCGTTCGCGACGATATCGCGCAGCAGCTCGGCCTGATCAATCCCGAGATGTTGGTCGGCTCGTTTGATCGGCCGAACCTCAACTATCGCATCGTCCGTCGCGGCGATCGCTTCTCCCAGATCCACGAGGTGATCGCGCGGCATCCGAACGAGTCAGGCGTCGTCTACTGCATTCGCCGCGCTGACGTCGAATCGATCGCCGAACAACTTAACTCGGTCGGCGTCAAAGCCCTTCCCTACCATGCCGGCCTGAGCGACGAAGAGCGGCAAGCCAATCAAGACGCGTTCATCCAGGAGCGGACCGATGTGATTGTCGCGACGGTCGCCTTCGGGATGGGGATCGACAAGTCGAACGTCCGCTACGTCGTACACGCCGGCATGCCGAAGTCGCTCGAAAGTTATCAGCAGGAAAGCGGTCGCGCCGGCCGTGATGGGCTGGAGGCGGAATGCGTCATGCTCTATTCGAGCGGCGACCTGGTGACCTGGAAGCGGATGCTGGGCGACTTGCCCGATACCGCCCAGCAAGCGGCGATGCATTCGCTCGATGCGCTCGATCACTTTTGCATTGGGACCGAATGTCGCCACCGGATGCTCGTCAGCTACTTCGGCCAAGAGCTGGAAGCGGAAGAGTGCGAAGCGTGCGACGTTTGTCTCGGCACGGTCGACCTGGTCGAAGATGCGACCGTATTGGGACAAAAGATCCTGAGCTGCATCTTACGCACCGGCGAACGCTTTGGCGCCGATCACAACGCGAAGGTCCTCTGCGGGTCGCGCGATAAACGCGTGCTGGAGCTTGATCATGACAAGCTCAGCACCTATGGCCTGCTGCAAAGCGAGAACCTGCGCAGCGTTCGGATGTGGATCGAACAACTGGTCGGTCAACGTTTTCTGGCCAAGGTGGGCGAGTACAACGTGCTGAAGGTGACCGAATCGGGACGCGTGTTGTTGCGCGGCGAAGCGTTGCCGAAGTTGACCAAGCCGGACGCCGCCGAGCGCGCCGAGAGTCCGAAGCGAGCTCGCAAGCTCGACGACTGGGAAGGCGTCGATCGCGGGCTGTTCGAGTCGCTGCGAACGCTCCGTCGCGAAAAGGCGGAAGCGGCCGGCATTCCCGCCTACATCGTCTTCGGCGACAGCTCGCTCCGTGAAATGGCCCGTCATCGCCCCTCATCGCTTGAGCGTTTCCGTTTGATCAAAGGGGTCGGCGAAAAGAAGTGCCAGGATTACGGCGAAGCGTTCACGCAGCACATCGCCGACTATTGCAGCCAGGAAGGGCTGACCGTCGACGCGATGGATACCGAAGTGATCGTCGCTCCGAGACGCGAGCCGCCAAAGAATCAGGCGCCGGCCCTGAAGGACGCCTTCGCTCTCTTCTCAAAAGGGCAAACCGTACTGGAAGTCGCCAACATCATCGGCCGCGCCGAGTCGACAGTGCAAGGTTACTTGGAGCAATTCATCCGCGAAGAAAAGCTGGAAGATCCCACCGCCTGGGTCACCGGCGAAACGTCGCGCCGCGTGGAAGAAGCGATCGAAGAGTGCGGCGCCCGAGCTTTGCGCCCTATTTACGAATACCTAAACGAAGAAGTCTCGTACGAAGAAATTCGGATCGTCGCGGCATGTTTGCAGAATCGCTCTCTGTAATTTCTCCGCAGGTTTTCCCGCTTCTTGCATCGTCCTCCGCGAGACCCGATCATGGTAAGGTCCGCCGATACGCCGGATTCCAGTATCGGAAGATCTAGCCTTTCTACGGAACTTGGGGAGTAGCATGCAAACGAGAGTCGACCGAAACGCCCCACTTTTTTTCGCTTTGTTCGCGCTCTGCGTGGTTCTCTCGTTAAACGTTTCTGCCGTAAACGCTGCTGACTACGAGTTGGCGTTCTCAACGTATCTGGGTGGGAAGAACTGGGAGCACGCTCGCGACATTTGCGTCGATCAGGCCGGAAACGTTTATGTTGTCGGTGGGACCGTGTCGGATGATTTTCCTACGACCGAACAGGCGTTTCAACGTAAGCAAGACAAGACGGGAGACAAGGTCAGCAGCGGCGGGTATTGTGACGCGTTCGTCTGCAAGTTTAGTCCAGAAGGACGCTTGCTCTGGTCAACGCTGCTCGGCGGTCCAAACTATGATCGGGCGTATGCGGTCGAAGTTGGCGTCGATGGTTCTGTTTATGTCGCGGAGCGCGGCGGGCCAGGCTTTCCTGTCACCGAAGGAGCGTTTCAAACGACGTTCCAGGGGGCGAAGCAAAGCATCTACGGCATGCAGAATGGCTTTGTTGTGAAGCTGAAACCGGATGGCAGCGACCTTGATTGGGCCGCCTATGTGGGAACGAACTGGCTATGTCGCGATTTGGCGATCGATGAGACCGGCGACGTTTACTTGCCGCTCGACTTTATAGGAAGCGGTCCTATGCCGCCAGCTTCCTGGTTTGGCAGCGCGTATCAAAAGCAGCCTTCCGGCGGCGCTGAGGTTGGCGCTTTAAAAGTAGCCGGCGATGGCAAATCGGTTCTCTGGGCTACTTGGTTTGGAGGGTCAAAAGATGAAGTCGCCAATTGCGGTATTCGCGTTGATCCTGAGAAGAATGTCTTCTTAAACTTTACGACCGATTCACCCGATGTGCCGACGACCGACGGAGCGCACGATCGCACGCACCATGGAAAGCATGATGCGTTCATCGCGAAACTTTCCCCGGATGGGAGGAAGTTGATCTACGGAACCTATTTTGGCGGCAGTGGTGAAGAAGAAGGAAACAGTACTCACAATCTTGCCGTCGATTCCTCGGGTAACGCCTATCTGGCGACGTCAACGACTAGTCATGACTTGCCGGTAACGAGGGGAGCGTTTCAGGCGAAACACGCCGGCGGAGAACGGGATGTCGTCGTGGCGAAGTTTTCCCCTGCCGGCGCGCTGATTGGATGTACGTATATCGGCGGTACTGCGAATGATGGGATCGATGGCGTCGATTCCGACGATCAGGGGAACGTCTTTTTTACTGGCAGCACTTCGTCTCGCGACTTCCCCACGACGGACGGCGCATTGCAAGCGGAACTAAGCGTTCCAGACGATGCAATCCTGGTCGTCTTGTCCGCGGATTTCGCTCAGTTGAACTTCAGTACTTTGATGGGAGGATCAAACTACGACAGTGGTCGTTGCGGATGTCTCGATCAGCAAGGAAATCTCTACGTTTCTGGATCGGTCAACGGGCCAGGCTGGCCGCTGAAGAACGCCTATCAACCGCAATTCGCCGGCGGCGGTGGTGGTCAAGAGTTGTGTTACAAAGGAGGCTGTTACGCTGGCGATGTGATTATCGCTAAGTTTCAAAAACGAAGCGAATAGCTCGATCAAGTCAACGCGGAAATGTTTGCTCGCACCGCATCGGCCGAACGCTGAAACGCCGCTTGCTCCTCTTCCGATAGCTTGGGCCGTAACACTCGGGTCACCCCTCCCCTGCCGATCACGGCCGGCAAGGATAGGCAAACGTCGCGCACTTCTAAAAAGCCGTCGATCAATACGCTCACCGGCATTGTATGTTTCAGGTCATAGACGATGCTGTCGACGATCGACATCGTCGCCAGCGCAATGCCGTAACTGGTGTGCCCTTTCAGCGTCGAGACGTCGTAGCCCATCGAGACTGTTTGGCGGAAGAGCTTGGCCGACATGTCGCTAGGGTAGAACCGCTCGCCGCCGGTCATCGCCAGCGAGTGGGCGGCGAACTGGGTGTCGCCATGTTCTCCCAGGATGTAGGCCCGGATGTCGTCAGGATGAATGCCGAGTTCTGCGGATAGTAGAGCGCGGTAGCGGACGCTGTCGAGGAGCGTGCCGGTGCCGATCACCCGCTCCGGCGGATAGCCCGTCAGCTTGATCGCCGCATAGGTCAGTGCGTCGACCGGATTGCTGACCATGATCAGAATCGCGTCGGGACTGACGGTGGCCAGTTGCGGGAGCCAATCTTGGAGGATCGCGTAGTTTTCGATCGCCAGTTCGGTCCGCTTCCGCGTCGGGGAACCGTAGGGAACCGAGGCGGTGAAGATCAGGATGTCGGACCCGCCGGAGTCGGCGATCTGACCGGCCCGGATCCGCATGTTGCTGTTTTGCAGGGCGCTGGCGTTCGCCAAGTCGATCGCTTCCCCTTCGGCCTTCGCCAAATTGCGGTTCACCAACAGCAGTTCCGCGGCGAGCGGATTGATGGTCGCGGCGAAGGCGATCGCCGAACCGACATGGCCTGTACCGACGATGGTGATTTTCATGGGTGCGATCCTTCTGACGGAAACAGCTTAAGCGGGCGCCTCCGGGGCTACGGTCGATTGTCGAGTCGGCGCGGTCATTCGCCAACCTGCAAGAAAGAAAAAGCCGATGATCGGCAGGAAAATGTCGGCCCAGAACATCGTGCCGGCGTTGCCAGGGGCGAAGTTGTGATTTGCGACCATCTGGTAAACGTGCCCCGCGGCCGCGCCCCACATGAAACAGGCCGGCCCCAAGTTGGCCGCCAATCGAAGACCGAAGTCAGGGCAAAACGCGAGCAACCCCACCAGGCCGAACCCCAGACTCGCAAAACCAACCTCCAGCTGAAACGGACTATCGGCCCAGCCGATGAATCTGGCCGCGAACTCACCAAAGAAGACGTGCATCACGAAGTTGTAGATGTAGAAGAAGCCGACCGCACTGAGGCAGTAATAGGCGAGCAGCTTTTCAAAAACGACGTGCTTGGTCAGCGGTTTCGGCTGCCGGGAAAGCGAGATGGCCGAACAGATCAGCCCGACCACAAGGAACGTGATCGGGTAGTTGCTCAGCACCAGCCGCAGAATCGTTTCAATCATGTGCTCGATCCATTTCGCTTCACGAGAAATGTCCCTGAGGGGCGGGAAGTTGCATTTTGATTTCGGAAATGGCGGATTGACGCTCAGTTTCCGAGGTTGTCGAGGCAATTAAAGATACGACGCCCTTGAAGCGAACGTCGGACATATTAAGGAGCTGTGATGGGTATTCCGCGGTACCCCAAATTAGGAGCGTATACTTGTTGCGTCGGATCGCTCGCCAAGTAATCTCAAACGCCAGATCGCTCTCTCCGCCCATGAAGACCAACTATCTCTTGATCGACTACGAAAATGTGCAGCCGAGGACGTTGGCGCTATTGAATGGAGTATCGCCGCTGAAGGTCCGCATATTTCTCGGCGAGCAGCAGTCGAAAGTGCCGCTGGAATTCGCGAAGGAACTTCAGCAGCTTGGCCCTGACGCAGAATACGTTCAGATTTCGGGCAGTGGCGCCAACGCCGTGGATTTCCATATCGCATTCACCATTGGCGAGCTCTCACAGGTCGATCCCGAGGGACGCTTTTATGTGATCTCGAAGGACACCGGATACGATCCCCTGATCCCGTTCGCGAGGAAGAAAGGGATCCACGTCCATCGCAGCTGCGACATCGAGGATCTGCCAATGCTGAAGCAAGCCAGCGCGAAGGCTCGCTCTGATAAGATCGCGGTGATCGTCGAAAACTTGACCCCGCGCGGCGAATCTCGCCCGAAGAAGGTCAAAACGCTCTCCAGCACGATCAACTCGCTGTTTGAAAAGCGGCTGTCGAATACGGATCTCGTGAAGCTGATCGCGTCGCTCGAAAAAGAGGGACACATCTCCGTCGATGGGGAAAGCGTCAGCTACCCCGCGCAGCCGACGACCTAGTGCATCGACCGTTAAGCGGCGCATCGGCTGGCCCACCGCCAACGCGCCGCGATTGGCTAAATCAGGTCGACCTTCCGCTTTTGCCGGCGCGACTTGCGTTGGCATTCCAGGCACGTGCCGTTGACGATGAACTTGTGCCCGCTGACGCGGAAGCCATGTTCACGCGCGACGGCGTCACGCAAGCGGATCAGCTCTTCGCTGTGAAATTCCGACAGGTCGCCGCACTGGGTGCAGTAGAGGTGGTCGTGGTCGGGGTAGCCGTAATCGTGTTCGTAGACCGCCCGGCCGCCGATGTCCATCTTCCGCAGCAGTCCGGCTTCGACCAGTTCGTTCAACGTGCGATAGACGGTCGGCCGGCTCACCCGTTTGGGGCCGGCGTCACGCTGGGCGAGTTCTTCGATCAGCGCGTCGGCGTCGAAGTGTTCGTGCTTGGAGAAGACATGCTCAACCAGAATGCGACGAGGCTGCGTAATCCGCTTCCCTTTGGCCTGAAGATACTCTTCAAAGCGTTCCATCGGGGGAAGCGCGACGTCTACGCTGGTCAAAGCGTACGATTCGCTGGTGGGGGACTGCGACATGATGGTCTCGATTTGCGGTGGCGTTGCTAGCGAGCTTGTTGAGACAGTTTCACAACAAGCAATCTCGTTTAGCAGCACATAGTTACGTGAACGGGGTCTATGGGTAGTCTCAATAACGATTGTAGACCTGCGGCCGAGTTTTGCAAAGGCAACTCAGGCCCTGAGCGCGCAAAAAAACCGGCGTGACTTCCAAGTCGCGCCGGTCAGGAGACGTTAAGCGAGCGGTCCGGGGGGGACCGAAAGTTCAGCGATTTGCTGCGGATTAGCCGAATTCGTCCAGCAGACGTTCCAGAGCGATGTCGAGCTTGTCATCACTAAAGTACGTGCCGTCGGCGATTTGCGCCTTGATCTGGGCGACTTTGTCGGCGCGGATATCGGGCGTTTCCCGAACGCGGCTGACAATGTCGGCTTCGGCCGAAATGTCGAGCGAATCGACCGTGTCGAAGCGCGACGTCGGTTCCAGCGTCTGCGTAGCGCCACCGGCTCGGTGGGGACCGCTGATCGACTGAGCACCGTGCAAACTAGTTGGGCCGTTGATGTACATATAGCTTTTCCTACTCCCTTTTGGGCGCTGTGGAACCATAGGCCGCGTTTGCGGGCGACGGCTTCAAGTCCCGTTTCGTCCAGGCGATATTGACCGGAAAGTTGGAGGCCCCAGCTGGTCATTTGCCTGGGGAGCCAGGCAGTGACTGCTTCCGTACCTCAAAAATATAGTTCAAAGCTTGCCGCTGAGCGCCGCTTTCCGTGTCTAGCCGACAATCCGTGCGAAGCATCTGACTTCGCGGCTCGAGAATAGCGTAAGCACTACTCTCATCGACATGCTAGCACCGGCGTTTCATTGCAAATGGTTGGATTCTTGTTGTAACAGCTCGCGGGGAGGCTGCCGGCTGGCGAAAGTTTGTCGCCTTTCGGCATCACGTCGAACAAACGCCGCACCAGGTGCGGTTTCGCGGCGACGTCGCCGCTTGTTCATTTGTTCAGTTGCCCTGTCGTAACTGTTACGTCCCGACCCCAAACCCTGTTCGCGAATTTGGCGCCAAACGCTTTGAACCGATTATGCCGGTCGCCGTTTATAGGAAATGCCGCTCCGCGAATCAACGTCAACTGCGACCGACGCTCGGGAGGACTTGAGACGATTCTGCCGGCTATGACGAAAAAGTTTTCACGTCGTAGAGAATCTGCGTAAGTTGCGGTCTGTCGGGATATCTCCGGCCTTCCCAAGTGTCACGCGGCTAGCTTGCGCGCAGCCAGCAAAAAAACTTTCCAAAATTCTCGACCCTGTGTAGCAGTTGGGGATGCCGAGCCCCAATTTTTTCTGCAATCGCTTCCAACGCGATTGTCAACTTTACAATGACCCGTCTACACGAAGGTCGATTGCAGCTGGGGGTGTGGTTCGCCGCAAAGGCGGCGGCCAAAACGGAAAGGTCGAACCCTTTTCGTCTGCGAAACGTCCAATAGTTAGATGCGGACGTTAACCATTCAGCGGTGAAGGATCATCGCCTCCCAAGCTACAGGGATTCGTAGCGGACTTCCTTTGTTGAGGAGTTCGCAACATGGACGAACCTCTTATTGATCAGCTTCAGATTCGTCTTCTCGATAACCGGACGGGTGAAGAGCTTTTGGTTGGACTAGGTCCATACCTGGAGTTCGTGCACGATCTGGACGCCGAGTTGAACGAACTACGCCACGCATGGCGTCATTTTGAAACCGAACGGTCGCTATCGCGTCCTTTCGAACGCCGCTCCGCCGCCTTGGGCGAAGCGACCAACGATACCTTCTAAACCTAACCAAGAAACTCTGCGTCTAACGCGGAGCCGTCAGATAGGGGACGATCGAACTTCGATCGTCCCCATTTTTTTGCGCTTCCGCCGCTCCGCGAGCCGCATAGGCCCCTTTCACCAGCGGCAACCCTTCGGCCGGCTCTCCCAGGACCAGCGCCGATTGCGGCGCCGCCAAAGCCAGCAGCGCCGGCAAATCGCCATATTTGGCTCCGCCGGGGATGAACGACGCATCGCGGAAATCGAGCAGCTTGGCGAAACGGAAGCCGCCGGTCGCGATCACCGCGCGATCGAAGAGGGCCGGGTCTTCGGCCCGAGCCGCCGCCGCGATCACGCCGCAGTTGCCGACGCCGACCAGGTCGACATACTTGGCCGCGCGCTCATGCCCTCGCAAAAAGGCGCCGACCGCCAGCACATCGGCGACTCGATCGGCGAACAGCGTCCGGTTGTAACCATAGGTATAGCCGGCGAACTCCCGCGGGTTCTCCACGATCGGATTCAACTCCTCAACGCCGAATTCTCCTTGTCCCAGCAGATCGACGCCGACGACCGACGTTCCCTTCTCAACCAGCTGTTTCACCATCGGCGTCAGGTTGCCGTCGGCGCCATAGAGGCCCCCCTTCCCTGCCGGCGATAGCCACAGAACCGCCTGGCTGTTCCATTTCTCCGGATAGAGGAAGACGATCGGCAACTCGGTCTGCTGATCGCTGCCGGCGTTCTTCCGTAACAGTCCAGTGATCTGCAGGTAACCCTCCTTCGCCGTCTTGTCGGTCACTTCCAGTTGCAGCGCGTCGAAGGTCGGCGTCTTCGCGCCGATCAGCGACTTCCAGGCCCCGCCGACCACTTCCTGGAACTTGGCGAAGCTCGCTTCGTCGGTCGGCGTGAGCGCGGCGATCGCCTTGTCTGATTCGGTCTTCATGTCGTGCAGTAGCTTCCGCTCGTAGTCTTCCGAGCCAGCCTCCGGACGTGGATGCTGATCGTCCCAGACGGTCAGCTGGTCTTTCGTCAGCAGCGTGTAGTCGTGCTCGACGATCGGCGCTTTGATTCCGAGTCCAAAGGCGCGGCTGAAGATGTCGTACATCGGCGCTCGAGCGACGTTGTTGTAGTTGTGCGGAAAGTGGACGGCCGCGTGCAGCGAGACGTTCTTCGGAGCGCCGAGCTCTTCGTACAGCTTCTTCAGTTCGGGGAATCCCTTCGTCGCCATCTCCTTCGTCCAGTCGTCGGCCGCAGTCATCCCTTGCAGCTTCGGAGCGAACAGCGCCGCGAACTCGACGTTGCCGGTATCGATCCGCAGCATCGAGCAGTTCTCGCAGGTGCAGCCGCCTTGCATCGACGTCGAGACCATCACCGCCGGATACGAGGTAACAATGCGCGGATCGAGGGCCGCCAAGATCATGGTCTGCGTGCCGCCGCCGCTGGAACCGGTGACGCCGAGACGCTTCTGATCGACGTCGGGGAGCGACTCGAGGAAGTCGAGCGCACGGATCGAGTTCCAGGTTTGCAGTCCCATGATCGACTGCAGGTTCGCTTCGGCTTGCGGGCTGAACATCCCCCAGTTCTCGGTCGTGTTCATCTCAGGTCGCTGCTTGGCGAAGCCATGGGCCAGTTCACGCGAGAGCTGCACGCTGTCGGCGTAGCCGATCATGTCATACAGGAAGGCGACGCAACCCATGCGAGCTAATTGCACGCAGCGAGCTTGCAGCGGCGATCGGCCCCCTTCTTCAAAGCGTTCGCTGCCGCCGACCAGATCCTGCAGGATTCCCTCGGCGCCGCGGTCGTAGAAGCGACCGTCAGGCCAATGTCCGTGCGGACAGAGAACGGCCGGCACTGGGCCTTTGGCGTTCTTCGGGCGATAGAGACTGCCGGTAACGTAGAAGCCCGGCAGACTTTCAAAGTAAACCTTCTCGACCGTGTAGTCGTCGAACTCCAACTTGCCATGGACGACCGCGTTGAGCGGAGTCTTCGCCGGTTGCGGCCAGATGCCCAGGGCGACGCTCAGTTGCCGTTTCACCTCTTCGGCGCGAGCAGGCCACTGATCTTTCGCCGGAGGATTGAACGGAAAGTAGCCGTTCAGGTCTTTCGGCGGAGCGAGCCGATAATCGGCCGGCTTCGCCTCGGGGGCGAGCGCCTTGGGGGTTTGCGGCTCTTTCGGTGAGTCAGCCCACAAATTCGTGGCGATCGACAGCAACGATAGCGATACAATTACGGCGGAGAATCGAAACATGCGGCGAATCCTGGCGAAGTCGAAAAGCGGTGGGAGTCGATAAGAGAGAGGAAGGACGCGCGACGCAGATGGTCGCACGCGGAGGCTAACTAACAAGATGACCGACGGCGACCCTAAGATGCAAGCAGAATTTTGTACAATTGGCTCCCCTGCCCCGCCGGCGAAACGTAATTCGTGGGACAATTGGCCGACTTGTCCCGGGTGCGGCAAGCGACGAATGACCCACTGCCCTGCGTGCGGGGAAGCGTCCGAAGAGTTCTCCTTGGCGGCGTATCAATCGCAAGGGGCCGAACCCCCTCCGTCATCGCTGCCGATTCTCGATCTCAGCGACGTGCACGAATACCCGCTCTTGGTCTGCCCAACGTGCGACGATCATTTTCATCCGCAGTTCTATCAACAGTGCGCCTGGTGCGGACATGAGTTCGACGACGGTAAACGGGTCACGGTGACCCCGCCGATGCAGGCAATGTCGCGCCGCGAATGGTGGACGATCTTCGCTCTGGGAGCGATCGCGATTGGAACCTTGATCTGGTTTGCGATCGTGCTGCGCAGGTAAACGTCGCGAGGCGACTTCGACCGGCTACGAACTGAGTAGCGTCGCCTTGGTCTCGGCGATTTCCTCAGAAAGCGGTACGGGCGACGGGACATAGTCCCAGGTCTGCCGCAACAACGTCGTCGCAGGATGTTCGCCGCGGAACTGTTCCTGCCACGACTCGGTGACCAGCAGGCAGATCAACATCAGCGTCGTGTGACGCGGACGTCGGCAAAACTGCCTCACAAGATTGCCAAAGATTCGCGGTCCGTTCTTCAGCGACATCATCTGGCGACGGACGTGGGCGAACCACTGTTCCGAGGTCAGGTGATAGTCTTCCGTTCCGTCGACTTCGCCCGATAGTCGAAAGTAGTCCTGTGCGCAACGTTCGAGTTGCTGGGGTTCGGGATAGAAGCCGCCAAACGTCTGTTGAATCATCGCATAGTGGAACTTTGGCGATCGCCATGCGAAGGCGAACGGAGACTTTTTCAGTTCCGCGAACGTTGGGACAGGCGTACGGTCATTGCAGTGAATAATGGTCGTCGCAAATCGCCGCGACGGCGATGCAGGATCGATCAGGCGATGGCAAATGCGAAACAGCTCGCGATAGATTTGATCCGCCCGGCCGGCGATGATGTCGTCAGGATGGACGAAGTGTTCGGCCGATCCGTTGGCGATCACCGCGTCAAACTGTTCGTTCCACTCTTCGCCCATGTTGCGATAGTTGAGCAAGCGGACGTCCAGGCCGTTAGCAAGCCCGCGCTCGACCTGCGGTGGCGAGACCGAGATCCCAACGCCATGGGCGCCGCGATCACGCGCCGCTTCCAGCAGCGTTCCGTAGCCAAACCCAATGTCGAGAATTCGGGACCCTGCCTGACAGTGGACCTGGTCCAATAGCCACTCGACCTGGTTACGCTGCGCCTGCTGGTAAGAACCCGTCGGATCGCCGTGGTACATTCCCTCGGTCAGATCCCGCAGTCCACAAGCGGGAAAGACGCAGTCAAAGAAATCGTAACATTCCTTGACCGTTTTCCGCGTTTTCGCCGGCGCGCTCGCCGATGTCTCGTCGACGTTTGGTGACATAAGACGCCTCCGAATGAGATGCTGCGATCCCGGAGTACTACGCGCATTCTAACGCCGCCAATGGTCGCCAACAAAGCGCCGAGCGAATCGTTTTTTTCACATCACGGCAGGCGAATGAATAGCGCCAAGGTTGGAATTGCGCCGGGAGGGGCGAGGAATTTGAAGCTCGCGTGGCCGCTACGCGCCAGGGCGATTCGCCAGCGCCGTCCACACTTCTTCAAACTGGCGATTGAAGTCGGCGTCGACTTCGATCGACTTTTGCAGCACTTTCGCGTCGACGGCGATTTCGCGGGCTCGCTTGTAATCTTCCATGCGATACAAGCAGATTGCCTGGCCGGCGGCGCCAAACGCGCGAGCTTCCGTTTCTGAGCTGTCCTGCGAAGCGAGTTCGCGAAAGATGCGAAGCGCTTTGGCGTAGTTCTCGGCGCCACCGCGGTTCATCAGGATCGTCGCTTCCTGTTTCATCGCTTTCAGCGTCCAAGCTTTGGCGTCGGCGCTCGACTCGAGCGGAAAGTATTGGCCGACGCTATGAAACGCTTCCGGGGAACCGTCCATCATGGCGCGATAGAACTGCTCTTCGGCCGAGCCATGATTGGGGAACTCTTCGCTGGCGAGCGGACGATCCGGCTGCAGCAGCGGCGCTTCGCGACTCGACCAGGCGAGCGCCGCTCCCAGCCCAAAGCAGAGGAGCACCAAGGCGATCGCCCCAATCCACATGCGAGCCGCAGCGAAGTGCTTGCCCGAGCGGCCGGCGATCTTCATCAACCGATCCAGTTCCCGCGTGGCAGCGGAGCGATCGCCGATTGCGGCCAGTTCCGGCATCGACCAGTCGTGGACGCCGCCCCCTAGCTTGTCAGGACCAACCGCCTCCAAAACCTCACGCAACTCTTGCAGCAGTTCCGAGGCGTTCTGTTGACGTTTCTCCGGCTTCTTGGCGAGCATCTTGTGAATGACGCGCGTCAATTGCGGCGGTAGGTCTTTGCGAAGCGTTTCGAGCCGCGGCGGTTCGGTCTGCAGATGTTGCACCGCAACCGCTAGCGCCGTGTCGCCGTCGAACGGCGGACGACCGGCGAGCAGATGGTAAATCGTCACGCCGAGCGAGTAGATGTCGCTGCGGGCGTCGACCTGCTTCCCTTCGACCTGTTCGGGACTCATATAAAGCGGCGTACCAAGCGTCACGCCGATCTCGGTCAGGTTCAGCCCTTCGCCGTTCTGGCTGACGACGCGCGAGAGGCCGAAGTCGGCGACCTTCACTTCGCCCGAAGCGGTGATCAGGACGTTCTCAGGCTTGATGTCGCGATGGACGATCCCCTGCTCCGCCGCTTTGATCAGCGCGGCGGCGACCTGCCGTAGAATGGCGAAGCCCGCTTTGGCGTCGACCGAGCCGGTCTTGCCGGTCAGTTGCTTCAGCGTCTGACCGGGAACGTACTCTTGTGCGATGAAGTGAATGCCGTCGATGCAGCCGACTTCAAAAATCTGGACGATGTTGGCGTGCGTCAGCGCCGCGGCCGCTTGGGCTTCGCGGTGAAACCGTTTGACGTACGACTCCTGCTGCGCCAGCGACGGCAGCAAGATCTTCAGCGCGACCTGCCGTTTCAGGCTGGTCTGTTGGGCCAGATAGACCTCAGCCATCGCTCCACGACCCAGCCGCCGCAGCACTTGATAATCGCCCAGCGACTTACCTGTAAGGTCATTCGTCGTGGCGAAGGCGGATGGTGAGGAATCGGCCATGAGGGGTCCGGGTGGTGAGTTGACGGCAACCTAGATTCAGTATGGGCGGCGTTGTCCGGTTAGGCAACCAACGGGCAAATCCGTTGCGGGGAAGCGGCCAGCTACAAGTGTGCCTCTGGCGGAGGGGTTTTGCGCGAATCTTCCGGTTTCTCCGGCGGCATTCGCTGACGGAGCCATTCGTCCGAGACGAACCGCCGCAAGAGGGATCGCAAACTGACCCGCAGCGCCGAATTCACCTCTTCATTCACTTCGCCGGCGACCCCAACGAACTCGACTTGGCTAAAGCCGTTCCAGGTCAGCCACAGCCCCCATTGATATCGTGACGCGGAGGCGTTGATTCGTTCAGCGACGCGCAGCGCCCAAAACGCGCCGAAGCTGTCTCGAAAGTCGAGCCAGACGCGGTCTTCGGGGCGAGTTGCGTGACTCTTGGGAGGCCAAGCGATCACCGTCAGGAAGATCGCTGTCAGGAGGAGCAGTATCGCCAGGCAAGCTCCGCCGGCCGCAAGCCCGACGCCAATCCCCGGCAGATGTTTCGCCAACAGGAGCGTTTGCGACGTCCCGAGCAGAATCGCCGTCATGCAAAACCGCGTTGGTCCGTTGTTCAGCAAGCCGGCGACAATCAGAACGAACAGCAGCCAACTGCGGACCCAATGAAGCGACAATTCGCCGCCGCGTCCCAGGGCGAGCTGTTCGCCGACCGGCATCATCAGCACCGCCCATAGCGTGACGACGACCCATTGCCAGGCGACGTTCTGCGGGCGTTTGGCGCCGAGCTGGGCGATCTGCGGGCAGAAGAGGGTCATGCCGGCGGCGAAGCGGAGCGAATCGCGAAACGGAACGGGATAGCCGGCCGAGACCGCCAGCCCGATCCAGGTTTCGACCCCGGTCACCGCCAGCCAGGCGATCAGCACCCACCACCAAGGCGCAACCAGGGTCGTACCGTCGAGCACGCGACGACGCGAAGCCAACAGCAAGACGCCGACGATACCGGACAGCATCGCCGTCAGGCCGGTAACGACGCCTGGCTGAATATCCCCGAGAGTCTGCAAAATCGGCATATTGCGGTCCCGCACACGGCTGCCTGTCGCCGCCGCATTGCGACCGCGAGCCCATCTGATCGTAGCACCAACTGCTTCTGCGAACAAAGGATAGAACGATTCTCAGGTCGCCGCCAATTCGCAATTTCTCCAAAAATCAACGTGATGCGTTTGCACAACGCAAGTCGTGAGCAATGTTTCTCCTGAGCGACGCTCTCGCCTGCCTGTTTCCCAACTTGGGATCGCGGCGATATCGATGCGATTCGCTGCGATGCACTGAATTGAATGGAGATTGATCAATGAACGGTAAAGCCTGGAGCTCGCTGCTCGGCGTCATGATCTTCGCCTCGCTCGGTTACGCCGGCGGCTGGGGCGAAATGTCCGGATCTGCCGGCGCCGATTGCGGCTGTGCGACTTCGCCCGCGTGCGGTCATGGTTGCGGTCTGAACTGCGCCAACGTCTGGGACGGCTACTGTGCCCCGCCGGCTTGCGGTACGCGGATTCATAGCCGTTATCACTGGTTCGCTCGTCCGTCGACTTGCGGCTGCGGTTCGACCTGTGCGACCGGAACCTGCTGCGATCAGTATCCGATGTGCGATTGCAATGGTCCCCACTTTGAACGCGTCTGCGAGAAGTGCCCGAGCTGCCTGAAGATGTTCCGCGGCTACAACAGCTACAGTTCGCAAGGTTGCTCGACCTGCGGTCAGTCGGGGACCCGCATGATTCAGCTCGGCTATCCGACCGGTTACGAAGTCGAAATGATGCCGGCCTCCCAGGTGATGCCAACCAAAGAAGCGAAGCTGATCTCGCCGGGTTACCGCGCGACGCTGCCGAACTAGGTCGAAGCCGCTTTCAGGCGAATTCGCCGCAACAACTCAGAGCAACGTGAAGGGGGCGTCTTCTCTCCAAGGCGCCCCCTTCTCTGTTTCTTGGCGCCTCAAAGTTCCGACTCCCTTGGTGGAGGCTTTGTCGCTACAGACGTTGCTAGCACTATTTTCCGAAAATTCGACTTCAGAAGCGATCGTTTTATCGCCGATGATTAAAAGCAGAAATAAGCCGGGAGGACGAAATGCAAGACGCGTTTCGTTTGAATTGGGTCATGGGGATCGACGGACCGACCAACCATGACCTTTTTTTATGCGCCCTCCTCGCCGCATCGGCTCACCTCTCAAGGGCCTCCCTAAAAAAGAGGGATTTCTCTCCCCTATCTGGATTGCGGGGCCCCCTCTCTGGGTATAAGCTCCTACGTATTGGATAGTAGTTTTTGGCACGGAAGCTTCCATCTCATTTGAGTAGGAGAATTTCCTATGCCTTGTTTTCGATCGATTTCTGCTTGGATGGCGTTGTTGGGACTCTGCGTCGCTGGCTTGGCGACGACGCCAGCGACCGCGGCGGAAGAAGCTGCGGTAGCGGCGGAGCAAAAGATGGAGGCGAAACCGCGGAGCGAGCCGCGGGGGCGATTGCCGAACTTCTATGGGCAAGTCGTCAGCGAAAAGCAAAAGGAAGAGATCTACGAGATCCAGAGTTCGTACCAAGCCAAATTGGACGAACTGATTCGGCAGATCGTCGCGATTAAGGCGGAACGAGACGCCAAAATCAACCAGACGTTGACGCCCGAGCAGCTAAAAGAGGTCGCGAGCCTGCGAGCCGAATCGGAGAAACGGCAGACCGAGCGTCGAGCGGCGGCCACAAAATCGGAAAATGCGAAATAATCGGTAACGCCAACACCGAATTGTTGGGTAATTCAGCGCCGGTTGCGAAAGCGACCGGTTGGGGCAGCGCGTGCTCGAGCTTTCGAGCACGCGCTGATTTCGCTTCTTGGCTTGCTCCTCGCCGGAATGCGGTCAAATTGCCGATTCCAAGGCGTTTCAAGCGTTCTAGAGCAGTTCCGAGCGGATGGTCAGAGGATCGACTTGGACCGCTCCATCAAACGGGGTCGGAAAGACGGCGATCGTGTACTTCTGCTTCGCCAGCTTTTCGACGAACCGCTCCAGGAAACTAGATAGCTTAATGCTTTTCGGCGTGTAACGCTTCCATTTGTCGGTCGCGCAGAGTTGGGCGTGTTCCTGATCCGGGAAGACGACAAATCCTTTCTTCCGGTCGTCATCGACCGTTTCGGCCCAACCGTCGGCGTACAGTCCCCACAGCTCTTTGTTCTCTCGAACGACGCGAAGAAAGAATTGCAGGCGGTCCTGGCCGCCCAGGTCGACGGCGCTAAATCGTTTCGAGGAAAACATGAGATTTGACTTCTGGTGAGAAATATGAGGAGATGGTCCTATCGCCTGTTCGTAGATAGGCCAGCATTCTTATTCCGTCCCTCTAGCATCTAACGAATGACGCCTGGAGCCAAGTAGGAGGGCCTCGGCAGTCCGCATCGCAACAAATAGGAAAATTGACGAGGAGTTGCGGGATCACGTCGGCAGAGGGCGCCCGCGACGTTGTTGCCCATTAAATGAAGGCCAGTGGACAAGTAGTAGCCACTAACGTCGGTTCGTAGGCAAATGTCCAATATTTTACCTAGTTTCCTCGATAAAATTCGAGACCATGGCCCCCATTAAAGGGTGTCCGAACTTGGGAAATCGAATAAACTCTTAGGGATTGTAACTGCCTTGGAGCGTGTCCAGGGAGTGCAAGTCCAGTCACCCTTGCCCCCGATCTTTTACAATATGTGCCTACTGGCAATCCAATACCGATCGGTTGCTGAAGCGCCCATTCTGGTCGCCGCTAACCGAGAAGAATTTTACGATCGCCCCAGCTCTGCACCGTCGATTCAGTCTGGCAAGCCGCGCGCTTTGTGCGGAATTGATCAGCAAGCCGGCGGAACTTGGTTGGGCGTCAATCAACACGGGCTGTTCGTCGGTGCGTGCAATCGCCGCAAGATGAATCGCCCCATCGCCCCTCGCTCGCGAGGACTGCTCTGCCGCGAATTGCTTCGCGCCAGCTCGGCCCAAGCGGCTGTCGACATGGCGATGGAAGCGCTGAACAACGATGAGTACGACGGGGTTAACTTCGTGGTTGCTGACGGCCGTAGCGGCTGGGCGATCCACGGGGGCGACGACATCAACGCTCAACCGTTGGAAGAAGGCTTGAACCTGATCGCCGGCGGCGATCTGAACGATTCGCGTGACGAACGCGTGAAGTTGGCTCATCGCCTCTTGACGCTGCAGACGCTCGATTCGGCCGTCAAATTCCTCGCGGTGGCGAGCAAAGTGTTCGCTCGACCCGCGGCCGCTCCGGGACGTCCCGGAATGGTGATGGAAGGTCGCGAATGGGGAACGGTCAGCTCGACGCTGATCGCTCTCGGCAAAAAGCCGCGCGACGCCATCTATCAATTTGCCGGCGGCGCGCCGACCAAGACGCCGTATGAAGATTTCTCGCCGTTGCTGCGAGACATCCTCAGCCGCGGTCTTCGTGAATCGCGTACCAAGACGCAAGCCAGCTAACGCACTTGCGTTTACCAATTCGAGAACGACAAAGAGCCTCGCACGTGCGAGGCTCTTTTTTTTGCGCGTTTAAAAATCTGCCTACCGGGCGATTTGGCTGCGAACCTTTTACGGGGAATGCCGATCTAGATACCAAACCAAGTTGATCATGATTGTTTAAATGACTTTGGTATGTCCACCAAGCTCGCCAATCCGACCAATCTTCGCCGGCATCGGTCCTCCGGCGCTCGATCGATGATTCACCCCGGCGCACTCTGGGCGCTGCGTTGCTGTATGACGTTGAGCTGTCGTCGCTGTCGCTAGACGCATTTTCTCGCTCCGTCCGTTTCTCTGTCGCCGCCGCGCTGCACTTACGTTTTGTGCCGCGCGCTCATGCGGCGATTCTCTCGCAACGACAACAAAAGCTCAGGTGAAAAATGAACAAATTCGTTTACGGCTACCGGTACGCGCGCACCGGATTCACGTTGGTCGAACTGTTGGTGGTGATCGCGATCATCGGCGTTTTGATCGCTTTGCTGCTGCCGGCGGTGCAACAAGCCCGGGAAGCGGCGCGGCGCACGCAGTGCAAAAGCAATTTGAAGCAACTAGGCTTGGCGCTGCACAACTATCACGACATTCATCAATCGTTCCCGCCAGGAACGTTGATTTCGACCGGCGACTTTACGGCCGCCAATATCGCCGCGTGGGGCTGGAACGCCTTTCTGCTGCCGCAGTTGGAGCAGGTAAATCTCTACGAGCAATTGACCGTCTCCACTCGCGATCTGCACGCCGTGATGAAAGACGCTGGGACGCGGCCGCTATCGCAAACGCGTCTGAGCGTCTTTCGCTGCCCAACCGATACGGCGACGGATACGAATGACCAGCGGAGATTCACCAACGCCGTCTACGGCGATATCGCCGCCGGGACGTCGAACTACGTCGGTGTGACCGGCGCTCGTTGGTCGATGGCCGAGCAATGGAAAACGAACGGGCGAGATCCCTTTGGAATGCTCTGGCCGCTCAGTCGAACCCGCTTCGCCGACGTTACGGATGGTACGAGCAACACGTTCGTCATCGGCGAACGCGAATGGCGCGACTACGCTGCAACTTGGATTGGGGTCCGCAATTACAACGGAACCGGCAACTGGGGACTGCAGCAATCGCTCGGGCTGGTCGACGTCAAGCTGAATATCGGCGACGTCGAAGGGCAACGCGGCTTTAGCAGTCAGCATGCCGGCGGCGCCTTCTTCTTGTTTGGCGACGGACGGGTCAGCTTCATTCAAGAGGACATCGACTTCAACAGCGGCGGCGTTAATCAAGCGAGTCCGCCGGCCAGTCAGATCGGTTTGTTTCAACGTCTCGGTCGCCGTAGCGACGGACATGTCGTTTCCGAAGCCTTCTGACCGCTGCTGATCTCGCGGGGGAGCCAACGATGGGCTCCCCCCTTCTCTTTCGCTTCACCCAATCATTCGCTCAGGAGGCAAAAATGCGCGCAATCTATCGACTGCAAACGGAATGGGCCTTGATCGGATTCTCGCTTTTGGCCGGCTGCGGCGATGCGGGAGATCCCCAGCTGGGGAAAGTAACCGGCCGCGTGACGCTGGATGGAAAGACGCTAACGGAAGCGCGAATCGAGTTCACGCCGCGTAGCGGCTCTCCTTCTTACGGAACGACCGATCAAGAAGGGAACTATTCGCTGCGGTTCACCCGCGATCGCCAAGGGGCGATCGTCGGAACGCATACGGTAAGGATTCGGACGTTTCGTGACGAGGATGACGCTGGCCGTCGCCGAGCCGAACGTTTGCCCGACAAGTACAACACGCACAGCGAGCTTACCGGCGAAGTCATCGCCGGCGAAAATCGCATCGACTTCAGCCTGACGTCGCAGGGCCGCGTCACGCAACCGGATCGCGGCGGCTAGACCGCTTGATATTCGCAGCCCTACTTCGAGGAAATCACCAAAGGAATGTCGTTGTTGCCCGGCACGACGTCGACGACCAGGCCCGACTTTTCCGGATCGGCGAACCGTTTCGGAAAGATTCGTTTGAGGGCGGCTTCGCTGTAGGCGACCGATTCCCCGGCGTCGATCTTGGCCTGAACTTCCGGCGCAAGCTCTACCTTCTCGACCGCCACCTGGTAGGCGCCGGGGAGAACGCCGGCGCCATGCTTCGGCTTCAGGCCGTCGATATTGCTTAGCGTGGTCAGACGATAGACGCCGGACGAATCGGAGACGCCGACGCCGGCGCATCCTTGACCCGGTTCCAGCGGTTGAAAGGTAACGGTGGCGTCGGCGATCGGCACGCCGTCGAGCGTCACCAATCCTTCGACGTATTCGGTCGGTACGAACTTCGTCGCACTGCAACCAAGGGACAAAGCCAGCGCCGCCAAAAGCGAAAGCGACTTCCAGTGAGGGAAGAAGTTGGACATGAGAAAACCTATCGCGGTGGGTTGTTGATGTTCCGAAATCGCGGTGCTCCGCCAGCGCAACTGGGCTGGCGAATTAGGAACGACTTGAAGACGCGTTAGGGAAGCGTCACCACTTCACCATCGCTGATCGCGCCCAGAGCGCCCCAGACGCCATAGTTCGACGGGCCGGTGTAATCTTCGGGGATCGCAACCGTCAACGAATTGCCAACGTCGATCGTGTCCGGAATGAAATGAACCGAGCCGTCAACAAAGAGCGAATTCACCCCGCCGGGATGAAAGCTGCTGGCCGTGACCATCGGAGCGCCTTCGGCGGTCCAGCCGCAGGTCGGTCCGTTGGGAGGCAAGATGGTTTGGAACAGCGTGTAGGGAGAATTGCCGCTATACCAACGCCAGCCAAGTTGGTGGCTATTCGTCGAGACGTTGCCGGTTAACATCTGATCGGCGCCAACGCGAGCCAGGCAACTGCTTGGTTTGCGATCAGGCGCCGAAATGGCGATGCCGGAGCCGACATGTCGATCCGATTTCGCCGGGGTTACTTTCACTTCGGCTACCATGACCGAGTTGCTGGTCCCGTCCGTGATGGAGGACATTTTTCGCTTTTGCACATCGCCGCGGGCAAGTACGCCGCGGGCAGTTGTCGTTTGATAGTGGGCCCAGACGTCTCCTTGGCAACCGTGGTAGTTGGTTCGCCCGCGACTATCGACATCGTCGATGACCGAAGCGGCGGCGTCCGATGGACACGTGAATGCCGAGAGGATCGTGCTTACGCCGGCATCGTTATGGATGTTGGCGCCGCCGACCACCACTTTCGTTTGCAGGTCATCGTACAGGGCGTTTTGCTCGACGTACGGCAACAGCAGATAGAGGTAGCCCTGTTGCAAATACTTCGCCGCCGTCGAACCCCCTTGGGGCTGGCAAAGCGGATCGGCGTACGTCGACGGGAAGCGTCCATAGGTGTCATGAAACGTGTGGGTGGCGATTCCGAGCTGTTTCATGTTGTTAGTGCAGCTCATGCGACGGGCCGCCTCGCGAGCTTGTTGCACAGCCGGCAGCAGCAGTGCGATGAGCACGCCGATAATGGCGATCACCACGAGTAGTTCAACCAGGGTAAAGCCGAGACGTCCAGCGGAAGATCGTGACGTGGACTGCATGGGCAGAATCTCCAAGCGACTTAAGGGAGGAACGAATTCAAGCGAAGGATGAAGCTAGTTCGCTGCCCAAACCGCAAACGACGTTCCAGAATTTGCACTAATTCACTCGTCATTCCGGGAAATGGGGCCAAAACGCCATAACGCTAGGGATTCCCCGAGTTTTTCCTCCACTACGACAAGTGGTGGCGATCGGATAGGGCCATGTGGGGCATGTTACGCCGTGACTTTGTGCACAATTATTTGGCGAATCGTCTGCTGCGTGGGTGATCAATGCGGTGAAAATCAACCGTCCAGGCCGAAAAAACAGGCGGTTTGATTGAGTCCAGGCGTCGTTCGCGTTGTGGCCAAGCGCTGAGTCGCTGTTTATACTGCGCTCCGTTTTCAGGCCCCCCAAGCTCCGTCCGTCGAACTTTTTCGCCCGAGTAATTGATGACCCCAGCATCCATCAGCCGCCGCCAAGCTCTTGGCATTCTTGGTCTGTCCGCCCTCGGCGCTTCCCGCCTGTTCGCCGCCGAATCAAAACCGAAGCGGATCTTGCTCCGCTCTTCGTGGCAGACGATCAACATCGGCGACATCGCCCACACGCCTGGCGTGCTCCGTTTGATCTCGGAGTACTTGCCGGAGACCGAAGTGACCCTTTGGCCGAGCAAAGTCGACAACGGCGTCGATGAATTGCTGATGGCCAACTTCCCCCAGCTACGGATCATCAAGGACAAGAAGCAACTGTCGGCCGCCTTTGACGATTGCGATTTCCTGCTGCATGGATCGGGAGCTTCGTTGGTCGCCGAGAATGACGTCCGCCGCTGGGCGAAAGAGACCGGCAAGCCGTACGGCATTTATGGAATCACCTTCCCGCCGAAGAAGTCGCATCAAACGACCGCTTCGAGCGAAAAGGAGTTGGCCAGCGCCGTCGAAATGCTCAATGGCGCCCGCTTCGTCTATTTCCGCGACTCCCGCTCGCTCGCCTTCGCGAAAGAAAAAGGCGCCCACGCGCCGATCATGCAGTTCGGTCCCGATGGAGCGTTCGCCTGCGATTTGCGCGACGACGCTAAGGCCGATGCGTTCCTGAAAAAGCATGACCTGGAAACCGGCAAGTTCCTCTGCTGCATTCCGCGACTCCGTTACACCCCTTCGTGGATCTATAAGAAAACCGACGTTGAACCGGACAAACATGCTCGCAACGAGGAAATGAAAGAGCACGATCACGCGCCGCTTCGTCAGGCGATCATCGACGTCGTGACCAAGACCGACATGAAGGTGCTGGTCTGCCCGGAAGACCAAACGCAGATGCAGATCGGCAAAGAGATGCTGGTCGACAAACTGCCGGCCGCCGTGCGGAAGCGCGTCGTCTGGCGGCCAAACTATTGGTTGACCGGCGAAGCGGTCAGCGTCTACATCCGCAGCGCCGGCCTCTTCGGCAACGAGATGCACTCGCCGATCATGTGCATCGGCCACGGCGTTCCCGCCGTCGTCTGTCGCTGGGCTGAACAGACGACCAAGGGGTACATGTGGGACGACATCGGCTTGTCCGATTGGCTGTTTGACATGGACGACCCGGCGAGCGTCGCCAAGATCGCCCCGACGGTGCTCAACATCGCCCAGCATCCGGCAGCCGCCAAAGAAAAAGCGGTCGCGGCCCAGCACCGCGTCGAAGCGATCCAAGCCGAAACGATGGCGGTGCTCGGGCGAGAATTGGCGAAGACGTAAAGATCGCCGTTTGACCAAACACTAGCCCGCAGCGCAAGCGAGGGAATGCGGTTGCAAGTGAATGACTAAGGCCTAATGACTAATGTCTAATAGGGAAGAGAGACGCTTCTCGGCATTAGACATTAGTCATTAGACATTAGACATTTCCAACCGCATTCCCTCGGCTCGCGCCTCGGGTTAGTGTCACGTCGCCTAGTGTAGGGCGTTTCAAACGCTGGCTTGTCTGCCGCAAAACGGGCACTTGTCCCCGTTCGGAAAGTCCTCCGCGTCCTCTTCCTCGTCGCTGCGCAGCGCCGAGGTTTCGCGGTGGCCGCAGTCGGGGCACTTGTGCTCCCAACTGTGGATTTCCAACTCGTCGTTTTGAAAGTGGTTGTAAGTGCAAGTCATCATGGCGGACTTGCACTTGGGACAACCGCCGATCGTTTGACGATCGCGTGACATAAGGAACGACCGCTTTCTTAGAAGCCGCGGGCGGCGCAGATGTCGTCAAAGTCGCGCAGGTGATAGCCGACGCCGGCGAAGTCGAGCGTCTTGCACAAACCGCGAAGGGCCACGCCCATGCCGTCCGGACCGCTGAAGCCGCCGAACTGACCGCCACCTTTGACGTGCGGTTCGAGATCGAGGAAGACGCCGGGGATGCCGCGCTTCTTCAGCTTCTTTTCCAGCTTCGGAATCATCGTCGCAAAGTCGCGCAAGATCCGTTCGTGTCCGCTGTCGCCCAAGTTGGCCGGGACGAAGTTCTTCAGCGCGTCTTCGTCGATGTGACCCTTCTCGGTGATCGGCTTGGTCACCTTGTAATCTTTGATGTGCATCCAGCCGAGGCCCGGCTTCATCGCGACGTACTGCTGATAAACTTCGTCCGGCGTATAACCTTGGCAAACCAGGTTGCCGGCGTCGAAGATCAGCATCATCGCCGGGTGATTCACTTGCTTGTGGATCTGGGCCAGGATGTCGCCGTTTTGACCGATCAGGTTCGCTTCCACTTCCAGACCGAACGTCAGGTCGCTGCGATGGCACGCTTCGGCGATTTGACCGAGCTGATCGACCGCTTGCGAAATGTGATCCTGCGGATCCGAGCCGATCGGGTGATAGAACGAGAAGCCGCGGATCAGCTTCGTTTCAAACGCATGGGCCAGTTCGCAAGCCTTTTGGACTTCGGTGCTGAGGTACTTGTCGAACTTGACGAAGCGGTTCTTCGAACCGTCGTTGCTGTCGATCAGCTTCACTTTGCCGATCGGCGAACCGATCGAAGCGACGTTCAGGCCGTATTCCCCTTCCATGTGGCGAATCTTGGCGATTTCCGACTTGTTCAGCGCCATCACGTTCTTGATGCCGTTGCCGACGTCGATGAAGCGGAGACTGTAATACTCGAGACCGAGAGCCGCGAAAGCGCTGAATTGTTGGACAGCCAATTTGTCGTTCGCCGCTTCGTCCGCAAAGCCGGAGAGGAGGACTTGGGGAAGCTCGTTCATGAATCGCCCTAGCGAAAATGGTTTCAGGAACACTGAGAAAGACGTGTATTGTGCGGGGGAAGCCGACATGTCGCAACCACCCTGGGGCCGTATATTTCCGGCAAAAAAAGGGTGTCGCTTCGCGCCAAAAGTCGGGTTATTCTAGAGCGAACCGTCTTCGTTGGAGACGAACTCTCACCTCTCCCCTCCTTATTCCCTCCCCCCTTCCCTGTTCCGACTGCGAGAAAACGTCATGCGTATCGCGACGCTGCTGCTGCTGTTGTTGGTTTCCGCTTCCGCTTCGGCCAAGTCGTTCGTCTACGTCTCCAACGGCGGCGACAAGACGATCTCCATCTTTTCGATGGACGAAGAAAAGGGAGACCTGACGCTGGTCAAAACGCTGCAGCTGGAAGGGGCGCCCGGACCGATGGCGCTCTCGCCGGATCAGAAGTTCGCCTACGTGTCAGCCTCGCGCCCCGATCAACTGATTAGCTTCGCCACCGACCCCGAAACCGGCGACCTGAAGCAGCTGGAATCGACGCCGCTCGATGCGACCTCCTGCTTCATCTACTGCGATCCGACCGGCAAGTGGCTGCTGAACGCCTATTACAGCGCCGGCAAAGTGACCGTTCATCCGGTGAGCGGCGGCGATATCGGCGATTTGTCGCAGACGTTTCCGACGGCACAGAACGCCCACTGCATTCGGACCGACGCGACCAACAAGTTCGCTCTCGTTCCGCACACCGGCCCGAACAAGGTCTTCCAGTTCAAGTGGGACGCGACCAGCGGCAAGCTGACCGCCAACGATCCGCCGTCGGTCGATGCGCCTGGGATGAACGAGCCGCGACACATTCAGTTCCACCCGACGCTGCCCCTCTGCTTCTCGTCGGACGAGTACAACGACAGCATCACCTCGTACGACTACGATCCGGCCAAGGGAACCTTGCAGCCGCGTCAGACCGTGTCGACCTTGCCGGCCGACTACGAAGCTCGCAAAGCGAATACGTGCGCCGATATCGAGCTGACCGCCGACGGCAAGTTCGCCCTGGTCAGCAATCGCGGGCACAACTCGATCGCCCGGTTTGCGATCGGCGACGATGGGCAGGTGACCGCACTTGGCCAAACGCCGACCGAAAACACGCCCCGATCGTTTAACTTGAGCCCCAGCCAGAAATTTCTCTACTCGGCCGGCCAAAAAAGCGACCAAGTGGCCGCCTATCGTTTCGATAAAACGACTGGCGACCTGACGCAATTTGCCGCCTACAAGACCGGCAAAACCCCCAGTTGGGTGCAGGTCGTTACCTTCGCCGACTAGTTTTAAGGGCGTAGCGCCGGTATTCCGGCAACAAGGCATCTCAAGGGCGGCTTGCGCAACTTTGCGCAAGTGTGCGCCGAAGGGAATCTTGTTGCCGAAACGGCGTGGATTGCGTACCTTAGATAGTAGGAAAACGTGCACACCGGCCCCACTTGGCCGCTCCCCGCCTACCTACCACACTCCCGCCTCTAGGATATGCCGCCCATGCGCCGAACTTGGCTATGGATGCCGCTGGTAATTTCGCTGTTTGCGTCGGCTGTTGCGCGCTCGGAAGAAGCGAAGCCAGCCGAGGTGAACTTCACGCCGGAGCAGATCCAATTCTTCGAAACGAAGGTCGCTCCGCTGTTGGCCAAGCATTGCAACGAGTGCCACTCCGCCAACTCGCGCAAACTTGAAGGGGGCCTGATCCTTGACAATCGCGCCAGCATCCTTGCCGGCGGCGATAGCGGGCCTGCCGCCGAACCTGGCAATGCCGACGAGAGCATGCTGGTTCAAGCGGTGCGCTATGACGACTCCGGCTATCAGATGCCCCCGAAAGGAAAGCTGAGCGCCGAAGAAATCGCCGTCTTCGAGAAGTGGGTCGCCGACGGCATGGCCGATCCGCGCGGCGGCGAAGCGATCACCTACGTCGAAAAAGATCCCCGCGACTTCTGGTCGTTCCACCATCCGCAGCGCCACGAGCCGCCGCAAGTGAAACAAGCCGACTGGCCCCAGAGCCGCGTCGACAACTTCATCTTGGCCAAGCAGGAAGAGAAAGGGCTCTCCCCTTCTCCGCTGGCCGACAAGCAAGTGCTGGTTCGTCGTCTCTACTTCGACCTGACCGGCTTGCCGCCGACCAAAGAGCAGATTGACGCCTACGTTAATGATCAAGAACCCAACGCGACCGAAAAGCTGGTCGACCAACTCCTTGCGTCGCCTCACTTCGGCGAACGTTGGGCTCGTCACTGGTTGGATGTCGCTCGCTACGCCGATACCAAGGGTTACGTCTTCCAAGAAGACCGCGGTTATCCCGGCGCCTACAAGTACCGCGACTGGGTCGTCGCTTCGCTCAACGAAGACCTGCCGTTCGACAAGTTCGTCGCGCAGCAGTTGGCCGCCGATCGTTTGCCCGAAGGGGAACGTCACCTCGAGGCGCTCGGCTACCTGACGCTCGGTCGTCGCTTTTTGAACAACCGCCATGACATCCTCGACGATCGGATCGACGTCGTCGCCCGCGGCTTCTTGGGACTGACCGTCGCTTGTGCGCGTTGCCACGATCACAAGTTCGACCCGATCAGCCAGGCCGACTACTACAGCATGTACGGCGTCCTTGGCAGCACGAAGGAAGAGACCCCGGAAGGCATGCCGCCGGTTCTGCAAGACGAGAAGCCGCACGACGTCCACATCTTCAAGCGTGGTCAGCCCGGCAACCGCGGCGACATCGCCAAGCGGCAGTTCCTGACGGTGTTGACCGAAAAAGACAAACCGATGCCGCTGACCGACGGAAGCGGACGCCTGCAGCTCGCGCAAGCGATCGCTTCACGCGACAACCCGCTCACCGCGCGGGTCTTCGTCAACCGCGTCTGGGGCCATATCTTTGGCGAGAGCCTGGTCACGACGCCGAGCGACTTTGGCGTGCAAGGCGAACTGCCGAGCCATCCCGAATTGCTCGACGACATGGCGGTAGAGTTCATGGAAGATGGTTGGTCGGTCAAACGCTTGATCCGCCGCCTGGTCCTGACCGCCACTTATCAGCAGTCGAGCGCCGATCGTCCCGATTGCCGCGCCAGCGACGCGACCAACGTTTATCTCTGGCGGATGAATCGTCGCCGCTTGGACTTTGAATCGTCACGCGACAGCCTGCTGGTCGCAACCGGTTCGCTCGACGAAACGATCGGCGGTCCGGCGGTCGACATCACCGCTAGCCCTTCGCCGCCCCGTCGGACGATTTACGGCCAGGTCGATCGCCAGAACTTGCCCGGCATGTTCCGCACGTTTGACTTCGCCGGCCCCGATTCGCATTGCCCGATTCGTCCCGAAACGACGGTCCCGCAGCAAGCCTTGTTCATGCTGAACAGCTCGTTCGTCTTGAACCAGGCCGAAAAGCTGGCCCGCGATTCGGCCTCGATCGCCGATCCTCGCCAGCGCGTCACGCAGCTCTATCAACGAGCTCTCGGCCGCGATCCAAGCGATCAAGAATTGAACCTGGCGACGCAGTTCGTCACCACCGCGCCCAGTGATCCGGCCCCGGCCACTCCGTGGCTCTACGGGTACGGTAGCCGCGACGCCGAGACCGGCAAAATCGCCGAGTTCACGCCGTACTCGCACGTTTCGACCGACGGCAAGACCTGGCAAGCCGATACCGAGCTGCCGAACAAGGTCGCCGGTTGGTCGAGCCTGCACGCCGCCGGCGGTCATCCCGGCAGCCTGAAGTTCGCCGCGATTCGTCGCTGGGTCGCTCCGGTCGGCGGTGAGATTTCGATCGAAGGGAAACTCCACCACAAGTCGGAAAACGGCGACGGCGTCTTCGTTTCGATCGTCGGTCCGGCCGGGCCTATCGGTAACTGGAAAGCCAAACATGGCGGCGCCCAGACCAACGTCGCCAAGGTTGAAGTGAAGGCTGGCGACGTCATCGACTTCGTCTGCGAGTCGGGCGAAACGATCTCGAACGACAGCTTTGAATGGGCCGTCAACCTGGTGATGCGGGGAGACTCGATTCAGGCCTGGAACAGCGCCTCCGACTTCAACACGCAGCGACCGGTCGACGCTTGGTCCCAACTGAGCCAAGTGTTGCTGGTCTCCAACGAATTTCACTTTGTTGATTAACCGCACGAGCGCCTTTGGCGCCCGAGGATACTATGGATAACTGGATCACCTCGCCCAATCAGGACGTCCTCAATCGTCGTCAGATGCTTTCGCTGACCGGCATGGGGCTCGGTTCGCTCGCGCTCGGTTCGATCTTCGGCAACACGGCCCAAGCCGCGCCGGCCAATCCGCTATTGCCGAAGGCGCCCCACTTTCCGGCCAAGGCGAAGCACGTCATTCACATCTTCCTGAACGGCGGTCCGTCGCATGTCGACACCTTCGATCCGAAGCCGAAACTGCAGGAGTGGGCCGGCAAAGAGATCCCGGTCAAACTGAAGACCGAACGTCCGACCGGCGTCGCCCTTCCCTCGCCTTACAAGTTCCAGCAGTACGGCCAGAGCGGCATCGAAGTGAGCGAGATCTTCTCGAATCTCGGCGAGTGCGTTGACGACATGTGCTTCATCCGTTCGATGCACGCCAACGTCCCGAACCACGAGCCGTCGCTGCTGCTGATGAACTGCGGCGAAGCCCGCTTGCCGCGGCCGAGTCTCGGTTCGTGGTTGGTGTACGGGCTCGGTACTGAAAACCAGAATCTGCCGTCCTTCATCTCGATGTGCCCCGGCGGCTATCCGATTCAAGAGTCGCAAAACTGGCAGTCCGGCTTCCTGCCGGGCGTCTTCCAGGGAACCTACGTCGACACCAAGAACACCGACCTCGAAAAGCTGATCGCCAACGTCCGCAACCAGCGGATGGATCACAACGCCCAGGTCCGCCAGCTTGAACTGCTGCGTCAGCTGAACGCTCAGCATCAAGCCGAACGAGGCTCTGACCCGCAGCTCGAATCGCGGATCCAGTCGTTCGAGCTCGCCTTCCGCATGCAAACCGAAGCGGCCGAAGCGTTCGACGTTTCCCGCGAACCGAAGCACATTCTCGACATGTACGGCGAAGGAACCCAGGCTCGCCAGATCCTGGTCGCTCGCCGTTTGGTCGAACGGGGCGTCCGCTTCGTCCAGGTTTGGCACGGCCAAGGTCAGCCTTGGGACAACCATGACGACATCGAAGTGAACCACCGCCGCCTGGCCAAGCAGTGCGATCAGGCGATCGCCGCCTTGCTGAAAGACCTGAAGCAATGCGGTCTGCTGGAAGAGACGCTGGTGCTCTGCTCCGGCGAGTTCGGCCGCACCCCGACAGTCGAAATGCCGAAGGAAGGCTCCAACGCCGGCAAGATCAACGGCCGCGACCATAACCACTACGGCTTCACCGCCTGGATGGCTGGCGGCGGCGTCAAAGGAGGCCACGTCCATGGCGCCACCGACGAGTTCGGTTTCGCCGCGGTCGAAGACAAGGTCCACGTCCACGACCTGCACGCCACGATCATGAAGCTGATGGGCTTCGACCACGAGAAACTGACCTACCGCTACGCCGGCCGCGACTTCCGCCTGACCGACATTCATGGTCACGTGGTCGAGGATATCATCGCCTAGCGGCGAAATGCCTAATGACTAAGCTCTAATGTCTAACCGGGAGCGGAATTGCGTCTCGGTCTTCCCTTAGACATTGGTCATTAGACATTAGTCATTCCCTGCCCCCGCCATTCGGTTTCCCACACCCAATCAGGTCTCCATCGGCCGGTTGACTAGGGCCCGATCGGCATTAAAATCATGAAACCTTCGTTAACCTGCCCTTTCTCGGCTGCAGTAGAGCCGACAGCCGCCGGTTGACGATAAGTAGAGGGAACGGCAATCGCCCGTTCCGCAGCGAGCTAACCTCTTCGCTCGCTCCAAGTTGGGCTCCGCCCAACCGCCTCAAAACCTGAGAAATACGCCCCCTTCGTCTAGTGGCCCAGGACGTTGGATTCTCAGTCCAAAAACACGGGTTCGACTCCCGTAGGGGGTACTTTTTCCAAGCCGCACTTGTGCGGCTTTTTTTATGCGCTCGCAGGCATGCAACTCCACCTCCCAATCTTCGCTTGAATCTCCCCGTCCGCTCCGGTAGGTTGAGTTCTGATATCTCGCTATATCGCTTTCCTCCCTTCCCTCCTGTCGCTGCGAGACGATCATGCGAACCGTTTCCCCCTTCGCTCTCTTGTTGCTCTTCCTGAACGTCTCGGTCGGTTTGGCGATCGATCCTTGGCGGACGTACTCGCCGCGGAAAGAGCTGGAGCCGGAGTTCCGCGTGACGTCGGAAGGTCCGGAGGGACAACCGGGCTACGTGATTGAGCATGACGAGCGCGACGCGTTGGATGGCGCCTGGATGCGGACGTTTCCGATCAAGGGAGGCCAGCACTTTCGATTGTCCGCGTCCGCCAAGCTGGCCGGCGCTTCTTATCCGCGTCGTCAGGCCTACGCCGAAGTTTGGTTCACCAATGACGACGAGAAGGTCCTGATCGACGACGCGAAGAATCAGTCGCGTCCTTACTTCGCCGCCGAGACCAATACCGACGACGCCGGCTGGACGCATTTTGAAGGCGTCTTCCCTGCTCCGCCGTCCGCCACCAAGGCGATCGTCAAGCTCCACCTGCGCTGGGCGCCCAACAGCCGCATCGTTTGGACCCCGGCGAGCCTTGAGCCCGCCGATCCGCCGCAGCCGCGCAAGGTTCGTCTGGCCGCGATCAATTTTCATCCCCGCGGCGGGAAGACGACCCTCGACAACTGTCGTCAGTGCGAGCCGTACATCGCCCAGGCCGCCGAGCAGAAAGCGAACCTCGCCGTATTTGGCGAGATCCTGCCAGAGCTCGGCACGCCGCTCACCTTCGAAGAAGCGGCCGAGCCGATTCCTGGTCCCTGCACCCAACTGCTCGGCACGTACGCCAAGAAGTACGGCCTTTACCTCGTTACCAGCATGCACGAGAAAGCGGACCACAAGATCTACAACACCGCCGTCCTGATTGGCCCCGATGGCGAGTTGGTCGGCAAGTATCGCAAGGTCTGTCTGGCCCGCGACGAATATCGCAAAGGCGTAGCGCCCGGCGACAGTTTTCCGGTCTTCGACACGCCGATCGGTAAGATCGGGATGATGATCTGCTTTGACGTCCACATGCCGGAAGTCGCTCGCGGCCTCTGCGGAAATGGCGCCGAGATCATCGCGATGCCGATCATGGGGGGCGATCCGAATCTGGCGAAGGCCCGCTGCATCGAGAATCAGGTCTACCTGGTGACGTCGACCTACTCGCTCACCCCAGACTGGATGCAGTCCGGCGTCTGGAACCTGGCGGGCGAAATGATCGCCACCGCAACCGAAAAGGATAGCGTCACGGTCGCCGAAGTCGATCTCGCGCAGCCCTATCTCTGGCGTGCCAATATGGGGCAGTTCCGGACGCGACTGCGTCACGAACGCCCCGGCAATATTCTGCCGGAGTAACGCCTCACTCGTTCTCGTCGCCTCGCTGCTCTTCTAACGTTGGGCCGTGACTTACCTTGACCACGCCGACCAACCCCAAGAACGCGCAGCAGGCCGCAACGCCAATCAGCAGCGGCTTCGGCTCGGTCGGAAAGAGGAGGAAGAAGCCCTTTCCTTTGATCAGCGCCGAATAGCTCGAAACGCAGAACGGAAAAAGGTAGAGCCGGAAGATCACCCAGCGGTCGAGCGCCTGGTCTCTTTGCGCCGCTGCCAGGTTGAGGGCGAAGCCAATCAGAATGGCGATCCCCACTGACGAAAGCCATAGTTCCGGCGATGGCTCGAAATGCTGCAGAACGATCGCGAAATACCAAACCAGGTAACACCAGAGAATGAGCTTGGTCGGTTGAAGTTCCGCAAAGTATTTCTTCATACGGCCGTCATCGCAACTCGCAAAGAAGGATGCTCACGTCCGGGGATAGCGGAACTTCGCGGGGCGACGCGCTTCGCGAAATTAATCGTCCAATCCATCCAAGTCGTCATCGTCGTCGTCATCATCGTCCGACTTGCCACCCAGGACGTCTTCGACCACCACTTCGATCATCGCCGGTTGAATGATAAAGAACTTGGCGATCTCCACGTTCATCTTCTGCGATAACCCACTGATCAGCGGATCGTTCACCAGGTTGACCCCCGGCGGGCGCAGCGCAAACTCGACGTACGGGCTCTCTTCAATCTGGGCGAGTCCGGCGATGTGCCGGATCAGACGCTCGTGCCACTCGGAATCGGCTTGCAGTTTTTCGGACTTCGCCAGCTTGTTGCGCAGCTGCATGATCGCGTTGGCCAACAGTAGAAAGGAGGCCTGCTTCACGGTGTCGGGGTCGAGCGCTTCAAGTTGCTGGTCCGAGAGGGACTCGTCGATGATGCTGGGGACGAAGCTCATCAGAAAGAGTTCGATATAGTGGTCGATCGCGTCGATCCGGACCCCCTCAAACTCACCGCTCCGCAAGGCGTTGACCGCGTCACGGAGCGCCATGATCGGTTCGCCAACCTTTTCTCCGCCAAGTTCCCAGCGATTCGTCATGATCGTTCCGTTGCCGAAAAAAAGGAGCCTGGGGCGATTCTACCGGAACCCCGGACGAGATCGCCAGTCGACTTTCGGCGAGCCGGCCCAAAGCCCTCCCCCTCACTTTTGCGGGACAAAGCGATTCCCGTCAATCGTCACGTTGGTGCATCCGTCAGCGTCGATCTCTTGCGCCGCGCCGCTGAACGTATTTCCCTGGATCACAATCTGGCCTCCGCCTGGGTGGCACTTGATCGCAAACTCGGCATGGTCTCCGCTGACGAAGATGTTGTCGCGGACGATCACGTTGCCGTATTTCCCCCCCGCCTCATGCGTCGTGAAATAGAGCTCCGGATAGGTTTCGTAGTCGCCGGTGACGAACGACCTACGTCCTCGCTGCGGCGACGGTTCGCACTTGGTCGTGTTGTTGACGAAGACGTTGTTGGCCAATACGAAGTTGGTCGGCTGATTGATCCAGCTGCCGCGGCCGCCGTTGCGAAACGTATTTCCCGTGATCACGACGTCGCGGCATGACTTCTCGACGCTGATCACACGCGAACCATTGGTCCCGTCGACCGTGTTGCCGCTGATCACCGCGTTCTGGCAATACTCGGCCAAAAAGAAGGCGCCCATCCGCGAGCCGAGAATCTGGTTCGCGGTAAAGACGACGTTGCGGCAATATTGAATGTGCATCGTGTCGCCGAGCGCGCTGAGCTGACAGCCCCGCACGATCACGTCGTTGCAGTGAACGAAATCAAACGCTCCCTTGCCCGGTCCGCTGCCGCTCGGCGCATACAACGCCAAATGGGCCCGGAAGAGATCCGTAATCATCTTCAGCTTGGCGCCCCCGTCGCTGGCGAACTTGATCGGCTCGCCGTGCGGCTCTAAGGCGATGCGAATAAACTCCGGCTGACTGTCGACGATGAAATATTGTCGCCCGCGGACCAAATTCGTCGGCAGCGTGTCGCCATAGAAACAGACGCACCCTTTCCCTCGTTCGCTGGTCGGCGTGACGGCGAGCGGCTTCGCATTGTCGAGCCAGACGCGGTCCTCCCCCTGTTTCATGGTCAGGGAAGTCCGAATCAGATCCCGCGGAAAATACTTCGCCGCCATCTGCTGCTGTTCGGCCGAAAAATCTTCCGGCCAGACGGTGATCTGCCAGAGGAGACCGTAGTCCCACATGAACTTGCCGCTGCGGATCAGCCGGCAACCTTCCAGCGTAACGCCGCTCGCTCCTTGCACGGTTACGACCGCGCCGGCGACGTCGCTTGATTGGATATTGGCGAACCGCAGGTTCTCGCTTTGTCCCTCTTTGCTGCTGCTGATCACGATCGGCCGCGAGTTGGCCTGCGGCTCCCAGACGTTGTCGCTCCGATCGAGGTCAAAGACGTGCCCGACGAACTTGCCCCCTTCCCACGAAAAGTTGCGGAGGTCAGTCCCGGTAAACATCACGCCGCGATGGCCCGGCAGCGACTCCGGAAAGCGAAACTCCGCGCCTCGCGCGACCACCGCCAAGTCCGACTTCAGCACGATCGGCGACGCGCCATCCAGCCGATAAACGCCCGGCGGGATCGTCACGACCTCCCCTGCCCCGGCGTCACGAAACAGCGCCTCTAGCGTCTCCCGATCATCCGCTGAGAGCCGAGCAGGAATGAGCAACGTCCAAACGCCGAACAGGAGAGCCGCGGCAAACAGCGCGGAAGGAGAAAGCAGGCGAGTCATAGGGCGGCGAACTCACAAAGGCGGGGCGGCGAACATCGAGCGGGGCAACTTTACGCAAACCCTCTACTCTAATCCCCAGCCGCATCTCTCGCCACGCAACGGCGGCGGCTCTGTCCTCTGCCCCGGCGCGTCGTAAAACTATTTCCTCTCCCCGGCAACTCTTGGTAGAGTAATCAACATCAGCAGGGTCGGATGTTTTAGCCATGGTCGGCTTGGTTCTGAGGAGCTTGGCCATGACAGCGCCTACCGTGCGAGATTTGCGACGCCAGTGGAAGCCTTGCAAAGAGCGGCTCAGTCAGCGGAGTGGGGAGCATCCCACCAACATCCGCTTTCATCGCGCTTGCAGTTGGTTGCAGCGGGCTGAGCAAATCGCCGCGGACGACGATCTTGATCTGGCGATTCTCAGCCAGTGGGTCGCTTTCAATGCGCTCTACGGTCAGTGGGATGGCGCCGAGCGCGAGCCGGTCGCCGACATCCTCTGCTGGCGTCACTTTCTAGAGCGAATGTTAGAACTGGACGAGAGCCGCTTCGTCGTCGACGTGTTGATGGAGCACAAGCCGCTCGTGATGTCGATCTTTGACGACGAGTTTCTCAGCCGCTACTTTTGGCAAGAGCCGTCATGCGAGCGGGCCGGCAAGTCGAAGCGGACGAAGTTCGAATCGCGGACCTGGTACTTGGATGGTTCCTGGAGGCTGATCCTCGAGAAGCTGATGGATCGAATCTATTTCCTCCGCTGCCAATTGGTACACGGGGCGGCAACCTACAACAGTTCCCTCAATCGAACCGCCGCTCGCCACTGTGCCTGGATGATGGATCACCTGTTGCGAGCGTTCCTCCAGGTCTGGATCGAACATGGCTCCGGCGAAGACTGGGGCATCCTCTGCTACCCGCCGCTCCGGTCGCAACTCGAAGACGATTCGCAGCGCGGAACGCCGACGCTTCGCAACGGACGAACATAAAACCATTCGCCCCCCTCTCCACTCTCCCCTCCGCCACTAGCCCGCAGCGCAAGCAAGGGAAAGCGTCCCCCATTCCCAACAGCGCCCAGCGGTGTGGCGCCGCTTGACCAAGTAGTCGACATCAATCCCGCCCCGCCGATTAAATTTGACGCCCCCCTTACTCAGCCAATATCTTTGGACAGAGACAACCAGGACGATAGCTGGTTCTCGTCCACAGAAGGCGATCCGCCGCCGCAACTTATCCGCAGCTCAGTCGAGCCCGAATGATTCAGCGGACCGGAGATTCTTGCCATGAAAAGTTTGCTTCATGCGCTGCTTGCGATCGCCGCGCTCGGCTTGAGCGGTTCGCTTTCCCAAGCCGGCGAAGCGAATGATCTCACCGATCATTCCCAGGAGGTCCTGACGGTTCCGCCGGTTTCCAGCGGCGCCCCCGCGCCAGGCAAACGGGTGGCGATCACGTCGCCAGAATACGCCGGGACCGAAGTGCGTCATTACGTCTACCTTCCTCCGGATTGGGAGAAGAACCGTTCGACGCCGATCATTTTTGAGTACACCGGCAACTACTATCCCGCGAGCGGTTCGACCGGGCGACCCGAAGACGCCGCTTTGGGCTACGGCCTCTCCGGCGGTCGTTACATTTGGGTGTCGCTCCCTTACGTCAACCAGCAGGGAACCGCCAACGAGCCGACCTGGTGGGGAGACGAAGCGGCGACCATTCAATACGCCAAGGTCAATGTCCCCCGGATCATCCAGCAGTTCGGCGCCGACCCCAACGCCGTCTTTCTCTGCGGATTTTCTCGCGGCGCCATCGGGGTCAACTATCTCGGTCTGCATGATGACGAGATCGCCAAACTCTGGACCGCCTTCGTCACGCACGATCATTTTGATGGCGCTAGAGCATGGGTAAAACCGTGGGGCTCGCCACTAGACGCCTATCGTGAAAGCGCGCGACAGCGCCTAGCGAGAGTCGCTGGCCGTCCCTATTGGGTCAGCCAGAACGGCAGCATTCGAGAGACGCAAGCGTTCGTCCAATCGGCTGTCGCCAACTCCGACAATTTCCACTTCGCCGAAATCAACGCAACAGAAATCCTCGGCAGCTTCCCCAACGCAACCGCCAAGTCCGCGCACACCGACCGCTGGCTGCTCAAACCAAGCCGATATCGAAGCGAAGTGTGGACTTGGATGAACAAGGTGGAGAAAAGCGGAAAGCGGAAAGCGGAAAGCGGACAAGAACCAAAACACTAGCCCGAGGCGCAAGCCGAGGGAATGCGCACGCAAGCAAATGACGAATGCCGAAGCTCGAATGACGAATCAAGCACGAAGTCGCGAATGACGAATGTGCCCCCCCAAAAAAACACTAACCCGAGGCGCAAGCCGAGGGAATGCGGTCGAGAAGAAAAGCGGAAAGCGGAGAGCTGAAAGCGGACAAGAAGCAAAACACTAGCCCGCAGCGCCTGCAAGGGAATGCGTCCAACCATCAAAAAACGCCCGCACCCCTCCCCTCCCCCATCAAAACAAATACCACGCACTCCCCACCGCAATCCGCTCCACCGCCGACTCCACTACATACCGCCCCCGCTCATACCGATCGGTATGCCGATAGATCGCTTCCCGCTCCAGCCCGCTGTAGGTGAAAAAGGAGAGGGTGATCCTGCCGGCCTCTTCTGCGTAGGTCGGCGCCCACACGTCCGGCTCCGGGGCGTGCCAGGTCCAATGTTCGCGGTCGCTCATCGCGAGTCGTTCCGTCTGGCGAAAATCTTGGGGGTTCGCGCCGCATTGCCAAGGATCGGCGCCCAGGATCACCTGGGTCGACCAGCGGCAGCCATGCCACATCGCCCCCAACTCTTTCACTTCCCGCGCGAAGATCGACGCCGACAAGTAAGACCACGGCGTCCCATCCCCCTCGATCCCCACCATCACGTCATCGAGCGCCCCGGCCGGCTGCGGCGGCGGATCGACCGACTCCTTGTTCTACTCCGGTTCCGGCTCCGGAAACGCCGCCGTGATCGGCAGCGCCCAGACGACTCCGCGACCATTCCCGAGGTACTGCAACTGATAAGCCCGCAACACCAACCCGGGCCGAAGCCAAATCGAGGAAAAAACGGAGAGCATCTCCATCGGATCCAGCCGACTCACGCTCCAACCGAGCGGAGCGTCCACCGGCTCGCCGCAAGCGCCGGCCGCGGCGGTGCGTAGCGCGTTGACTTGGGTGATGGGGAAGGTTTGCATCTGGGCGATGGTGGCAGTTTCGAACGTGGCGGGCGAATATCGCGATGCGAAACCGTGCTGTTTGTCGAACGACCATCAAGCCGCCGGGTGCGCCCTTTCTGAAAAGAGAGAGAGCAAAGCAACTGAGCCCCCGGCATTTTTTGGGGCGGTGGATTCCCAAAGGATACCGCTCCGCTGACCCGTAAAGTTCCGGTCTTGCGTAAGCGATCTCAGCGACGTTTTCGTCGTCTTCTGGGCCTTGGCTTTCGAGTGGAAACAGCGATTGGCCGTATGTCAATTTCATTAAGAATCTTGAATGCGTCATCGAGGCCAATGCGCATTAGTTCCTCTAGAAGCGAAAGGGCGTTTGCTCTTGTATCTTGAAACCTCTGAAGCGTCATCGCAATGTTCACAAGAATTGGCCCTGGTTCGTAGAGGCTATAAACTACGGAGCTTGGGTCTTGTTTTGAGCCGTTTTCGACTATCCAACGGCAGATCTCTAGGATCTCGTGTCGATAGTCAGGGAGCAACTTCGAAAAAAGTTCCATCGCATCCAACATGAATTGAGGCGCTATCGCGCCGGGATTCCTGCAAAATGCTTGTATCAACAATTCGGTATTTGTTTCGACGGAAAAGTCCTCGGTTGCCCAAAAGACATTTCCAACCGCGTTCGCAATATCATTGGTGGCGAGCGGGATTATTCTGCAAAGAGCGTTGCATGCACTTTGCCTAGCCGCGGTCTCATCCCAAACGCTCGCGGACGTTAGCGCAATGCCCGAGAAGACGAGTTCTTCGTGCCTGTCTCGAGCTTTTGGCAACTCTAAATACTGATTCAGTTTAGTAATGGCCCAGTCATGAGGAGTGCCGCGAAATGCCAGTAACGCTAGAAGTTCGCCATAGGCTTGACAGTGCTTTTCGTCGTCTGACAGGAGTAGTTCGGATAGATAGCTTTGAACAAAGTCTTGTGACAATGAATCACTGATCGAAGCGACAAGACGCATCGCGTGAATAGAAAATCTAATTTCACGCCTAATGCGGAACAATTTGGCAACTGTTTTTTCGCCTAACTCGGAATTGCAATTCTTTGTGCCGATCCATCGAAAGTGTCGACAGAAGAACGTCCAGGTGTCGTGATGTAAATTGCCGTCAACGAGAACATTAAGGTATTTTAGCCACGTATCGAAATCAGGTGATTTTCTGAGAAGCAAGCCATTTGTAAGAGCGACTAAGGGCCAAAAAGAGTTTCTAATTTGCAGCAACTCGACTGCATGCGAATGCCAAAGAAAAGAGGTCAGTTGGTCTGAGGTATTATCGTTCTCACGGACCTTTTGCACATGTACGTTTTGAGTTTCAGAATCCCACGGCATTTGAAGCCACGAAAAAAGCAGAGTGCAAATGTCGTCAGCAAAGCCGGCCTCTTTTTCGCACTTCTTGTAAAGTAGATAAGCGGCTTGGGAGCGGTATTGCTCCGATGCAGGAGAGAATCTCGCATGTTGGCGGATTAGTTCGCATGAATCTGCCATTGAAAAGTCACTGTCCGCAAGGGAGCGGAGCACATCAGCAACCGGTCGCTCTACTCCTTTCTCTAACAATTGAGAAAGGAGGTGGAGGACACGAGGTCGGTCCTCTTTGGATAGCTCGATGAGTTCTTGCGTAGCGGCTCTCGCGCCTCCTTGACATGTCCAGCCGTCCTCTGTTCTGGTCATTTCGTTTGTCGTGCGATCATGTTGCCATGGAACGCTCAGGCACGCTAATAGCAATTGATCGGATGACTCCTTCATCTGGTCCTTGGTGAGTTGAGGGATTTCGTCGATGCGTCCCCAGTGCAAGTCGTTCAACGGGTTCGTCTCGTTCCAGTTTGGAAAATCAGCCTCTTCTTTTTTAATGAAATCGCGAGTCGAGTCGGTAAGGAGTTGAGTCGGAATAGCCTTAAGCAGTATTAATCTCTTTTCTCGGCTCCAATCAGTTTGCTCGTCGCTAACGTCCGATGGATCTATGTATTGCGACCATGACAAGATTGCTGCTTCGAGAGACAGAAACCCTGCGCTATCGAGTTTTTGAGACAACGAGTGAATGAGTGATTTGGAGTCAGCCGAGTCGTCGCTAAGTGCGTTTCCTAGCCAGAGACGGCGGCGGTCTCCCAGCAGATACTCAAGTCCCGAGTGTGGAATTGCTGACGCCGCCTTTGTAAGACCCATCGCAATCAAGCGATGAACGGGAGCGCTTTCGGACTCCCAAGAAGATCTTGTAATCTCAAGGAACTTCTGGGGCCAAGTCTCGGCGACTTTCAAAACTGAAGCCTTAATTGAGTGCGTGACTGGGCAAAAAGTTTCGCTTTGATCGTCATCTAAAGCGGGGAGATATCCTGTGTACTCCCAGACTATTGACGATTGATATCCGCGATGGTGTTCGTCACAGGTTTTGGAAAACCATTCCCAAGTGTGCGTCAAGAATGCTGTTGGTGCTGCTTCTGCGACTGCTGGGAGTTCGTGCCATGAGTTTGGGCGATCAAGGATGTTCGAATGAAATGTGTCGCGCGTAACGGCTTCGAGGAAGACAAGCGGGGCAAGGTCTGGAATGGCCGATGAGATCGCATACACAAGATCTTCAATCCACCAGGTGCGATTTCCGGTGTCTTTGGCCCGGCGGATTATTTTGCGTGCTAACTCGACTTTGCGTGGCGTCCAGTTATCGGTCTCCTGGAGGAATTGACGGGTTAAATCATCTTTCGAGGCGTCATTGCTCCAATGGGCTTCAACTAGTTTGAAGCATTCTTCCCTCGCAAATTCACCGGATTCTAGAAGGATGCCGAGCATGGGCCACAATTCATCGGCATTCCAGTTCATGATGGCAGGAAAATGCGTTCCGTAGAAACGGTCGAACCAAGCTTTATTGCCTCGGATAGCAATTAGTACGCGTCTCTTGAAATGCTCGGATTTCAATTGATTGGCCAAATGAAGTGATTCTCGTTCGTCGGGATTGGTCAACACACCGAGAAAGTCGATCAATAAGTATCGAACGTGTGATCGCAAGTCAGCATGAAATAGTTTTGTGAGTTCCGCATGGTACTTTTCCGTGTGCGCGGATCTAAGGTAGTGAAGTACTGTCCAGATCGTAGGTCGAACGAGAATCGCGTCTTGGCGTTCTAGCACGTGTTCGCAGATGGACTTTTCGGTTTTCGTAAAATGACGTGCTTTTGCGTGTTCTAGTAGCGTTTGATGCTCGAACCCAATTTGGAATCCTTGTCGGCGAAGTACTTTTTCCGCGCAAAGCTTTTCAACAAGTGGAGTCTCTCCTTCAAGTAAGGCTTGGGGCATCCAGAGCGTTTCGTTTTCGATGGCGTATTCCGCAATGCGATATGCCAAGTCACGCAGTTCCGGAGTGTTAAGTCTGCGTGTCCACAACTCGTCGAGCATGGCTTGGTACGAGTCAAACGAGCTAGTTTTTCCGGTTTCAATAAAGCGTTTTAGAAATACGTGCAAATGTTGCGGGTTTCGCAGTATTTTGCGAAACGAGTCCGCCCAATTCGAATTCTCGGAAATCCCGCGATCGTTAAGGAATTCGGAAACACTTTCCCAGTTTGGGAGTTCAAGTTCGATGGTTGTGGGACTAAGAGCGCTGAGTCGAGTATCGTGTTCATATTCAAAAGTGCGGCAGGAGCAGACGACCGACACCTGTGGAATTGTAGAGCATTGATGAATGAATGCGACAACGCGATTCAGCCTGTCCGATGTTAAGTCAACTGTGCTGGCTAATGCATCCAACTGGTCGACCACGACGACGACTCGTGTACGTGACGCTATGGCTTTGATTGCGTCGATAGCAGAAATCTCTTTGCCTATAGTGTTCTTTCCCCAGTTCGCAAATGGAGCACTGTCATCTAGGAGATCCGCTTTGAATGAGATTGCGGTTGCCCCTTGATCGATTGCAAGCTTTGTTAGCCGCGCGAGAAGAGCGGTCTTTCCACAGCCGGGAGGGCCGAGAACGAATAGGACTCGTGATGATCCTTGGTTCGATATGAAATCTACGAGAGTACTTTGCTCGGGTCGATGAATAAATGCATCGTCTGAAACGGAAAATGTAAGCAGTGGTTGAGACGTAAGTCCGAAGGCTGCCACAATTTCATCGATCGTCGGGGTCGGCAATGGATCGAGTTCGCGTATCGGTTCCTGTTCGGCACTTGTTCCGAAAAACATTTCGATAGGAATGTTCGTGAGTATTGCGTGCAAAAACGACGCGGCTGAATCACACGCGAATTGCGTCCAGTGATGATCGCGTTTGTACCCAACGATATCGCTAATTCCCCGTACGCTGAGCAACGGGGTTTCCACATCTGTTCCGTGACGAGCCGCCGAGTAAGCGCCTCCAAGCTCCATTTCGATATGGGTGATTTGTCTGGCGTTGCTTTTCCATTCGCGAAGAACACGTGTGTTCTTTAGCAGAACATTTGATGTTGCCGCTGTACCTATCTTGAAAATTGGCGGACGTGGTCTCTGGGCGTCGGGAAAATGACCTCGCATAATGCGTTGTACTTCAACACGGGTGTCATCCTCGCCGTAATAGCAGTCCGCGTTGATGTTCTCAGCGACAGTGATTTTGGGTTTTTCTTGTCCCAACGAATCTTGATGATTCCACGGCCCAAGTCGATCTCGCCAAGCAGGCAATGTGCTAAGTAACCTCTCAACTGCTGGATGAGCCATTCCGCCACTGGGACGAAATCCCACAGGCTTGTTTTCGATCTCTGCCGTAACCGATAGATCGTGGATGCTGTTTGCAATTAAAACATCGCCGAGCGTGAATTCGGTGTCAGGGACGCCACCGGCTATTCCTGCTAAGACGATCCATTTTGGATGTAAGTCATCGATAATATTTCGTGTCGCCGAGTGGGCAGCATTATGACCTTGATCGTATGTACGGGTAATGACGACTCGCAAACTTCCCCCGCCAGCTGATTTCAGCTCTCGGTATTCATAGTTTTGCTTTCCACAAATTACGGGAATGCATGGCGAGAACCGCTTAAACACTGCTTCGAATTCATCTTCCCGGATCGTAAGAATGGCGAAGTCGACCTTGAAGCGAAGGTCTTCGAAGTGAATGGTTTGTGTCATTGTTACTGCGGCAAAATCTGATTACATTGCGTAATGTGTTGTATGCGGTTTCCTGAAGGTTACCAAAAACTTATTCGGTAGCGAATCACGGAATGCTAAGTGCGATTGGCCCACTTCTTCGACGCACTGAAATGGCAGCCAACTTCGATGTCGATCATCCTGGTGAGATCTCGTACGTATTGGAGTGACGGATAAGAGCGCTCGCGGTGACGCCAGCGGCACACACTCGGTTCATGTTCGTCGTCAATTTGCAACACCGGCCGCATTCATGGCCACGCAAGGCCGTGGCCATGGCACCCGGCCCGGAGCTTGGTGGTTGGTCGTGGTTTTGGCGTTTAGGTTGGGTTATTCTGGGGGCTGCGAATTGCTCGCTGATTTCCGCTTCCTTCCTCCCGCCTTGCTCCCCTTCGACAGGATCTTTCATGCATCGCCCAACGCTTTCTCGTCGTACTCTTTTGAAAACTGGTTTGGCTGCGGGGGCGGCGGTCGCTTTGGCGCCGCTGGGGCGGGCTTTTGGCGCCACTTCGTTTCAGAGCGACTTGCCGGTGAAGGTCGTTACCCACGGGCCGAAGCAGCATTGGTTTGGGTATTACGACAAGCTCCAGTTTGATCCGACCGGGCGGTATCTGCTGAGCATGGAGGTCGACTTTGAGCATCGTAAGCCGACCGCCGAGGATGAGATTCGGCTCGGGATGGTCGACTTGCAGGAGGGGAACAAGTGGACCGAGCTGGGGCGGACGACCGCTTGGGGGTGGCAGCAAGGTTGCATGCTGCAGTGGCTGCCGGGCTCGGACTCGAAAGTGATTTGGAACGTGCGCCGCGACGACGCTTACGGCTCGCGGGTGCTCGATGTGAAGAGCGGCGAGACGCTGGAGGTCGATCAGCCGGTCTATGCCCTTTCGCCCGATGGGAAGAGTGCGGTGACGGCCGATTTTCGCCGGATCAATGACGTGCGGCCGGGCTATGGTTACGTCGGGCTGCCCGATCCGCATGCGGCCGATAACGCTCCGGACGACTCGGGCATTTTCTTCGTCGATCTGACGACCGGCAAGTCAAAGCTGATTCTGTCGCTCGCCCAAATCGTGAAGGTGGGGACGGTGCCGTGGGATGGGCCCGGCGTGAAGCATTATGTGAATCACCTGCTGGTCAACCCGGACGGGACGCGGTTCGAGTTTTTGCATCGCAGCCGGATCGCCGAAGGGAAATGGAAGACCCGGATGCTGACGGCGAAGCTGGATGGGAGCGACGTGCGGGTGCTGGACGCCAACGGGATGACGTCGCATTTCATCTGGCGCGATCCGCAGCATCTGTTGGCCTGGAGCGATCAGCCGTCGCACGGCCCGGCGTTCTACGTTTTCAGCGACGAGGCGCAGCCGACGATCGAAGCGGTTGGGACCGACGTGATGAAGCGGGACGGGCACTGCACTTACTTGCCGAATCGGGACTGGATTGTGAACGACACCTATCCCGACGCCGAGCGGTTCCAGACGGTCTACCTGTACCATGTGCCGACCGGCAAACGAGTCGACGTCGCCAAGTTCCACGCGCCGAAGGCGTACACCGGCGAATGGCGATGCGATACGCACCCGCGTCATAGCCCCGACGGCAAGCAGCTGGTGGTCGACGCCCCGTTTGAAGACCAAGGTCGGCAGCTGCACGTGGTCGACATCTCGTCGATCGTCGGGTAGACGCCACCGCGACGGCGAACAATTCTGCTTGACAAAGCGCACGGAAATGTGGTCGATTTCGTGCGGCTGAGAAAGCGCCGCGTCTATCTATCGGCGGCGCTGCGGGGACGTTGTGCGCGGCGCCCTTTCGGCCAACGGGAGCAACTCCCGCCTCTTTGAAAATTCGTCGCCGTCCGGTCCAGCGTCGGGAGCCAGGTGGATGGGTTGCGCCTCTGAAAAAAAATGCGCGCGGTCCAGTCCACTGTCCGTTTGGGCGCGAATGAATTTTGTCGGTCGAGGAGAGTCCGGCAAAAAAAAGTGCGCGCCGAGTCCAGTCCACTGCCGCTTTGGGTAGGGTGCGTCTGGTCGCACCGAGAACCTGCGCTGACGTGGGATTCTTGCCTCGCGTGGAAACGCAAATGCAGCAAGAGGTTGCGTCGCCAAATGGACTTTTACCGCGCTGCTGGGCCGGGTTGCGGTGCGTCTCGACGCACCCTACGAGAATCGCCGCGGGAAAAAAAATGGGCGTGAGCGGTCCATACTATTGAGGTCCGTTGATGGGTGAGTGGGAGATGCTCGTCCTGTGAAGACACGGCTCACAGAGCCGTGGCACCCAGAAAAAAAGTGGCGGTCTGGTCCAGTCCGGAGGGGGAGATCGCAGCCGGTTTGTGGTGATGGGGGCGGGGGATTTTGCTTTTCGGCAAGGCTTGGGTCGTCGTATGATGAGGGTCCCCTCACATCACCCTCCTATCGAAGAGACCCACCCATGGCTTTCCCCTCTTTACGCGCGACGTTTGTCGCTGGTTTTGTTTGGTTGACTCTGACGACGTTGGCGTCGGATGCGTTCGCCAAGACGATTGCCGTGCCGGGCGACTTCCCGGCGATTCAAGCCGCGATCGATGCGGCCGAAACGGGCGATACCGTGCTGGTCAAAGCCGGCGTCTATCGCGAACGGATCAAGCTGAAGGCCGGCGTCACGCTGAAGAGCGACGGGAACGACACGCGGGGCGAACGCGGGTTGGCTCGCGCCGAAGGGACGATCCTGGATGGGAAAGAGCTGGAAGGCGAAGGCTCGGCGGTGACGATGGCCGCCGACGCGGTGCTCGACGGCTTCACGATCCGCAACTTCGGCCATTACGACGAAGCGGAATGGCAGCGGAATTACGATACCCAGGGGAACCTGCAGTCGCATGAGCACATCGGCGCGAGCCCGGCGCCGGGGATCTCGATCCCGGACGTCACGTGCGTGGTGAAGCACAACCTGGTGCATCATATCGGCGACACGGGGATCGGCGCCTTCGGCAGCGCCGACAGCATGGCGAAACCGCACATCTACCGCAACGTCTGCTACCGCAACATGGGCGGCGGCATCGGCGCGATGCGGCAGACGAAGGCGACGATCGAAGAGAACGACTGCTTCGAGAACTTCTACGCCGGCATCGGACATAACCACGCCAGCCCCATGGTGATCAACAACACGTGCTACGCCAACATCCGGGCCGGCATCGGGATCAGTGAAGGTTCGTCCCCAACGGTCAAGGGGAACCGCTGCTACAAGAACCGGCGAGCCGGCATCGGCGTGCGAACCGAAGCGACGACCAAGCCGATGATTGAAGGGAACGAGTGCTACGACAACGACATGGCCGGGATCGGCGCCGAGGAAGACGCGGCGCCGACGATCGTGAAGAACAAGTGCTACCGCAACAAGCTGGCCGGCATCGGCGTGCGGCATGCAACCGCGGAGATCAGGGAGAACGAATGCTATGAGAATGGAGCGGCCGGGATCGGCTTGGACAACGCCTCCGGCAAGCTGATCGCGAATTACGTCCATGAAAACAAGACGGCTGGACTTGGCTTCGCCAACAGCGATAAGGGCGAGGCGCTGGTAGTGAAAAACCGGGTGATCGACAACAAGCAAGTGGCGATCGGAGTTCATTCCGGCTGGAACGTGACGATGGTTGAAAACGAGATCTCGCGAGCCGGCGGCATGCCCCCGCTGGTGATGATCTTCGCGGATTCGAAGGTGATGATGGGAGGCGATAAGCTGACCGGGGGCGGCGTCGCCGGCGTGCGGGTCGAAGGAGAGGTTCGGATCGATCGCTGCGAGCTCAACGGCACGCAGTTCCGCAAAGTTGGCCCGCCTAACTTCGCAGTCTGGGCCCTGCCTGGCTCGAAGGTCGAGCTGATCGGCAACACGTTCGACAACTGGCGCCATGCGCTGGTTGCGCAAGAGTGCGAGATCTCGGCGGTCGAGAACCAGGTAAAACGCTTCCATCAGACGGCGTTTGTCCTGCAGAACATGACGGCGAAGTCAGAAGTGCTGCGGAACCAGGTCTTCACCGGGGACGCAAAGGCGCAGGTCGTGAAGGTGAACGGGGCCGAGAAGTTTCCGGTGGTGGAGGAAGAGAACGAGATTCGAGCGGAAGATGGGAAGAAGTAGTGAGGAGAAGAAGTTCGCGATGGCCGCTGGGTGATGTAGAATAACGCCACTGCCCACCGGGCGGTCCATTACGATGGTCGCCTCTCCCCTCCCCTCTCATCATGCTTGGTTCGATATGAAATCGCGTTGTCTGCGGAGTCTGCTTGTCCTGACTGGTTTGGCCCTGGGAGCGATGGCTGCGGCCGACGAGTATCCCGTGCCGCCAAACTCGGAACGCTCGACCGAATCGCCCATGGCGCCAAGCGAAGTAGCCGCGACGGCGAAGTTGCCGCCGGGGTTTCGGCTTTCGGTCGTCGCTGCGGAACCGGAAGTGCGGAATCCGATCGCGATGACGATGGACGAACGCGGGCGACTCTGGGTGGCTGAGAACCACAGTTGGGCTGGCGGCGGATTCGGCGGATTCAACGACGACGTTCGCGATCGGATTTTGATCTTTGAAGATGCGGACGGTGATGGAACGTACGAGAAGCGGACCGTCTTTTGGGATCAGGCGCGAAAGCTGACGAGCATTGAGGTTGGCAACGGCGGCGTCTGGGCGATTTGTCTGCCGCAGTTGTTGTTCATTCCCGATCAGGATCGGGACGACGTGCCCGATAGCGAGCCGGTTGTTGTGCTCGACGGGTTCGTCGAAGCGAGCAGCGTTTCGCATACCCCGGCCAATGGGCTGAAATGGGGCCCTGACGGTTGGCTGTATGGCCGCCACGGGATCTTGGGGACGAGTCTGATCGGCAAGCCGGGCGCCAGCGACTCGCAGCGGTTTGCGATCAACACCGGCGTCTGGCGATACCATCCGACACGCGGCGTCGCCGAGCCGGTGATGCACGGGATGACGAACTCGTGGGGTTTCGACTTTGATAAGCATGGTGAGATGTTCGTCATCAACACGGTGATCGGGCATTTGTGGCAAGTGATCCCGGGCGCCCACACCGAGCGGATGTTCGGCCTGGACATCAATCCCCACTCGTATCAGCTGATCAAGCAGGTCGCCGACCATGTTCACTGGGACGAAGGAGAGCGCTGGTCGGACGTTCGCAAGGAATTGACCGACAGCACCAGCGAAGCCGGGGGCGGTCACGCACACATCGGGCTGATGATCTACCAGGGAGACAACTGGCCCGCCGAGTATCGCGATCGCGTTTACACGCTGAACCTGCATGGGCGACGGCTCAATGCCGACATCCTGAAACGCAATGGCGCCGGATACGTCGCGACGCATGGGCCGGACTTCTGCTTCATGCAAGATCCGTGGTACCGCGGGATGGAACTGCTGACCGGGCCGGACGGGAGCGTGCTGATCGCCGACTGGAGCGACACCGGCGAATGTCATGATCATGACGGCGTTCATCACACGAGCGGACGGATCTACAAGTTGACGTATGGCGAGCCCAAGCCACTCGCCCCGTTCGACTTGCAAAAGGAATCGAACGAGGAGTTGATCAAGTTGCTCGGCCATCGCAACACGTGGTGGGCTCGGCAAGCGCGTCGCGTATTGACCGAGCGAACCGCAGCGCAGTCCGCGGAAGAAACGGCGGCGATGCAGGCGAAGCTGAAGCAGCAGTTGCAGGCGGAGAAAGACGCGATCACGCGGATTCGCCTCTTGGAGACGATTGCCACGACCGGCGGCGCCGATGAAGCGTGGTGGATCGAACAACTGAAGAACGACGACGAGTACCAGCGCTGCGCGGCGCTCAAGTTTCTGGTTGACCTTACGACGCAGACAGGCGAAGTTCCGTCGGCGACGGCGTTGCAAGCGCTACAAAAGGTCGCAGCCGAGGATCCATCGGGATTGGTGCAATTACATCTCGCTTCCGCAATGCAGCGACTGCCGGTTGAACTGCGGTGGGAGATCGCAATGCGATTGGCGGCTCGGGACGAGTACGCGCACGATGGCCTCTTGCCGCTGATGATCTGGTACGGCATTGAGCCTGCGGTTCCCCTCGATTTGAACAAAGCGATCGGCCTGATCGAAAAGTCGGCGATGCCGCTGCTGACCGAACTGGTCGCGCGGCGAATGACGCTGGAGATCGAACGCGATCCGGCGGCGGTCGATCAGATGTTGCAGTTGGCGACGGAAGGGAAATGCCGTTATCCCGAAAGCGTGATCCGCGGGATGTCGGCAGGCCTGAACGGTTGGCAGAAAGCGGCGGCGCCGGCCCATTGGTCGGCGGCGGCGAAGAAGTTTGGCCAATCTTCGGACGAAGAAATCCGGACGCAGGTGCAAGGTTTGAGCGTCGTCTTCGGCGACGGCCGCGCGATGGACGAGATCCGCGCGATCGTGACCGACAAGGAGCTGCCGGCCGAAGCGCGACGATCGGCGCTCCGATCGCTGCTGGTGAGTCGCCCGCTGGACTATGTGCCGACGCTGGTGACCCTGCTCGATGACTCTGGGATGACGGTTGACGCGCTGCGTGGTCTGTCGCAGTACGACGATCCGGCGATCCCGACGAAGATTCTGGAACGCTCGGGCAAGTTCGACGCCGCCGCACGCAGCGAGATGATTCAAACGTTGGCGTCGCGACCGAGCTCCGCGCGAGTGCTGCTCGACGCGGTCGAAGCGAAGCGGATTGACGCCAGCGAGATCTCGGCGTTTCAGGCTCGCCAGATCGCTTCGCTCGAGGATGAGGCTTTAACGCGCGATCTGACGCGGCTCTGGGGAGACATTCGCGTCAGCGCCGCCGAGAAGCGTGCGCAGATCGACGCCTATCGCGAAAAGCTTTCGCCAGCGGCGCTGCAACAGGCCGATCTGTCGGCGGGACGCGTGCTGTTCAACAAGACGTGCGCCAGCTGCCATGTGTTGTACGGACAAGGACGTTTGTTGGGGCCGGACCTGACTGGCTCCAATCGGAAAAACCTTGACTACCTGCTGGAGAACGTGATCGATCCGAGCGCCAGCGTCGGCGCCGACTTCCGGACGGTGGTGATCGCGATGGAGGACGGCCGTGTGCTGAACGGGGTGGTCAGCCAGATGAATGAGCGGACGCTGACGCTGCAATCGGCCCAAGAGTCGCTCACGATTGACCGGCAGGAGATCGACGAAATGAAGACCAGCAAGGTCTCGCTGATGCCGGAAGGACAGCTGCAAAAGCTATCGGACGAGGAGACGCGGAACTTGATCGCTTATCTCATGTCGAGCGTTCAGGCTCCACTACCGCAGGAATAATGCGTCCATTTCGCGCCATACGCAACTCTACCGCTTGTATCAATTCGCTCTTTGCGGCAAGGCGCTTTGCCAATAAATGATTGGAAACGGGAATTAATTGCCTAGCGGTTATTAATATCACGTGAAATAATCGGGCGTGTCGATGATATATCGAGCAATCTTTTCCCGATTTTTGACTTGGCATTCGGAGGCCGGCGCTGTCGAACGGCGGTAGCTTCCCTCCTTTCCCCGTTCTTCTCTTTTCATTGAGCGAGCGTGCAATGCGTTACGGATACGGAATGGTTCTTGCGGCGGTCGCGTGCGCCGCATTGATCGGCTGCGGCGGACCGAAAGATACCCTCAATCGTCAAGCGGTCGTTGGCGAGGTGACGCTGAAGGGAGAGCCGCTCGATACCGGGGCGATTCTGTTCGAGCCGCAGGATTCGGCCAACGGTACCAATGGCGGCGCCGTCATCACGGCTGGTCGGTTTGAAATCTCCAAACAGCGCGGTTTGCCGCCGGGCGTCTATGTGGTGCGAGTTTCGAGTCCTGATTCGGCGCCGGTCGTTCTGGCCGAAGGGGAAGCGCCTGGCGATTCGTCGAAGGTAGCGAAGGAACGCGTGCCGAAAACCTGGAACGTCGAAAGCGAGCAAACGATCACGGTCGAAGCGGGAGGCGAAAACAAGTTTGAGTTGGCGATTCCTTAGGGCTGGATGGAATCGATCGCCCCGTCATGCAACCTACGTGTGATCGAATCTTCCTACAGGACATGACCATGACTCCGCACATCAAAAGAAGCGGGTTTACCCTTGTCGAATTGTTAGTGGTGATCGCCATTATCGGCGTGTTGATCGCGCTGTTGCTGCCGGCGGTGCAGCAAGCTCGCGAAGCGGCTCGTCGGATGCAATGCTCGAACAACCTGAAGCAACTTGGCCTGGCGATGCATACGTATCACGATACGTATCAAAAGTTCCCAGCCGGCAACTACTCATGCTGCTGGGGAACGTGGCAGCTGGCGATTTTGCCGCAGCTGGAACAGGGGAATCTGTACGAGCAGTACGATCAGTCGAACAAATATGACGACGCCTATCGCTACAGCGCCTCGATCAACATCGGGGTTGCGAAGCAACGAATTGCGACGCTCACCTGCCCGAGCGACGAACCGAACGCCCCGATCAGTTCGATGACGTCGCACAACTACGCGGCCAACTACGGAAACACCGGCTATTCGCAGCAAGCGACGCTGAACGGCGTCACGTTTGGGGGAGCTCCGTTCGCCCCGAATTCGGCGACGACTTCGCTTTACTACGGTTTTCGGGACGTGGTCGATGGAACGTCGAACACGATGCTGATGGCGGAAGTGCTGCAAGGAAAGCGGACTGACTTGCGCGGTTTCTCGTGGTGGTCGCTCGGCTCGAACATTACCGCTTACTTGTCGCCCAACTCCTCGCAGCCTGACTCGTTTAGCGGCGGCGACTGCATTAGCATGCCGGAGCAAAATCTCCCCTGCATTACATCGACCACCAGTAATCCAGCGGCGCTCGCATCGCGCAGTCGCCATCCCGGCGGCGTGCAGATCTTACGCTGCGACGGTTCGGCCCGGTTCATCTCCGAGAACATCAATCTCGACACTTGGCGCGCGCTGGCGACCACGCGCGGCGGCGAAGTGCTAGGCGATTTTTAGTCGCTAATACAAACGCTTTTCCTATTCGCTTTATCTTTTCATCTGGGGATCGACAAACGTATGACAATGACTCGAAAAAGAGCTCGCGGTTTCACGCTCGTGGAACTGCTGGTGGTGATCGCGATTATCGGCGTCTTGATTGCGCTGTTGTTGCCGGCGGTGCAGCAAGCTCGCGAAGCGGCTCGCCGGATGCAGTGCTCAAACAACCTGAAGCAGCTAGGGCTGGCGATGCACAACTATCACGATACCTACGGGACGTTCCCGTACGGCTCGATCGGTTGCTGCTACGGCACCTGGCAAGTCGCCATCTTGCCGCAACTAGAGCAAACGGCGCTCTACGACAACTACGACTTCACGCTGAAGTACACCGGCAATACCTACGGCAGCTCGGCGAACATCGACGTAACCAGCAAACGACTGGAGATGTTAACCTGCCCCAGCGACTCGCCGCGCAACAACGTCTCTTCCAGCGGAACGGTCGGGGTCGCGTCCCACAATTACGCCGTGAACTTCGGGAATACCGGGTACGCTCAACAAGACGACCTGAACGGCGTTAAGTTCGGCGGCGCCCCGTTCTCCTACAACGGCAGCAATGCCAAAAAGATCTACGGTTTCCGCGACGTCGTTGACGGCACCTCCAACACGATGCTGGCGGCGGAAGTGCTGCAGGGGGCGGAAAGCCCGCTCGATTTGCGCGGCTATACCTACTGGGGAGACGCCTCGGGCTTTGAAACGTACCTGGCCCCCAACTCGTCGCAGCCAGACGCTCTCTACACCGCGACCTATTGCACCAATCAGCCCGAGCGGAATCTCCCCTGCGTCGTTGCGACCGGCAGCTACCCGACGATGTTCGGTTCGCGCAGTCGACATCCAGGGGGCGTGCAGACCGTTCTATGCGACGGCTCGGCTCGCTTCGTTTCGGAGAACATCAAGCTTGATACCTGGCGAGCCCTGTCGACCACGCGAGGCTCCGAGGTGCTGTCGGAATTTTAATCGCTTGTTGCAAAAAGAATTCGCAAACGCTAAGTCCGCGTCGGCCCGTGCTGACGCGGACTTTTTCGTGCGCCGGTGTGGTTTGCCGCACCTGATTTTCACTTTTTCAAAATAAACCGCCGAGGTGTGCGAATAATGAGTGTGCGCCCCTACTGCGCCCCGCGTCACGCATTCTGGCGAATGGGACGCATCTAGAAGCGTTGCTTTCACGACCGACTTCGCAGCCGGCCCCGGGAGGGGTGTTTAAACAGCCGCGATATTCCCCCCAAGTTCGCAAAAAGGACATCGATGATGTTCCGTCCTATCGCCATCGCCGCGTGTACGTTGCTCCTATTCACTTCCTGCAAACCGGTCGCGCTGAACGGCGATCTGACGCAGCAGGTCACTGACGCGATCGAAGCGATCAATGAATTCAACCGCGTCGCCGACGGCGCCCCCGAAGAAGTTCAAGCGGCCGCCGATCATATGATCGACAAGCTGAAGATCGAGGGCGCCGAATTCTTGTCGCATGACGCCCGATACTTCGCCGACCACACGCTCATTTCGCACGGAGCGGTCGCGAAAGGGTTCGTCGCCTACGCCGACGCGCGGTTAAAAGCGTATCTCGATGCGCTCAAGACGGCGCTCGAAGAGGCCCTCCCCAAGATCCAGGCCGAGAAGTCGCGCGACAAGGCGATTCAGCTGCTGCGTAACCTGAAGATCGACGTGCGGCCGCTGGACCCGTTCGTCGACCTGGTCAATCCGAACCGGATCAAGCTGAACGAACTGCACACCTATAGCGGCGAGCTGGCGGCGGTGAAGTACGAATCTCCCCGGATCGTCGAGATCTCCGGCTTTGGTCTGCTGCGACCGGATGACGAAACGATCGAGTATCGGGTCGAAGTGGTCGGCGCCGAAGAGTCTCGTTTTCTGCCGCCGGTAATCGTCAGCGAGTCGAGCCCCTTCACGCTGCTGATTAACCTGAGCCATTTCCAGCCGGCTGAAGGGGATCAGAAGATGCTCGTCTGGTGGGGAAGTCGGAAGCTGGCCGACATTCCGTTTGAGACGCTGATTGAAACGGAGGCGGCTCCCGTGCCGCAGCCGCGGAAGCCGGCGCCGCCGGAAAACGTGGCCGGCGTCCTGTTCGACAGCAGCGACGGTAAGGTGACCTACGTGATCGAACATACCGGGAAGACGGACGAAACGAACATCGTAATTCGCCGCGCCGATGAGGCGATCGGCTGGAAGAAGCTGATCGTCAAAAATGGGGACGGCGAAATCAGCGCGGTCGAAACGAGCAAGGACGACGACGGTCGAGAGATCAAGCTAACGACGGGCAACCTGGTGGGCGATCTGAAACTCGCTTTCGGCACTTCGGGGACGTTCACGTTTTGGAAAGGGATTCACGAAGTTCCGACCACCAAGGAGAGCCTGCTCGGCAAGCGGATTACCTACACGTGGGAACGCGAGTAACGGGGCGGAGTAAGAAAATGCAAGCGATCCTGCGCAACTGGCGCGTCTGGTGCATGTTGTTTACGACGGCGGCGGCGGTCTGCTTCGTCGCTGGGCTTGCGTTGCCGTTCGTGCAGGTTTCGCCGGGCGAAAAGCTAGGGCCGATCGAAGGATTGGTGGTCTGGTTCATTTCGGATGACAACACCTACTCGCTGATGGGAAGCATCACGGCGATTTGGCACGAGCATACGTTCCTGGGAGCGATCGCGTTCGCATTTTCGATCATGCTGCCGACGCTGAAGCTGTTGGTGCTGACTCTGTCCGCGCTGCGACTCTCCGACATGCGACGGATTGCGTTCTATCGGGCATGGGCCGAGCGAATGGGGCCTTGGTCGATGCTGGAAGTTTTTCTGGTCGCATTCTCGCTGCTGCTGACGAAGTCGCTTCCCTTTGGCACCGCGATCCATCCGCTGGAAGGTTTCTACTTCTTTTGGGCTTCGATCATTCTGAGCCTGATCGCAGCGCTGACGTTGCCGCGGGGCGATCGTGTAGCGGTCGCTGATAGCAGTCCTCAGCTTGCTCCCTCGACCGAATAAGCCGCTTTTCGGACTTCCGAGGGGTGATTTGTGAGTCGACGCACTCCCCGCGGGCATCTTTTCGGCTAGGCTGAAACTGGGACGAAACGATGCTGCCCCTTCCGGAAAATCAGCGAAGGGATCAACGAATGAGACGCGGTAAGTTTGGGGCGGCGATCACAGCCTTCTCCGTAATCGCTGTAAGTGCGCTGTCGGCGAATATGGCATGTGCCGAGGAATCTCCCCTCCCCTACCCTGCCGGCAAGCTTGGAGAAGTGGTGCGGCTGGGGGAAGAGATCGTGATGCGGACCGACGAGCATCCTCTTTCCAAGCCGTTCGTCGGCAACACGCTCCGCTGCACGTCGTGTCATCTGGAAGGTGGAAAACATCCCCAGGCCGGGAGCTTCTTGCAAACGGCCGTCGCCTATCCGGCCTGGTCGCCGCGTGAGAAGCGCGTGATCACGCTGGAAGACCGCGTGCTGAATTGTTTCATGCGCAGTCAGAACGGCGTCCGCCCTCCGAATGGTAGTGAAGTTGCAGTCGCCGTCACCACCTACATCACATGGCTCTCGACCGGCGCCGCCATCAAGATGAATGCCGAAAAGCCGCTCGGCCCTAATCATGTGCCGGCGATTGACCTCGCCAAGCATCAACCCGCGGACGTGGAACGGGGAAAGATCGTCTATCAACAGCGATGCGCCGATTGTCACGGCGAAGAAGGCGCCGGCGATCTCGACAACCCGCCGGTCTGGGGCGATCAGTCGTATAACGATGGCGCCGGGCTCAGCCGCGTCGACAAGTTGGCGTCATGGGTCAAGGTTGGCATGCCGGTCGACGACGCCGATCTGACGGAACAAGAAGCGATCGACGTCGCGGCGTTCATCAATAGCCACGCACGTCCCCACTTCGAGCTGAAAGATCATCTGCCGCCGCCTGAGCGACGCGGAGAGTACAACGGCGAGTCGCCAAACTAGTCGACAGACGCGTGAGTCGGCTTCATTGCTAACGTGGCGACCGTCGTTGGCGAAAACTGATTGAGCCGCGTCGCGTCGGAGGTCCACCAATCTTCGTAGAGATCGATCAGCACCAGACCGGCGGCAAGTTGCCCGCCGATCTGCGTTTGTAGACTATGGCTGAATTCGAGCGCTTCGCCGTCAGCCAATTGGCGGCGGCGCGTCTCGCTGAGATCGTCGTTTTCAAGTTCGTCATACGGCAAGCGATGGCGAACCAAAAGGGAATCGGTCGTCCCATCTTCTTCATGGTCGAACAGGAAATAACTGGGATTCATAAATCCAGTCATCAAGCGGCCGCCAGGACGCAGCACGCGGGCACACTCGCGCCAAACCGGCAGCACGTCTGGGATGAAAACGGTCGAACACGGATTAAAGATCAGGTCGAAAGAGGCGTCCGCAAACCGCGAGAGATCGGCCATGTCTCCCTGTTCAATTCGTATCGCCAGCCCTTCCCGCTCCGCGACTTGACGATCGAGCGCCAATTGCTCGTCTGAGAGGTCGAAACTTACGACATCGGCGCCGGCGGCGGCTAACGTCGGCGCTTGTTGCCCTCCTCCCGAGGCGAGACATAGCACCTGCTTGCCGGCGAGATCGCCGAACCAACTGCGGGGAGTCGCTTGGTTTGGCGTCAGAATCACTTGCCAGTCGCCTTCCCGTGCGCGAGCGACCGTCTCTGCGTCGATCGGCTGGGACCAGCGGTTTCCGCTTTTCGCCGCATGATTCCAAGCGGCGCGACTTCGCCGCAAAATATCGTGATTTGTCATCAATTCCGCCGCCTCGAAAGGTCGCTAAGAGTGGAACAGCCCAGTATAGATTGCCGAGTTGCGATCGAGGTTCGGCGAATTCCGATCTAGAGGAAATTGGTGACGGGGCGGCGACCACACGTTAAAATCGGCCGCAGTTGGTTCACTCCCTCCAACACGCCGTCGGACTCATCCCCATGTGCATCTTTTCTCAATCGGTAATGTCGGTGGGAGGTACGCGAATCTTCGCGTGCGTTTCGGAGCGCGGGACGCAAACGCTCGTCTATCAGATGAAATACGAGTCGCGCTACGAGAACGCCATGATCTTGCCGCTGCCGGTGAGACAACCGGCCAGCGAGGAAAGCTTGCGATTTATCAACATGCAGGCTTACGGCGATTTCTTTGGCGACCTGAACGACGGATTTCCCCCGGTACCGCTACGCGGAATTGGGTGTGCATCCCCCTATACGTCCGACATGGGGAGGAAGCTGCAAGTGTTTGAAGTTGGAAATTACGTCGCGTCGTTCGTTCCCCGGTTGGCCGACTTTTCCCGACTGGATGCTCGCTTTACCTTGCCGGCGACGACCTGGGACCAGATTCCGGAGTATCGCGATTTCGGTTTTGCCGTGTTTCAACTGGCGGCCGGCGCCATCGAGCCGCATCCGATGGCGTTTGAATTTGAATCCGCGGCGACCGATTCCCTTTATTTCCCAACCAAACATATCCATGACGGTGAAGTGCACGATGCGGAAGAGTTCGATCATGTTCTCTATCTGCAGCATGCAGGCTTCGACAGTCGCGTCTATGGATACAAGGATCATGATTTGCCGGATCAAGCGACGGGGCTGATTCGATCCAAATACGTCGCCAAGGACTTTTGCGACATGGCGAAGGCCGGCGAGATTGTGCATCCTGACTTGCTTGTCCACCGGCAATTGATCTCCGGCCTGGCGCCTAATAATGACACACGAATTGCTACGCTCGGGCATCCGACGCGCCGCTCGCTGAATCTCCGATATTGGCTCCCTTTCGCGCCCTGGATCTTGGGCGCCGGTGTTATCGCATGGTTCTTAGGTCGCCGCGCTCGCCTAAGAAAGCGAGCCGCTGCGGGTGCGGAAGTTGCCGAACAATACGACTCGCCGAGCGAGTAAGAAGTTCAGGATTAAGGCTCCTGACTAAAAATGGAGCACCTTGTCCAGTTTTTCTGCCGGAGATCTAAGCAAACGGTGGATCGAATTTGATCAGCGGTCAAATTATCGCCACGCTCTCCCCTGCTCTGCTCGTCGCAACTATCGACGAGACTTCGAGTTGCTCTCATTTTTCCCCTGTCGCAAGTTCATGCTGATCTTCGATTGGCATTCTACTTGCGATTAGCTCGGCGGCGGACTGTAACTCGGTGGTGAAGCATTCTTTCGTGGGGAATGTACGGTCTCGATGTGCGCAGTAGAGCAGACGCTAGTTGTCGTTGGCAATGGTATGGTGAGCCATGCTCTCTGCCAGCGACTCGTCGCCGAGAATGGAAAGTCCCCCTATTCGATCACGGTGATCGGCGAGGAACCGCACGCTGCCTATGATCGCGTTCGTTTAACGAAGTATTTCGAAACGCCGGACCCTGAAACGCTGCAATTGGCGTCGCGCCAGTGGTACCAGGATCATGGCATTCAACTTCATACCGGCGACGCGGTGGTCGAAGTCGATCGCGAGCGGCGTGAAGTCGCTTGCGCTTCGGGAAAGAAGTTTTCATACGATCGCCTTGTCTTGGCGACCGGCTCTCGCGCGTGGCGCCCCGAAGTGCCCGGCGTTGAACTCGAAGGGGTCTATCTCTATCGAACGCTTAACGACGTCGATGCGATCCGCAATCATGCGCTGCGAGCGAAATCGGCGGCGGTGATTGGCGGCGGCTTGCTTGGTCTCGAAGCGGCCAAAGCGCTCCACGACTATGGACTCGAAGTCCACATCGTTGAAGTCGCCCCAGGGCTGATGCCGCGTCAGTTGGACCACGACTGCGGCGCCTTCTTAAAAGAAAAGATCGAACAGCTGGGATGCCACGTCCACCTGATCAAGCGGTCGACTGAGATTGTCGCGGACGGTGAGCAGCGAGTGTTGCACTTCGCCAGCGGCGATTCGTTGACGGTCGACATGGTGGTGATTTCGGCCGGCATTCGTCCTCGATCGGAATTGGCTGCCGAAGCCGAAATAACGCTCGGCAAGCGGGGAGGAATCGAAGTCGACGATTGCCTGCGAACGAGCGATCCGAACATCTTCGCTGTCGGCGAATGCGCCGAACACCGCGGTACGATTTACGGTCTGGTGGGTCCGGGAATCGCGATGGCGACGACGCTGGGTGATAACCTGCTGGGTGGGAAATCGAAGTTCGTCGGCGCCGATCAGTCGGCCCGACTCAAACTGCTCGATATCGACGTCACTTCGCTTGGCGCCCCGCTCGGCGACTCTCCCAACATCACCCTGATAGCAGCGTCTGGCGAAGACTATTCACGCAAGATCCTGCTGATGGGCGGGAAAGCGATCGGCGCCTTTGGCGTTGGTCCCTGGAGCGAATGCGAACGCCTGCGGACGGTGATCGACGCTGGCGGCCGAATCTGGCCCTGGCAGCAGGCCCGCTTCCAGCGATCGGGGAACGTCTGGGGAAGCGATTCGAGCGTTCAGCAATGGCCGGACGCCGCGATCATTTGCAGCTGTAAGAACGTCTGCAAAGGCGCCATCGATCAGGCGGTCGCCGCGGGATGTGCGTCGGTCGCCGAGGTTGCCGCTGCCACGGGCGCTTCAACTTCATGCGGATCGTGCCAACCGTTGGTGAAACAGATTCTCGGCACATCGGAAGCGGTGACGCGCGTGCCGGGGAGGAACGCGTTGCTCTGGGCGTCGATCTTGACGTTGTTCGTCATGACGATGCTGCTGTTGCTGGGACCGGTCGCGGCGGCCGAATCGGTGGAGTCGTTTCGATACCAGTTCTCCCTGATTTGGCGCGATGACGTGATCAAACAAATCAGCGGCTATAGCTTGCTCGCCATCATGCTGATCAGCACGATCTTCACCCTGCGAAAGCGATGGCCCCGGTTTAAGTGGGGGGAATACGGCTATTGGCGAGCGTTCCATGCGATCGTCGGCCTGACGACCCTGGCCGGATTGTGGCTCCATACCGGCGGCGGACTGGGCGCCAACTTGAATCTGATGCTGTCGATGGCGTTTGTGCTGTTGGCGATTACCGGCGGACTGACAGGTGCGGCCTCCGCATTGGAGAGCCAATTCACCGGCGAAGCGGCAATCTGGCTCCGCAAGTACCGCCCCTGGATCAATCAGATTCATATCTGGATTCTGGTTCCGCTCGGGGTGTTCCTCGTGTTCCACGTTACCTGCGTTTATTACTTCTAGGCCGAGACGGATAGCGTTTGATGTTGCGATATGGAGTAGCAATCTGGGCGGTGACGCTAGCGATCGCGATGAGCGTGCCGTTCGCCTATTCGCTGCTAGTCGCGGAGCCGAGCGTCGGTAAGACGCTATTTCTGCCGGGAGAGACGACGCACGGGCACTACCAGATTGAACTCAAGTGCAGCGCTTGCCATGTCGCCGGCGGCGGCGTCAATAACGACTCGTGTCGGGACTGTCACCAGGCGCTGAAGGAATACGACACCCATCCGGCGAAGAAATTTCGCGATCCAACCAACGCCCATCGGCTGGAGAAGATCGACGCGCGGGAGTGCGTGACTTGCCATCGCGAGCATGAGCCGCACAACACCTCCGAGATGGGGGTCACGCTGCCGACCAACTACTGCGTCTATTGCCACGATGAAATCGCCAAGTCGCGGCCGAGCCACGCGAAGTTTGAATTCAACACTTGCACCGCTTCGGGCTGTCATAACTACCACGACAACACGGCGCTGTACGAAGACTTTTTGTTCAAGCATGTCGGCGAGCCTGACGTGCTGGACGATCCGCACGTGCCGCCGCTGACGCATGACGTCGATCCGGCGAAACGGGTGAGCGAGCCAGACGCGCCACAGCAAGTGAAGTTCAACGAGACCCTGGCCAGCGACTGGCGAGAAACGGCCCATGCCGCGTCGGGCGTCAACTGCAACGGTTGCCATCAGCAGAAGTTGGACGATGTCCAAGGACCGCAGTGGCATGATCAAGTGGCGATCGAGACGTGCGAAAAATGCCATCAGAACGAACATGACGGATTTGTGCAGGGAATGCACGGCATGCGACTGGCGGTCGGTTTGCCGCCGATGACGGTCGGAGCGGCCCGACTGCCGATGAAAGCGGACGCGGCGCATCGGCAACTTAGCTGCGTCTCGTGCCATGACGATCATCGCTTTGATACGCGTTACGCGGCGGTCGACGCTTGTTTGAAATGTCACGACGACCAACATTCGCTCGCCTACAAGTCTTCTTCACACTACGAACTGTGGCTGGCCGAGGAAGCAGGCGCCGCGGCTGCAGGAACCGGCGTCAGCTGCGCGACCTGTCACATGCCGCGCGTGGAAAAAGATCGGAAGGTGGTCGTTGAGCATAACCAAAACGCCACTCTACAGCCGAGCGAAGGGATGGTCCGAACCGCTTGCATGAACTGCCACGGGCTGCAGTTCTCGCTCGACTCGCTCGCCGATCCCCAGCAGATTCCCAATTGCTTCGCAACGAAGCCCAGCGTGCACGTCGAGAGCCTGGAGATGGCGAAAGAGTGGTTTGAGGCGAAGGAGCGGGAAAAAGAGGCGAGGAAAAAGAAATGACGAAGCGACTGTAAACGCTTAGCAACAGGTTATTGATTTTCATCTTAATCCGAAGGAGTTACGAAGTATGTCACTACGCAATTACGGTGCACTGGCGATCTGTGCGATCGCGACGCTTGTTATCGGCTTGGCTGGCTGCGGTGGGACGGCCAACGGCAGTTCGGCAGGTCCGGCGACCGCAAGCGGCGGGATCTCGCCGAAGAAGTTCGCCGATGCGGTTCATGCGGTGATGATGGCCGACCGAACCGTCTACACCAAGCATGTGGTCAATCGACTGAAGAGCCAGGAAAGCCCGGTCACGCCGAGCGAATATTGGAAGGACGAGGATAACACGATTCCGCTGCCGGCCCAGATGTTTCGAATGGGATCGGAAATCGTGTCGGAAGACGAAGAGGCCGGCTTCCAATACGCACTCAAGTCGAAATGGCCTCTCAACGAGCAAAACAAAGCGGCGACCCCGATGGAAATCGAAGCGCTCGATTACATCGCCGAGCATGACGACAACTTCTACGGCGAAGAAGAGCTGGGGGGAAAGAAGTACCTGGTCGCGGTCTACGCCGACAAAGCGGTCGCCAACGCTTGCTTTGATTGCCACAACAACCACACCAATCGCGCGGCCGATTATCCCGAATTCAAGATGGGCGACACGATGGGCGGGGTGATTGTCCGAGTGCCGCTTGACTAGCGGCGCATTGTTTTACCGTCACCTGCAAAATGATCATTCTGAGTAAGAAAGGAAAACGGGAATTATGACTCCCCAGCAAATTGAACTTGTGAAATCGTCCTGGAAATCGGTGGAGCCAATTTCCGTCGCCGCCGCGGCTCTGTTTTACGGGCGGTTGTTTGAAATCGCTCCGGAGGTAAAGCCTCTCTTCGCCAAGGCCGACATGAAAGAGCAAGGGGCGAAGCTAATGAAGATGATCGGGATGGCTGTTGCGTCGCTTGATCGACTCGATGAAATCATGCCGGCGGTCACGGCGATGGCGCAGCGGCATGTCGAATATGGCGTGAAGCCGGAGGACTATCAGCCGGTCGGCGCGGCGCTGCTCTGGACGCTCGAGAAAGGATTGGGGGACGCGTTCACGCCCGATACGAAAGAGGCGTGGACCACGGTCTACACCACGTTGGCCGGCGCGATGATCGCCGCTACCGAATAACCGGGAGCGTCGCAGAAAGATTGTCAGTCGGCAATTTTTTCAAACCGCGGCACGATCCGATCGTCAATCTTCACAGTTTCGGCGAACATCGCGGCGGGGCGAACCCAAAGTCCGTAGGGGGGATACTCCTGACGGTAAACGACAAGCAATTCCTCGGTCTCGCTATGACGGGCGATTCCGAGCACGGAATATTCCGGACCTTTATAGTGGCGATAACGGCCGGGAGAGATATTCGTTTCCAACAGAAGCTCCGGAAGTGGAATTAATTGGCTGAGTCGTCTAGGAATCTGTTTCGGCGTAACCAGACAAATTGATATCATGAATTCACGGTGGCCGTCAGCCCGCGCATTCTTTTCCATCGAGTGCGCAAAAAGCGGGCATCGCCCCCTTGAGATTTTTCGTTTCGCAACGAAATAATCAGCGCAAGCTGCTGAAAACAGTGAATTTGTGATTCATTTTGCACCTTGTGACGACGTGGCACAGAACGTGCTACTTTCACCCTACGCCGAGTGAACCCCCATTCAAGGCGCAGGAGCCGCACGTCATGCAACAACAAACGTCCATGGAACGCGTCAACGGAGTTTCGGAGTACGACGTAGGCGAATTCTACGACGAGATGTTCGCCCATGACGCTTCTCCGCGAGAGAACTGCAACCTTCTCTATAAGCGGGTGATTGGTCTGACCACCCTGGATTTGCAGCGCCGCAAGCTGGCGGCCGAGCGATCGATGGTCCGATTGGGAATCACCTTCAACGTCTACGGCGATGAGGAAGGAACCGAGCGGATCATTCCGTTCGACATCTTGCCCCGCATTATTAACGCCGACGAGTGGAAATGGGTCAGCGACGGTTTGAAGCAGCGGATCGTTGCGCTCAACATGTTCATTGACGACGTCTACGGCGATCAAAAGATCCTGAAAGATGGGGCGATTCCGGAGCATGTCGTTCGTTCCGCCGCCTCGTTCCGACCGCAGTGCGTTGGTCTGAAACCCCCCAAGGGAGTCTGGTGTCATATCACCGGGACTGACTTGGTGCGAGATCAGGACGGCAAGTTCTACGTCCTGGAAGACAATCTCCGCTGCCCGTCGGGAGTTTCCTACGTTCTGCAGAATCGCCAGCTCATGAAGCAGGCGTTTCCCGACTTGTTCGAGTCCCTCTCGGTCCGCCCGGTCGACGACTACTGCGGCCAATTGCTCGACGCGCTCAACTACCTGGCGGAAGACCGCACCGATACGCCGACTGTCGGCGTGCTGACTCCCGGGGTTTATAACTCCGCTTACTTCGAACATTCGTTCCTTGCCCAGCAGATGGGGGTCGACTTGGTTGAAGGTCGCGACCTGGTCGTGCAGGACAAGAAGGTCTACATGCGAACCACCAAGGGGCTCGCGAAGATCGATGTGTTGTATCGCCGGATCGACGACGATTTTATCGATCCTCGCGTCTTCCGCGAAGATTCGCTCCTCGGCGTCCCTGGTCTCATCGAGGCTTACAAAGCCGGCAATATCGCGCTGGCCAACGCGCCCGGAACGGGTATCGCGGACGACAAGGTGATCTACGCCTATGTGCCCGATATCATCAAGTACTATTTGGGCGAAGATCCGATCCTGCCGAACGTCCCGACTTACGTTTGCTGGGACGAAAAGCAACGCGATCACGTCCTGAATAACCTGCACAATTTCGTCGTGAAGCCAGCCAACGAATCGGGCGGCTACGGGATGTTGATTGGCCCCCGTTCGACTCGCGAAGAACAGGCCAAGTTCGCTGACTTGATCAAATCCAATCCACGAAATTACATCGCCCAGCCGACGCTTAGTCTCTCCCGAGCGCCGGTTATCATTGAGGATCACCTGGAAGGACGCCACGTCGACTTGCGCCCGTTCATCATTTACGGACGCGACGTTTTCGTACTGCCGGGCGGTTTAACCCGAGTCGCTTTGAAGAAGGGCTCGTTGGTCGTTAACTCATCACAAGGCGGCGGGAGCAAAGACACCTGGGTTGTTGAGGAACTTCCGTAATGCTGAGCCGCGTCGCGGAATCCATTTATTGGATGAGCCGTTACGTGGAACGAGCCGAAAATGTGGCTCGTTTCATCGCCGTCAATCTGAACCTCAGCATGGATCTCGCTTCGGAGGGGCATCAGCAGTGGCTGCCGCTGGTGACCACCACTGGTGACGATAAGCTCTTTTACGAGCTTTACGACGCCCCGACGAAGCGAAACGTCCTGGAGTTTCTCACTTTCGATCGAAACAATCCTAATTCGATTCTGTCAGCGCTGATTGATGCGCGCGAAAACGCTCGCAGCATTCGCGAAGTAATCTCTGCCGAGATGTGGGAGCATCTCAACAACTTCTACCTGATGGTCAAAGATGTCGGTCGGGCCGGCGGCGTCAGCGAAGAGCAGCTTGTTTTCTACGAGCAAATCCGCGCTTCGGGACAGCACTTTATCGGCATCACCGACGCGACAATGACCCATGGCGAAGGTTGGCATTTCGGTCAGTGCGGTCGCTTCATGGAACGAGCCGACAAAACGTCGCGCATCCTCGACGTGAAGTACTACATCTTGCTGCCGAGTCCGCAGCATGTCGGAACGCCGTTCGACGAATTGCAGTGGTCCGCCCTGCTCCGCTCGGCCAGCGCGTTTGAAATGTATCGTCAGCGTTACGGTCGCATCAACCCGGCCAACATCGTCAATTTCCTGGTGCTCGATCGGGAGTTTCCCCGCGCAATTCTCCATTGCTTATCGCGGGCGAACGATTCGCTCCACGCGATTACTGGTTCCGATCCGGAGAGCTTCAGCAATCTGCCGGAACAGCGACTTGGGCAACTGCGAGCGAGCCTGGCGTTCACCAGCGCCGACGACATCGTCAATCGCGGCATGCACGAGTTCGTCGACGACATGCAACGCCGCGTCAACGCCGTTGGCTTGGCTCTCTCCAACACGTTCTTCACGCGGCACGCCGACGCGGCGTAACCGAAGTTTCTGAGGTTAGCCCCGAAGGCGGCGCTTTCGCGGCTAACCTGTGACGTCTTAGAGAACCGCCGATTCGAGCGGTTCGACGTCGACGGAGACGCTCATGATGTGCGAGCCGCCGCCGATTACGACCCCTTGGATCGGCGTGACGTCTTCAAAGTCGCGGCCCCACGCGGCGGTAACGTGGTCGGTGCTGCAGACCAGATCGTTGGTCGGATCAAGATCGACCCAGCCAGTCTTGTCGCCGCAGTAGACCGAGAACCACGCATGCGACGCATCGGCGCCGACCAGTCGCGGTTTTCCCGGCGGTGGAATCGTGCGGAGATAGCCGCTCACGTAACGAGCTGGTATGCCCAACGAACGGAGGCAGCCGATCGCAACGTGGGCGAAGTCTTGGCAAACGCCATGTCGACCGGCGAACGCCTCGGCCAACGGCGTGTGAATCGACGTAGCGGTCGAATCGTATTTGAAATCGGTGCGAATGCGTTTGGTCAGCTCGCGGGCCGCGTCGAAGATCGGACGATTCTTGGTGAACGAGATCTTCGCGTACTGCTGGAGTTGCTCCAAGATCGGAATGTGTCGCGACTTGAACGCGAACTGCAACACCGACAGGATGCGCGGCGAACCAGGACGAAACTGCGCCGCAACCTGTTCCCACGGCGGATTTTCTTCGATCGGCGTCGGCGCCGAAACGTCGACGCGACTGGTCGCTGTGATCGTCAAACCTTGGTGCGGCTCGGTAACCGAGAAATAGTCGACTCGGTTGTTGAAGTAGTCGCGGCGGTTGACGATGGTCGGCGGCGAAGGCTGCACGGTCAAGCGGTACTCATGCACCGCCTGGCGGGGAAAGTTGGCCGGCGCCAAATGGACCAGGTTATGGCAAACCGAGGCCGGCTCGGCGTAGGAGTATTTCGTCGTGTGCGAGATGCGGTATTGCATGCTTTCGGTCGTTGATCGCGGCTATAGACGAAATTCGGTGAGGTGCGACTGGGCGCCTGCGTGAACCAGGTAACGATTGGAAAGCGCGTCCGACAGTTTCGGCAGCAGCGATTCGATCTCTTGCAACAATAAGCTCAGCGGTGCGTTCGGATTCAGGTCTTCGCTATCGCGGAAGACGGTCACGTCGCACATGCGCGTTTCATTGAGCAGCGTCATCGCCAGGCGTTGTTCGAGCGAGAAGAGACCTGTGCCGGCGTTGTTTGGCAACGCATTCACGTGATCCAGCAACTGCACCAACTGGCGCGCGATGGAACGGGGGTTAGTCTCGTCCGTCAGCAGCAGATCGAGAACCGCCGGCAACTGAACGTCGGCCAGATAACGTGAGCGATAGGTCATCGAACTGTCGGAAATTTCCAGCAGCGCTTCCAGGATCGCTGTCAAGTCGCCGGTCGGCTCGATCAGGCAGTTCCGGAGCAGGCGAACCTGCTGCAGCGCTCGCTCGATGCGGCGTCCCATATCGAGGAAGTAGTAAATCTGCGTGCGGGTCATGCTTTCCGAGACGATACCGCTGAACGCCGCGAGATCAAGGATCAGGTCGTCCAGCAGGGCCAGCAAGTCGGAAAGATCCCACTGCCCGACTTTCGGCGGCGTGAAGCTCTTGTCGATGCGGTGCAAAATGCGCCAGCTGTCGGACGAGACGCGATCGCGCGAGCGAGTCGTCAGGCGGAAGATCTCGGTCACGATCGAGCGAAGGCTGAACGAATCGGTCGCGTCGAACACCGCCGGAGGCAACGCCGATTCGAGCGGCGGCAGTTGTCGGCGAATCTCTTCGATGCCGTATCCGGTTTCGATCTGGCCGATGTCGGCCAGGGCTCGCATCAGCGCCGGCGTCTCGGGTTGTTCTTCCAGAATCGATTCGCTGGTCAGACGGACGATCGTGGCTCGCAACAAGCGAGCGCAGACGTCGGCACGTTCCAGGTTGCGACCAAGCCAGAACAAGTTTTCGGCGACGCGGCTCGGCAACTCGCCGCCGGTTCGCTTCAGTTCAATCGACGCTCCCGGCTTTTTCAGCAGCGAGACGCGATTGACCGGTCCCTTCGAAAGGACCCATGCGTCTTTGCTCTTTTCGCCGGCGAGGATCGACATCTCGAGCGGATCAGGCGCCGCCGAAACGCGAACGAGTCCTCCCTGCATCACTTCGAAGTCGTCTCCCGATGCGACGGCGAACGCACGCATGGCGATCGGCGCGGGAGCGATTCCTTGCGACTTCCAGACAGGACAGGTCGAACGCTTGACCACTTCCTGAGCGACGAACTGGCCTGGTTCGGTGCGAATCATCTTGATCGTCGCTTCTCGCGACTGATTGCGCAGCATGTTGGCGAACGCCAACTCGCGGCCACGCATCCGATAGGCTCGTTTGACGATCAGCGTATCGAGATTGTCGAGGACATAGTCCATCTGCTCGGGATCGCCGCACCACCAGGTGGCGACGCCCGGCATGGCGAGCGGTTCGCCGAACAGCTCTTGGCACAACTTCGGCATGAACGCCATGAAGATCGGCGATTCGACCAGCCCAGAGCCGAGCGGGTTGATCACCGCGACGTTACCGTTGCGCGAAGCCTGCAATAGCCCGGGGATCCCTTCCGACGCGTGACTCAGTTCGAGCGAGTCGCACTGATCGCTGTTGGTGCGACGAATGATGACGTCGATTTGGATCAGCCCACCGAGCGTCTTTAGCAATACCTTGTGATTACGGATCGCCAAGTCGGAAGCTTCAACCAGCGTGTAGCCAAGGTAGCGCGACAGGTAAGCGTCTTCAAAGTAGTTAGGACCGCCGGCGCCTTGCGTGAGGATGACGACGCGGGGGTTCTCGACGCGCGGAGCGGCCGCCGCAACGGCGCGCTTGTACGCGAGGAAATATTGGGCCAACCGCTGGACGTTCGCCTGGTGAAAAATCGTCGGCAACGTGCGGGACTGGATCAAACGGTTTTCGAGTACGAATCCGGCGCCGGAAGGCGCTTCGGTTCGGTCGGCCAACACCCACCACTGACCGTCGGGCGAACGAGCGATGTCGGCTGCATAAAAATGGAGGAAGTGATTGGCCGGCGGACGCTGGCGATGGAACGGTCGGTAGAAACCAGGATGACTGAAGATCACTTCCGGCGGCAGAATGTTGCTCTTCATCAACTCCTGGTGGCCGTAGATGTCAGTCAGGATCGCTTCGAGCAAGCGTGCGCGCTGTTGCAGTCCGCTGGAAGCGACTTCCCAATCCTCACTCGAAATGAGCAAAGGAATCGGGTCGAGTTCCCAGGGGCGAACTTCCTTATCGCTGTCCTTCCACGCACTATAGGCAAGACCGTTACGGTTTAACGAGCGATTCGCTTGCAGCCAACGGCGTTTGAAACCTTCCATGCCGAGGCTTTCCACCGCTTGCACGAACGGCGCCCACGTCGAACGCACGCCAGTCTCGTCGCGCAATTCGTCATAGACCCCCTCTCCTTTCCGATACTGGGAAAAAAGAGCAGGCATGGTCGGTGCGTTCGGGGAAGCATTCGACACGGAATTGCCGTTCGAGAGTGGTTGGGGCGTCGAGGTCGACGGATCAAATGGATCGCGACGAAGGGGGCTCACTTCCGTACCGTTTTACCGCGGCGTAAATCTAACGTGAAGGGGAAGTCAGGATTCGATTCCTCTCGCGGCATCGGCATTCTGCCCGCAGTATGCCCCATTTGATGGAATCTAGCGACGCGACGCGCTTCAGCCTCGAAGGCATTAACCGGGAAACTCTCCGGATTGTTGCCGCCCGGGTGCCCGACGAAATATCGGCATCCCCCCAACGAACGCTGTTGCCAAATGTCGAACAGGTCGAACGTTAGCGGCTCATCCACCGGAATGGTCGGGTGCAAGCAGGAAGGGGGCTGCCATGCACGGTAGCGCACCCCTGCCGCAAATTGCCCTTGTACCCCAGTCGGATGGAGCGGAACTTTGCGACCATTGCAGGTAATCATGTAGCGATCCGGCGTCATGCCGTTGACCAGCACCTGCAAACGCTCCAGCGACGAGTCGACGTAGCGGGCGGTCGCTTGGGAAGCTTGCTCTTCGCCGAGGACGTACCACGGTTCGATCGCCGAACGGAACTCGACCTCAACGCCGCGCTGGGTGAATTCGCCGATTTTTGGGAATTTGAACTCGAAGTGGGGAGCGAACCATTCCGTCTTCAGGGGGAAGTCGTGCTGATTCGTTTCCAGGATGACGTCCTCAAAGTCCTGCCAGACGAAGTGCGGCAGCATGAAGCGGTCATGCAGCGTCGTGTCCCAATTGACCAGCGGCGTCTGATAGGGATCTTCCAGGAAGCGGCAGACCAGCGCGCGGAGCAGCAACTGCTGCGTCAGACTCATGCGGGCGTGCGGCGGCATTTCAAACGCACGGAATTCGAGCAGACCGCGACGACCGGAACTTCCGTCGGGCGAGAATAGCTTGTCGATGCAGAACTCGGATCGGTGCGTATTGCCGGTCATGTCGACCAGCAAGTTGCGGAAGATGCGGTCCACCATCCAGGGCGGGCACTCGCCGCTTTCGGGCACTTGCTCAAATGCGATTCCCAATTCGTAGATCGAGTCGCGACGACCTTCGTCAACGCGCGGCGCCTGGCTGGTGGGGCCAATGAACGAGCCGCTGAACAGATACGAAAGGGATGGATGATTGTGCCAGTACGCGACCAGGCTGCGGAGCAGATCGGGACGCTTCAGGAACGGGCTTTCGGCCGGCGTCGGACCGCCGATGACGACGTGGTTACCGCCGCCGGTACCGGTATGACGACCATCCTGGTTGAACTTTTCAGTACCCAGACGCGAGAAGTGGGCGTCTTCGTAAACGCCGTTGGTGATCTCGCACAGCTGTTTCCAGTTGTGGGCGGGGTGAACGTTGACCTCGATCACGCCCGGGTCGGGAGTAATGCTGAAGTGGTTGATGCGGTCGTCGTGCGGCGGCAGGTAACCTTCGATCACGACCGGCACGTTCAGCTCTTTCGCGGTCATTTCCACGGCGGCCATCAGGTCGAGGAACGCTTCGGTTCGATCCAAGGGCGGACAGAAGATGTGGAGCCGCCCTTCGCGCGCTTCAACGCAAAGTGCGGTCCGGATGACCGACGAATTGTAGGTGCTGCTCGACCAGGTTTGCCCTTGTCCATTGCCGTCACCTTCGCCGGACGAAGGTCGTCCCGACAACGATTGGCCGTGTATGCCTTGACCGGGGCGCGGGCTGCTGCCGAATCCGCCGTTGCGTTGGCTACGAGCATAGCTGGGCCCGTGAGTCGTGCCGGTCAACAGTTCCATCCCACGACTGCGGCGACCGACCAACTCTTCGTACGACAAGAGCGGGGTTCGCTCAGCCATCGGATCGAGCGGGAAGAGAACCGAGCGTTCGTTCTTCGTTTCCCAGATCAGCGAGTCGAGCGGCAAACGCAATCCCATCGCCGAGTCGCCCGGGATCAGGAACAATTCATCGCTCCGCACCATCCACTCGCCGCTCATCCATTGCGGGTCCTGCATCCACCAGGCGTATTGCAACGGCAGGATGACGCCGACCGGGTTGGAGAGGCCATGTTCGAAAACGCGCGCGATCCGGGTCCGCTCTTCCTTGTCTTCGATTTTGGAATCGTACGGATTGACGTTCGCCGGCATACGACGTTCGCGCCAAGCGTAGTAGTACGCGTCCTCGTAGGCGAAGTTGACGTGCTGCGGGTTGACTTGCAACTTGTCGGCCAGGATAACGCCGAACTCCTTCGCGACGTCGGCGGTGTGTCCGTAGTCGATATGGTCGATCGCGAAGAGTTCCGGGTTTTCCCAGATCGGTTGACCATCTTCGCGCCAGTAGCAGCGGAACGCCCACCGCGGCAGCGATTCGCCGGGATACCATTTCCCTTGGCCGTAGTGCAGTAGACCGCCGGGAGCGAACCGGTCGTACATGCGCCGCATCATGTCGTCGGCCAGGCGTCGCTTGGTCGGACCAACGGCGGCGGTGTTCCATTCGGCGCCTTCCATGTCGTCGATCGAGACGAAGGTCGGCTCGCCCCCCATCGTCATCTTGATTTCCGCTCTTTCGAGCCGGACGTCTACGTCGTTACCAAGGGCGTAGATCTTGTCCCATTCTTCGTCGGCGTACGGCTTGGTGACGCGGGGATCTTCCCAGAAGCGGGAAACGTTCATCCCAAAGCTGAATTCGACGTTCTCGCACGCTTCGTGTCCGCCGTCGATCGGCGCCGCCGTGATCGGCGACGGAGTGCAGGCGAGCGGAATATGACCCTCGCCGGCCAACAGACCGGAAGTGGCGTCGAGACCGATCCAGCCGGCGCCCGGCAGGAAGACTTCGGCCCACGCATGCAGGTCGGTAAAGTCATATTCGCTGCCCGAGGGACCGTCGAGCGATTTGACGTCCGGCTTGAGCTGAATGATGTAGCCCGACGCGAAACGTGCCGCCATGCCGAGATGACGCAGCGTTTGCACCAACAGCCAGGCCGAGTCGCGGCAGGAGCCGCGCTTGAGCGTTAGCGATTCTTCCGGCGTCTGGACGCCCGGCTCCATCCGGATTTCGTAATTGATTTCGTTGTGGACGCGACGGTTCAAGTCGACGATGAAATCGATCGTCTTGCGTCTCGACCGATCGATCGAAGCGACGAACTCGTCGAAGAGCGGACCGGGCGATTCTTTTTCCAAGAACGGCAACAGGTCGATCTTCAGCGGGCCTTCGTAGGTGAACGGGTAAAATTCGGCTTCCGGTTCGATGAAAAAGTCGAACGGGTTGATCACCGTCATTTCCGAGATCAGATCGACGTCGACGCGGAAGTGATCTACCGGTTCCGGAAAGACGACGCGAGCGACGAAATTGCCGAACGGATCTTGTTGCCAGTTCAGGAAGTGATTCGAGGGACTGATCTTCAGCGAGTAGCTGTGGATCGGGGTGCGACAGTGAGGCGCGGGACGCAAACGGATCGTTTGGGCGCCCATTCCAATGTGGCGGTCATATTTGTAGTAGGTCGAATGATGCAGCGCGGTCAGAATCGCCATCGTCTCAATGCCTTTGCGTGCGTCGTAGCTGGGATCGCTTACGGATTAACGGGATTGCACGGATGCTACCGAGCAAATCTCGGGCCCCGGTATAATTTTGCTCTAAGTTACGTCTGTACAAAACGTTCGGGGCGGATTTTGCCTAAATTTAAAGCAACTCTGCGCGCTCGGGTCGCGACGTAGCGGTTGGCGCAACAGATTCCTACAGGGTTGAATCGTTTGCGCTTGACATAAGCGGGTGGTCGCTTGATAATTGCATTGCACACATGAGACCGAGTCTCATTTTCTGAAAGCGCCGTCTTCCGAACAATCGCGTATCCCCTATGCAGATCGCCCGAGAATTCACGGTTAACACTGTCTACGCTTCCACTGAGGGAGAGCGAACCGCTATCGTCATCTGCACCAGCGAAGCGGGCGAAAGCCACGTAGAGGTACGCCAGCAATCTTGGGGGGGAGACCGCGTGGGCTGGTTTACCCAATCGAGCGTTCGCCTTTCGGCCGATCAATTGGCCCCGATGCGTCAGGCCCTCGGACAAGCGGGCGCAATGCCCCAGATGGTCGCCGAAGCCAAAAAAGAACGCCGGATCGCTGGCGAGCGACCCGACGTCTTTGCGTCTCATTTGAAGGTTTGGCAGGCCGAATCGGCCTAAACCGACGGTTTCTACCGCTTAGCCAACCTTGCTGGTCGATTTGCTGCTGACCGACGAACCGGCGTGGTCCTTCAGGATCAGCGAGAGATGGTCGACCCCCTCCTGCTCTTCCAGCAGGATGTCTTCCAGCAGAATCACCAACGGGCGATTCTTGCCGTCGACCATCTTCAGCACTTCGGTGTACAGGGCGACCGCTTTCGATTCGAATTCGAGCCCGATTTCGAGCAGCTCGACCAGATCGGTCGACTGTTTGACCGGGTTGCGCTCGACCGTCGGCACGCCGCCGAGGGCCGAAATCTTTTCGCCGATCTTCTTGGCGTGGCCGAACGATTCCTTGGCGCTGTCCAAGAACATGTCGGCGTAAACTTCTCGCATCAGGCCGGTAACGACGAAACCAGCTTGCGAATACTGAGCGACGCCGGTCCATTCGTGCCGCAAAATGTCGTTCATCTTGTCAATGACTGCTTGGTCCATGGCGAAATCTCCCTTGCTAGGCGTATGTCTTGCTGGCGGCAGGCGTCGATCGGAAATCAAACGCCCTTTGGCTCGCGGTTAGTCTCAACTTCTACTTTCATCCTAGCGTTCTTTCGGCAGCTGTCGAGGAGCGACTAAGTCTATACGACGTAGGAGCTTAGTTTTCTGCGAAAAGATAGCCTGTCTCATTTGCGCCTCGTTGGAGGCCGCCAGAATCAGGAATCCAATCTCAATAAGTTTCCGCTTCTCGGATATCTACTGACAAAGTGGTGGGCGTAGCGGCGAACGACTGCTTACAATGACGCCAGAATCTTGTTTAGCCGACCGCGGACGGAGCGAACGCCTGGATGTACCTCGTTGAAAATCCCGTGCTGCAGCGGGAATTGTTGGTCAATTTGCGAACGGTTCGCTCGTTCGTGCTCTTATTCCTGTTTCACGTTTTGTTGGCCGGCGTCGTCTACGCCGCATGGCCGCAGGTAGAACGTTGGGACCCTGAAGGGAATCGAGCCGAAGCGCAGAAGCTGTTCAATCTCTTCTTCCTCGGCGAGTTCATCCTGGCGTCGATGATGGCGCCCAGTTTCGCAGCCGGAACGCTGACCGGCGAGAAAGAACGCAAGACTTACGAAATGCTGTTGGCCAGCCCGCTGCGACCAGGGGCGATCGTCATCGGCAAGTTGATGGCGTCGCTCGCGCACTTGGCGCTGTTGATATTCACCTCGCTGCCGATCGTGCTGTTATGTCTGCCGCTGGGGGGCGTCTCGCTGTACGAAGTGATCGCCGCCTACTTTCTGCTAATGGTGGCGGTCGCCACCTTCGGCATGATCAGCATCGCATGCAGCAGTTATTTCCAGCGGACCGCTTCGTCGCTGGTCGTTTCGTACTTGATCATCCTCCCGATCGCACTGGTCGGGGCGATGTTCTGGCAATCGTTTCAGGGACAAGGCGCCGCGCGTCTCGTGGTGTTGTTATCGCTCGTCCCGATCTCTTCGGTAGTGATCTGTTTGATTTTGTACGCGGTCACCTCTCGGCGACTGCTGTATCCGCCGGATGTCGGTAGCGAAGGCGGCGAAGTGGTCGACCTCGACAAAGAAGCGGAAGAAGCGGTCGGGCTGGTGATCCAGCGCGATCAGTTGCCCGATCGCCTGTTTGCGCCGCCGAAACGAACCAAACTGCTCGAAGACAACGCCAATCCGGTCTACGAGAAAGAGATCCACAGCGAAATCTTCGCCCAAGGGACGTTGATGCTGCGGGTCGTGATCCAGGTCAGCATGGTGCTGGCGATTCCGCTGATGGCGATCTGCCTGTACATCTGGCCCCACAACGCACCGTACTATATTTCGTACGTCGTGCTGTTCAACATGCTGGTCGGCCCGGTCTTCTCGGCCGGCAGCATTACTTCGGAACGAGAACGTCAAACGCTCGACTTGCTGCTGACGACCGAGATCTCGCCGTGGCAGATTCTCTCGGGCAAGCTGTTGGCCGGTTTGCGCGTTTCGACGGTGCTCACCGCGTTTCTGCTCTGGCCGCTGCTGTTGGCCTGTGTGATGGTTTCCCACTATTGGGAAAACTTTACGTCGGTGCTCGGCTATCTGCTGATCATCGCGCTGACTTGCTTCACGACGTCGATGCTGGCCCTCTTCTCATCGGTGAACTTCCGCAAGACGGCCCACAGCCTGATGACGACCTACCTGGTGATCATCGTGATGTTCGCCGGGCCGCTGGCCTTCGCCTACTTCGCCGACCTGGCGTTTGGGCATACTCCGCCCGACGCACCGGCGGAAGTTATCGCGACTAATGACGCGATTGTGACGTGGGCAGATCGGCTGACGATCATGAGCCCGTTCGCCGCGACGTGGAACGTGCCGATGCACTTTCAAGCTGGCGATCAGGGACAGAGCATCGACGGCAGCTGGCAAAAATTCGGCTACTACGCGGCGTTTACGGCGCTATTGAATTTAACGCTGTTCTGTTCGATGACCTGGCTCTTCAACCGTCGGTGGCGCGTCGCCGAATAGCGACTTGCTCGTCGGAGAACTTTGCTTAGTCGTATTGCAGCGGGTTGGCGCCGACGGTCTCGTTACCCCCCATCATCCGAAGCGGATTGAGGACCGAGCCAAACATGTCGTCCATTGAGTTCGAGGTGTCCTTCAGGATCACGACGCGATCGCCGGGACGGAGCGAGTAGTCATATTCCATCGGCACTTGTTTGCCGACATGGTCGTAGCCGGAGACCAGCTTTTGCGGCGGAGCGCCGGGATAGGCCGGCAAGCGAGAGACCGCGACGTGGAAGCGGCTGAACTTTCTGTTGGCTCGAGACGCTTCAATCGCCGTCTGCACGGTCGCCCCTTCGGTCAGCGGCAACTTCTTCGTTTCGCCGCGGTGGTTTTCGTCGAGGATTTCGACGATGTACTGCGGGCCCTGCTCCACTTTCGCGGCGTCGGCGTCGGATTTATTCATCATTGGCAGCGTGGTGCAGCCGCTGCCGACCAGCAGGATCGCCAGAACAGGAAACGTAAAGAGCGGCAGTCGTCTCGATTCGGTTTGCATGTGCGTCGATCCTTCCCTGGGGGCCGGTGCTAGCAACGAGGATTCCTTTCCTCTCACCGGCATATCATTTCGCATCGACAGATTGCGCGGCAGACTTTAACGATTAGCGGAAATTTGCCGCTGCGTGCTGTCGGCGCCAGCAGATCAGGCGACGGCAGGTTCGGCCGTCGACCGATGCAAGCGTTCCATGATCGCCATTTCGACGCGGCGAATAATCCACGGCGAAATGAACGCCATATTCGCGATCAGCATCGCGAGACCGAACGTGATCATCCCCATGCAGATCGCGATGCCGAGGTGAAGCGGGATCGCCATGAAGATGACCAGCGGACGGGTCAGCCGCGGCCAGACTAGCGCCACGTAAGAAACTTCCCAGGCCAAGCTGATCTGCGTCAGCAGATTGATCAAGATCGGGTAGGCGGCCAGCCAAGTCATGTCGAGCGATTGGTATTCGGAGTTCGCCACCGCGCCCCACATCGCCGAACCGTCCCACCACGTTTCGCCGCCGAGTTTGCTCAGCCCGGCGAACATGTAGATGATGCACATATGGATCTGAATTAGGCGAATCGAGATATTGGCGACGGTGCTTTCGCGCGGTCCATCCATCCGGACGTTCCGCTTTCGCTTCAGCCAATAGTCGACGCTGTACGCTTCGCCTGCGGCGCCAAGCATCATGTAAGTGGCGAGCATCGCGTTGACCTGATCGAGACCGAACAACGCGCCTGGCACTCGATGGACGTAGCTGATCGTGATGATAAAGGTCAGAACGCCGGTGATCCGCGTATAAGAGCCGACCATAAACATCGCCAGGATGACCAGTGCGATGATATGTGCGGTCCAGAGGAGCGCCGGCGAATCGTCGATTAGCGGCAAATAGCTCCACGCGAACGGACTTTGTCCTTGCATGCGACTGGTCAGATCTTGCGAGAAACGACCTTCGGCGCCCATAAAGCCGTACAGGTCGATCGACCAGACCAGATGCGTGTAGAAGATCATCGCGCCGCCGAGGACGCGAATCACGCCCAGGGTCGCCGGATCGGTCGGCGTGAACCAGAAGCGGTTCCAGCCGTCGACGACGCCGCGATACAGTTCGTGGAGATACTCGCGAATCATATTTCTTCAGCCTCTTTCGGCGGAGCGGCGATCGTAGCGGGGACGGCCGGAGTTTTGGGGGCTGTCGGAAGAGCCTCCTTCTTCACCATGTCGTCTCGCTGATAAATGCCCACTTCGCGTTCGCGATAAAGCGAGGGATCGGAAAGGGGCATGCCTTCGGCGACGTCGAGCGGATGCGGAATGCCATGTTCGATCAGGATCAACTTCACCTGGGGAGCGTCGTAGTGATACGCCAGGTAACGAGCGATCGATTCAAAATAAGAGTCGCGAAGGCGAACCGCCTTTTCATAGCTGGCTCGCACGTCGGCCGGCGCGTCGGCCGGAGGGGCTTCGGCGGGAATGCTGGTGACGTTGTTCAGCGACTCGCTGATCATGAAGTGGCGATGATAGAGAAGTCGCGGCCAATGAACTTCGAGATTGGGAAACCGCCCTTCCCCGAGCTTCTTGCCATCGGCGTCGAGCAACTCGTAGCGAACCAGATGGCTGGCTCCAGGGTTCGGCGCGAAGAATCGGTAGCCGTGATCCTTGAGAAATACGGTCCGCAGATAAGGTTCGTACAGCTTCTCGACCTGTTGCGACAGATAGCTGGACGGAGGGGGCGAAGCCCACGGTCCGACGAACAATGCGGTCACATGGAGCAGGATGAATACGCTGACCCAGCCACGAACGGCGCCGCTCCAGACGATCCGCGGCTGCGGCCGGGGCTCGGGCGTCGCCGCAGAGACCGAGATGCTCGGTGTCGGGGCGGCCGGCGGCTGAGGACTTCTGCGGAGCTTCGCCATGACGAACGGTTCGGCGTTAAATGCGTGTTGCGAACGGAAGGTTTGACACGCATTTTTATCGACCAGATTCGGCTGATATTCCCGCTGGGCGCAAAAAGAGACCCTCGCAGCGGAAAGTCCGATTACGAGGGTCCTATGGTTTATTCAGATTGTCTGCGAAGCGATTCGCTTACTTGGCCGAGGCCAGTTCGGTCGAATCGAAATCGAACGTGATGTTGCGATCTTCGCCGGCGGCCAGGTTGATCACCTTTTCTTTGGTGATATCACGGCCGTCCTTGTTGACGGTCACCAGGATCGTGTAGTTGTTCCACACGTCCCCCTGCTTCAGGGAAGCGGTGTTGTAGGTGCGAAGTTCACCGGTCGAGGCGGTGTCGTTACCGGCCAGCGTCACTTTGGCGTTGGCGGGAACGTGCAGGGTCAGCTTGGTGTCGACCGGATCGCTGGCGATCTGCTCTTCACCCGAACCATTGAACTCGAACGAGACGTTGGCCGAGTCGCCGCCGCCCAGTTGAACTTCCTTGGTTTCGATCACTTTCTTGCCGTCGACGACCGATTCGGCACGCAACTGATAGACGTACTTGAAGCCCGGCATCAGGTTACGCGAAACGAAGCGACGATTCAGGCCTTCACTCGTCGTGGCTTTGCCGTTGACGAAGACCTTGGTTTCGGCCGGAACGTTGACGTTGATGATCGCGTCGCTCTGGGCGCTGGTCATCGGGGTCGGCATGGTCGATTCAGCCGGAGCCGGAGTGGCCGGAGTCCCGGAGGACGGAGCTTCGTAGTAGTAGCTGCCGCCGTAGGTACCCGAGCTACCGCCGCTCGAACCGCCCGAGCTTCCGCCGCTCGAGTAGTAACCGCTCGAACCGCCCGAGCTACCGCCGCTCGAGTAGTAGCTGCGATAGTACTTGTGAGCGCGGTGATGCTGGATCAGACGGCTGATCAAGCCGCCGCTGCTGCCCGAGCTTCCGCCGCTCGAGTAATAGCCGCTGGAACCGCCCGAGCTACCCGAGCTTCCGCCGCTGGAATAGTAACCGCCGCTCGATCCCCAACTGCCGGAGCTGCCGCCGCTGGAACCCCAGCTGCCCGAGCTTCCGCCGCTCGATCCGCCCCACCAACCATGCCAACCGGCCTGAGCCGTGGTCGACATGCATCCGATCGCCATAACGGCGGCCATCGCAGCCGCCTTGTGTCCTAGCCTCGCCATCTTGCTGTATCTCCTAAGCGTCTGAATCGTTGTCCGACCGACATGAAATTGTGCTGGCGGCGCCAGCAGCTTTCACTCGAACATAACATGCTCTAACTATAGTTCAAGCAGAATAGGTAAAATTTGACGCCTTGTGAGGCTATTAGAGTTTGGGGCAGATTCTTCATAATGCCCCGTTGACGCCATGTTTACGGAAGATTATGGAGAATTAATCCGTAAGGGGGGTCATTTTAACGTCATCGAAGCAAGCCTCGCCGGTTGAGCCAAACAAGCCGATTCGTAGCAGCGCTTCCCTAGCTGCCGGGGGGACCCGAACGGTCTCATCGATCTGTTTCCAGTCGCTGTCCGCGAGGAACGGACCGACCACTCCCCGGCCAACGTCGCGGCGAGCCGCATCGTAGAACGTGACGGCGATCATCGGCGCTTCCCGGCGATCGGGGCCCAGCCCGATGTCCTTGGTTTTGACCCACGCGGTGATACGCAGTTTGTGGACCTTTTCGCCGTCGACGCCAAAGCCTTGCAGCGCCATCGACGTCCGGCCAAGATCGCTGTTCTGGAAGCGGACGTACCGTTTCCCTTGCGGCGCATCATCGGCTTCGACCAGCTCAAACAGGCGTTGGTAGTACCAGCCTGCCATCTGGCCATGCTCTTGCAGATCCGCCTCAAAATCACCGTTGGCGGCGTGCGGATGAAGCGGGTCTGGTTTGACTTCGCGGTTGTCTTCCGCTTTACCGGTCATCGGGACGAAGAGCGTGGGACGAAGCGCCTCGGAAACGAGCTTGCCGTCCTTCTTCGTAAACAGGTAGAGAACCTGCTGGTAGCGTTCGCCGACCGGAATCACCATTCGGCCCCCTTCCCGCAACTGATCGATCAGCGGTTGCGGCGGCTTTTCCGGGGAACAGGTGACGATGATCTTGTCGAACGGCGCGTGCTCGGCCCAACCCTGGTAGCCGTCGCCGATCTTCGTATGGACGTTGTTATAGCCAAGGCGCCGGAGCGTGCGGGAGGCGCTGCGCCCCAATTCCGGCACGATCTCAATCGAATAGACGTCCTTCACCAGCGGGCTAAGCACAGCCGCTTGAAACCCGCTGCCGGTGCCGATTTCCAGCACCTTGTCTTCCGGTTGCGGTTCAAGCGACTCGGTCATGTACGCGACGATAAACGGCGACGAGATCGTCTGTTGACCGCCGATCGGCAGCGCCATGTCGTAATAGGCTTGCGAGCGATACTTGTACGCGACGAACTCATGTCGCGGCGTGTCCATCATTGCCTGGATCACGCGCTGATCACTTACGCCGTTGGCGATCACCGCTTCTTCCACCATGTGGCGACGAGCGGCGGCGGCAGGATCTTCGGCGACGACCGAGCAAGTCAGCCAGCAAACTAACAGCGGCGTCAGCAGAGCGAATGCGGGGCGTAGCATGTGCGAATTCCTCTCCGGGTGAGGATGATCGGGCGGATTCTGCAATTATACCTTCCGGCAACTCTGGACCGAAAAATCGACCGGCGCTTGCGACGCGCCGGCGAATGTGAAACACTTTCGTATCCCCCTCTCCCATCGTAACGAATGGAACGATCATGCGTACGAATCCGGTTAAACGGAAGCTGAAAAACGGCGAGCCCACCTTTGGCACCTGGCTCTCGCTGGGAGACGTTTACGCGACGCGAACCCTGGCCCGCATGCAATGGGATTGGCTCACGCTCGATATGGAGCACTCGCCGATCGACTGGTACCAGGCGGCGATCATCTTTGGCGCCGTCGCCGACGCCGGCGGAGTTCCCCTGGCCCGCGTACCGCGCGGCGACCATGATTTGATCAAGCGAGTGCTGGATGCCGGCGCATGGGGCATCGTCGTGCCGATGATCGACACCGTCGAACAGGCGAAAGCGGCGATCGCGGCCGCCAAATATCCGCCGCTAGGAGACCGGAGCGTTGGCGGCGGGATGCACTCGATGAATTTCGACGCATCGCCTGACGCGTATTATGCGGGGGCGAACGACGAGATTCTGGTGGTCTTACAGACCGAAAGTCCGCGCGGCGTCGCTAATGCGAAAGAGATCTACTCGCTCCCTGGTTGCGACGCCATCTTTATCGGGCCGAATGATCTGTGGGCCCAGATGAAGACGGTCGAGAATCCCAATCCGACGAAGGAAGGTCACGAGGCGCTGATTCAGCAGGTCATCGCGACCGGTAAGGAAGTCGGAACGCCGACCGGCATGCATGTGATGACGGCCGATCAGGCGCTGGTGCGGGCCGAACAAGGAATGCAGTTCATCGCCATCGGCAGCGACGTGCGGATGATGGCGGTCGAAGCGGAAGCGACCCTGCAGAAACTTCGTCCTGACGACAACGCGGAAAGCGTCGTTAACTACTAGCAAGAAACGACGAAGGAGAAAGTTCCGCCTGGGCACTTTCTCCTTCGCAAGTATCTGGCAGCTGATTGTCAGCCTTAGTTCACGCGGACTTAGTTTACATTGTCGGAAACTTGCGTTTCGGACGGGGCCGCGTCGGCCGAAACTTGTTGAGGCAACGCGGCGTAAGCGGCCGCCTCTTCTTTCAGCTTGGTGAGCGAAGCTTCGGCGGCGCCTAGCGTTTGCTTCGCAGCTTCCGAGGCAGAGGCCTTTTCGCCCTTCTGCTTTTCGAGCTCGGCCAGTTCGGTGACCAACTTGCCTTTAGCTTCCTCGGCCTGCTTCATCGCCGCTTGACGCTGCTGCGTCTCTTTGGCGTAGTTGGCGATCGCGGCTTCCAGTTCCTTCTGCTTGGCCTGAGCGGCGGTGATCGCCTGCTTCACGGTTTCTCGTTCGGCCTTCGACTTGGCGACGGCGTCCGCTTTCTGGTTTCGTTCTCCGTCGAGACGCTGGACCTCGGCGGCTTGCTTCTTCACTTCGGCGTCGTCGGCCGCAACCAGTTGTTCCAGTTGTTTGACGGCGGCCGCTTTCGCTTCCGCCTCTTTCGCTTGCTTGGCGACTTCCGCTTCGGCGGCGGTCACCTTCTGGGCGGCTTGATCGGCCGCAGCCTTGGCGGCGTCGGCAGCCTTGCGATTCTCGGCGACCTTCTGCGTCAGGGCTTCTTTATCCCCTTCAGCAGCTGAAGCGAGTTGCTCTTCGGTCGCTTTGAGCGCGGCGGCGGCCTGGTTGGCGGCGTCGGTCGCTTTGGTCGCTTCGGCTTTGGCCGCAGCGTCCTTTTGCTTGGCGGCTTCGGCGGCTTGCGTCGCGGCGGTCAGCTGATTCTTGGCGCCATTGAGTTCACCCTGACGCTTGGTCAGCTGATCCGAGGCGTTCTTCTGATTGCCTTGCGCGGTTTGCAGTTGCTGGGTCGCTTGGGCCAGCTCTTGATCCATCTTGTTGATGGCGCCGTCGAGCGACTTTTGCTTGTCGCTATTTTGCTTGATCGCGGCGATCTGGGCGTTCTTTTCGCCGTCCGCTTTCTGCGTGTTCGCGGCGAAGTCGGCGATTTCCTTTTGCAGGCGAGCGATCGTTTCTGTGTTCGCAGTCTGCTGCGCCTTCTTGTCGGTGACCGCTTTGTCGGCAGCCGCCAGTTGAGCGACCGCTTCATCCGCTTTCGCCTTGGCGGCGGCTTGAGCCGCTTGCGAAGCGGTGATCTGCAAGTCGTAGGTGGGCGGATTCGGCGGCAGCTGAGCCACTTCTTCCATCTTCTCCAGGTCCCACATCCGAACGTTACCGGTCCAGTCGCCGGCGATCAGACGCTTGCCATCGTAGGTCAGGACCGCTTCCAGAGCGATGTCGCTGAAGCCGGGCGTCTTCTTCTGTTCATTGCCATCGCCGCTAAAGACCTTGGCGACTTTATCACGTCCCGCCGTGGCGAGGCGACCATCTTGGCCGAAGCGAACCGATTCGGTTCCGCCGCCATGAGCGTCGAACGACTTGATCGTCTTCCCTTCGTTCATTTCCCAGAGCTTGACGCTTCTGTCTGCACTAGCCGAGGCCAACAAGTTGGAGTCGCTCCGCCAGCTGACGGCGGTGATCGCTTCTTTGTGCCCTTGCAGGTTCAAGTATTCCTGAGCGGCGTCCGCTTCCCAGACGAAGAGCCCGTTCGAGCGGTCGCCCGAAGCGAGCAGAACGCCGTCTGGACTGTATTCGAGCGCGGTGACCCAGTCGGTGTGCTTCTTGATTTCGTGCAGCAGCGAACCGTCGGCGGTCGAGTAGATGCGGACGATCTTTTGCGGACCGCCGAGAGCGACGCGCGTCAGGCTCGGATTGATGTCGGCGGCCAAGACGGCGTCGAGCTCATCGCCGAGCGACATCAGACGCTTGCCGGTGCGAACTTCGTACAGAACGACCGTGCCGGAGTGACCGCCGCGACCGCCGCCAGCCAACAGCAATTCGCCGTTGCGGCTGAAGCGAAGGATGTATGGAATCCCTTCCGGATAGGCGAGGACGCCGAGCAATTCTCCGGTGTCGGTGTTGTAAAGCGAGATTTGCTTTTGTCCGGCGATTGCGGCCAACGGCGCCCACGGGCTAGTCGCGATCGACGAAACGGCGGCGGCGCGTTCGGTATAGACGACCGGCTGACGCCAGACTTTTTCGGGCATCGCGGCCGGACCTTCCGGTTTGCCGGTGGTTGTTGGACCGGCCATGTTCAGGCTCGGCTTGTTCGACTTCTTGGCGACCGAACCGCTGTTTTCCAAGGCGCCCATCTCGATCCACGACTTGATCAGATCGAGTTTCGCCTGCGGCATCTTGTCCTGGTTCGGCGGCATCACCGGGGTATCGATGTGCGCGACCAAGTCCCACAGACGAGAGCTTTCGATATCTTGCGCCACGACGACTTCGCCGCTGGAGCCCCCTTCCATCGTCTTGCCGAACGAATCGAGGGCGAGACCCCCTTTCGCTTCACCCTGGTTATGGCAGCTGAAGCAATGCTCACGGAAGATCGCCCGGACGTGGTCGTCATAGGTGATCTTGGCGGTAGCCGGCTTCTCTTGAGCGGCCAGCGGAGCGGCGCCCAACAGCAACATCGCGATGGTCGAGATTTTTTTCATAGCGGATTGGCGTCGGAAGGAAGCGAGGCAGGAAATCGAAAAGCGGCGACCAGACGTCGCCGCTTCCAGCGTACTTGCGTCTTAGTGATTGAACAGGAACTCACGGGAGTTCAGCACCGCCCAGAAGACGTCTTCCAGGGCTTGCTGCTTATTCTCATCTTGATCAATCACCGCCATAAGGCGAGTCTTTTCTTCGTCAGTCGGCTTGCGGCTCAGGCAGCGGACGTAAATTCTTTCGACGACCTGATCGGGCGTCAGCATTTCGTCCTTGAGCCAAGTCTGAACCAACTTGCCCTGCGAGATCTTCCCTTGGGTCGCATCGCCGTTGAGCATGTGCAACGCTTGCGACAAGGTGGGAGAGGTCTTCGCTTCGCAGGCACAGACGGTCGCACGTTCCGCACGGCCGAAGGTGGTCAGGAAGTAAGTCGACGTGCCGCCGTCCGCAATTTGGACCGCACGGGCGCCGAGCGGCAGACCGCGGAACTTGTCCTTCGTTTCGGTCGCCTGGCTGATGCAGTCAAGCAACTGTTCGGCCGGGATGCGGCGAACCTGGGCGTAGGCGAAGTTCTTGGTGTCGGTCTTGTTCGAGTCGTTCGGCAAGGTCGCACGCTGATAGGCGTTCGACGCGCAGATGTCTTTGACCAACTTCTTGAAGTCGTACTTGTACTCGATCAGCTTGTCGGCAAGCGCCTTCAGCAGTTCCGGGTTGCTGGCGGGATTGCTGACGCGGATGTCGTCGACCGGATCGATGATGCCGACCCCGAAGAAGTGATCCCAGATGCGGTTGGCGGTATTCGCGGCGAAGAACGGGTTCTCCGGAGCGGTGAGCCATTCGGCGAAGACTTCGCGGCGATCGCGACCCTGCATGTCAGGGGCTTCGCCGCCGAGGAACTTCGGTTCCATCACGCGGTTGTCGACCAAGTGGCGAACGTCGCCACCGCGGCGGTCGAAGATGATGCGTTCTCGTTCGTCTTCGGCGTTCTTGCGACCAACTTGGGCAAAGAAGGCGGCGAAGCTGTAGTAGTCGTCCATCGTCCAGCGATCGAACGGATGGTTGTGGCACTGGGCGCACTGGGTGCGAATCCCCATGAAGACCTGGGCGACGTTTTCGGCCGTCTTCAGCGTGTCCCGTTCCACTTCGTAGAAGTTGGTCGGCGGGTTGCTGAAGGTACCGCCGGTGGCGCTGAGGAGTTCGCGTACCATTTCGTCGAGCGGAACTTCGTTGGCGATCTTTTCCTGCAACCACGAGTTGTAGAGGAACGCCGACTTGTAGCTGACGCGATTGTTATCGCTCTTAATCATCAGCAGCTGGGCCCATTTCATCGCCCAGATTTCGGCGAACTCTTTTCGTTCCAGCAGGCGTTCGACCAGCTTGGCTCGCTTGTCGGGCGATTGGTCGGCCATGAACTCGGTGTATTCCTCGGCGGTCGGCAATTGACCGGTGATGTCGACCGAGACGCGACGGAGATATTCTTCGTCCGAGCAAAGGCCGCTCGGAAGAATCCGCAGCTTGTGCAGCTTGGCGCCGACCAGTTCGTCGATGTAGTTGCCGGCGACGGCCGGCTTTTCGTACTGCAGGTTCTTCGGAAGCACGATCACCTGGCTACCGACGGTGTGGGTGTCGAAGCGGGCCATTACGAACGCTTCACCGCGATTGGCGGCGGTCGCCATACCGTCTTTGCCCATCGGGACCGAGTTGTCGTTGCTGGTCAGGAAGACCGCCAGGTCGGTAACGTCGCGGGTCGTGCCGTCGGCGTAGAACGCTTTGACGATGAACTGCTGCTTGGCGCCCTCCCCTTCCAAGACCGCCTTGGGAGGATAGATCTCGATCTTCTTGCAGACCGGCGGTTCGCTCGGGTCGCGCGGAGCGCCCGATTCGAGCCAACGAATCATGGTCGCGTAGTATTCCGAGTCTTGATCGAACAGCTTACCGCCGGTGTGCGGAACGGCGCCGATCGATTTTTCCATCAAGAGGCTCGCTTGCGGAACCGCCAGGTTAATGCGGCGGGAAGCGAGTTCGCGAGTGACGCGATCGTAGTCGCCGTTGGGATCGAACCCAAACAGCGAGAGACGGAACCCGTCTTTACCGCGAGCGGCGCCATGGCAGCTGCCGGTGTTACAACCGGCTCGCATAAATACCGGCATCACGTCGAGCTTAAAGCTGACCGGGCGTTCGGCGCCGGCTTCGGCGACTTTGACCGGAACTTCGGCCTTGAAGCCGGAGTATTCGACCGACAGCTTGGTTTCGCCGTCGCCAGCCGGGAGAAGCGTGTGCCCCTGGAGCTTGGCGATCTTTTCGTCGCCCACGGTCCATTTGGCTTCGCTGGTCACATCGATCGTAACGTCGTCAGCACGCGTCGCTCGGACGACGAAATTTTGCTGATCGCGCGACGTCAACAATTCGGCCGATTCAGGATAGACGTCGATCTTAACGATTTCCGATTCGGCGACGGCCAGCGAGGCCATGCCGACGGACATCGCGAGGGCGATCATCCCTGAGGCTGTCATTCGTTTCACAGCAATTCTCCTAGCTATTCTGGTCGCTTCCGGGGGAGGAAGGCGGGTAATTCGTGAGGGTGGAAAAAGGAAATTACTTGCCAGCGGCGGCAGCTTCTTTCGCCGCACGCAACTGTTCCAATCGACTCAGCGGTTTGGGAGGAGCTTCCTTTTTCGGCTCTTCTTTTTTCGGTTCTTCTTTCTTGGGCTCCGGAGCGACAGCCTTCGGTTGCGGCTTGTCGACGCGGATTTCGCCGGCGCCCAAGGTGTGCGTGATCGGCTCCTCGTTTTGCATCACGATCGCGCGGGCCATGATCGACTTGTGACGACCATCTTTCGTTTCGGGGGTCGCTTTGACGGTGAAGACCGCTTGGGGCGAATCCTTGGTGATTTCGACCGGTTCGGCGGTGGCGCCGTTAGGCAGACCGAGCAGTTCGACCTTGGCCGGGCCTTCAAAGTCGGTCTTCTTGGTGACTTCAATGACGTACTGGAGTTCGCTACCTTGCTCCATCGCCGTCTTCGCAAAGCTGAAATCGAAGAAGCGATCGGCGATCGACAGGTTCGCGAACGGCGTCGCCGCTTCGACGGCGCCCGACTTGTAAGCGGCACGTCCGATGACGCAGATCTTCCAATCGCCGATTTCGGCGCCGCCGTTGGCGGTTAGCGGAATCTCGGCTTCGTCCTTCCCTTTCTCGATCTTGATCGAGCCGGAAGAGCCGATGCCCGGCGGGTTGTAAAGCATGCGGAGCGAGATCTCGCCGTCAAAGCCTTCGTCGCGAGTCGCTTTGACCTTCAGGGCCATCGAGCCGTCGCGGACGATCGGCACTTTGGGCTGAATGATTTCAAGCTTATACGGGATCTTTTCGGTCACCGCGAGCGTCATGCGATCGGCGTTGTGACCCCAGACGTCCGAATTGTTGCGACCCCGAATCAGCATGGTGCGCTGGTCGATGCCGCCGGTGACTTTCACATTCTCATCAACCGGGCGACCAGTGACGTTTACCAGCGCGCTGGCCAAAGGAGCGTCAGCCGCCGCTTTGAAGAGAACCGGCACGGTCGTCTGGTTCCCCTTCATGTCGAGGATTTCGTATTCGACGCCGGGGGGAAGATCGCTCAGTTCGGCTTTCAAATCCCCTCCCCAGTTTTCGCGTTTGGCGCTGACCAACAACGCGAAATTGTTTCCTTGCGGAACTTCCGCGAAGTGGGAGATGTACTGACGAACTTCCGGAACACCCATCGTCAGCGCCGGAGCGACGCGGGTGATTTCGATGCGGTAGATGAAATCAGGACCGCCCTTTTGCAGGTGATCGGCGACGCGAACGAAGTATTCGCCATCTTCCGGAACGGCCAGGCGATAGTAGCTGTCGAGACCGCCCGAGTCGTCGTTTCCGCCGACGCCGCCGCCGTTGGAGCGATAGACGTTGACGACTGGATCAAGCGGCGAACGAAGCGGTTCGCGAGCATAGACGCGAACGTCGTACTGCTCACCCTTCTTCGCGGTGAACTTGAAGTAGTCGACGTCTCCCTTGTCGCCGATCACGCCGTTGGCGGCGCCAGGGGCTTCCATCTGGCTCGCGGTCTTTTGATCTTCGTTCGGTTCCGCTTCGAGCGCGTTGGGGATATCGATCACGCGCATTCGATTCGGCGAAGGAGCGATCCCTTTATCGTCTTGAGCGAAGAACTGAAAAATGCCAGGCGTATCGGGCAGTTTCACGCGGGTCTTGGTTTCGCCGCCGGCGTCGCCGACCATGGTGACTTCGACTTCTTCGCCGGGGCGACCGCCGCCGGGATAGACTCCCAGCGGTCGCGGAAACTCGCCGACATGCAGGCGATAGTTGGCGGCGCCGTTGCCGCCATAGCTGCTTTCGCGAATCTGGAGGATGTAGCGACCATCTTCCGGCGCGATCAGCGAGCAGACGGAGTCTTGGTAAAGGAGCGGCGAATCGTCGCTACGGACCAGTTCAAATCGTTGTTCGTTCAGGATCGCCAGATAGGGATCGTAGTTAGTGCGGCCGATCCGCAGACCTTCCAGTTCGGCGACGATCCGTTGACCCTTCTTCGCTTCCACCACAAAGAAGTCTTCGTCTTCGCTTTGGACGATGCCGTTGACGACGACGTTCATTTCGATCGGCTGCGGAGCGGTGAAGTCGCTGTTCGGCTCTTTCTCTTCGATCTCCGGCAAGGCGCCAACATAGAAGGTTTGCATGTTCGAGATGCCTGAGTCGGTGCGGAGGCGAATCGCGTGCATGCCCAAACGGCAATTCGAGTCGGCCACCAGAACGGCGACCGCCTTCTTCGGTTTGTCTTTGTCTTCGAGCGGCTTGATCTCTTTCAACGACAGCCCAGGCGTGTAGAAGATCATGCCTGCGAAATCTTGCAGACGATCGCCCGACAGGGTGACTTCAATTTCGGTTCCGCGCTGCATGCCGACCGGCGAGATCGAGCTGAATTGGGGTTCGGCAGCGGAGAGAACGGACGCAGAGAGGAAGCAAATAGCGATCGCTAAAAGTCGATGGCGATTCATCTTCAACCTTCTGAAGGAGGATGTTCGCGATGGTAAAGGCGGGATTGGGGAGGCGAAGCCTCCGGATTTCGACGTGCCTGAGGAGCGAGAGCACACGCCGGAATGCGATATTCAGCATAATCACGCGGCGCGGGGTTCCGCAGGAAACCGCCGCGCCGACATGTTTTTTCTACAAACCAAGCCGGCGGACCATAACGGTTAGGCCGCCGGGCGGGGTTATTAGGCCAACAGACCCTTGACGACCTTGCCGCCGTCAACGATTTCGATCGGACGATCGCCCGGGGCCATCAGTTCTTTGTCGGCGACGATGCCCATCAGGTGGTACATCGTGGTCGCCAGGTCTTGCGGCGAAACCGCATCGGTTTCCGGTTCGCTGGCGGTCGCATTCGACGAACCGTAGATCTGACCGCCGCGGATACCGCCGCCCGCCAGAGCCACGCTGAAGACCTTCGGCCAGTGATCGCGGCCGGCGTCTTTGTTGACTTTCGGCGTACGACCGAATTCCGACGAGACCATAACCAGGGTTTCGTCCAACAAACCGTTGCGATCGAGGTCGCGGATCAAGGTCGAGTAGGCCTGATCGAATTCAGGCATCGTGCGACGCATGCTGCCGCTGATGTTGGTGTGCATGTCCCAACCACCGTAGGTCAACGTGACCATGCGGACGCCGGCGGCGACCAAACGACGAGCCATCAACATGCGCTGACCGGCGGTGTTGCGACCATATTCGTCGCGAACCTTGGCGTCTTCGGCGTCAATGTTGAACGCTTCGCGAGCTTCCGGAGCGCTGATCAGGCTGTAGGCGCGATCATAGAACGTATCCATCGCGGCGACCGCGTCCGATTCGTTCTTGTGCTTGAAGTAGTCGTTGACCGCTTCCAGGGCCGAACGGCGACGCGAGAAACGACCTTCGTCGACGTTGCCCGGCAGGCTCAGGTCGCGGACCTTGAAGCCGTTCGAGGCCGGATCGCTGCCGAGGCTGAACGGAGCGAACGACGAGCTCAGGTAGCCGGTGCCCGCGAATTCGTTCGGTTGGTTCGGAATGCAGACGTACGGCGGCAGGTTGTTCTGGGGGCCGTATTCGTGGCTGATGACCGAGCCGAAGCAGGGATAATTCAGCGCCGGGCTCGGCTTGTAGCCGGTGAACATGTTGTGCGTGCCGCGTTCGTGGGCCGCTTCGCCGTGGGTCATCGAGCGGATGACGGCGATTTTGTCAGCGACCTGCGAGGTCTTCTGCAGCGTTTCGCTGAAGAATTCGCCGGTGTTGGTCTTCACGGTTCCCATTTCGCCGCGGTACTCAATCGGCGAATAAGGCTTCGGGTCGAATGACTCTTGGTGAGCCATACCGCCCGGCAGGTAGATGTGAATGACGCTCTTCGCTTTGGCGGCGATGTTGTCGTATTGTTTCAGTTCAGCGCGGGCCTCGCGGAGGCGGAAAAAGTCGCTGAGCGTCAGCCCAAGACCGCCGATGGCGCCAATCGTTAGCGCGTTTCGTCGGCTTAGCAGATTTCCCTTGCATGTCATCGGATTCTCTCCTGATGTGGTGGGCACGTGAGTACGGAGTGATATGGCGCAGGTGTGAAACATGGTTTCGCGAAAAAAGCCGCAATTCGGCGATTTTGCGATTAGGAATGTCGAAATGTCTTTTTTTTAGGACGCAAGGGAAAAAGACGTCCGATCATCCCTGGTGGTTGGATTGACGACCGAAAAGCCTTCTTCAGTCGTGGGGTTTGCTGGGCAGGGCCGGATGGGGTCCGGTTCATTTTGGCGGGGTCGCTTCAGGCTTCAACTAAAGTGCGACTTGCAACCAAAGTTTCGGCCTCAAGGGACGTAAGAGAAGAAGATAACCGTCTTCGCCCGAATTGTCAAAGTAATTCCGACTCTTTGCCGCGTTTGCCAAACTGGCTAGCATTCGGCGCAAGTCGCAACATAACATTGACTTACGTTCTGGACGAATTCGCCAGTAGATCGCTTTTGTATCAAATTCTTGAATTCCGCACCCAGTCTGGGAGTCGCCAGAGCGAATTCGAGTGATATCACGTGGCGCCTGACCACCCTTTGGCGGTCGATATCCGCTACTGGAACTGGTCGTGGATGACCACTTCCTCTGGTTCCAGTTGCCCCGGCTTGGGCCAGGCTGGTTTCACCGCTTTGCCGACCGTGATTAGGTATCCCAGTACGTGGTCTTCCGGAAGACGGATTACCTCGGCCACCTTCTTCGGGTCGTAGCCGACCATCGGGCAACTGTCGTAACCCATCGCTTTGGCGGCCAGCATGATCGTCTGCCCGGCGATGCCGACGCTCCGCATCGCCTCGTCACGCTGCAATTGCTCATTTCCCTCGTAAAGGTTGAAGAGCATGTCGGCCAGCTTTTTGCCGACTTCCGGGGGAGATTCGCGCCAGTAGCGATGCGGTTCCAGGCCGTGAGCGCCAAGATGAGCGCAAAGGACGATGACGAGCGAGGCTTCTTCGACTTGGGCCTGACCGTATGCGGCGGCCCGCAGGCGTTTTCGGACTTCTTTGTTGCGGACGACGACGAACCGCCAGTTCTGCATGTTGAACGAGGTGGGAGACTGCAGCGCCGCGTCCATCAGTTTGGCGACTTCCTCTTCGGTCATTTCGTGCGTCGGATCGTAGTGCTTGATCGAGCGTCGCTGGTAGATCGCGTCAAAAGTGTCCATGTCTGCCCTGAATTCTTCGAAGAGATGAGGAAGCGTCGGTCTCTCGTATTGTACCGCACAGGGGATTTTGTCTTCGACCCCTTAGCGTTTGGCTAGCTAAGTTTGTCAGTTTGCATCATGCTAGAATCAAGTCTCGTCTCATTTTTTCTCTAGCGGAGAGCTGCTCTCGGCATGTTCAGCGAGATCCGTTTCGATAGTCCGTGGTACTTTCTGCTGCTGTTGCTGATCCCGGTGGTCATCCAGTTGGGACGAAAGTCGCTCTCGGTGATGACGCGCTCGCGCGGCGCCGCGGCAATCTTGGTGCGGGCCTTCATTCTGTTGCTCCTGATCGCCGCACTGGCGGAAACGCAAACCTTGCAGCGTCACGATCGGATGACGGTCATCTATCTGCTTGACCAATCGCAAAGTATTCCGAGCGGTCAGCGTCAGGCGATGGTCGAATATGTCGTCCGCGAGGTGGAAGCCCATCGTCGCGAAGAACAGGGAGACCGGGTCGGCGTGATCGTCTTTGGCGACCAGCCGGCGATTGAGTTTCCCCCTACCGACGCTCCGTTGCCGCCCCTAAAACGTCTGTCGTCGTTGACGACGGTCGAAACGGACGAAACCAACCTGGCCGGCGCATTGCAACTTGCCCAAGCGTCGCTTCAATCGGACTCGTCCGGTCGCATTGTCGTCGTTTCCGATGGGAACGAAACGATCGGCGACGCCTTGCCTATCGCTCGCAGTCTGGCCGCCAGCGGAGTTGGCATCGACGTGGCGCCGGTATTCGCTCCCCCCTCCTCCGCCGAAGTGATCGTCGAGAAGCTGACGACGCCGGAGACCGCTCGGGTCGGGCAAGCGTTTCAGGCCAGCGTGGTGCTGACCAACGAAACGCCCGAAGGGGGCGAAGCTCGCGTCGCCCGCGGCAAGCTGTCGCTGATTCGCAAAGCCGGCGCCAGCGAAGTCGTGATGGCGGAGCAAGAGGTCGAACTGCCGCCAGGTAAGAAGGTCTTCTCGTTTGAGAACATGCTGGACGAAGCGAACTTCTATTCGTACCAGGTCCGCTTTACGCCCCAAGACAAGCAAGACGATCTGCTGACGCAAAACAACGAAGCGACGTCGTTCGTCAACGCGCACGGCAAAGGACGCATTCTGCTGATTGAAGATTGGGAGCGAACCGGCCAGTTTGATCACCTGGTCGAACGTTTGAAGAAGCATGAACTGGAGGTCGACGTTCAGCCGAGCAATCAGCTCTTCACGTCGTTGGCCGAACTGCAACCGTATGACGCCGTCATCCTGGCGGACGTGCCGCGTGCGAGCGGAGCGACCGGCGAAGAGATCACCAGCTTTAGCGATCGCCAGGTCGAATTGTTGGTTCGCAATACGCAACAGCTTGGCTGCGGACTGTTGATCCTGGGCGGTCCCAGCAGCTTTGGCGCTGGCGGTTGGGCGAATACGAAGCTGGAAGAAGCGTCGCCGGTTCGCTTCACGATTCGAGACGCGAAGGTGGTCCCGGTCGGCGCGTTGATGCTGGTGCTCGACAAGTCCGGCTCCATGCAAGGCGAGAAGATGCAGATGACGCAAGGCGCCGCACTCGCAGCAATTCGCGCGATGGGCGGGACGGACTTCGCCGGCGTCATCGGCTTTGATTCGCAGGCTCAACGGATCGTCCCGATTCGCCAGGTCGACAACCCCGGCATCTTCGCCGCCCAGGTACGCAAGTTGAGCGCGTCGGGCGGTACGAATATGACGCCGGGCGTGGCGCTTGGTTTCCGCGATCTGCAGAATGTAGAAGCAGGCGTGAAGCACATGATCGTCCTATCGGACGGACAAACCGAGCCGGGGAACGTGACGCAGATCGCCTCCGACATGCGCAAGATGGGGATGACCGTCAGCACGGTCGCGGTCGGCGGCGACGCCGATCACAAGTTGATGTCGACGATCGCTCGCAACGGCGGCGGCAAGTTTTACGCCGTGAACAACCCGAAAGCGATTCCGCGGATTTTCATGCGGGAAGCTCGTCGCGTTGCGCAGCCGCTGGTGAAAGAAGTTCCGGGGATGTCTCCAGGGCTTTATTCGTCGCATGAGATCTTGCAAGGCGTTGACGGTCTGCCAACTTTCGACGGCTTCGTCATGACGACGGTGAAGGATAGCCCGCTGGTCGAAGTCGGTTTGATTGCCCCGGTCCCGAAAGAACATCCCGAGAACGCGACTCTGTTGGCGAGCTGGCAATATGGTCTGGGGCGAACGGTCGTCTTTACCAGCGACGCCGGGGCGCGCTGGACCAATCGCTGGACCGAATGGGACGGCTACGACAAGTTCTTCCTGCAAATGGTGCGGTACGCGATGCGACCGACCGGCGATCAGAGCGACTTCGCCGTAGCGACCGAAGAGGCGGATGGGAAGGTGCGCGTGATCGTCTCGGCGCTCGATCCTGCGAAAGAGGGTGTGAACTTCTTGAATGTGGTCGGCGCTGCGGTGACGCCTGAGATGGAATCGGAAAACTTCTCGCTGACCCAAACGGCGCCGGGTCGCTATGAAGGAACTTTCCCGGCGCGCGAATCGGGTAGTTACTTCCTGTCGCTCGCCACCGGGCCGGGACGACCGATCCTGCGGACCGGCGTGAACATCAGCTACTCGGCCGAGTACCTTCGTCGCCCCACGAATCTGCACCTTCTGGAGCAACTCGCCGGCAACGTCCCGAAAGGTGGTGAAGCGGGCAAGGTGATTGACGATGCGACGACAGCGCAGAACGCCCAATCGATGGTCGATACATTCCGTCGCGGATTGCCGGCGGCGATCAGCTTGCGGCAAGCCTGGCCGTGGGTGTTGGTGTTGGCGGCGACCGCGTTCGTCGGCGACGTCGCATTTCGGCGGATCACGATCGGCTGGGAATGGCTGATCGCGCTGCGGCGTTGGATCGGCTTGAAGTTGAAGGGGGACGACAAGGAAGACGACGATCGGCTCGAGCGATTGCGGGCGACCAAGCGGCGGACGGCCGAAGGTTACCAGGCTTCCGCCCGATTCGAGGCGCCGCAACCGGTTGAAACTAAGGAGACGTCTGGCGCGGCTACGACTGAACAAGCCGATGCGGTGCGGCTTGCCGGCGGCGACAATTCACTCTCCGGCGGACAAGCCGGCGACGAGGACTACGTCTCGCGATTGCTGAAAGCGAAGCGGCAAGCGCGGCAAGAGTCTGAAGCAAGCGGCGATCGTCCGAGCGCGGATGACGACGACTTCTTTGCCTAGTGGCTCAGTAAAAGAGCTTGCGACAGAGCCAGGAGTGCGAAAGCTCTGGCGTCACCAATTGCTCATTGCGTCCATAGCGACGGCATAGAGCTTCGGCCGCGAGGCGACCGCTGCGGATCGCTCCTTCCATCGTCGCGGGCCAGCCGGTCTTCGTCCAATCGCCGGCGAGGAACAGCCCCGTGATCGGCGTCGCTTGCGGTGGGCGAATATCTTCCAAGCCCGGCGCGGCCGAGAAGACCGCCGCACGCTGCGTGATGACGCGCGCGAACAAGGGAGTCGCCGCAGCGGGCCACAGCTCGGCCAGTTCTTTCGTGACGGTCGCAATGATCGCGGCATGATCGCCGCTCGGCAAATTGTGCGAGGCGCTGATCACTACCTGGTAGTAATAGGCGGGCGTCTGGCCATCATGCGGCGACTTCGTCTCCCCATGGGCGAAAATCCATTGGCTCGTGCGATCGAGCAACACCGCGTGCGGCAAGTCGGTAATCGGTTCTGGATACCAAAGGTGAACGCCGGTGATCGGCGCGTGATTAAACTGATCGACGCGCGCCAGATCAGGAACTTTTTCAAAGAGTCGCGGCGCGAGAACCGCTTTCACGCGACGCCCCGGAATCGCCAACACGACGTTGTCAAACTGCAGCGTCTCTTCGTCTTTTACCGAAACGCTGAAGCCGCCGCCGACCGACTTGCGAAAGACTTCGTCGACCGGCGATTCCATTTCGATCCGGACGCCGCGATCAAACAGACAGCGAGCGATTCCTTCTTCGTAGATCTCGCCGAGCGGCGCTGACGGAACGTGTACGTCAGCGGAATGATGATGCGCCAGAAAACCGTCGATCATCACCTTGCGCGCGGCGGCGAGCGACGTTTTCTCAATCGAATCGCCCAGTGCGCTGACCAGGATGATTTCCCAAAAACGCGAGATCACGCCGCTCGATTGTTTTTGCTCGCGGAGCCATGGGCCGACAAGCAGGTGCTCGGCTTGCTGGTCGGTCAGTTTCGCCATGCGGCGAAGAGCTGTTCCGATGCCGATCCTTTCGCTCATCGTCAGGTAACTTTGTCGCCAGAACGCCGGCGCCAGGTGCAGCGGCGCGGGAAGCGATTCGATCGGAGCGAACGGATAGACCTTTCCTTTGGCGTCGATGAAACGAAGCTTGCGGTCGCAGCGGAAGAGTTTGGCGACGCCGGTCTGTTCGCAAAAATCGAGGAAGTTCGTGCAGCAGCCCATCGCCACATGTTGGCAGTGATCGAAAAGCTGTCCGGTGTTTTCATCCCGAAACGATCCGGCGCGACCGCCGAGATAACGCCGCGATTCGAACAGCGTCACCAGCATGCCGCTGCGCGAGAGGGCTTCGGCCGCCGCGAGTCCGGCGAGTCCGCCGCCGACGATCGCCACCGAAGGTCGGGGCGTCGCGTCCTTCTTTTTGCCAGACTTCATTAGCGAGCGACCGTCGTCGAAGAAGAGAAATCAAACAGTTGGGCTAACATCAAGGAGGTGACGATCCGCATCTTTTTCCAATACCCCACCGAAATCCGTTGCTTCAAAACCGCGGTGGGGTCTCGCTCGATTCTGGTGAGCAGGCCTCGATAGGTGCTAAACATCGCCGGAAATATTTTACGTCCGTCGGCATGCAGCAGCGACTGCAGCGGTTCCGCTTCTCGGTAGAACTCCCCTGCCCTTTGGATTTGGAACTGCATCAGTTCTGCATAACCTTCAGCGACTCTCCCTGCCGCAAAATCTCCGATCGAAACGCCGTAGCGCGACATTTCGTCTTGCGGCAAGTAAAGCCGACCCGCTTCGGCGTCTTCGTGCAGATCGCGCAGGATGTTTGTCCATTGAAACGCGTAGCCGCAAGCGAGCGCCGGGGGAATCGCCGTTTCCCCTTCAAATCCCCAGATATGCAGACAGGCCAAGCCGACCGCTGCGGCGACCTGGTAACAGTAGTGCTGCGCTTCGGCGAAGGTCGGGAACGGCGTCGGCGTCAGATCGCGTTCGACTCCGTCGATCACCGCGGTCAGGTACTCGACCGGGATCTCATAGCGGCGGATCGTATCGACCAGCGCCGGCAATCGGGGGTCGTCCGGCGACTCGCCGGCAACCGCCGCATGCAGATCTTGCCGCCACTTCTCGAGCGACGTCTTCTTCGCCGACAAATCGCCGGGCTGATCTCCCAAGTCGTCGGTTTGACGCATGTACGCGTAGAGCGCGTACATCGCCTGACTCTTGTCGCGCGGGAGGAGCATGAACGACATCACGAAGTTCGAGCCGGACCGCTTCGCCGTTTTTCGGCAGAAGTCGTAGCTTTCGGCAAGTGAGCAGCTCATACCGTCGCCTCCTGGCCGGCGGAGACCGACATCTTTGCATTGCGAGAAAAGGTTCGCCGCGTCCAGCAGCCGAGCAAGAGTTGCAACTTCTTCCATTTGCCAACCGTGGGGCGGCTTTGCAGGACGTCGAACTTTTGCTGGCGGATCGCCTGACAGATCGCCAGGCCGCCGGCCAAAAAGAGTTCGACGTCGAGTCGCAACTGCGGCGCGATCATGTTGATCAAGGGACGACCGCTGCGCAGGTAGTTCTCGGCTCGCTCGACTTCGAATTGAAGGAGTTGGCGGAATTCGGCTGACGCTGACTTCGCCGCGATCATTTCTTCCGTCACGCCGAATTTCCGGCGATCCTCTTCCGGCAGGTAGATCCGCCCGATTGCATAGTCGCGGGCGACGTCTTGCCAGAAGTTAGCCAGTTGCAGCCCGGTACAAATTGAATCAGAAAGCTCGCGCGTCTCAGGACGAAACGAACGGCCGAGGTAGAGGACCAGATGCCCGACCGGATTGGCCGAGTTTTCGCAGTAACTGAGCAACTGCTGGTGCGACCCATAGCATTTGACCCGCTGGTCTTGCTCGAAGGCGATCAGCAGATTGGCGAAAGGATCGATCGGGATCTGATACTCGCGGATCGTTTCGGACAAAGCGACGAAGACCGGATGCCACGCTTTTCCCTGGTAGCAGGCCTCCAATTCCCCTCGCCACCAGGCGAGCAGGTCCAAGCTCCGCTGGTCTTCCCCTACTTCGTCGGCCAGATCGTCCGACCAGCGGCAATAGGCGTAAACGTGGGCGAAATGAGGGCGTAACTCACGCGGCAGAAGCCAGCTAGCGACGGTGAAATTCTCGTAGTGGCTTTTGGTCAGATGTTGGCAATAATCGGTCGCCGCCGCGAGCGAACAAGGCTCGTGCGGGGATTCGGGACCATATTTTTCCAGCTGCCGCTCAAATCGTGAATCGGGCACGCGTTACATCCGCCTTGGGCGTCACGGTTCCTGAAATTGGGGGGAGCATACGCCGCTACCTCACTTAGCGGCGATTCAGTATGATGCAATCGTAAGGAGAAGTGCGCTACGATGAAAGTGATCCTCGCGAGTCCGCGCGGCTTTTGTGCCGGCGTTAACATGGCGATTGAGAGTCTCGACCTTGCTTTGCAAGCGTTTGGGGCGCCGGTCTACGTCTATCACGAAATCGTGCACAACAAATATGTTGTGACCACCTTCAAGGAGAAGGGGGCGATTTTTATCGATGATTTGAGCGAAGCGCCGGAAGGCTCGACGTTGCTCTTTAGCGCCCACGGCGTTTCGCCCGAAATTCGTCAGGTCGCGCGGGACCGCAAACTCTTCGCAATCGACGCCACTTGCCCGCTGGTGACCAAGGTTCACTTGGAGGCGATCCGCTTCGCAAAACAGCAATACACGATCTTTTTGATCGGGCACGAAGGGCATGACGAGGTGATCGGCACCATGGGAGAAGCCCCCGAGGCGATCATTCTGGTCGAATCGGCCGAAGACGTCCCGAATCTGCAAATCGCCGACGACAGCAAACTCGCTTACCTGACGCAGACGACGTTGTCGGTCGACGACGCCAACCGGATCATCGGGGCGCTGAAAGAACGCTTTCCGCAGATCATCGGACCGCCGAAAGAAGACATCTGCTATGCGACCCAAAACCGCCAGGAAGCGGTTCGTTTGCTCGCGAAAGAGGCCGACCTGGTCTTGGTGCTCGGCAGTCAGAACAGCTCGAACAGCCAACGTCTGAAAGAGTTGGCTCGCGAATCAGGCACGCCGGGCTATCTGCTCGACGGCGCCGCCGATCTGAAACCGGAGTGGTTTGAAGGGGTCAGTACCGTTCTGGTCACCGCCGGCGCCAGCGCACCGGAAGAAGTGGTGCAGGAATGTCTCGACTACCTGGTCGAACATCATGGCGCCGAGATCACCCCCCACAGCATTCGGGAAGAGCAAGTTCACTTCCAACTGCCGCGCGAACTTCGCGAAGCGCTTCCCAAGGCGTAGAAAACTTGCTCGCGCTGCGGGCTAGTAAAAGAAAAGAGCGGCGCGATGCGCCGCTCTTCATTTTTCTTGCTTGCGGTCCAATTACGGAGCGAACGGATCGACGGCGTCAGGATTCGCCACTCCTTCGGCCTGACCTTGCTGGTTTTCCGGCAAGCGAACCAGCATCCAGGTTTGCGTCTTGTCTTCACCGAAGTGAATCAAGATCGGCGTTTCATCCTGGGTCAGGTTGTAAATGCCGGTTTCCATCACCGTGTTGGTCTTGTCGCCAATCGTCCAAGCGGCTCGCTGCGAGTCTTTATCGACGCTCCCTTGCACTTGCAGGTTGGTCTTGGTCTCGGTGTTGTAGTAGGTGCCGGCAATGATGCCGTCCTTGTTCACCGCCAATTGCAGATACATGATCGGATCCCCTTCCTCCTTGTTGACCAAGGCGAAGACGCCGAGCGGCATCCAGTTCTCGCCGCTATCCTCGGTCGGAGGATTCTCGGCCAAGGCCTCACGACCTGCCGCTGCGAAGTCGGACGCTTGTTGGTAGTACACCGTCGTCGTCGCTATCGGTTGGCTGTTGTAATAAACGTACTGCGTGTCGTAGTAGACGTTCGAGCCGTAGTCGTAATAGCAGGGAGTTCCCCACGTCGGACCCCAATAGAACCAAGACGAAAGGGCTACCGGAGTCGCCCAACGCCACCAATATCCAGCGTAGGGACGATAGCCGTAGAAACCCCAGCGGTTGTAGTACGGATTGTTCCAACCCCAGAAACCGTGGTTCCAGTTGTTGTGGATGCTCCAGTAATTGTAGCGATTGCGGACGTAGTTTCCGCGGTTGTGCCAATTGTCCCAATGATCGCCATGGCCAGGGCCGTGCGGACGATCAGGGCGAATCGGACGATTACCGTCGACAATCCCAGGACGATTTCCGCCGCCGATTCCGGGGCGATTACCGCCACCGATGCCGGGTCGGTCACCGCCGCCGATGCCGGGACGATCACCGCCGCCGATGCCGGGACGATCACCGCCGCCGATGCCGGGACGATCACCGCCGCCGATGCCGGGACGATCACCGCCGCCGATGCCGGGACGATCACCGCCGCCGATGCCGGGACGATCACCACCGCCACCGATGCCAGGACGATCGCCGATGATTCCGGGGAGAGTCGTCGGACGCTCGATTCCTGGTCGGTTGCCGCCGCCGGTTCCGGGGCGATCGCCGATAATGCCAGGAAGGGTCGTCGGACGTTCCAAGCCAGGTCGGTTACCACCGCCGCCGATGTTGGGGCGATCAATGTTTCCCAGTCCCGGGCGAGAGCTGATGTTGCCAGGCAGCGTGGTGGGACGTTGCGATCCCGGACGGTTGCCGCTGATGCCGAGGAAGTCGTTCAACGATTTGTCGGTAGGACGTCCTCCCGAAATGAGACCGCCGCGACCGCCATCAAAATTCGGGCGAGCGGTGATGTTCGGGCGGTTGCTGCCTGAACTTCCGGGGTGCGAAAGATTCGGCCGGCTCAAGCTTGGCGTATTCACGCTGGGCCGATTGTTGCTGCCGATCGACGGTCGATTCAGGTTGGGAAGATTCGACGGTCGGCTCACGCTCGGGCGATTGCTTCCCGAAGGAAGAGAGACGCTGGGACGGTGACTGCTCGACGGCAGACTCACCGATGGGCGAGAGCTATGACTGGGCAAGTTGACCGAGGGGCGACTTACCGAAGGTCGGCTTACCGACGAGTGACTGACGCTCGGTCGGCTTACGCTGGGGCGACTGATGCTAGAGCGACTCGGCATCGAGTGGCTAACGCTCGGTCGGCTCGTCGAAGGGCTTCGCCCTCCTCCGCCGCCCATATGAGCGCCGAAGCTACCGCCTCCGCCGCCGCGGCCTCCGCCGCCGTGACCCCCTCCTCCGCCCCCAAAGCCGCGAGCGAAGGAGTCTGTGGGCAGGAGCAACGCCGATACGAGCGCTGCGGACAAGAAAATATTTCGAGCAAACATGACGCGCCTCATGTTGTGTAGTGTTATTCCCGGCTGACTGGACAAAAAGCGTCCGTCTCTATTCTTCGGGCTGCCGGACCACATGGAAAGGACCAACGTCTGGCAATAGTTCGCCGTCAACCGATCGACCCATCGAATGCGATTCATATTTGTCGTCGGCGGTGCGATGCATCACGCGCAGCGACGAAGCGGTCCGACCATCTGGTAATGTACCGGTGGCTCGAATAAACCAGCGGCCGTCTTCTTCGTACCACAATTCGTTGGCGAACCCGCCGTCCGAATCGAATACCCACCCGCGGAGTTGCTGCGTGGTCGGATCCCAACCGATCACTTCCGTCCCTTCCAAGTCGATGACGTCGGACACGTAGACTTTGAACGAACGAATCAAGAACGTTTCATTCTTCGCCCAGCGAGTGGTCGTTTCGACGATGGAGCCCTCCGAATTATCTACCCAGCGACCGACGAGCCATTCTAAGGGCGCCAGTCGCTGGCGAGCCTCAGAAACGGTCGGCTCGCTCGACATCTGGTTGGCGACATGCGTTTCGTGGACGCTATCGAGTTTCCATTGATTCTCTTCTTTCACATGTATGGCCGTGTAAGAAAAGAGTTCCGGCTCTTCCCCTTCGTGGGAGATGCGAGCGACGCCTTCTTCGATCGCGACGTCCGGTTTGACGAACCGGATCGAATCGACTTCGATCGACAGCTTGGGCATATCCGCTTGCTCGCAAACCTCGGCGAATTGTCGGCGAATTTCGTCTCGTCCGACTGCTTTGGCGCCGGTGGTCCGGCACAGATATTCGGCATTTTTGGCCCAATGAGCGGCCAAACGATCGCAATCACCGTCATTAAACGCAGCGACGTAAGAGACGACGCTAGCCATGATTTCATCTTCTGCGGAGAGGGTTTCCTCCGCTCGGATGTTGCCAAAAGTCAACATCGTCAGGCAAATAGCCGTTAGAAACGTTTGCGCTTTCATAAATGTCCACCTTATTCGCCGTATTTCGTTAAACGAATCAGCTTATCCACTCTGATTTCTACGACAGGACCCTCCCCTGATCCATCGATTTTCTGAATAATTCCTGGAGAAACGTCCCTCTCCAGCCGCAGTTTTGCGCGTAGAATGCCGAGAAGCGGCGAAATTAGAACCTATGATAGAGAAACCTATCTCGTCTTCTTTATGCGGGACACACAAGTCATGAATCGTACATTTGTTTGGGCGTCGGCCGCGCTGGTGGCCATGGCGTCCTATTGCGGCTCGGCCAACGCCCAGGTCGCCTACTATTCGGCGCCGGTCGTCGCTGCGCCTCCGGTCGTTGGTTACGTTCCGGAACGTCGCGGTCTGTTTGGTCTGCGAACTTCGTATCGTCCCGTCTATGGCGCGTACGCCGCTCCGGCTATCGCCGCGCCGGTGACGACCAGCTATTACGCTCCTGCCGTCGCTGCTCCTGTGACCACCAGCTTTTACGCTCCCGCGGTTGCTGCTCCCGTCACGACCAGCTTCTACGCTCCGACGGTCGCCGCTCCGGTCACGACCAGCTATTACGCTCCGGCGGTCGCCGCTCCGGTCACCACCAGCTATTACGCTCCGACCGTCGCCGCTCCGGTGACGACCAGCTTTTACGCTCCGACGGCCGCCGCGCCGCTAACCACCACCAACTACACGCCGTCGACGACGACCCGGTTTACTTCGGAGTATGGCCAATCGGTCACGTCGAACTATTACTCGCCGGCCCCGGTGACGACCAGCTACTACGGCGGTACGACGCTGGCCGCTCCGACCACGACCTATTACGGCGGAACGACCGGAGTCGTCAGCCCGACGACGACCTTCTACGCTCCGACGTCGACGTTCTACGGCCCCACCACGACGCCAACGACCACTTACTACGCTCCGATGGAATCGATCGTTATTCCGTAACGAGCGGCTTCGCTGAGACGCATAAAGCGAGATAGACGACGCGACGAGGGTTTTCCTCGTCGCTTTTTTTATGCGCATCCGCCTCCAGGGCCGTCGTCAGGAAATATTTGAGCTCTGCGGGGGAGATTCGCTATAATCAGCTCGCGCCCCACGTTTGCATGTTCATCGACGCAATTTGCGAGAATTCGCCTGCGAGGGAAAACTATGGCAACTGCGACGTCTACGGACTCCGCCACGTTCGAATCAATTTCGCGCATCGGCGAAACTGCCGGCGCCATTTGGGCCACGCTTCAAGCGGATGGTCCAATGTCTTTGTCTCGCCTGGTGAAGCAGATCGGGCTGCCTCGCGATCAAGTGATGCAGGCGATCGGTTGGCTTGCCCGCGAAGATAAGCTCGCTTTCGAGGATAACGGCCGCAACAAGCTGGTTTGCCTCCGCGAAGAGACGTAGCCGCCGCTACGGAAGCAGATGCCAATAGCGACGCTTGTCATCCAATTGCTGGAGGATCAGGCCAAATCTCTGTTCGGCCCGGCGATCGTCACGAATGACCTGAAATAGATCTTTCAGCAGGTCGTCGCTGTCGCCGTAATAGCCGTGTCCTAGAAAGTCGGTATTGATCATCGAGCAGTCGATCGTCTCGACCCCGGGTACGATGACCGGTTCCGGTGCGACGTCTCCCAGCCGTGTGTTGTCATGCAGTTGGCCGGAAATCATCAGCGCTTTGTCGTTGGCCGACGCGTACAACGTAATCGGCAGATCGAGTTGACGGACGATCTGCTCCAGCTCTAAATGGAATTGGCGTCGATCGATATCGGGCGCCGCCAGCACGAGCGAATCGAGCGCCTCGAGGGTTGGCGACTTTTCGGCATACATCTGCCGAAGGCTTTCGTGGACGATTCGTGTTCCCATGCTGTGCCCGATGATATGAATGCGGGTATTCTTGAAAGGATCGCAGATCGTTTTCAGCATCTCCTGGAACGGCGTCGCCGACAGTCGGGCGTTATCTTCATCGGCCAGGTATTGGCTCAGATTGCCGTGCGAAGGCCAAGAGAAAAAGAAGGCTTCGCCATCGATGTCGAGATCAACCTTCAACTGAGCCGTCCGTTTGGCGGCGGCCGCAAACGGCACGTTGTAGCCATGGACGAAGATGAGGATCTCTTCCGGTTCCCCTTTGGCTTTCACTTCGTCGATGATCGTTTCGGGGGAAGTTGGTTCGACCTTGGTCAAAATGAAGTGCTTCTCCGGATCTTCCGGCGCTTTGAAGCCGAGGAACTCGAGCGGCTCGTCGAGGTCGCCGGGCAAGCGGTCGGTCGGAACGGTCACTTCGCACCGCCCCCACGTGAATTTCCCACTTTCGTCGAGGACGTTTCCGAAGTAATTCTCGGGGCTCGATTGCGCGAGCGTCGCCTGGCGATCGACAAGTGGAAACAGAATCGCCGTCAGGACGAGCAGCGTCAGGCAGGCGACTATCACGGAATAGAGCGCTCGCCAGCGGCGGGGAAACTTCGCCAGCGCCATCGCCACAATAAACGACAACAGGGCGACGACGATAAAGACGCCGATCACGTCGGGCCGACTCAGCCAGTTGAAAAGTCGGTCGCGAAACGTGCCGAGACCGCCGCTCGGCAGGCGATTGGTCGCGTACCAGAGTTGCACGGGAAAATAGCCGGCCGGCGCCGGTTCTCTGGCAAAGCCGTACAGGACCATCGGAATCGTATGGACCGAGTTCTCTTTGGTCGTCAGCATCAACTCGTTGTTTTCGCTCACCTCAGCGAAACGGAGCTCCGACATCGGCGGCACCTGGAACGTATGAATCGAACGCCATTCGCCGCTTTGATAGACGGTCGCGACGCCGTCACGCGTGATGGCGAGCAGGTCGCCGCTGGGGAGGAATTTCAGGTACCAGACTTCATCGAACATCCCCAGTCCAATATCGAGCGGCTCCTTATGCACCAGGTCCCAAAACTGGACGCCGCCGAAAGAACTGGCGACCACTGCGATGCGGCGCTGTTTCGAGACGTCGTAGTCCAACAACTCGCCGACCGGCAGCGTGAGAATCTTCTCGCCCGAAGCGACGTCGGCCAGATGAAGCGACTCGCCGTTGGCGTAGGCGGCGAGCGTTAGATCGTCATAGACTTTCAACTTCGCGCCGAAGTCGGGGAACGTCTTGGTCGGCTCGGCCGTCTTGTCGTCGACGTTGATCAGGGCATAGTTTCCCTTTTTGTCGACGACGAGGGCGCGATGACTGAAGGCGGCGAATAATTGCCCCAGCACCGGCGATTGCATGAGCAATTCAGGCTTTGCGGCGTCGTCACGAAGAAGTTGGAGCTCGCCCCCTTTGGATAGTAGGATTGTCCCCGATTGATCGCGGAGCGGCGCCAGATCGGCGATCCGCTCTCCTTCCTTCGTCAGCTTTTCGGGAACCGGATTCTCTGCGCTGGGATTGAAATGAACCACCTCGCCTTGCTCGGAGACGACCAGCGTTTTGTCGAAGCCGACGTCGATGGTGCGAATGATCGGCGCGTTGACCGGGATCTTTACGTGGGTTTCCGTCTGCGCAAACGCCGTCGAAGACTGCGTCCAGAAACAGAGAATCGCAAGGCCAAGTCCCCAGAGTTGCCGTTGCACTGCATTGCTCCCATGCGTTCATCATCCTTCATCGCTGCATTAGCGATTTTTCCCGATTTGGCTGGGAAAAGAAAGTCAGATGTTCCAGGAAGCGTCAAACGGAGCGAACAGCTACTTCGCCGCGTCTTCATAAAGCGGAAGATGACGATGATGCACTTCGAGCGATAGTAAGTTCATCGTCGTTACGTAAATTCGCCCAGCGTAGGCGCCCCAGCGATCAGGAATATCTCCTTCCGGTTCCCAACTGCCGTTGAGCGGACCGTCGACAACTTGCGATTCGACCAGCATCGGCTCGAGCCGGTTGTTCCACGCTTGCCAGTATTCCCCTTTCATGTGAAACATCACCTGCGTCGCGTAATACCAGTAATAGGTATCGCGCTGCGGCGAGGTCCGCGAGCCGTTTTCGGGAAGGTTGGCCAGCAAGTGCTCGGCGCCTTTTTGCATCACCTCGGTGTCGCGGTTAGAGCCCATGTAGAGCCGCATCAGCAGACCTACCGCCGTCATCGTCTTGGAGGGATAACGACCGTGACGTTGCTTCTCATCGTTGACCGCGTCCGGGTTGTAGACGAACAAGGCGCCTCCTTCCGGTTGATACGCAGCGCGAGAGAGCCAGCGATTGATGCCGCTGAACGTTTGCGGGGAAGTGTCGAGCCCGGCAAGTTGACCGCTTTTCAGCGCCATCGTCATCCAGCCGCTGACCGACGTGTCGCCGCCAACTTCGGGTAAGTATCGCCAGGCGCCAACCGTCTTATCTTGCGAGGCGGTAATGAAGTTGATCGCCTTCTGCGATGGGTCGCGTAAATTGGCGTCCTGCGTCATGCCGTACGCTTCGCACAACGCAATTGACGCGATGCCATGACTATAAAGCCACGCGTTGGAGTTCGAGGCTTCATCCATTCGGACGTAGAGGTCGCCGTTTTCCTGCTGGTTTTCGATCAGGAAGTTCAGCCCCTTACGGACTTCGTTTTGATACTTGTCGTCCAAGTGATGGTAGCCGGCGCCCATGAAGGCCAACAGCGCCAAGCCGGTCGCCGCGGTGTCGGAATCCATCTTGGAACGTTCGTGGCTATACGCGGCGGCATGATCGGGCTGCGTCAGCGGGAAGTTCTTCAGGCTCCAACTGCCGTTGGGCATTTGATGTCGCGCGAGAAACGCGAGTCCCCGTTCAATCGCTTCCCGAACTTCCGGCGAAGGACCGTCGGCGCCCTCCCCTCCTTCTTCTTCCCGCATCATCCGGCGACGAAACGCTTCGGTCGGCATCGCGATCGCGGACGAGATCTGCGGCAGGCCTGAGCGAGACGCACGCACCGGGAACTGCGTCATGTTGATCGCAAGCTGCGGCGTGTCGTTGCTTTGCCGACGGGCGACCGTTCCGACCACCGGCGACATCCGATCACCCAAGCCGCCGGCGCCTTCCGCGGCGTTCGCTTTGACGATCGACGAGATCCCGGCGCCACGACGTTCGATGCTGGGCCCGGCCGATCCTGGAGCCAACGATCCGCCAGCCAAGCCGCCGCCGGTTGGAGTTCTGCGAATCGAATCGCCTCCCATGCCAGGCGCGTCGCCGGCGATCATGACCGTGCTTGGTCCGCTCCCCGACCCGCCGCTGCGGCCGAAAGCGCTGCCGCCGCTCGATGCGGTCGCGGCGAGTGATTCGCCAGATCCGCTTTCGCCGCTTCCGGCGCGTGAACCAATCGCACCGCCGGTCAGGCCAGATGTTCCCAGGCCTCCAGTAACTCCATCCGCGGAACCCATCGACGAACCGCCGGGAACGCCGGAGGCTTGTTGACGACCGATCTCGGTCATGCCGCCGTTAGAGCCGGAAGCGAGCTGCGGACCGTCGGCGTTGCCACTGCCGTTGTTGCTCCGCATACCTGCGCCAGCGACTTCTCCTTCGAGCGACGCCGAAGCGCCCGGAGTCAGTCCTCCGCCGGAACGTCCTGACATGCCGCCTGATTGTCCGCCGCCGGTCAGGGCCGATTGCAGCGAAGGAGCGCCATCACTGGAAGCGCGACGGAGCGAACCGTTGGAGGCGATTCGAACGACGCCCAGTTCAACGCCGCCTAACATTTCGCCGGCGGCGCTATCGTCTCCAGCGCCGGCGCCAGCCGAACTGCGGCCGATGCTCGTCGAGGCGCTCGAAAGTTGACTTGGATTGCGGGAGCCGGCTTCGGCGGCGTAATCAAGTTGTTCCGCAAAGAGGGACGCTGCCGGGGACGAGGGAGCACTGCTCGCTTTGGCGATTTGTGCGGCGGAGGCCGGGGCGATCTGGTTGGCGGTCGATGTGGCCGACTCGGCTCGAGTCATAGCGCTGCGTTGCAGCGCGGCGGCGCTGTTGGCGGACGCGACCTGCGACTGCTGTGGGCTCGAAGCGGCTTGCGCGGCGCTGCTACGAGCGCTTGACGTTTGCTGTGCGGAGGGGGCGACTTGCTGATCGGTCATCCGCTGTACGGCGAGGGCTTGCGCCGATGACGAGAGAGTCGGTTCGGCCGACTGACGTTGGAGCGGCGCGCTCGACGCGGCGAGTTGCGGTTGCTGCTGCGACGTATCGCGGCGATTCATTTGCGCGGCGGTCGACGCGGCCGCTTCGACCTGGCTTTCTTGGCGAGACTGCGTCGTCGAGTTTTGTTGACGCGACATCTCGGCGACGGCGGCCGACGTTTGCGGCTGCTGCGGATCGGACTGACGTTGGACTTCGATCTGCTCCGGCTGTAGTTCCCGCTTCTCCATTTCGACCGAGTTGCGGCTCAGCTTCGACGGCATCTGCTCAAGCGTCTCGGCCGGCGCTTGCTCTTGCCGCGCGACTTTGGTCGGGGTGTTCGGAGTCGCTTGTCGTTCCATCTCTGGATCGACGGTCGGCTGATTCTCGCGACTCGGCTGCTGCGGATCGATCTGCTTCCGTTCGAGTTCCTTTTGGTCGGGCTTCGCTTCTTCCGCTTCGACCGGACGTTCGTAGTCGTGCTCGGTGTCGCTGGTCGAATCCCACTGCGATGGATGGTAGTCGGGGAGGATTACCGGATCGCGACGCGCCTGGCGACGGCTGGCGGCGGCGTCTTCTCCTTGCGGAACGCTGACCAGGTCGAGTGCGACCATGCCGACGAAGAGGCTCAAGTGGAGGATCAGGCTGAGGATGATCGACAACTGAATGCCGCGGCGGATCGAACGCTGCTCCGAGAACTTGACGAGCCCTAGACCCAGCAGCAGCATCAACGGCGCCAGCGCCATGTAGAACTTGGCGTTGAAGTACCACTGCGGATGGTCCCAATCGAACAACGCCAGACTGACCGCCCCGTAGTAGCCTGCCAACAGCGCAAGCGAACCGTAGACTGGCCAACTCCGCTCTTCCCAGGAGTTCGTCTCGCCGCGATTCGATTTTCGTGGGCGTTTCGTGTCGGACATGGATGTCAGTCGATCCGCTCCGGTGCGGACGTCGTTAACGAATAGTTCGTCAGGTGAACCTTATTACACGCGTTCATGACGCTGACCGGAAACTCCAGTCGGCATCGGCGGTCGGCGCGAATGATGACCGCCGCGTCCGGGTTATTGGCGGCGGTCTGTTGCAACATGTTTTCAAGCTGCTCGAGCGTGACGAAATCGCCTCGCACGTGGTACTTGCCGTCGGCGTCAATGTTGACGATCAGCTCCCGCGGCTGGGCGATCAGCGGCTGCGCCTCGCTGGCGGCCGGCAGCGCTACGTCCAGCTTGTAGTCTTCTTCGTCGAACCGCGTCATCACCATAAAGAAGACGAGCAGCAGGAAGACGACGTCGATCAACGGAGTGATGTTCAACGCCAGCAGAGCGTTGCTTTTTTTGACTTTAACCGCCATGGGCGAGCGACTACTGCGTTTTGGTGGGGCGCAAAGGTTGGATCGATCCGCGCAAATGGGATCCTACTGATTGTCGCAACAGCCTGCGGAATGAGCAAGGTTTTGTGAAGACCGATCGTTGAAAGTTATAAGCTTTCGCCGAATTAACGGCCCTTACTGGGAGTCCTGGGCAATTTGGAAAGCTGCCCGAATGAAATCCCCTCGCGTAGCGGAGGCCGAGAGCGCGTCGCCGGAGACCTGATTCTTCGCCGCCAGCGTCAGCCAAGTGCTACGCAACGCATCGTCCAGCGGACGGTCCAACTCGGCGGAGTGACGCGGGAAGGCGTAGTAATATTGTCCGCGCAGATGCTTCCCGCGCTTCCCATATTGGTCGGCAGGAATCGAATCGAGGCCATGCAGTCCGCCGAGCGATCCCCACCACTGCACGGCGGCAAAGTCGGCATGGTCGCGGGGGACGTCGGTCACATAGATCGTGGCGGCGCCATCGGCATGCAGTTGTTGGCGAATTGCGGCCGGATCGACTTGTTGGACCGGTTCGTTTTCGTCGATCGCAATTGTCGCGGCAACGCCGGCCGCTTCTCCGAGCGACGCCCAGATCGGCTCCAGCCGCAGCGCGCAGAACCCAACGTGCGACGCCGACATCGCGCAGGGGACCAACAGGTTGGGATGCTCTTTCGGGAGGATCACGCCGTACGGAATCTGATAGGGGGCGGCCAACTGGTAGAACTCGCCGGTATGCTTGCCGCCGATAGTCGGACCTTCGTGATCGGTTCCGTGGCAGTTCGGTCCGTAGTCCCCCATCGCGATCGAGTCCGGCACAAAGCGACTGCGGACGTCGTTTCCTTCCTGGCTGACGTAATCCTGGGTGAAGACTTTCGCCCCTTTCATGCGGCGAGCTTCCCGGACGTAAAGCTGGACCGGCAGATGATGGTTGTCGACAAACTCGTCGCGGCAGAGGCCGAACTCGCGAGCCCCTTTCTGAATCTCGGCTGGCACTTCGCTGTCGTTTTGCAAGAAGTAGAGCATGCCGACATTGTGGCGGACATGGGCGGCGAAGATATCGGCCCGCGTCTTGGCGTCGCCGTTCGGCCAGGCGTTATTGATCTGCGGCAGCGAAAGACGGACGACTCCGCGCGACATGTCGTTGATGTCGAACTTGCCGTTCGGGAGGTTGGGATCTTGGACTTTGTAGATCGCCGTCGTCGTATGCCCTTCGGTCATCCGGTGCATCGCAGCGGTCAGCTTGCCGCTTTCCAACAACTTTAATAAGGGGAGGAAGTCGTTGCGGTCATACCCTTCGGGCGGCTCGGGATAGACCCGGTTCTCCGGCTGGTCGGTGAAGGTCAAACGGAAGTTGTATCCTTGGACGCAATCGTCCGCTTCGTCCGGCGCCAGCGACTCGCCGTACTCTTGCTTTCCTTCGCGACCAACGGCGAACGGAACGCCGGCGGCGGCCATCAGGTCACCTTCGTACGTGCCGTCGACGAAGACTTTGCCGTAGGCGGTGATCTTTTCGCCTTGAGGATTGCGAAGCGTTACCGACCGAATCGTATGATCGTCAGCCACGTCAACTTGATCGAGCGGATGTTCGGTCAACAAGGTAACGCTCGGCAGTTCGGCCAGCATCTGTTGATAAACCAACAAGTTCACCTTCGGCTCCCCATGGGTCCCGCCGAGCGACGTTTTCACCTGCGGCGAATCGGCGCCGTATTTCTCGGTGTAGTAGGCCATAACCCGATCGTTGAATTCTTTGTAGGCGCCGGTTAGCGCCTCGAAGCAGTGGAAGTCGGGATGGGAAAGTCCGTTGGTCACCAGGCCGCCAAATCGGGAGGTCGGTTCGACCAGCAGGACCGACTTACCGGCTCGACCGGCAGTGACCGCGGTAGCAATTCCGCACGGGGTGGCGCCAATGACAATTACGTCGTAGCGATTCGATGGCTCTTTGGCGGCGGCCCCTGTCAGAGAAAAAAGGAACGCGGCGAGCATTGCGATGGGGACGAATCGATTCATCGGTAGGTTCTCTATGTAGGGGCGTCGGCGAGGGAGTGCGGGGGCAGTTCAGGAGAGGGTGTTCATGTAGGAATCAAAACATGTGGTTGCCTTTTGCTCATGATCTTCGCTAGCTGTTGCTCGTTTCCTAATCGATGTGGTTGCTTGGTAGCCAAGCAACGTATCGACATGCAATTACGCCCGTGGATTTCGCGGTTAAATTGCCAGAGCGACCTGCAAAGATTTCAGAATAACAGAAACCGAACAACCGTTCATACAACTGCCGTTAAATGGCATTCTACGGATTCGCGGTGAACGTAGCCGACAAACTAAATCCGGCTGATACGAAACCTTCTCACTTTTTCGCGATCCCTATTCAAATTCATCCCGTAAGCGTCTTAACGCGGGTCATGTAGAACGAATTGTGGCACGACTCTTGCTCTTAGAGCGGCGAACTCTCAGGAACGGAGTAGTTTCCATGGCGTCTTTTCTAAAACAAATTGATACATGCGCTTTCCGCCGCATCTTGCGGAACGGTTGCCAATGTCTATTGGCAGTGCTGGCGGTCGTTTACTGCCAGGCGGAAGCGCGGTCCGATCAACGCTTCTTCGGCATCGCCGCAGGCGAAGCGGCCGACGTTTCCCCACGGTTTCAGCAGTTGTGGGAGAAGGTCGAGACGCGGAAGTTCGGCCAAGACGCCTACCCAATCGTCAACTACGGTCCCTTAGCGGAACTTGGTTATGACGAATTTCGCAAGATTGTATTTGATCCTGACAAAAAGCAGTGGGCGGATAGTCCTACCGACTGGCGCCTCGACTATTTTCATCCGGGTTATATCTTCCGCGAATGCGTTCGATTAAACGAATTTAAGAACGCCGACGGCGCCGCCGAACCGGTTGAGTTTGATACGAGTCTCTACGAATACCATCAAGGCGTCATCGACCCCAATCACCTGAAAGGGGATCCGATCGGCTACGCCGGCTTTCGGTTGTGGAATCACCTGGAAGAAGGAAAGCCGATTTCGGAAGTGATCGCGTTTTTGGGCGCGAGTTACTTTCGTGCGGTTGCGGCCGACACCGTTTACGGCGCGTCGACGCGCGGCTTGGCGATTGATTGCGGATCTCCCAAGGGAGAAGAGTTCCCCATCTTTCGTGAGTTTTGGTTAGAGAAACCGACCAATAACAAAACCGCGACCGTTTACGCCTGGCTCGATAGCAAAAGTGTAAACGGGTTGTACCAGTTCAAAGTTACTCCGGGCGAGTGGACGAAGATCGAAGTTCGCGCTCGGCTGTTGGCTCGCAATGACATTGAGAAGTTGGGCGTCGCGCCGATCACCAGCATGTGGACTTGGGGCGATGGTCAAGCGCCGCCGGAAGGTCAGGAGTTTCGTCCGGAAGTTCATGACTCGGATGGTCTGTTGGCGGAGTCGGTTACCGGCGAATGGTTGTTCCGACCGGTTCGCAATCCCAGCGCAACCCGACTTTCCGCGTTCTACTTGCCTGGAGTGAAAGGTTTCGGCCTGCTGCAGCGCGATCGCGACGTAAAAAATTACAAAGACCAAGAAGCGAACTATCATCGACGACCCACCGTTTGGATACGTCCTAAGGCGGCGTTTCCGGCAGGAAGAATTGAGCTGTTGGAAATCGAGTCGCCGGGCGAATGGATCGATAATCTGGCTTCTTTTTGGGCGCCAGAAGAGCCGATACGATGCGGCGATGTGGTTGAGTTGGCGTACTCCATCGACTTCGGCCCAGGCGATCCGCCTGAGCATGTCGGCGGAAAGGTGGCGGACTCGCATATCGAACGACAGGAGAACGGCGACGTGAAGTTCACGTTGTCGTTCACCGGGGTGAAGCCGGACGCGAAGCCTGAATTGATGATTGAGACGGAGCTTCCGTTAGAAAGTCGCACGGAGGTGGTCCAGCAGGGGGACCGCTATATCGCGACTTTTACCACGGCCAGCATGCCTGGGGCGAACCGGGAAATTCGCGCCTGTCTGAAGGATGGATCCGATTACCTTAGTGAAACATGGAGTTATCAATGTCAACCGTGATTGAGCCTCAGTCGCTGGCTGACTCGCAAGTCGTGCTCGCACGACGAGCGTTGCTGCGGTACGTCGTCGCCAATGGGATCGACGATCCGGAGCAAGCAGTTCAGACGACGCGTGAACTGATTGAAGTTGCGCTGTACCAGATTCCCGCCGACCTCGTCGGACGTGAGCGCACTCGCGCGATTATCTACTACGGAATTCAGGAGTTCGGGAACCGACCGGAGTCGCGGTTCCTCGACGTCGAACGGCTGTCGGCCGTGCCGAACGAGGCTGGTTCGCCGATGCGGATGCAAGATCTGCACGAACCGCCGATCGTCGTGAATCCCGACTTTTATTTGGCCGCCTGGCGACGCACGCAGGACGTCGTCCGCCAATTGGCCTTGTCGATGCGGATGCTGTAAGAGACGCCTTGGGCCGCGTAACGACAGGCAGTCGCCGCTCGCCAAATCGACCTTCAGGGGCAGAGAGACGTAGGTTGTTGTGGAATCTTCCGAACCGAAAAACACATTTACGCAACCGACCCAATCGGTTGCGCAAAAATATCCCAAGGCGCTGATCATTTCGATCGCGCTCTCGGTGAGCGCGTTGATGACGTGGCTGTTTCTCGACATCTCCGCCGCCGACGGCGGACTCGGTCCGATCGACGCAGCGGCAGGCGCCTTCTTCGCTTTGCTCACCGGTTGGCTCGGCTATGGGATCGGAATGTCGATCGTCGGCCATCTGCTTCCGGCGCCTCAAGCGGCTGATGTCGTACCCATTTCGCCGGACGAGCTGGCCAAGCTACCTTCCACCGCGATTTTGGTTCCCGTTTATAACGAGTCGCCGCGTCGCGTCGCCGCTGGCGTTCGTGCGATGCGCGAGGAGTTGGCCAAGATCGGCGGTGGGGAAACGTTCGAGTTCTTCCTGCTGAGCGATACGACCAACCCGGACGTCGCCGCTGAGGAAGAAGCGGTTTGGCTGGAGATGACTTACGACGAAGCGAAGCCGTCGGTCTTTTATCGCCGCCGCCCTAAGAACATCGCTCGCAAGGCGGGGAACATCGCCGAGTTTTGCGAACGTTGGGGAGGTCGTTACCGCTACCTGATCGTTCTCGACGCCGACAGTCTGATGACCGCCGAGACGCTCGTCGAGATGGTTCGCCGCATGGAGCAAGATGAGCGGGTCGCACTGATTCAAGTTCCGCCCCGGCCGATCAACGGCGCGTCGCTGTTGGCTCGCGCTCAGCAGTTTGCCGCCGCAACTTATGGCAGCGGATTCTTGCGCGGCTATCGTCACTGGTGCGGAGACGCCGCCAACTATTGGGGACACAACGCGATCATCCGGACGCGCGCTTTCATTCAACATTGCGGGCTCCCCGTTCTGCCAGGCGAACGTCCCTTGGGGGGCGAAATCCTGAGCCATGACTTTGTCGAAGCCGCCCTGCTCCGCCGCGCCGATTGGAAGGTGCACATTGCGGATGACCTGGGTGGAAGCTACGAAGAGACGCCCGGCTCGGTCCTCGACTACTTGCAGCGCGATCAGCGCTGGTGCCAGGGAAACCTGCAGCACCTCAACTTCCTGGTCCGTTGTCCGCTGCCGCTGACGAATCGTTGGCACTTGATCTGCGGCGCGTTTTCGTACTTGGCCAGTCCGTTGTGGTTGGCGTTTGTGGTGCTGCAACTGGCGCTATTGCTTAGCGTTACCGGTACCGAAGCGACTTCGCTGGGGATCAGCGCCTCGACCGCTTCGCTACTTCTGCTGGTTGGCACGTTAGTATTGTTGATGACCCCCAAGGTGCTGGCTGTTACCGACTTCATTATGTCTACGCCAATCGAACGGCGTCGGCCCGCTCGCTCGATTTGGATCGACGCGGCGCTGGAGACGGTCGCTTCGACGTTGTTCGCGCCGCTGCTGATGTGGTTCCACACGCAGTTCGTGGTGGCGACCTTGCGAGGACGGCGCGTCGAATGGAACGCCCAAAATCGCGGCGATGTGAATCTAACCTGGGAAGACGCCTGGGCGGTTGGTTGGAAGTTGGCGGTGATGGGCGCCGTTTCGGCGGTCTTGATTTGGGTGGCCAACCCGACCGCGCTCATTTGGTTCTCACCACTTTTGGCCAGTTGGCTTGGCGCGGCGCCGTTGATCTTGATGCTCAGCTCGCCGCAGTTCGGTCGTTGGCTGAAAAGCCGGGATCGTCTGGTGATCCGCGAAGAGACGCACCCGACCGACGTGATGCGTCGGCAGCAAGAGTACTTCGATCTGCCGGTTCCGAGCGAAGAAGCGACCTTGGAACGACTGGTACGCGATCCCCACGCGATGGCGGCGCATATCGCCATCGCCCAGTTGAGCGTCGATCCGCACAGCGACTTGCCGGTTAGTGAGCAATCGCTGGAAGAGATGACGATGGACGAACGCCGGGCGCTGTTGGTGGACGCCGACAAGCTGCGGCAGGCGCACGCCAGTTACTGGGCCGAACGCCTGCTGGCGGACGTCGAAGCTCGCGTTCGCTAAAGCTGCGACCGACTACTTGGCCGACATCTCGCGAACTTTGGTCGGATTCATCGGATCGAGTTCAAACGTGACCGGATAGGCGTAGTTGCCCGACTGCTTCTTGAACAGTTTGCGATACGCTTTCACGAAGGTGAACGCGGCCATCTTCATGCCGTAGCCGACCCCTTCGGTCGTGGTCGACAGATTCTGGTAACCGCACTGATGGCGGAAGAAGCGGTTCGCGCGGAACAGTTTGATCCGGCGGATCGCTTTGGGGGTCTTGTGTTCGGTCGTCAGCGAAACGTTCAGCCCTTCGACGTTGGTCACGCGATGGGGCGTGTTCTGCGGCCAGGTCACCATCTGTCCCGGCTCCAGTTCCGCGACGAAGGCGCTCTCGTCGAACTTCGGATCGAAGTGGAGCTCTTCGTAGCTCTCGCCGCAGATGACGTCTTCGATCGTCGATTGGGTGACGAAGCGTTCGTCGTTCGGCGGATAGACGTAGGCCCGCTTCTTGCCGCGGAGGTGCCACAGCATGTTGATCGGAATGTCCAAGTGATAGTAGACGATCGCGGTCGGCGACGAAACCAAAAGGTTGGCTGAACGTTCCAGAGCGTGGAATCCGGTCACTTTGGTTTCGAGCTCGTCGTAGATCGAATTGATCAGGTCGGCGTATTCGCGATGATGCGTCAGCATGTTGCGAATGTTCAGCCACAAGCGGCCTTCTTTGGTCGCTTGCAATAGCTGCTCGCCGTTGAGCTTCGACGCGTCCCCTTCTTTCCAGTCCCGTCGATCGGTCTCGTCGGTCCCCATCGTGTTGACGTTCAGCGCGTCGCGGGGATGGGTATCGAGAATCCGAACCAGGTGCTCATCGTCAAACAGGCCGGTCTCCACCAGACGGTGCGTCGTGGTGACGACTTCGGTTTCCATCTGATGCAGGTTCTTATTCCAATCGATCAGGTTGCCGTACGACATGGCGAAAGCCTTTTGGGAGCAAAGGGGGAGCGGCGTCGGTATGCAGACGCCTGCGCAGAAGTTCGAAGGACCTAAAAAACATAGGTCGCAGGCCGGGGGATGCGCTGCCGCGCAGCCCGATTTTTCGACCAATCCCTTTGACTGGAAGGAGGCGACCTCGGCTGTAATGGGCAACAAAGTTGCGTAAGCGTCACGCAGCGGGGTAGAAAATGGCTAAATCGCAAGAAAACAAGGCGAAACTTCGTTTTTTACTGTTTTCGTCCCGCCGCAGAAGGGGTAAGAAGGTACCATCCCAATAATTCCCCTTTCAGATCATGCAATTAAGAGGCCCCGAGTCATGTCCAAGCCACGCGGATTTACGCTGGTCGAGTTATTGGTCGTCATCGCAATTATCGGCGTGTTGATCGCCCTGTTGTTGCCGGCCGTTCAGCAAGCTCGCGAAGCGGCGCGCCGCATGCAGTGCACCAACAACCTGAAGCAGTTGGGGCTGGCGCTGCACAACTACCACGACACCTATCGTTCGTTCGTCTATCGAAAAGGGGGCACCGAAAGCCCCTCCGGCACGACCGATTACAACCTTTCGAACTTCGGGCGACGCAGCGGCTTCGTTTCGTTGTTGCCGTTCCTGGAACAAAACGCGTTGTGGGAGCAGGTGAAGTCGGGCGGAACGAACTTGCCGAACACCGGCGATCATCGTAATCCCGAAGGACCGTCCGGTTGGCAAGCGAGCTGGGCTGGTTGGAAGAACGCTCCCGACATGCTCGTCTGCCCGTCCGATCCGGGCGTGCCGGATAACAGCGGCCCCTACAACAGCTATGGCTTTGTGATCGGGGACCGGATGGACGGCGCCACGAACGACATGAATCCGCGCGGGATCTTCGGCCGCGTGCGAACGACGCGTTTCGCCGACATCATCGACGGTTCGAGCAATACGTTGATGATGAGCGAGCGTCTCTGCGAAGGGGCGACGCCGCGTCCTTCGGCCGGCCACACCACCACCGCCAACGAAATTCAGTACAAACTAGCGGTCGCCGTCGGCATCGCCGGCACGAAAGCGGCGCCGAACGTTTGTTACACTGCGGTCAGCGGCAAGTACATTGTCGCCGGAACCAATATCCAAGGTCGTTGGGGCGTCGCCTGGACTGACGCACAACCAATGTACGTCGGCATTACCACGATCTTGCCGCCAAACGGTCCCGCTTGCACCGATGACTCAGGGCCAAACGGCGATCGCAACGACGTCTGCATTCCGCCGACCAGCGAACATCCCGGCGGCGTGAATGGCCTGTTCGCCGACGGATCGATCCACTTTATCGCCGAGACGATCGACACCGGCAATCTCGGCGTCGCGCAGCCCTCTAGCGGAGCGAGCATGTACGGCGTTTGGGGCGCTTTGGGATCGAAGGCTGGCGGCGAACCGGTCGGAAGCTTCTAGTCCGCTTCCCTCCCCTGCTTTGGAAGTTGTAGCGGCGACGATCGCTAGATTCTCGCCGCACCTTCGTACGTCGAATACTTCACCACCCCTGCAAGTTCCTGCCTTATGTACATCCCCAAAATTCGCCCGGCGCTGGTGCGCACCATCGGGCTTCTCTTGGTTTGTTGTCCGGCGTTTTTCGGCTGTGATTTAGGGGCAAACGGTCCCGGAACAGTTCCCGTTACCGGCAAGATCACCTATCGCGGCCAGCCGGTCCCCGCCGCAATCGTGCAGTTCAAACCGAACGACGGCGACGCGTCTCACGGCGCGGTTGGACGATCGGACGCGGAAGGAGCGTTTCAAATGACGACGCGCGAATTTGCCGGCGTCGTTCCCGGCACGTACCAGATCACCGTCGTGAAGTACGATGCGAAAACGCCGGAAGCGTCCACCAAAGAGAACGAAGAGGAGGAGTATACGCCTCCCGATGAACACGCGCGGCCGACGCCGGGGCCGAAAAACGTGTTGCCGGCCAAATACGCCAACGCCGACAAATCGGGCCTGACGGCGGAAGTGACGCCGAGCGGCCCGAATGAGGTTGTCCTGGAGTTGGTCGACTAGATCGACTTGCCTACTGGTCCGCTGTTTTCGCTTTGCGATCGGCGGGCCAGCGCTTGGGCAACTCGGTGATCTGCAGATTCTTGAACGACAAGTTGGTCGTCGGATCGTGCCCTTGCAGCATGATCGTTCCGGGCGCCGTCCGCAGACCGCGGCGCGGGTTTTCGTCAGGCTTACGCTGATCGGTCCAGTCGGTCACCTGATAGCCGTTGACCCAGACGCTGATGTGCGGCCCTTGGGCGATCAGCGTCTTGGTGAACCACTTCTCATCGTCGCTGACGACGCGGCGGGCTTTGACGCGGCGGAAGATGGCGCCGGTGCCGTGATCGATCGGCAGCGTGCGGTCTTCAGCTTCGTAGCCGTTGTGGATCTGGCTTTCGTAGCCCATCATCTTGTCGCCGGGGATGCAGCGGAAGAAGACGCCGCTATTCAGGTTCTTGGCGTGCGTGATCGCCTCCAGCCGCAAGACGAAGTCGCCGTACGAGTTCTCGGTTTCAAGCTGACCAGGTCCGTTTTCGGCGTGAATCTCTCCGGCCTCCGTAACGGTGAACTTGCTTTCCATTTCGGGGTACGACTTCCAGCCGGCCAGATCCTTGCCGTTGAAGATCGACTCCATGTGAAGCGGCTTCAGTTTCACGTTGCGAAACTCGACCTCTCCCTGGTTGTGCTGCAGCCCGATGAAGCCGAGACCGACGTACTGCGGATCTTCGTACTTCAGCACTTCCGTCCCGTCGAGTTTCACGACGATCGTCCCTTGATCGGCGGTGACGTCGAACGCATGCCACTCGTTGGGCGAGCAACCGGGCGTCACCTTCATGCGGCCGACCAGGCTGCCGGTCGGAAATGAGTTGCTTTCCGGCGCGATATTCAGTTCGTAGCAGCCGTAGGTCGGGCTTTCCGGTTTTGGGGAGGTTCGCAAAAAGATGCCGCTGTTGGTTTCCGCCGGGGCGCGAAACTCGACGTGCAGTTCGTAGTTGGCGAATTGCGTGGTGGTACGTAGCAGGCCGACGTCTCCTTTGGTCGCCCGGATTACTCCCTTATCAACTGTCCAGTCGATATTTCCTTCCGCTTTCCAGCCAAAAGTCGTTTCCCCATCGAATAACAACAACCAACCATCCGCAATTTCGGCCTCCGAAAGCGTATTGGGAGCTTGCTCAGCGTTAGCTGCTGTCAGGGGAGCGACGATTAGCGCAAACAATAACGCCAGAATAATTCGCGGGTTTTGCATTACGGCGACCTGAATAGGAAAGGCGGGGAATGAACGTCTCGAATCAGACGTGTGAGGGGTTTTCTTAACTCTCGACGCTGGTTCAAATTACATCAAACTTTCCGCGCCGTCGAGTCATAGCGAGCTAGACTCTTACGATCCGAGCGCACATCATGATTTGACAACGTGTCTTCTAGCGAAAGCTGTGACTTGCCGCCGTTAACGCCAGAATACTATCCGCTCTATTTCGCCGGGGTGTTGGGACTAGGCATCGCCGCCCAGTGGCTGGCCTGGCGCTTGCATCTCCCATCGATTTTGCTGTTGTTGGCGTTTGGCTTTTTCGCCCAACTCGCGGGTGATCCCGATGAAATCATCGGCAAGGATCTCCTCTTTCCAATCGTCGCCCTTTCGGTCGCCGTGATTCTGTTCGAAGGGGGGATGAGTCTCAAGTTCTCGGAACTGCGCGAAGCGGGGGGCGTCGTGCTGCGCTTGGTGACGATCGGCGCCGCCGTTTGCTGGGGCATCGCCGGCGTCTTCGCCTATTTCGTGATGGGCTTTCCAATCGAGTTGGCCGCCCTGATCGGGGCCATCTTGGTCGTGACCGGGCCGACCGTTATCGCGCCGCTTCTCAATTACATTCGCCCTTCCCGTAAAGTTGGTGCGATCGCCAAGTGGGAAGGGATCGTGATCGATCCGATCGGCGCCGTGCTGGCGGTTCTCGTGTACGAAGCGGTCGTCGCAACCGGTTTGAAAGTGGCGTTCGCCGTCGCGCTGTTGGCGATCGTCAAGACTTTGGTGGTCGGCTTGGTGCTAGGCGCCGCTTCGGCCGTGACGCTGATTTTCCTGCTGCGGCGATTCTGGATTCCCGACTTTTTGCACAACGCTTCGATCCTGGCGGCGATTTTGGTCGTCTTCGCCGTCTCGAACGCGGTTCAGCCGGAGTCGGGACTGTTGACAGTCACCGTGCTCGGGATTCTGCTCGCCAATCAAAAGCGGATCCCCGTTCGGCATATCTTCGAGTTCAAAGAGAACCTCCGGGTGCTGTTGATTTCCTGCTTGTTCATCGTGCTGGCGGCTCGTACTTCGCCGGCCGAGATCGCCAAGGTCGGCTGGCAGGGGTTATTGTTCCTGGTGTTGTTGATCGTAATCGTACGGCCGGCGTCGGTTTTCGTTTCGACGCTCGGCAGCGGGCTGAACTGGCAGCAGAAGGTCTTCCTCTGCTTCATGGCGCCGCGCGGGATTGTCGCTGCGGCGGTTTCCTCGGTGTTCGCGTTTGAAATCGTCGAAGAGTTCACCCATCGCGGCGCTGACCCCGCGACGATCGCTCAGGCCGAATTGCTCGCTCCGCTGACGCTGCTGGTGATTGTCGGTACTGTCACGTTCTATGGACTGACCGCTGCGCCGGTTGCACGCATGTTGGGACTAGCGTCGCCGAACCCGCAGGGCTTGCTGATCGCCGGCGCCGATCGCTGGGTGCGCGAACTGGGAAAAGTGATCCACGACGCCGGATTCCAGGTGTTGCTGGTCGATACCAACTACCGCAACATATCCGCCGCAAAGATGGCAGGCTTACCGGCCCACTGTGCGAGCATCTTGTCGGACTACGTGACCGAAGAGATCAATATCGGCGGCATCGGCCGTTTGATGGCGCTCACCGCGAACGACGAAGTCAACGCGCTGGCCTGCCAAGAGTTCATCCATCTGTTCGGCCGCAAAGAGGTTTACCAGTTGGCGGCGTGGGACTCCGGTTCAGGACGGCGGGCGTCAGTCTCGGAACACTTGCGCGGACGCGTTCTCTTCTCTGAAGGGGTCGACTTCTACGTGGTCGCACGGCGATTCGCCGCCGGAGCGCAGATCAAGAAGACTTCGCTCACGGCTGAGTTCACCTACGCCGACTTCTTGAAGCGATACGGCGATTCGGCCCTCGTCTTGTTCGTCATTGACGAAGGAAAGAAGCTCGACGTTCGTACCGCCGAATCGACTTCCACTCCCAAGCCGGGCCAGTCCCTCATTTCGCTGGTCGATCCGGTCAAACCGGCGACCGAAGAGACGCATCCGGCCGAAGCGGCCCCGACGACGGAAGAAGAATCGACGAGCTCTTCGTAGCGAAGACGCTTCTAGCGGGCGAAGATTTCCAGCCGCACTTCGCCGACTTGATCGCCTGCCTCTAGCAACAGCCCCGCAATTTCAAGCTCATTACGCGGGGCGAGTTGCGTGGTGATGTCGAATCGCTCGCTGCCAGGAGAAACGCCCAGCATCTGACCGTTGAGGGTTACTCTGCCGGAGATCGGGATCGCGTCGAGAACCAGCACCACCTCGTCGTCAGCAGCGAGTCCGGTCGGCGCGTTGAAGAAACGCGTCAGCTTCAAACCGGTATCGCACGTTTCCAGTGGGATGGAGGACCAGTCGCGCGGCAAGTGCAAACGGGTTGGATCGGCCCCTGGTGCGAGATAAGCTTGCCAGGGACCATTCAGGCGAATCGAATGCGGGGCGTTGCTCACGATGATGGGGTCATATTGGCGACGACCGTTTCTTGTCGAATCAATCGCGAGCCATCCTCGATTGCACGGATGGTAATCTGAATGCCGCGGAGCGGATGGTCATACGGCGGAGCCGTTTCTCTTTCCAGCGGATCATCGACGCCGTTGAGAATTGTCGCTGAGTTACCGGCAACATACGGATCATCAATGCCGTTATTTCCTTCGTCAACCAAACTGTCATTGTCCTGGTCGACCCCATCTTGCTCGTAGAGGAGCGGCCAGGTGTCGTAGATCGCCAGGCTGCGAGCGTTGGCCACGCTTGGAGAACGGCCATACTGGTAAATCGGTATCGTCTGGCCGCCGAGTTGCGATTGGGCGGATGGGCCCCCGTAAAAGTGGCCGCCCGTATAGAGGAGCGGTCTTGACGGAGGCGCTCGATTCGGATCGTCCGTGAAGTTGAACCAATTCAGATCGACGTAGGCGCCAGTTCCCGCGGAAATCGCCTTGGGATTTGTGACGTCGACCGTGGCGTCCAAATCTTTAAAGCCGTAGTCGCCGGGAATCGTCGCGATATCGCTGCTCGCCGCGTGGACCAGAATCGGCGCGAGCGGGTCAAACACCTTCACGTCGAAGGCGAGCACTTTCGACATGACGACGTCTTCGCCGGTCCGATCACGGATGCCGGTAATGTTGCTTCCCGTTTCGATGGCGACTTCGTTCATCTTCTCGAACGATCGGAGGTAACGAGGACGAAGCGGGTAGGGAAAATCGGATAATGTTCGTCCGATCAGCGTGCCAGGGGCCGAATGCGGCGTTCCCGTCGGCTCGTCGAACAATGCGGCGGGGCCATTGTTCGCCGTAGCCTGACTAGTCCGAGACATCGACGAGCCGTGTCGATTGGTGCGCGATTGCAGGTCTTCCAGCGAATTGGTTCGCCATTGCCAATTGGCGCCAGTCCCCTTGCTGTAAGCTCGTAGCGCAAGGTCGAAGTTGTTGAACGCCTCTAATTGTGAGATCGATCGCGTCGTGTTCCAAGTCCAGCCTGTACCCGCGTTCCAGCTTCCACTTACATGCACAAAGTCGATGTCGGGGCGGATCAACAACACGCGGCGAAAGAGCGTAACCGTTTCATGTGGGCCGCGAACGCCATTGCCGTCGGTATCGTCAAACGGAGTGAACTCGGTCCAATAAATGATTTCGGCGTAGTGCGAGGTAATTGGAGTGATGTTGCTTGAGCCGTTGATGCAGAGCGTGTCGCCGGCGCCGTCGTTGTTGGTGTCAATTTTTACGAGGTCGCCGACGATCAAACCGACAAACGGCTGTTCTTTGCTATAGGCGGTAAACGCGATGATGTCGTCCGCGTCGCCGGCCATGCTTGTCGCCGTTGCGAAATCCCAATCGCGATCGGGACCTTCAATCACGGTGAAGTAGCCCTTGTTAGCGCCGACGGCGACTAGCGGCAAGCCCGGTGCGGTATGGCAATCAAGGTCGGTCTGCATCGTCGTCGTCAGAGCGCGCAGGTTGCCCGAGAGTTCAATCGTCGAGCGGGCGTCATGCATCGTGTCGCCGAGGAACGCGAAGATCTGCGCGACCGAGAAGAACAGGATGAGCGTCAACGTCGTCGCCACCAACATTTCGACGAGCGTGAGTCCTCGGCGAACCCGAGGCTGGGCGTAAATCTGAGTCATGACGTATCTGTATCCTGGGCGGGCGAAACCGTCGGGAGTTGATCGGGCAATCGACCGCGAATCGGAGCGTCCTATCGGGATGAGACGGGGAGTCGCCAGCTGGCCGCGGCGACTTTGCGACGCTTCTCGGAAAAGTTTATCTTATACACATCTATTGCAGCAACAAACCGCTCGTTCGTCAAGCGATTGGTTGACGCAAGCTGCCGAAATCACAAGGACTTACGTGAAATTTCATCATAACCGGCGCGGCATTGGCCTGCGAGAAGTAATCATCGTCGGGGGCCTGATCGGGCTCGTCTTCCTGATGCTCGCTCCGCTGATTCTGCGGAGCCGCGAGAATGCGCGGCGTAACGCCTGTCTCTACCACCAGAAACTCCTCTCCGAAGCCCTGATCGTCTTTGAGGAAGATCGTCGCGAGCTGCCCGGCTACGCCAATCTGCAAGACGGCGAAGGAACGGCCACGACCGGCTGGCTGTTCCCCATCCTCCCCTATTTGCAGAGCCAGCTCTATCCCGAGTCGCTCGAACCGCCGGTTCCCCCCTATCTGGAAGAGTTTCAGGCCTATTCCGCCCAAGGTGAACTCGCCGGAAAGCGGCCTGATTTCACGATTTACGAAGCGATCTGTCCCGATGACGCGCCAGAAGATCCGGAGCAATGGGGCGGGTTCAACTCCTACGTGGTCAACGGCGGGATGCCCGACGTCGAGCCGTCCGACGCGATTCCGGCCGACTGGGCGGCCAACGGCATCTTTCAGAACCGATTGAACCAGACCAAGAAGGTCGCCTTCGAGCAATTCACGTTGCTTCAGGTTTCGGAAATGGACGGCTTGGAGACGAGCCTGCTGCTGGGCGAGAACGTCGATGCCGGAGCTTGGACGTCGCCCAAAGAGGCCGAGATCGCTTTCGTCTGGAGCAATCGCCCCGACGAGATCGTGGGAATCAACCAGCAAATCGGCAAGGGAGACGGTACGGCCAGGTTCGCCCGACTTTCGAGCTACCATCCCGGAGGCGTCAATCTGATGTTCGCCAGCGGCGCCGGAAAGTTCGTCAGCCAGCAAATTGATGCAATTCTGTTCGCGCAAATGCAGGCGACCAACGACGCTCAGGCCAAGGTCGCCGGGACCGAGGAACTGGTCTGGCCGGAGCCCGATCAGCGGAAATAACGAATGTCGAAATCTGAATGACGAAATTGGGACTGGACCGCGGCGCGCGTTTTTTTCGGGCGGATTGAAACGGCGACATTTACTTTGCCCCCGAATGAACAGTGGACCGCTGCACGCGTTTTTTTTGTGGGCGCCATGCTCTTCTCTCGACTGCGGGAGAAGAGCATGTCTTTGCCCCACGAACAGGACCATTCCCATGGGACTTGAGCGATGCGTTGGACTGGACCGCGGCGCACATTTTTTTGGGGGGGCGGATCGAAGCGGCGACATTTACTTCGCCCTCAAACCAACAGCGGACCGCTGCGCGCTTTTTTTTCGCCGGACCGAAGCGTCATTAATCCGTTAGCTTGCAAATGAACAGTGGACCGCAGCGCGATTTTTTTTCTGCGCGCGTTTCTGCTCTCGAATTGCCAAAGAACGTGAAGTTGGGTGAACCGCATTGAAGAGATGCTCTTCTCGCGCAGATGCGATCAGAGCATGGCGCCAACGCCTGGGGACAAACTCCCCGCGACCTGAAATGGACCGCAAGTCCGTGCGCTTTGTCAAGCGACAATTTCGCCCGCTCCGGGGACCCATTGGATAATCCGTGGGACGCTCCTCCAGCCTGCACAATCGGCGCAATCGGCATCTCAGCAAACGCGCTGCGGTGATGCGCAGAAACTTCTGACCGCCAGCCCGGCGAGCGGGTCGTTTTGACGTATGTTTTTGGGTCACATCTCCAGCGCAGTTCGATAGTTAGCGCAGCAATGACTCCCAACATTTCGGCAATTCGACAGCAATCAACGTTCCTCGACGCCTGTTATCGCGTCGTGGATGGGGTCGCAATCCTGCTTGGATTGTGGCTCGCCGTCGATTGGTCGCACGTCCCGTTCAATTCGTCTCACCAATTCGCAGTCGCCGCTGCGATTGCCCTCTTCTACGTCGTCGCCGAGATTACCGGCGTCTATCGCAACTGGCGCGGCGTCTCGACGCAGCGCGAAGTTGGTTGCGGCATGGCGACTTGGGGAGCGAGCCTGATCGGTTTGATTCTCGTCGGCATCCTCACCGGTCACGCTCAATCGCACTCGCTGCTGACGGCGTGGTACTGGTTGTGGTTTACGCCGGGGCTGATGGTGCTGATGCGAGTTGCGATTCGTTTGGTCCTCGAAACGTTGCGAGCCCGCGGGCTCAACTTTCGTGGCTTCGCCATCGTCGGCGTGAATCCGCTGGGGATGCAACTTGCCGCGAACATCCGCGATACGCCTGATCTCGGTTTGAAATTCGTCGGGTTCTTCGACGATCGTCCGCAAAGCCGCTTGCCGGAGATTCCCGCTTCGCTGGGCTCGCAGGTCGGCGACATCGCCAATTTGGTCGAACGAGCGCGACGCGGCGAAGTCGAACAGATTTACATCACCTTCCCGATGCGAGCCGAAGAACGGATTCGAAAAGTCCTGGCGCAATTGAGCGACTCGACCGCTTCGGTTTATATCGTGCCTGACTTCTTCGTCTTCGAGTTGCTTCACTCGCGCTGGACCGACGTTCGCGGATTGCCGGTCGTCAGCGTCTTTGAAAACCCGCTCTATGGCGTTGATGGGCTGATGAAGCGAACCACCGACATCGTCTTCGGCTCGCTGATCTTGTTGTTCTGTGCATTGCCGATGTTGGCGATCGCGCTGGCCATCAAGTTGACGTCGGCGGGCCCGATCTTCTTCCGTCAGCGCCGATACGGCTTGGATGGACGGGAGTTTTACGTCTGGAAGTTCCGCACGATGACCGTCTGCGAAGATGGTCCGAAGATCACCCAGGCGACCCAAAACGACAAACGACTCACTTCGATCGGCGGCTTCCTCCGCCGGACTTCGCTCGACGAACTGCCGCAGCTGTTCAACGTGCTGTACGGCGATATGTCGCTGGTCGGCCCGCGTCCGCACGCGACCGCCCACAACGAAGAATATCGCAAGGTGATCCAAGGCTACATGCTGCGTCACAAGATCAAGCCGGGGATTACCGGGCTGGCGCAAGTGCGCGGCTGGCGCGGCGAGACCGATACGCTGGAGAAGATGGAACGTCGCATCGAATGCGACCACGAGTACATTCGTACGTGGAGCATCTGGAACGACATCCGCATCTTGCTGCAGACCGTTTCAGTCGTGCTGCTGAAAAAGAACGCCTACTGATCGCCTGATAGCAGCGCCAGTAGGTCGGCCATTTCCGCCAGCGTCAATTGGCCCGGCAGCCCTTCCGGCATGATCGACTTCTCCGCGGCGCGACGCTCGACGATCTCATCGGGATCGACTTCAAAGGTCTTGCCGTTGGCGTCGACGAACAACTCACGCTTGTCCTCAACCAGACGATGCAGTGGGAAGCCGCTCAACACGCGACCGTCGTCCAGCAGCAACATCTCGGCGACGAACATCGGGCCGATCTCTTGGCTCGGCTGCAAGATCGACTGCAAGATGCGGCGACGATCGGTACGAGCCCCAATATGCGTCAGATCGGGACCAACCTTGGCGCCGCGACCAGCGAACGTATGACAACGGGCGCAAGTCGCCCGGCCCGAGGTAAAGACGCGCCAGCCGGCGTCGCGACTGGTCTCGGTCGGCAACTTCGCCAACCAGGCGTCGACATCAGTCAACGCGGGATGCCCCGCCGTTTCCAACTTCGCGGGATCGAGCGACGCCCGCTTCGCCGCCGTAGCGATCGCCGCATCATCGCTGGCCGACAATTGCGACAGTAGCGACGCATACTTCGACTTTTCATCGGCCAATCCACTGATTGCGTCGGCACGCAGCTCCACCGGCAGCTGGCTTTCGACAGCGATCTTGGCGAGTTGTTCGGCGGCCTCCGGCGTCTGCCGCAGGGCAAGCGTGCGAACGGCGGCCGACTGCAGCGCTGCGTTATCGCTATGGGCCCACTCCGTCAGCTTGTCGGTCGTCAGACTGGGGTGACCAGGCGGAAGAAGCGTGATCGCCATGGCCCGTGTGGCGGCCGAAGCGGTTGGCGACGTGGCGGTATCGCTGAGCAGTTTTTGGCTGAGCCATTCGCTGTTGCCCCCGACCTTGCCGCTTTGCAACCAGGCGATCGCCGCCAGGTAAACGGGGAACGAACGAGCCGAAAGCGTCCCGGAAGCAAGTTGCTTTTGCAGTTCTCCTTCGTACTGCTTCAGCTGTTCATCGGCGATCCAGCGAACCGCTTCGATGCGAACCGCTTCGTCCGAGTCGGCGAGCGCTTCGCTCAGATGCGCTTCATCCGCGGAGGCGCCGATCCAGCGCAATGCCTGCAACACGCCGAGACGCTGCTGACCGGTCGGCAACACGTCCCAATCGGTTTCCAGCAAACGCTGCGGCTGTTTGGTCAGACCGGCGATCGCGCCTTGACGGAGGAACAGATCGGTCGAGTCGAGCGCCTGCAGATCAAACTCGGTGGCGAGCGAGCGGGCTTCTTTCTCCGCATCGGAAAGCAGTAGCGGCGCGTCTTTCGGCGGGCCGTTTTTCCACGAGAGTTTCCAGATGCGACCTTTGCCATGCACCGGATAGCTGCGATCGACCCAGTCGGCGAAGTAATAGGCGCCGTCCGGTCCTTCGACCATGCCGGAAGGACGGAAGTTCTCGTCGCCGACGACCACCGGCGACATCCGTCCCCGCACGGTAGCGCCGCGATGTTCCAGCGTATAACGCTCGATGCGATGATCGCCCCAACTGGTGACCAGCAGCGTGCCATGATCGTACAACACGGCGCACGGAGCTTCGCCGGTTCCGGCCGCCATCGGCAACGTGCCGGGAAGTTCGGCGTCCCAGGCTTGCAGCGGATGAACGCCGGAGCGGCCGTAGCGGAATTGATAGCCATAGTCGCCGGTGTCGACGATTTCGAGCAAGCGGCACGGCGGACGACCATCGGGATCGTTATCGACGCAGAAGAGTCGCTCTTGCGGATCAAAGCACATGCCGAACGGATTCCAAACGCCGGTCGCGATCTTCCGCAGCTTCGATCCATCCGCTTCCGAATGATAGACGCAGCCCCCTTCTCCGCCGCCGCTGATTCGCGTCCCGTCCGATCCGACCAGCGCGAACGGTTCTCCCAGGTTTTCCCCCATGCCGAAGATCAGTGATCCATCGGGGGCGAACGTCAAACCGGCCAGTCCGTTGTGCGGGTAGTTCCCTTTCGTTTCGAGATGCGCGATCGGCGTGTTCTCGTCGGCGACGCCGTCGTTGTTGGTGTCGCGCAGGCGGAAGATTTCCATGCGGGTAGCGACGTAGATCGAGCCGTCCGGCGCCGCGGCCAGACTCATCGTGTAGGTGGTTCCTTCGTAGAAGTTGCTCCACGCGTCGAACTTGCCGTCTCCGTCGCTATCGACGTACGCGCGTATGCGATCTTTCTCCGGTCCGACGTAGTCTTCTTTGCGATGATGCGTTTGCGATTCGATCACCAGCAGACGCCCCTTGGCGTCGAAGGCGATGCCGATCGGGGTGACGATCGCGGGATGCTCGGCGATCATCTCCAACTGCATCCGCTCATCAAGCACGCGCGGCGGTTCGGCCGTAGCAAAGGAGACGAATCCGAGAGCGCAAACGAGTGCGGAAAGTAGGAGACGATTTGACATGGGCGGGGACCGAGGAAGGAGCGTTGGGTAGGGGACGGGGCTATTATAATTCGATTACGGGGCAAGTTCTCGCACCTGACCGAACTTTGGTTTATAACGGATAGCGACCCGTCCAACACCTTTTTTCCCGCCCAGGACCCGCTTCCCATGCGAATTCTTCCGCTCGCACTCACCGCCGTGATGTTCGCCTCGCTCGCTTCCTTTTCGTGGGCCGCTGATCCATGGGTCGCTTACCCCGGAGGCGAAGGTCCGGGAGCCGGCAAGCATATCGTGCTGGTTTCCGGCGACGACGAATATCGCTCGGAAGAAATGTTGCCGGCGCTCGGGATGATTCTGTCCGAGCGACATGGCTTCAAGTGCACGGTCCTTTTCCCGATCGATCCGAAGTCAGGAGAAATCGCGCCGACCTATCAAACGAACATTCCCGGCGCCGGCACGCTGGCCGACGCCGACCTGATGATTCTGTTCACTCGCTTTCGCAACTTGCCGGCCGAACAGATGGAGCCGGTCCTCGACTATCTGAAGTCGGGCAAGCCGATCATCGCGCTGCGGACGGCGACCCATGCGTTCAACTTCCCGAAAGATTCTCCCTACGCCAAATACAGTTGGAACAACGGCGGCGAGTTTGCCGGCGGCTTCGGTCGTCAGATCCTTGGCGAAACCTGGGTCAGCCATCATGGACATCACGGTAGCGAAAGCACCCGCGGCGTGATCAACCCGGAACTGAAAGATCATCCGATCTTGCGCGGCGTGAGCGACATCTGGGGACCGACCGACGTTTACGGAATCAAGAAGCTGCCGGAGACGGCGGAAGTGCTGGTTCGGGGTCAGATCCTGACCGGTATGCAGCCGACCGATCCGCCGGTCGAAGATAAGCGTAACGATCCGATGATGCCGATCATCTGGCTCAACAAGTACACGAACGAAAACGGCGCGGTCACCCCATCGCTGACCAGCACCTTCGGCTCGGCGGTCGACTTCAAGTGCGAAGACTATCGCCGCCTGTTGGTGAACGCCAGCTACTACTTCACGGGGCTGACCGACAAGATCGACGGCAAAGCGAACGTCGAGTTTGTCGGCGACTACGAGCCGACCTTCTTCGGCTTTGGCAAAGCCAAAACCGGTACGACGCCGGCCAATTACGAGCTGAAAAAATAGTCGACTGAAAGGGCCGCCAAGCGGCCCTTTTTCTTTTCTCAGGAGATCGCAATGCTGACCGACCGTCGAATCTGGCTTTCGCTCGTCTCGCTACTCCTGTTCGCCCCGGCGCTATCGTTTGGCGGCGACATCACCGGCATGTACGACTGCGTCGGCGACAATGCCGGCGGCGGCCAATACCAGGGAACGGTCTTCATCTCCAAAAGCGGCGACGCCTACAAACTGGAATGGAACATCGCCGGAAGAAAGCACCAAGGAATCGCCATCCTGACCGACGGCGTGTTGGCGTCGAGCTGGATCATCAAGCAAGTCGGCCCCGGCGGCATCGTCGTCCAAGGTGGCGTCGTCGTTTACAAGGTCGAACAAAACGGCCGTCTGAGCGGCAAATGGGTCGGGCACGGCGGCGGGAAGATTCTCACGGAAGTGCTGACGCCGCAGCAGCGCGTGGTGCGGAATGATCGGCCGGTGGGCACTTTGGCCGGTAAATAGAATTTAGTAGGGCGCGTTCACCTTTTCGATCCACACGCGTAGCCCGGTCGCCGCCTTGCCAGAATTCTCCGCTTCTTCGATTTCACGATCTGGCATGCAAAAGACTTCGTCATGCAGGAAGCAGCGTCCCGCCTGAGGGGGCATTTGAACTGCGTCGATCCCTGAGCTGGGCGAATAAGAGCCGAGTTGCGGATTCCAAGTCGCGGGTTGTCGCTCCTCGAGGACCACCCGATCGTCAACAAGCGTCTGCAGCAGCCACACTTCGTTTTCGCGCAAATAGCGAATGACGATTACATGCTCCCCGGCGGTGAGAGACGCAGCGTTCGTTGCGATATTGGTCGCACGATCTGTTTGCAGACCGCTGGTCGTCCACGCGAGTTGGAAGTGGTCTCCGTTCGGAACAAAAACCTCCCAGGCGAATCCTTGACTGCCCGGGACGTTTCTGCGCGAGGCGGAGATTTGCCTCCATGGTTGCTGAAAGGCGTCAGTCTCCAGTCTCAGCAGGTGCGACAATTGCAGTCGCGCTTGTGCGCACTGCTGAGGCAGTGTGAACAATGGAATCAGGACGCCGATCGTGGTGGTCAACAAGATCAGCGTCAGCAAGCTGAATTGCCCGAATCGACGCGGATTCGGCTCGGACGCCGGCGGCTCTTCGAAGCTCATCGATTCGCTCCGTTTCCGCGAGAATGAATGAGTTTCTCAACCGCTTTTGCGCTGCCGATTTGAAGGCATAAGACGGTGAAGTCGTCGTCTGGACTTTGGTATTCCAACTCATGCCGTAGTGACGTGGGCGCCGTCGCGCGAATCAACGTGACGATCTCCTCTTCGTCGAATTCGTAAATCTGCTGTTCCGCTGCAAACTCGAATTGCAGTTCGTCCCAGTGATCTTGCAGTAGCTTGCGGTGGTCCGGGTTGTCGATTCGCCAGTGCGACGAGCGGCCCGGTCCTGTGTAGAACAAAAATAACTCGTCGCCTACCGTCTCAAGCTTGATGCGGAGAAAGTTCCCCTGGACGGTCGTGAGGGGGCTGATCGCTTGAACCAGCGACGTGTCGGAAAAGCGAGTCATCATAGAGAAAGCGGGAGCGTAGTCGAGCGGCGCTTCGCAGCGCCAAGTCGCTTCCCGCGGATCGTCGCTTGGCAGCTTTAATAACTTGAACTTGGTTGGATCGCAATCGGAAAAATCGCCGAACTTGGCGATCAGTCTGGCCTGTTCTCCATGAAGATGGCGGAGTTGATGACTCCAGATGCAAACGCCAAACAGTCCCCACAACGTCACCAGGATGAGCAGGACGTGAATGATCTGCAACGGAGTCAGCTCCCACTTTTTTCCCTCGCTCATCACTTCACCCTCTCGATCCAAACGCGTAACTCGCGGTCGGAATTTGGATCGACCGAACGGTCTTGGTAGAAGGGATAGAGTTTGTCGATGATGAGAAATGGCTGATCGGTTGGCGATTGAATGCTAGTCCGAATTTCGTTCAACAGCAGCCCTTCGGCGGAATCGGGGCGTTCTGGAGGAGAAAACGGGACCTTGAAGCGAAACAGCGGTTGGCCATCGACAAGCGGGGAAACGTACCAGCGCGGCGCCGTCGACCAAGGGTTCCCTGCGACGGCGAGTTGAATTTCATGCTCCCCTGCGACGATTTCATGCGACTCTTCCGCTTTCAGGTCGGCCGTGCGATTCTGCGGATCGGCCGCCGGTTTGCCGGTCATACATAAGCGATAGTGCGAGCCTGGCGGCAGATAAACTAACAGTCGGTGACGGCCCACCAGATAAATGTCTCCCAGAAAATCTGGATTCACGGCGGCGAACTGCTGGGGATCGTCGATGTGCAACTCGCGATCAAAATCGTTCCCGCGGGGAAAAAAGGCGTTCGCCTCTTCAATTTGATAACGGGTTCGTAGGTAGCCGGTCCAAACCGCGATGACCGCTATCAGCAGGATCAGCGTTCGCAAGCTGAACTGCGTTCCGCTCGGATTGGAGGAGGCGTCCGTCGACGTGGGAACCGTCTGCTCTTCGTCCATCAGGGAGTCCCTCCTTTTGACGCAGACGGCTTGGGGGCGTCGCCGCCGAATGGGGATGCGCCTTGAGGCGTCTCGCGCAGCGGCGGTCGATTGGGAGGCGACGTCCAAAGGAAGTAGTCGAAGCTTCCCTCCGCTTTGAACGCCTGGACCGTGCCTAGGCGAATTCGGAAAACCGGGAGGTCGGCCGGAAACTCCGGATGCTCCGCCAATAGCTCCGGCGAAGGGACCCACTGCAGGATCGTTTGGATTTGCCGGTCGTCGGTGGGGAACTCACCGTCGGCGTTGATCATTTGGAATTCAAACTGATCATGATAGTTGTTGAGGAAGTGCTGGACTTCGCTGGTAAAATCGCGCGTATTGCGGTTTCGGCCCGGAATCAGCAAAACCAGATTGGCGGCGGCGTTTTCTTTGAGAATCTTGAACTCATAATCGTTCTGCGGACTCAGCACGATGTTCTCCGAAGAGAATCGGGCGTTTTGTAGACTGTAGAGGCACTGTATCTGCAACACCGCGTCAGGCGCTACCCGATGGATGCGATATAGTTGCGCTTGATATTTGTCCCAGCGCAGAGACGCATAATCGATTTCGCGCGGAGACTGCCGATTGTCGCCAAGCCGATAGTAGTCGACGATGCGCGTTTTGTAAGCCTGGGCGACGCGCAAGCGGAGACTCGCTTCGATCCAAAAAAACAGACCGATCGCCAATCCGATCCAGAGGAGAGCGTGAAGCGGAACTCGGACGCGATTCATCGTTCCAAGGTCTCCACCCACAGCCGCAAGCCGGTCTCGGAGCGTTGCGTGCTGCTCGAGTTGGGTTGGTCTGGCAGCGGAACGCTAAAGACGCGATCGAATAGCTCTAGCGGCTCTTCGATCGAGAATTGGCGGTTCGTATCGATCTTGCTGCCGCCGGAGGATCCAAGGCCGAGATTCCAATCGGCCGGCTGCGATTCTTGCATCACAATCTGATCGTCGACGCTGACCTGGATGATCCATTCCTCTTCGACCTTGTAATAATTCAGCGTCACTTCGTGTTCGCCAGGGGCGCTTGGCGCGACCAGAGATGGCGCAGGTTTTTCCTCGCCGGGGTGCATATAGGTCATGAAATTCCGGCTGGCCAGACAGAGCTGATACTTATGGTCCGGCGGCAAATAAACGCGCCAGCGAAAATCATCGTCGCTTAGCTCTTGATGACGCACGGCGGCGTACCAACTGGGAACGTCAACGCGCAGTTCGCGAGCCAGATTGCGGAGGCTCGGCAGCATCAGCTCCATACGCTTCGTTTCGCGAGCCGTGAGAAAAAAGGCCATCCAAACGGCGAAAACGGCGGTGGCCGACATCAGCGTGAAGAGACTGAATCGCATCAGGGAGGGACGCGGCGGCGTCGGGGCAGGCGACTCGGCGGCGAACTTTTCGTCGGTCGTCATTGTTTCTCCTTCGCTTTCGCAGCCTCTTCATCGAACGCCGCTTGCGTGCCGATGCGGATGAGCAGACAAAGACCGTCCTTCCCGCAGCGGGGAGTGGAGCCGTCGGAGAATTTCTCTGGGGCCGTAATGCGAATCAGATCGATGACTTTCTCCTGGGCGAACGACTCCGGCGACGTCGAGGAAATCGTCTCGATTTTCAGTTCGTCCCAGTATTTGCGAAACGCCTCCGCTTCGACGTCGCTTCCTGATCCGCAGGTGCTGCCCCCAAACGGATGTTTGAGAAAACACCGCATTTGCTGTTGATCGAAATCGACGCGAAAGCGAATCAGCGACTCTTGTCCCGACGCGCTTGAAATGGAGGAGCCGCTGCCGCAAGATCCTCCGCCGAATGCGATGTAGTTCTCAATTCGCAGGGGAACGTTCTGAGGATGTTGAATTCGCCACGCCAAATGCCACGGCTCGTCGGTTGGTACGCGCAGGATCTGAAAGCGATCGGGAGAACCAGGCGGCATCTCGCCGAACGTCGCCGTGAGACGATCATATTCCGCTTTGATCGACGCTTGTTCTCGTTTCGCGAGGCCGAACATTACGACGCCGATGACGAACGCCACGACCAAGGCGAGTTTCAGAATGCGTTGCAGAATTACCATGGCGACTAGAGGGGACGAAGGGAGAGGATGTCCGATCTTAGTCGATTCGCTGCGCGAAAGAAATTCTTCCTGGAAAAACCGACGCTACTACGCAGCTTTTGTTTTTTTCCGCTTTTTCGCTTTCGCGTAGGTGACGGCGTTCCCTCGTTTGCCGACCGGTTCGGCGGCGCCGGTCTCGCGCAAGCAATAGGCGATCCGCTGGGCGATCCACCGCTGACAACCGACGACGCGGGCCAGGTCGCTGGTGTCAAACTCCTGGGGAAGTTTGCCGGGAACGAATTTCCATAACTGATCGGCGGTTTTCACGCGGCGCGTTTCCAGTACTTCGACCAGCTGGATGTCTTCGACGGTGTGATCGTTTTGTCGCCAGCGGCGGCGTTTGCCATGTCCCGGAACGCGATGCTCTTCGATATGGACCAGCGGCACTTCGAGGGTAAGGTTCTCGTGCGGGAAGACCTTCGTGAAGTAGACGAGGTCGTCGAACAGGTCGAGCCAGGTCCCCTTTTTCGGGCTCAGTCGATTGCTGACGATTTTCCCGGCGCTCTTGTCGCGGCGGATGATTCGCTTGCGGGCGATCAGCGGTTTGACCACGCGGACCGGGCGCTGCTTGACCAGGGCGGCGATCTTGGGCCCGATCGCCGAGAGAGAGGCGCACTGCACTTCGACCAATTCTTCGCCGACCACCGCGTCAATCCGATACCGGCCGAACTGGACCTCGGTTGCGGCGTCTTCGCCGGCGTAGAGGTTTTTCAATTGGCGGTGGAGCGACGTTTCCACGGGAGGAACCTACGTTTTGAAGAAGATTGTCAGTGAAGCGGCGTTAGGGGAGGAAATTGGCGCAAGGACCGGGTACGATCTTGCAATCGGCCCGATTTTGATTCAAATGATGGTTTGAATGTTCCCTCTCCCGGCACGTTCTCTAGTAGCAGGGCGCCGCTCGTCAGCGGCGAAAATCGGCCCTAACCTACCCTGCCCTGGCGAAACGTTAAAGGTCAATTGATGGTTCCCCGCCCCCTTTGGATCTGCTGCGTGGCCGAAATCATCGGCACGTTCCTGTTGATCTTTTTCGGCCTTGGCGCCGTGCAAACTGCCGTCTTGCATGGAGATATGTCGGGGCTGTGGCAGGTGGGGATCGTCTGGGGCGGTTCGATCATGCTGGCGATTTATACGGTCGGCGCGATCAGCGGCGCCCATATCAACCCAGCGATTACGATCGGGCTGTCGGTTTGGGGACTGTTTCCGCTGCATCGGGTGGCGCCGTACGTCGCATCGCAGTTGGTTGGCGCCATCGCCGCCGCGGCGATTTTGTATGCGATTAATGCGTCCTATTTTGGACTGGTCGAAGCGGAACGCGGCATTGTGCGAGGAGAACCGACCAGCATCGTCACCGCGATGTGTTTCGGCGAATATTTTCCCAATCCCGGTAAGCTAGGAAGCGAAGGGGTGACCGACGAACAACTCGCCGCGTGGAAGAGCAGTTTCAATCAGCCGATGGCCTTTTTGGCCGAACTGCTGGGAACGGCAATCTTGGCGATCGTGGTCCTCGCGACGACCGAAAAAGAACATTTGTCCGGGCCGAAGAACCTGGCGCCGGTCTTTATTGGGTTGTGCGTCGCTACGCTGATCTGCGTGATCGCGCCGCTAACGCAGGCCTGTTTCAATCCGGCTCGCGATTTTGGGCCGCGACTCTTCGCCTATTTCGCCGGTTGGGGAAGCGCCGCAATCCCGGGACCAAACGGGTCCGGCATGGTGACCGTTTACATCATCGCGCCGATTGTCGGTTCGATCCTTGGCTGCGGCGTTTATCAAAAGTTGTTGCGACCGTTCGTCCTTGAGCCGACGTCGTCGTCCTAGAAGCTTACAGCAGATTTTTTTCCTCGGAGAAGTTGCATGTCGTCTTCCGCCAAAGAGCCCGGCCTGATTCGTTTCGTCATGATTGGCGGATTTTTGGGCGCTGGGAAAACGACCACGATTGGACGCTTGGCGCAGCACTATCGCGAGCAAGGTTTGAACGTGGGGATCGTCACCAACGATCAGGCGACCGATCTGGTCGACACGCAATTGCTCCGCTCGCAAGGATTTCGCGTGGGGGAAGTGGCTGGCGCCTGCTTCTGCTGCAACTTCAACGAACTGACCGGCACCGTCGAAAAACTGTCGGCTCACGATCGTCCGGACGTGGTAATCGCCGAACCGGTCGGCAGTTGCACCGATCTGGTCGCCACGGTCGTGCAGCCGCTCGTTCAGATGTTCGACGCCCACTTTGACGTCGCTCCGTACGGCGTGATTTTGAAGCCTTCGCATGGCCTGCGGATCTTGCAGGGAGACGACAACGGCGGCTTTTCTCCGAAGGCGGCCTACATCTTCAAGAAGCAGTTGGAAGAAGCGGACTTCGTGATCATCAATCGGATCGACGAGCTCGAAGCGGAAAAGGTCGAGACGCTCGCTGGCTTGATCAGCGGCGAGTTTCCCGGTACGCCGATCTTGCGAACCTCGGCCAAGACCGGCGCCGGCTTTGATGCGCTGGTCGAACTGATCGACCAGCGGGGCGAGTTCGGCAAAAAGATCCTGGAGATTGACTACGACGTTTACGCCGAAGGAGAAGCGGAACTGGGCTGGCTCAATAGCAGTCTCAAAGCGACCGCCGAGCAAGCTTTTGATCTCGACGCCTTTCTGATGGCGATCATGAGCGGGCTGCAAGAGACGCTGGCCAAGTCCGGCGCCGAAACGGCCCATCTGAAAGTGATCGGTCTGTGGGAAGGTTTTTATGGGGTCGCAAACATGATCAGTAGCGATACGGAGCCGCTGCTATCGCTTCCCTCCAACTGCCAGGCGAAGGAAGCGGACGTGGTGGTGAACGCGCGCGTCGGCATCGCTCCGGATGAGTTGCGGCGACAAGTCGATGCGGCGATCGAAGCTGCGGCGAAGTCGTTGGGCGTATTCGTGCAGCGCCAACAGACGCAGTACTTCCGTCCTGGACGTCCGGTGCCGACGCATCGGTTCTCGGACGCTAAATAGCGCAAGAAGTTGCAGCCGTTTTAGCGATTGATCGAGTCTTGGAGATCATGCATCGCCGCCTCGTTCACGCGCAACAGACCTTCGCGTGGGCGATCGAGATCGATGATCAGCATCATGATGACCACGAACGAGAAGATCATCCCCATGGTCGCAATCGAGCGGGTTCCGCCTGAGACGCCGACGTAAAAACCAACGCTCGCCATCGAAAAGACCGAGACGGAGTATAGAGCGAGCCAGATCGTGCCGGGAATGCGGGCTCGAATCGCAGCGGTAACGCGATTCGAGTGGAGGTCGATCACGTCGTTCAGCGACGCCACATAGAGAGCGATCATCGGCGAATTCGGAGTCTGATGCGCGGCGAGCATCGCTTCGCTCCAGAGTTCCGTTTGGATCGTTTCCGATTCTTTGATGGCTGCGTTGATTTCTTCGGGAGAATTCGGAATGTCCAAGCGAACGTCGACGTATCGGCGCAGTAATTGACGGGATTTTTCCCCTTGGGTCTCGGAAAGCAATTCGGTCCGCAGGTAAGTCGTCCCGATCGCGTTCACTTCTTCCTGGAACAACATCCGGCGCGAGTCGAATCGATTGGTGGCGACGCCGAAGGTGAAGGCCAGCATAAAGGCGAGCAGCCCTAGCGTGGCGCCAACCACGGAACCGATCGAGGACTGTTTTTCCCCCTTGGCGAGCGCACGTCGTCGGCCAAGATAAATGCCCCCTTCCGACGCGGCTAACACGATGACGATCGTCAGCAGGAACAGGGCCCACAGCGGAACATATTCGAGCGGAGAGAAATTGATCATACCGGCATCGGATTCCAGTTTGGCAAGCGGTCACAGCCGATGTTGAAAAGACCGGGCGGAGCCGCCTATCCGCTAGTCTACCTTCCAGGATCTATCGGTCGAACGAAAAGAGAAGCGTCATTCTGGCGGCCGGCGCTTTTCCAATCGGCGGCATCGGAAGGGATGACAAATCCCGCCAAGTTCCTCAAGTATGCCCGTTGACGAAATAGGGGATCGCTGCAAATGTCGATGCGGAAATAGGTTGCGACCGAGTTTCGGCTGGCGATCGAAAAGGCCCGGGTAAGCGATTGCGTGAACTGCGCCGGTTGCGAAGAAATTGCCGGGATCGGCGGGCTGGGAATCCGGCGGATCGGCAAAGGTGCGACGCCAACTAGACGCCGCAAGCTGCCGGTTCGTTCAGGTTCGCATAACGCTGCGAAATCCGGACAAACTCCGGTCCGCAACGTTGGAAGGCGGCGACGATGACCGGGTCGAAATGCTCGCCGACTTCAGCGAGGATCATCGCTTCCGCTTGCTCGTGCGGCATCGCATCTTTGTAGACGCGGCGCGTGGTCAAAGCGTCGTAAACGTCGGCGACGGCGACGATCCGTGCGGCCAACGGAATCTGCTCGCCGGAAATGCCATAGGGATAGCCCTGTCCGTTCCACCGCTCATGATGTCCGATTGCGATATCGCGGGCGACCTGCAGAAACCGAGCATGCGGAAACTGGCTAAGCGCGGCGTCGAGCGTCTCGGCTCCGATGATCGTATGCCGTTTCATGATCTCGAATTCTTCGTCAGTCAGCTTGCCGGGCTTCAGCAGGACCGCGTCGGGGATGCCGACTTTGCCGATGTCATGCAGCGGACTGGTCTGAAACACCAGGCGAATGAACTCGGCGTCGATCTCGTCGGCGAAAGCCGAAGAGGCGGCGAGCTCTTCGGCCAGCCGACGCGAGTAAAGTCGGACGCGTTCCAAGTGTTGTCCGGTGTCGGTATCGCGAGACTCGGCGAGTCGGGCCAGCGCAAAAATGACCAGGTCGCGGGTTTCAAGCGCCAGGACGCGGCGGCCAGCTTGGATGCGGGCCAACAGTTCCGGGGGATTGAACGGCTTCACAATGAAGTCGTCGGCGCCGGCCGCCATCCCTTCGACGATTTCGTCGCGAGCGCCGTGGCTGGTTAACAAGATCACGTAGACGTAATGATCCGACTGGCGCCGGCGAACTTCGCGGCAAAACTCCAGGCCGTTGACGATCGGCATCTCCCAGTCGGTGACGACCAGGTTAATGTTCTGCTCTTCCAGCACACGCAGCGCTTCGGCGCCGTTGCTGGCCGACCAGACCTGAAAGTTTTGGGCTTCCAGAGCGTAGCGGAGCAGGTCGAGCGAGATTTCATCATCGTCGACGATCAGGATGTTCGCAGCTGGTTCGACGGCGTTCATCTTATCCTCGTTCCCACCCATCGCTAACGGTTAGAAGACGTTCGATCGCCGCTTCGCAAGTTTCCAGCCGCCGGACGACTCCGGCGAACAAATCAGGGAGCGACTCGGTTTGGCTCGCTTTGGCGGCTTGTTCCAACAGGTCGGCCGCGGCGGCGACTTGTTTCGCCGAAATGTTTGCGGCCATTCCCTTCAGCGAATGAGCCAGTTGTGCGACCGTGTCGATATCGCCGGCGACGATATGTTCGCCTAAGGTTTGGGCGTCTGTGGACGATCGATCGCGAAACTTGTTCAGAATCATGCGGGCCAGATCGTCATTGTCGCCGCAGCGAGCCAACAGGTCGTCGACGTCGATCGAGCTGTCGAGTTCCGTAACGTCGAACGGCAGCTCTTCTTCCAGGCCAAAGTTTTCCGGCGCCTCGATCGAGAACGTCTCGGCATCCGGAGCGTTCTTTTGCTCCAAGCAATCGACGATCGTATTGATCAGTTCGTTGCGATTGACCGGCTTCATCACGTAGCCGCTCATCCCTGCGGAGAGACAGCGTTCCTTGTCGCCGCGAACCGCTTGAGCCGTAAGCGCCACGATCGGAAGCTTGGCCAGGTCGCTGCGGCCGGCGGCAGCTCGTTCGCGAATCAATTGCGTCGCTTCAAAGCCGTCCATTTCGGGCATTTCGCAGTCCATCAGGACCAGGTCGAATTTCCCTTCCAAAATCTTGTCGACCGCCTGGCGGCCGTTTTCGGCGAGCGAAACCTGGAAGCCTTCCGATTGCAGGATCTCTTTGGCGACGATGCGATTGATTTCGTTGTCGTCGACCACCAGGATATTGCCTTCCAGCGGGGCGCGCTGTTGAACTTTCGGCTGCGGTTCCCCTTCGTCCTGGGCCGATCGCGAGGAACGTTGCCCAGTCAGCGACACCAGGGCGTCGAGCAAACGCGTTTGACGAACCGGTTTCGGCAGGCAGATCATTTCCAGTTCTTTCAGCTCGGCCTGCGGAATGGTGTGTTCGTAGGAGGTGAGCATCAAGAGCCGCGTCCCATGCAGCAACTCATGGTCGTGGATCAAATGGGCCAGACGCAGCCCGTCCAGTTCCGGCATCAAGTGATCGAGGATCGTCAATTGGAAAGGAACGTTCCGGCCGGCGGCGTCTTCCAACAGCGCGAGCGCTCGTCGGCCATTGCCGGCCGTCGCCACGTCGACGCCCCACGATTGCAGTTGCTCTTTGATCACCTGCAAGTTCATGTGGTTGTCGTCGACGGCCAAGACGCGCAGCCCCTGGATATTGGGGATCTGACTGCAAGTCGAACGTTCGACCGCTTGCAGCGGCAATGTGAACCAGAAAGTGGAGCCCTTACCGACTTCGCTTTCGACGCCGATTTCGCCCCCCATCAGTTCGACCAGCTGCTTGCAGATCGCCAGACCAAGACCGGTGCCGCCGTAACGCCGCGTCGTCGAAGCGTCGACTTGCGAGAACGCTTTGAACAGCCGCTGCATCTTGGCCCGCGGAACGCCGATGCCGGTGTCCTCGACCGAGAAGCGAATGCGGGCCATCTCGCCGGCCGAAGTGGGAACGGAACGTTCCCGTTCGACTCGGAGGTAGACGCCGCCGGTTTCGGTGAACTTCACCGCGTTGGCGAAGAGATTCACTAGCACCTGACGAATCCGCTCGCAGTCGCCGATCGCGGCTTGCGGAACGTCGGAGGCGACGCTGCTGTTCAGCTCGAGACCGGTCATGCGACATTGCGGTGCGAACATTTCGGGGACCGACTCGACCAGGTCGGTCAGTACGAACTCGGTATGCTCCAGTTCGATGCCGCCGGCTTCGATTTTCGAGAGGTCGAGAATATCGTTGATCAGGTGCAACAACGATCCGGCTGAAGATTTGGCGAGTTCGACGAAGCGTTGCTGCTGATCGTCGAGCTTGGTCGTGTGCAACAAGTCGAGGAAGCCGATCACGCCGTTGAGCGGCGTCCGGATTTCGTGGCTCATGCTGGCCAGGAAGGTGCTCTTCGCTTCGTTGGCCGCTTCGGCCGCTTTGATTTCGTCGGCCAGCTGAAGCGCTTTGCGGCGTTCGGTGACGTCTTCGACCGTCCCTTCGTAGTACAGGACGTCGCCATTCTGGTTACGACGCGCCGAAGCGTTTTCCGAGATCCATGCCACCGCGCCGTCGGCTCGGCGAATCTCCGACTCAAAGTTGAAGACGACGCCGTCGCGATCAATTTCGTCGATGAAGTCTTGGCGGCGATAAGGGTTCAAGTAGACGTCGACGGCGACATCCTTGATCTCATCGCGAAGCGCCGCCAGGTCGTTGTAGCCGAGCATTCTCGCCAGCGCCGGATTCGCGGTCACAAAGTAACCTTCCGGCGTCGTCTGGTAGATCCCTTCGACGGCGTTCTCAAAGATTTCGCGGAAGCGGCGTTCCGCTTCGCTCCGCTGTTTCATTTCGCAGTTCACCTTCGCGAGCACGCGGTTGTACTCGGCGGCGATCTGGCCAACTTCGGTGTGCGGCTCGACATGCACGTCTTGCGAGAAGTCTCCCTGGCTCCTTTGCCGCTGCATGTCGGTCAGCAAGTCGATCAGTTCGGTGCTGGCTCCATGTTCCGAGATGTTCAGCCCTTTCAACTCGTGGTCGCGGGGAACGCGGAACGGCACGACGCGATTGGCGAGCGATAGGACGACGAAGCCGCCGCCAAACGCCCAAGCGAAGCAGGTCCCAGCGCCGAGCATTTGGATGCCGAGCTGATGCCAGCGCGTCACCCCTTCGCCAAAGTGAACGGGATCGGCCAACAGGGCCAGCGCGATCGTGCCGAAGCAACCGGCGCAAGCATGAGCTGGAACGGCGCCGATCACGTCGTCGATTTTCAGTTTTGGCAACAGATAAGTGACGCCGCTGCAGACCAGACCGGAGCCGGCGCCGACGACTGCCGCCGCCCAAGGCGCCAGGATATGGCAAGACGCGGTCACGCCGACCAGTCCGGCGATGGCGCCGTTCATCACTTGGCCGACGTCGGGACGTTTGCTGATCCATTTGGAAAGGACGAGCGACGCGAGCGCCCCCATGGCGCCGGCAAGATTCGTGTTCACCAGAATTTTGGGGACGTCGCTGTTCATGCTGAGCGTGCTGCCGCCGTTGAAGCCGAACCAGCCGAACCACAAAACCAGCGCCCCGAAGGTCGCCAGCGTCAGGTTGTGCCCCGAGATCGGTTTATCTTCACCGCCGTCAAAGCGGCCGATACGCGGCCCAATCACCACGACCGCCGCCAGCGCGACCCAACCGCCGATCGAGTGAACGACCGTCGAGCCGGCGAAGTCAATGAAGCCAAGCTGGGCGAGCCAACCGGTTGGGCTCCCTTCGATTACGCCCCCCCAGGCCCAATGGCCGAACAAGGGATAGACGATCGCCGAGACGAAGACGCTGATAATCAGGTAGCCCTGAAAGCGAATTCGTTCCGCCACAGCGCCAGAGATGATCGTCGTCGCGGTGCCGCAGAAAACCAGCTGGAAGAGGAGGAACGCCATCAACCAAGGGGAGGCGTTATCTTCCAGCAGAAAGTTGGTCGTACCGAATAATCCGTGATAACTGGCGCCAAACATCAGCGCGAAGCCGAACGCCCAGAAGATCACGCTCGAAACGCAAAAGTCGACCAGGTTTTTCAGGGCGACGTTAAAGCTGTTCTTCGCACGCGCCATCCCACTTTCCAGGAGGCAGAAACCTCCTTGCATCAGCATGACGAAGGCGGCGCAAATCAGCATCCAAGTGATGTCGAGCGATTCAGCTGTAGCGGACATTATGGTGACTCATAGGTAATGATGAATCGGTGGGGCTCAATCGACGCTCGCCTTCCGCCAAGAAGCGTTCGTCAATCTATGTAGGCAGGTTTTGCAGTGGTGTGAAATCGCAGCATGTTCAAGGCTAGACGCTCCCCAAGGGGCGAATCCTGAGCTCCCAAAGGGTAGGTTATGAATAGGAAATCAATTGCTCTTTTTCAGATAACAGAGGATCACTTGGCGATTTAACGCGTTAGACGCAGCCAACCCGACGTCCTTGGGCGGCGCAATCGTTACAAGCGATACGTGGTTGCCGCGATATTGAAAACTTAGCGCAACAAAAAAGCTCGGTCTGGGAAGACCGAGCTTTCGGGATGAGATTTGCGTTGTGGCGATGCGACCTTAGTCGAGCACGTTCGCTTTCGGCGCCGGAGTTGCCGGAGCCGGTTTCGGCGCGTTCGGGTCGACTTTCGGCTCAGGACCGAATTTCACCTTACCTCCGACCCCGGTAACCGCCTTCCATTCCTGCGACTGCGGCTCCCAACCTGCCAGGTAGCCGGCTTTGTCCGCGACGGCGCGAACGGCGACGTACGCCTCGTAGCTGTCGGGAAGGACGATAAACTTGAAGTAGTACTTCTGCGGATCGGTCAGCAGCAGCAATTTCTGGAAACGAGAACGGGGGTTCTCGACTTCGGCGATGGTGAAGCCTTGTCCTTCGCGCGGCGTGAGTCGCAAGTTCGGATTACGACCCGACGCGTACATCTCGGCCTTGAAGTAGTCGTCCTGCAAAACTCGCTGATTGAAGTCTTCGACGAAATCTTTGGCGTCGACCCCCTGCTCCGGATCTTTCACGTACTTTTTGAGTCCGCGTTGAAGCTGGTATTCAGACCGCTTCTTCGCATCTTCGCGCAGTTCGCCGGGATTGTACGGGTAGACCTGGTTGCCGATGCAGATGAAGATCGCTTCTTTAATGCCGTCCGGCGCGGGACGCGGATCGGGCATGTTGACGATTTTCGGCGGCAATTGGGACCGCGGTTTGGAATCGGCCAGAACCGCTTCCAGACTCGCGATCTTTTCGAGGCTCGAATTCAACTCGGTCGAAAGCTTTTCGCGGGCTTGCTTATTCTCGCCCGCCTTCATCGCCATTTCGTCTTGCGCTTTCTTGGCGACGATCGCTTTCTTTAGATCCCCTTCTTTGCCGACGAGAGTCGCTTCTTTGGCGACCGATTCCGTGCGAAGCCGCTTGAGCAGTTCCTCGAGTTTCGATTCGTCCGGGTTCAATTCGTCGATCGAAGTCTGAACTTTCAGCTTTTCCTTGTGGGCCTCTTCCAGCTTTTTGATCATCGCTTCGAGCGCAGCCGGATCGACCGCGACGGTCGATGCGATCCGATCGACCGCTTGGCGCACGCCCAATTGCACGACGACCAACACGATCAGCAAAATGCCGACCACGTTAAACATCGTGTCGAGCAGCGAGTCCATCCCGCCGTCTTCATCTTCCGTTTTGCGTCTTGCCATTATTCCGGTTTCTTCTCTTTGAAGTAACTCAAATCGATTCGTCCGTCGCCGACGACCGGCAGCTTGCCGTTCTTCACTTGCTTGGCGTTCACCAGGTTTCTCGCCGAGTAGTAGGTCGACAAACCGTCGTTGCGAATCAGGAACACGATTTGGCCTTTCGGATTCGCTTTCACCGTCTCCAGCAGTTTGATCAACACCGGATTGGTGTTCATCTCGTTGGTTCGCACCGGCGTCGTTTTGTCGCCCTCATGGATCACGATGCGACCATCATCACATTCGATGAACGAGGGATCAAATCCAACGCCGGAGCCGCCGGGCAGGATCGAAACTTCCGACTCTTTCGGCGGCAGTTTGCGATCGGCGACTTCCTTTTCCATCTGGGCGATTTTTTCGCGCCGAGATTTCAGCTCCGCTTCCATCTCTTTCAGCGTTTCAGCCTCGCCGGCGAGGTCGACTTTCGGTCCGTCGAGCGAAATCTGGTCGAGCTTGAGTTGCGTCTCTTCCAGTTTCGCCAGCAGCTCGGCCAGACGCTTCTTGGCGTCATCCAGTTTTTTTTGCTCTGCCGAATTCTCTTTCTGGATCTCGGTCTCTTTTTTCTTGAGTTCGGCGTTCAGCTGCGCCAGCTCTTCGTCGGCGTTGGCGAGCTCCGCTTTCTTCTCTTCGTATTTCATCGCCTGGTCGACGGTATCGTTGTCGAGCGCCTGGACCGCGACCGCAGCGATGATCATCGTGAGCGTGCCGATAACGCAAGCCAGCACGCTAAGAAACGGAAAGAGCGAGACGTCGTCGCCCCCGTCTTGTGCGCGTTTGGCCATGCTTATCGTTTCCCGTTACGACGCGACTTCTTGTTGCCTCCGCCGAAGCCGAACCAGCCTCCACCGCCGTTGCCGTTGGTGGACGCTTCGACTTGTTGGACGACGACCCGTTCGTCTCCGAGCTTCGTCAGAACTTCGTTCAGACCGGTCAGGCCTTGCGCTACGCCCGAGAAGTATTCTTCCAGACGTTCCGTCGAGGCGGCGACGTTGGCGTTCATCTGATTCGAGGTCTGAGCGGCGGCGCCGGCCAGAGCCGTCAGCGTCGCTTGCAACTGAGCGGCGATTTCCTGCATCTGCGTCAGCTGGTCTTGCAGTTCGACCCGCATTTCTTCCTGACGCGTTTGCATTTCGCCGGTCTTGGCCTGAACCTGCTCCATCACCTGCGAGGTGATTTCCTTCTGGCTGTCGAGCAGCTTGGCCTGGATTTCGCTCCAGCCGTCAGTCGTCTGCTTGGTGATCGTCTGACCGACCAGTTCCAGCTTGTTGATCCAGACTTCCAGTTCCGCTTGTTGAGCGGCCATCGCTTCTTCGACGGCGCGGCGGAAGATCTTGGTGTCGAGCGGACCGGTCGGCTGTTGAGCTTCATGCTCGCGACCGTCGTTCAAACGACGAAGGAGGTTTTCGTTGCAGTATTCGTCGACCCAGTTCAGAACCCCTTCTTCGCTCTTTTGTAGCGAGGACATCGGGAACTTGATGATCATGCTCATGACGAGCGCGACGAGGGTCGTATTAAACGCGGTACCGAGACCGGAGAACATCGAGGTCAACGAGGTCATGAGCTGCGACGGATCGTTACCGCCGAGCGCCCCGGCGAGCGAGGCGACCGCCAAGCTAATACCAAGCACCGTACCGATAAAACCCATGGTCGGGATGGCCCAGATCAACACCTTCAAAGCGGTGTAGCTTGACGCGACGTTGTTCGAGTCGATTTCGGACTGCGACGCCATCATCGTCACCGTTTCGGCGGCGCTGCGACGAACGCGGAAGTGTTGCAGACCGCGGAGCACGCGGTTGATCAGGAAGCTTTCGCCATGTTCGCCGGGCAATTGGCGAATGTTGTCGACGAAGCGATCGAGGGTATCGATCCGAATTTCGGGCGAAATGTCGGTCGGCAACACGTCCATCAGCAAGTAGTCGCGCTGACGGCGGATCTTGCGCTGCTTCAACCAGAGAATCGCCATCGCCCAGAAGAACAGGAACGTGGAGAGAAACTGGATCGCGACCCCTTGAACGCCACCTTCGAGGAACAAGTCGCCGATGTACGTTCCCTTCGACGGCCACAGCAGCAGCATAAACGCCACAGCCGCGAAAAAGCCGAAGATGCCCGGCCAGAGCAAGCCGACGTCGCTCGGATCGGTGAATTCACCTTCCGACACCGACGAGGACGAGGACGCTGAAGCGGGCTTCGCCGTTTGCTTCGGAGCAGTTGCGGCGCCCTTTTTCGCCCCACCTTTCGGCGCGGCGCCAGAGCGCGTCGAAAGCGGATCGGTCTGCAGATTGCCGAGGTCGAGTCCCCCTAATCCGCCGCCGGAAGCGCCGCCCCCATCATCAAAGCTCGGGAAGCCCGATGATTCGACCGGCGGTAGATCGAGATCAATTTCCGTGGTGTTGGGAATGCGAACGCTGGCCTTGCAGTAAGGGCAGTTTCGTTTCTGACCGGCGAGTTCCTGGCGGACCTTCAGCGACTGGCCGCATTGCGGGCATTTGAATTTGAAATACATAAATCTTCAGGAGGGAGCGAATGCTGCGGAGCGTTCCGCGGGGGGTAGAAAAGAGGGCCAATACTCAATTGATATGCACTAGATTGTCAAGTTATGCAACCAAACTGCCTGTGACGGGGGGGTCAGGTGAAAATTGAAAAAAGCTAGCGCATCTCTGGCCTAATACTCTTTATTCTGATTTTGAACTTGTTTTTATTCCCTGTCACGCGGGAATAGTACGGATTTTTAAGTATCTACGAGCGTTTTTGCGTTTCCGAACGACGCGTGCTCGTTTGTTGCAATTCTAAGCACAAGCCGTGAAAATTAATCAAAACACGCACGGCCTGTTAAGGATTTTTCATGACCGATATCCGCGTCGTCTGTCCCTGTTGCGGCGTGCCGCTGCGCGCCAAGGCGCAGCTTGCCGGGCAGACGATCCGTTGTCCGAAGTGCGTCAGCCTGGTGCCGATCAAAGCGCCCGAAGACGATTTCGCACAGCCGGTCGAAGCGAATTACGACGCCGTTCCGCTCGAGGAGAACAATGTCGGACGGGTTTGTCCCAAGTGCGCTTCGTCGCTGAAGCCGGGCGGAAAATTATGCAAACAATGTGGCTGGCATTTAGAACTCGAAGCCTGCTTTGAGGATCTCAAAGAAGAAAACCTGATCGTTCGGGATGAGCCGAAAACCAAGTGGGAAGCATGGTTTGAAAGCCAACTGCACGAGAATACGCGCCCTCGCGACGTGCTGAATTTCTCAGCGATCGTCGGCGTTGTAATGAGCATCATCTTTTTGGCCGGCGCACATCTCCGATTCGGAATGTGGGGGCTGCTTTTATCGCCGCTGCTGATTGTCGCTTGGATCGCCTGGTATCGGTTCATGCAGTTGATAGGTTTGTTGCATGACCCCACTCGCCAGCGAATCCTCGAAAAGGAACGAGCGGAGCGAGCAGCGAATCCAACTCCCTCTTCTCCGGCGCCGACTGCCGAAGTCGCGGTCGCCGCACCCGCGTCCGGCAAAACGCCGCAGCCATCCGGCGGGAAACCGCCATCCACGTCGCCGCTAAGTTTTGATCTCCCCGACGCGGAGCTGCCGGGACAGTCCAAGCCAACGCCAAAGCCAAAGTCGGAGCCCCCCAAGCCTCAGCGCAAAGTGATCCGCCCGGCGGCTTCAGGACAACCGGCGACGACCACGGCCGGATCGAAACCAAAACCAAAGCCTGCCGCTCCAGCGGCGCCTGCTCCCAACCCGACTCCCGAAACCCCAGCCAAGCCAAAGCCATCCGACGACGATTGGCTGAATGATCTTCTGTAGTCTCTGCTAGCAGCCCATTTTGTCGGCAGGTCGAGGACGGAACTTGAGCGATTCCGCCAAGATTCCAGCGATCGATCTTGTTGGTCCGTGCCGCGACTTCTATACTCCGCCCGAATTACGGACCCCGCTGGCGTGACGCCAGCGCTTTGATTGTGCCGACAAGGATGACGGCTATGACGCGAATCTGGATGACATTGCTGACCCTGCTGTTGATCGGCGGCTCGACCTTCGCCCAAGAAGGAGAGCGTGTTAGCTCGCAGGCGACCGCACGCCCGATTCCGACCGTCAAACCCCCTTCTCCGCTGAACGAAAGCGACAAAGCGGCCGCCGCGCCGCTCCCGGCTGCAACGACGGAAACCTCTGGCGCCGTCTCTGATTCGGCTTGGCGCAATCCGAACGACACCATCAAAACCGCTTCCGCTTATTCCTCAGACGCGGCCCCTGCGCCGATGGGCGCTGCGATGCGCAGTGAGCCGTTGCCTGCTTCGGGATCGTTGCTCAAGGTGACGAGCGGTTTGAACGAGTTGCCGCATGACCAGGGGCAAGTTTGGCGCGACTATGACATTACCCCGTACACGCTGCGAGTCACTTCGACGTCGAAGCCGGAGCAAGCGATTATCGACTGGATTTTGCGAGAAACCGGCACCGACGTTTGGTTCGGCTCGCCGCTCGGATTGCTGCACGCCGACAAAAACACGCTGCGGGTTTATCACACCCCCGAAATGCAGCAGATCGTTCGGGATGTGGTCGAAGACTTTGTCGAAAGCCAAGCCGAAGTGAAGACGCTCGGTCTTCGTCTGGTTACCGTGAAAAGCCCCAACTGGCGTCGTCTTGCTTACCGCATGATGCAGCCGGTTTCGGTGAAAACGCCGGGAATTGAAGCGTGGCTCTTGAGCAAAGAAAACGCGGCGATCCTGCTCGATAGTCTGCGAAAGCGAAGCGACTACAAAGAGCATCAAGCCGCGAACCTGCTGATTCACAACGGCCAATCGAGCGCCGTCTCGATGCTGAAGCCGCAAACCTTCATGCGATCGGTCCGGGCGACCGCCGCCTGGCCCGGATACGAACTGCAAAGCGATCAGATCGAAGCTGGTTTTTCGCTGGAAGTGAGCCCCCTGCTCGCCCCCGACGACAAGACGATCGACGCCGTTTTGAAGTGCAGCGTCGACCAAATTGAAAAGTTTGTGAACGTCGATATCGACGTGCCGACCGCGACCGGCGGCTCGCAAACGATCCAAGTTCAGATCCCCCAGATGGTCAGCTGGCGCTTGCACGAGCGATTCCGCTGGCCGTCGGATCAGGTTCTGCTGATCAGCTGCGGCGTGGTAGCTCAGCCCGATATGGGGGTCTCAACGGCGGCATCTTTCCCCATCTCGTTGCCCCTTCCAAGCAGTCCGGCTCGGGCGGACGGCCTGATGTTTGTCGAATATCTGGGGCCGGCCAAGTCGAAACCGGGCCAAGCGGCGGTCACCCCGAGTTCCGCTGCAATCGACAATCGCGGACGCTATTAAGCTGGCATATCGAGAGACTTTTCACCAGGAAATCCGTATCCCGTCGACACGCCAACGACAGCTGCTTAGAATACAGAACTCTAAGTAAGTACACGGTTTGCATCCTGCGTTAGTCGAGCCCTTAGGGAAAGTTTTCCCCAACTGCGGCCGACTTGTTGAGAAGTTGAGATATGGCGGAAGTCGGAAAGCGCCGCGTCGTCGTCACCGGTTACGGCTGCATTACCCCCTTCGGTAACACGATCGAAGCGCTCTGGGATGGTTTGGCTGCTGCGCAAAACGCGGTCGCTCCTCTAAAAAGCTTGCCCACCGACGCCTTGCCGACTTCCTATGGCGCCGAGGCGTCGGCGTTTACCGGCGGCATTGAAGAATTTGGACCGCTCGACAAAAACCAGCAGCGTTCGATTCGGAAGAACCTGAAGGTGATGTGCCGCGAGATTCAGATGGGCGTCGCGGCTGCGCAAGTTGCGCTATACCACGCCGGCCTCGCGATCGGGAAGTTTGACGCCGAGCGAACCGGCGTCGTCTACGGCTCCGACTACATGATGACCTTGCCCGAAGAATACGCGGCGGCGGTCAAGAAGTGCGAAGCCGATCTCGAAGCTCGCAAGTTCGATACTTGGGCGTCGCAAGGGATGCCGGAGATCAATCCGCTCTGGCTGCTCAAATATCTGCCGAACATGCCGGCCAGCCACATCGCGATCTTCAACGATATGCGCGGGCCGAATAACTCCCTTACCCTCCGCGAAGCGTCGTCCAACGCCGCGATCGGCGAGTCGTTCATGACGATTCTCCGCGGCCATGCCGACGTAATTGTGACCGGCGCGACCGGCACCCGCGTGCATGAGATGCGTTCGGTCCATACGGTTTTGCAGGAGCAAATCGCCACCGGCGAATCGGCGGGACTTTGCCGCCCTTTTGATAAGAATCGCAACGGCATGGTCCTGGGCGAAGGGGCGGGATCGATGATCCTGGAAACGCTCGAGCATGCCGAAGCGCGGGGAGCGAAACCGCTCGCCGAAATTCTGGGACAAGGGATGTCGACCGTCATCGCGCGAAATGGCGAGTCCAACCGTCGCCAGGCGCTGGTCAACGCGATCCGCTTTGCGCTCGAGGAAGCCCAACTGTCTGCCGCCGACATTGGTCATATCAACGCCCATGGTTTGGCGACGACCGACAGCGACAAGGAAGAAGCGGCGGCGATTGTTGATGTGTTTGGCGACATCGAGAAACAGCCTCCGGTCGTCGCTGTGAAGAGCTACTTCGGCAATCTTGGCGCCGCGGGGGGCGTGGTCGAATTGATCGCCAGCCTGATCGCGATGCAAAAGAAGCAACTCTTCCCCGTTCTGAATTACGAAACGCCTGATCCGAGTTGCCCGGTCAATCTGGTTCGCGAAACGATGCCGGCGCCAAGCGGGCCGGTCCTCAATCTGAACGTGACGCCGCAAGGTCAGGCGGCGGTCGTGATTGCGACCATCTAAAACCACTGGCCTCGCTGTCCCGAAGGTCGCATTTCCACGCGACTTTCCGGCGGAATTCGACGTAGGATTCTCTTCGGGGGAACGCTACTTCGCGCATTTCTGCGACGAATTGGCTTATTCTTGCCGTTCCGCCTGTGAGCGCAGGTGTAGAATCAGAGTAATCGTTAAATGCAAGTTATCAGAGTAAGTTTGACGCTTCGGGCGAAATCTGGTCTGGTAACGCATAGTTCAGAATGGACGCGGCTTTTATTCGGAATGGAAAGCATGCTGGGTGTTAGGTCGTTACGGGCAGCTGGGGGATTCATGCTGCTTATGCTCGCCGCTTGGGGAGCGTTGGCCGACGAGGTTGCGATCCCGCCGGCAATCTTAGAAGCGACCGAAGGGTTGCGGAAAAGCGGAGCCAGCGTCAATTACTACGAAAACGCCGAAGGGCAAATGCTCTTTAGCGTGAACTTCGTCGATGCTCCGGCGACTGAAGAAAACCTGCGTCATCTGGTGAAGTTGCCCCACGTCGAGCGTCTCTGGCTCGGCCGTTCCTTTCAGCTGAACGACGTTTCCTGGGAAGCGATCATGCAGTTGCGCGAGTTGGGATATCTCTATCTCCACGCGCAGCCGACTGACGACGACATGCGTCAGATCGCCCAGTTGCCGAACTTGCGAACGTTGCTGCTCGATGGTCGCAATCTGACGAATACCGGCTTGTGGTATCTCGAAGAGCTGCGCTATCTCGAAAACCTGACGATTCAAAACGCCAGCTTCGACGGCGATTGTTTTCAGTACCTGGCGAACGTGCGCAGTCTGACCAGTCTGACGCTGCAGTCCGACAAATTGAAATCAAGCGATCTGGCTGGGCTCGGTCAACTGCCTCAGCTTGAGCTGTTGTTTCTGAGCGTGAAGAGCATTGACGGCGCCGGTTTCGCCGAGATCGGCAAGTTGAGCCATCTTCGTAGTCTCAATCTGCGGAATGTGCGCACGACGGCCGAGCAACTGAAGCCGCTGTCGCAACTGCAGGAGCTGCAATTCCTGACGATGAACGACAGCGTGATTAAAGGGGGCTTGGAGCCTATCGGCAATCTACGCGATCTGCATCGTCTTGAGTTGGCGAATTCGACGATCAGCGATGGCGATTTGGATTCGCTCCTTGGATTGCCGCTGTTGGCGAATCTAAATCTCTCGCACACGAAAATCACCGACGACGGTTTACAAAAACTTGGTCAGATGAAGCGGCTCAATACGTTGAACGTGCGGAACACCGCAGTGACCAAAGAAGGTTTGCGCACGCTGCAGAAGCAATGGCCGCAACTGATCATCAGCGCATCGATCAATTTTATTGAGCCGAAAGATTCGCCTGAGGCGAAATTGAAGTCGCCAAATTTGAATGAGTAGGGATAATAGGATTTGACGCTGGGGTAAGCCATGCAAATGGCGGCGTCCTTATTGAGCAGGAGGTTCAACATGGTTTCGCATCGTTATTGCATTGCCACATTCCTTTTACCTCTGGTAATCATCTCGGTTGCGACTGCTCAACCCGCGCCGATTCCCGGTTCGATCGTTCCACAAGTCGCCACCGATGAATCGCTTGATACCGAAGCGGTCGTCGCCGAACTCGAAAAGGCCGGCTGCACGTTCGGATACGCCGACTCTCTCCGCAACGATCTCTTTCGTTGGCACGAATACGCTTGCGTCCGTGTCGAAGGCGACAAGCTGAAGCCGGAACAGTGGAAGTTGCTGCTGCAGCTCCCCGACGTGAAGCTCCTCTCGCTGCATAAGACCGAATTTCGCGATGAAGTTGGCAGCGTTCTTTCGCAACTGCATCAGTTGACCGAACTGCAACTGCACGAAAGTTTCGACGACAAAGGAATTCGCGCCGTCACGACGCTCAGCCCGCTCAAAGCGCTGCTAATCGCCAAAACGAAGGCTTCTCCCGACAGCTTCTTCGGGCTCGAAGAGCTCCGTAAGTTGGAGCAGGTCGAGTTCACCGATTTGGTCATCAATCAAACGGTGATCGGCGGTCTCCGCGGCCTGCCGAGACTGAATCAATTCAACATTCGCAACAGCGAGCTGGCCCTCCCCTGGGGACTGGATCCGAGTTCGTTTCCCCAATTGAAGACCTTGTCGATCGATGGGGGAAAAGCGAGCGAAGAGCTGATCCGCGAGGTCTGCGAGGTTCCGACTCTGGAGCAACTTCAGCTCAGCTGTCCTTCGGGCCAATTCACGACCGACGATTTCCGGCGTTTGACCGGCTTGCCCAACTTGGTTGATTTGTCGATCGCCAAGTCGTCGCTTCCGGACGCGTCCTGCCCGCTGGCCCAGCCGCAGCAGAAAATCCAAAAGCTGAACGTCGGGGGAACCGGCGTCGGCGATCAGTTCCTGTCGACGATCAGCGACTTCGCCAATTTGCGAGAACTTGACCTGACCGGCACGAAAGTGACCGACGGTGGGCTCGCTTACTTGTCGGAGCTGTCTCACCTGGAATCGCTCACCTTGAGCGATACCGACATTACCACGGCCGGCGCCAAGCACTTCGCCCAATTGCAATCGCTCCGCGAGTTGCATCTGCATGGCGCCAAACTGGACGGCGAGGCTTTCATCGACATCGCCAAGCTGAAGAACTTGGAATGGATCGACCTGAGCCAGTCGAACGTCCGAGGTGAGCATCTGCTGGAACTCCGCAAGCTGCCGAAGCTCCGCGGCATCGTCTTGATGAACACGCCGATCGGCACGGCCGATTTGCCCTACCTGAAGCAGCTCTACCACATCGAAGAGATCTACGTGGAAGAGACGAAGCTGACCAACGAAGAGCAAATCAAACTGCACGAGGCGCTCGCCAAGGCCCGTAACTACCGCCCCAGCGCCTAGCCGCACTGGCCAAAGGGGCGCCCCGCCAAGCGTTACATTCGATCCAACGGGAAGCTGTCTAGCTTCCCGTCTTTGTTTCTTGGCGCTACCAGCCGAATCGGCCGGTTTTGAGGGGATTAGTTCGCCTTAAAAACTGCCTGACCGCAGTCGGCGTCTATAATAGAGGAACCACTCCGCTTTTTAGCTGACGTTTTGGCGTCGGCGCGATATAAAACACGGTAACGCAAGAAGTTACCGCTCTTCCCCCGGCGTGCCATGGCGACTGATACCAGCGACTCTTCCATTATCGAATCGCTTCCTGGTCAGATCAACGACGATCGACTGATCCAGAAGAAGCTGCGCAAGACCCGTTGGCAGTTGAAAATTGCGGAGTTGGCGGCGGCCTGCATGTTGTTCGCAGCGGGCACGATCGCGTTCTTGTTGCTCTTAGCGGTGCTCGATCACTGGGTGCTCGATCTCAGCTTTCCGCTCCGACTTGCAGCCCTCGCCTTCTTCCTGGGAAGTGCAGGCTATTTCGTGTGGTCGACCATCCTGCCGCTGTTGTGGCGATCGATCAGCCCGATCTACGCCGCTCGGATGATTGAGCAAGGTCATCCCGACTTGAAGAACGGCCTGATCAACTTGTTGTTCCTGAAACAGGAATCGACGCCGGTCCATCGCGCCGTGATGGAGACGGTGCAGCAGCGAGCGGCGTCCGACTTGAAAGAGTACGCGGCCGAAACGACGGTCGATTTCTCGAAGGCGATTCGTATCGGTTACGTTTTCGCAGCGGTGGCGCTGGCGTTTGTGGTTTACAAGATCGCTTCGCCGAAAGATCCGATCGCCACCGTACAGCGCGTGATCTCCCCGTGGGCCGATATCGCACGTCCGTCGCGCGTCGACATCGTCGAAGTCTTGCCGGGCGATACAAAGGTCTATCAGGGGCAAACCGTCGAAGTCGCGGTGAAGGTTTACAACATCGACGATGACGAGCGAGTCGAACTCTTTTACTCGACCGAAGATCGCCGCATCGTCGATCAACTGGTCGCGCTCGAGCCGGACGAAAGCGGGCTCTACTTTCGCGGCGTGATCGCGCCGGAAGGAAAAGGAATTCAACACAACCTCGCCTATTACATCAAAGCGGGCGATGCGAAGACGCGTGACTACGGCATCACTGCGGCCCCTGCCCCGTCGATCGAAGTGGTCGACATTCGCTACGACTATCCCGCCTACACTGGCGACGCGCCGGTCACGCAAGAGCGCGACGGCGCCGTCAAGGCGTTAGAAGGAACGCGCGTCACCGTCAAAGCGGCTTCGAACCTGCCGATGGAAGATGCGTTCATCGAGTTCGATCCCGACTCTGGCGATTACGCCAGCATCAAACGGTCCAAGATGACGGTCAGCACGGATGATCCGACGACCGCGACCGGTACGTTCGTGATCGAATTGATCCGTCAGCCCGCGGCCGACGATCCGAAGAAGGTCGAGACCACGCCGAAGCACCGCCGCTATCAGCTTCGCTTCAAGACGACCGACGGCGATCTCAATCCCTATCCAGTCGCTTACCCGATCGAAGTGATCCGCGACCTTTCGCCCGAGGTCGAACTGCTGCGTCCGGCTGGCGAAAGGATTCGCGTTCCTGCGAACGGCGGCGCCGCGCTGGAATATCGCGCGATCGATCCTGACTACGCTGTCCGTCAATTGACGGTGATCGGCGAAATCGACGGCAAGGAAAAGTTCCGCGCTCCGCTGCTCAAGCAAGCGACGACCGGCAACGTGATCGAGACCTACCGCTTCGTTCCCAGCGAGCAAAAGCTGAACGTCGGAGACGAGGTGGTCGTTTACGCGCTGGCCGAAGATAACCGAACCGATTCGACTGGACGGCCGACGCCAAACGTCTCCACTTCCCGCTCGCTGACGATTGAAATCATCGAACCGGAACAAGGCGCCGAGAAGCAGATTCCCCCGAAAAATGGCGACCAGAAACAAGATGGCCAACAGAAGGGCCAGGATGGTCAGCAAGGGGGCGAGAAGATGAACGATGGCCAACAAGGTGGCGAACAGCCGCAGAATGGCGATCAAAAACAACAAGGTGGCCAACAACAGCAAGGCGGAGAAAAAGGCCAGCAAGGGGGCGACCAACAACAAGGTGGCGAAAAGGGGCAGCAAGGAGGCCAGCAGCAACAAGGGGGTGAGCAAGGCCAGCAAGGAGGCCAGCAACAGCAAGGTGGCGAGAAAGGCCAACAGGGTGGCCAACAGCAGCAAGGGGGCGACCAAAACCAACAGGGAGGTCAGCAGCAAGCCGGCGGCGATCAGAAACAGCAAGGTGGCATGCAGCAGCAACCGGGCGGCCAAAATCAAAAAGGTGGTGAGCAACAAGCCGGCGGCGCCCAGAATCAAAAAGGTGGGCAGCAGCAACAACAAGGTGGCGGCGGACAGGATCAGCAAGGCGCTCCGCAGCAACAAAACGGCGATCCCAACCAGCAAGGGGACATGCAAGGCGCCCAGCAGCGACAAGGAGGCCAGCAGCCGAACCAGCAAGTTCAGCCGAAGCCCCTCTCGGCCGACGGCGCCGAAGATGGCGACGCCTTTGAGCGGATCAAGCAGTACCTAGAACAAAAAGACCAGCAGGACGGCGGCGGCGAAAAGAGCGGCGAACAAGAGAGCGCCCTTCCCGGCGAGAAGTCGGAAGGTGGTCCCTCGGAGCAGCGTGGAACCGAAGAAAAAGATCGCCAGCACGAAGCGATGGAGAATCGCACCCCGGAAAAAGGTGGCGAGCAAAATCCGTCGCAATCGGGCCCCGATTCGGCCGCCGATAACTCGCGTCAGAGCGGTGGCGCCAAGTCAGCCGGATCCAAAGCGGAAGACCAGCAGGCCGGCCGAGAGCAAGGTGACGGCGAAACGAAAGACCAGCAAGGGGATGAAGCTGGCGGCGAATCGATGAAGGGTGGTCACGTCGAGACCGAAGGGAATTCTGATCCGAAGGGAGAAGAACGGAAGAACGATAACGGCGCCGGCGACGCTGGGCCGTCAGGCGCCGGAAAACCGGGCGCTGAAGACGACCAGGGAAGCCCCTCTTCGCCGGACGAAGTCAAAAACTCCCCGACGATGAAAGAGAATGAGCCGGACGGCGGCGAAAAGCCGGGCAATAAAGGTCCCAAGAGTGCCGTGGGGGATCACGAAGACGGCAAGCAGAGCGACAACAAGTCGGGAGAAACCGACGGCGATCGATCTGGCGCGGGCGGCGCCGGCGGCGGCCAATCCGCCAAACAGCATGGTCATGACTCCGCCGGCGAAACAAGCGCTGCAGACAAAGGAGCCTCCGCTTCCGAGCAGCGAGGCGACGGCGAAGTTGGCTCCAAAGGTGGAGATCAGCAGAAGACCGATCGTCAGACCGGCGCTCCCGGCGAAGAAAAGGGAGAAGGAAGCGGTCGCGACAACAAGGGTGGCGGCGATAAGTCGGGCGGCGGCATGCCCGACCAGCCGAACAAGCAGACCGACCAGAAGGCCGAAGGGAATGGCGAGTCGAACAAATTCGGCTCGGGCAATCCGACCGGAGGGGGCGGTTTGCCAGGTCAGCAAAACGCTTCGCCCGACGCCGGCGGTCCGGAACGAGGCGCCGATGAGGCGAATCTCGACTACGCCCGTAAGGCGACCGACATGGTTCTCGACAAGCTCGAACATGACCAGAAAGAGCCTGATCAAGAGCTACTGAACAAGCTTGGCTGGTCGAAAGAGCAGTTCCGCGAGTTCATGCAGCGCTGGAAGTCGATGAAGCAAGCGGCCGAGACGGCGCCGGAAGGAAGCGACGCCAAACAGGAAATGGAAGAGGCGCTCCGCAGTCTGGGGCTGACGCCGGGGCAAGATCGGATGCGTCGCGCCGATTCAAGCTCCGCCCAACAAGGGGGCGCCGCCGATGTCAACCGGTCGCGACCTCCAGCCGCTTTTCTGGAACAATACAAGGCATACCTCAAAGGCTCCGCCAAGCAGGCGCCTCGCTAATCCATTCACCCTGATCAAAAACCGCCGGCGCGTTCACGACGTCTGCGGCTGTGCTGCATGACGACATCGACGCCTCGCTACCTTGTGCCGTTTCATCCGAAGCGGGTCTCTCATTACTTCACCGACGTCCTGGTGCTCGGCGGCGGCATCGCCGGCCTGCGTGCGGCGCTCGAAGTCGATCCTTCCCTCTCGGTGCTGATCGTGACCAAGGACAAAGTCCTGGAATCGAACAGCAACTACGCCCAGGGGGGCATTGCCGGCGTTCTGGACGAAGAAGACCGCTACGAAGATCATGTCGCCGACACGATCACCGCCGGCGGTTCGCTTTGCGATCCGGCCGTTGTCGACATGGTCGTTCGCGAAGGGCCCGATTGCATTCGTGAACTGATCGAGTGGGGAACCGCCTTTGACGAAGAAGATGGGCACCTGGCCCTGGGACGCGAAGGAGGACATGGCCGCTCTCGGATCGTCCACGCAATGGGAGATGCGACTGGACGGGAAGTGATTCGGGCCGTTGTCGAACGCGTCCGGAGCCATGAGAACATCCAGATCTGGCAGAACGAGTTCACGCTCGACTTGATCACGCACGAAGGAGAATGCCGCGGCGCTCTCGCTTCCGATCAAAAGCATGGGCGGACCCTGATCTGGGCGAAGCAAACGATCCTGGCGACCGGCGGCGTCGGCCAGATCTATCGCGAGTCGACCAACCCGAAAGTCGCCACCGGCGACGGTCTCGCACTAGCGATTCGGGCTGGAGCGCAGCTGCGCGATATGGAGTTCATGCAGTTCCACCCGACCGTCCTTTACATCGCCGGTAGTGGACGCAGCTTGATTACCGAAGCGATCCGCGGCGAAGGCGCCTACCTGGTCGATCGGAGCGGCAACCGCTTTATGGCCGAATACGATCCGCGGGGAGAACTCGCGCCGCGCGACGTCGTCTCCCAGGCGATCGTCTCGCAGATGGAGCGGACCAAGTCGCCGTGCGTCTTTTTGAGCCTGAGCCATCTCGACGCCGATTTCGTCCGTCGGCGGTTTCCAGGGATCGCCCAGGCCTGCGCCAAGTTCGGGATCGACATCACCAAGGACCGCGTCCCGGTCCGGCCGGGCGCCCATTACATGATCGGCGGGGTGAAGGTCGATGTGGACGGGCGGACCACCTTGCCGGGCCTATGGGCCGCCGGCGAAGTGACTTCCAGCGGTTTACACGGCGCCAATCGTTTAGCGTCGAACAGTTTGCTGGAGGGGCTCGTATATGGAAAAAGAAGCGGCCGGGGCGCCTCCGACAAGGCGCTCAAGATGCCGGACAGGTTTACTGCGCTGAATCTCGAAAACCCGCAGTTGCCTCCCAGCGAGCCGCTCGATTTGGAAGATATCCGGAATTCGCTCACCAGTTTGATGTGGCGATCCGCAGGCGTCCGCCGCGATGAGGCGGGATTGGCCGAAGCGGTCGACATGATCGACTCGTGGAGCGGATACGTTTCGCTGCATCAATTCGACCATCCCGCGGGCTGGGAGCTGCAAAATATGCTGCTCGTAGCTCGCGCGATCGCGCAATCGGCGTTGGCCCGGCGCGAATCGCGCGGGGTTCATCTGCGCATGGACTACCCGCAGACCGATGATGCGCATTGGAATCGCCATCTCACCTATCCTATCAGTTGACCCCCTCCTCTTCCCTTGTCGATGCAATTCATTTCGTAACTTCCGGTTAAACCTTGGTTCCGATCGAGGTTGCTGGAGTTTTAGCAAACGCCGATTTGAATTAAACTACGCCGTTTACGCAGGCGCACGTCCGCAGCTTATTGCGATTCGCGCCGGACGTAAGGCGAATCAATTCCTCACCTATTCTTCATCGATTCACGAACGACGGTTGGCAAGTATGGCAGAATCGAGCGGAACCCCGATGATCGAGGCGGACCGCCTCTCGAAGTTCTATGGAATTTTCGCCGCCTCGCGCGACGTTTCCTTCAAGGTGTATCGCGGCGAAGTGGTGGCGTTTCTCGGCCCCAACGGCGCCGGTAAGAGCACCACGATGAAACTGCTGACTGGGTATCTTGCGCCCAGCGAAGGGGTCGCCAAGATCGCCGGTCATAACATGATGACCGATCGGTTGCGGGGCTCGGCGATGCTCGGCTATTTGCCCGAAAATGGTCCTCTGTATCCGGACGCGACTCCCTACAGCTTGCTGATGTTCTTTGGCGAAGCTCGCGGCTTGAACCCGGCGCAGCGGAAAGAGCGGATCGAAGCGGTCGTCGATCTCTGTAACTTGCACACGGTGCTCCACAAGCCGATCAGCAAGTTGTCGAAAGGTTACAAACAGCGCGTCGGCATGGCCCAGGCGATTTTGCATGAGCCGGAAGTCTTGATCCTGGACGAACCGACCTCCGGTCTCGATCCCAATCAGATCCGCGGCGTCCGCGAGATGATTCGTCGCTTGGGCGAATCGAAGACGATTCTGTTGTCGACGCACATTTTCCAAGAAGTCGACGCTCTGGCGACGCGAGCGATCGTGATCAACGAAGGACGTTTGATCTACGACGGAGCGATCGACGGGATGAAGCAGCCGGGCGAATCGCTCGACGACGCCTTCTATCGCATGACCAAGGGTGTGAACGCGCTCACCTCGGTCACTGGCTAACCGCCGCTAGTTATTCCGCACATCCACCTGGCAAAGCTCACGACTTTCCCCAACGCATTGACGCAATCATGGCTTGGATAAACGCAATTACGCTGGTCTGCTTCGACCTGATCTTCGCGGGCGCCTTCTTCGTCGCGATGATTCCGCTGCTGTTAGTCAAGCAGGCCGCCTACGCGGTGATGAAGCGAAACTTCAAATCGTACTTCAGCAACCCGACCGGCTACGTCTTTCTGGCGATCTTCGTGCTGTTGACCTCGATGGCCGCGTTCTGGCCGCACGAGTTCTTCAACGCCAACCTGGCGAACCTCGCCCAGCTGAATCAAAACATCGCGCTGATCATGTTGATCTTCATCCCGGCGATCACGATGGGTCTGTGGGCCGATGAACGTCGGCAAGGGACGGATGAACTGCTGCTGACGCTGCCGGCGACCGACTTTGACATCGTGATGGGCAAGTACCTCGCGGCGGTTGCGGTCTTCAGCGTCTCGCTCCTTTTCTCGCAGTTCTGCAACTTCCTGGTGCTGAACGCGTTGTCCGAAGGGGATATGGACATCGGCCTATTCCTGACGACCTACATCGGCTACTGGTTTATCGGCCTGGCGATGATCTCGCTCGGTATGGTCGCGTCGTTTTTGACCAACAACCTGACGCTCGGCTTTGTGATGGGGGTGTTGATCAACGCCCCGTTCGTGATGCTGCAATACGCCGACGCGTTCGTTACCGGCGCCGGGTGGATTCAGTTCTTCAGCCAGGCGAGCATCGGCCGCCAGTTTGACGACTTCGGCCGCGGCGTCGTCAGTTTGTCGTCGCTCGTCTACTTCATCATGCTGACCGTCTTCGGCGTTTATCTCAGCATGGTGCTGATCGGCCGCCGTCACTGGCTGGGCGGCAAAGATGGGGAGTCGCTGCTGGGGCACTACATGCTGCGGACAATCTCGCTGGTCGTGATCGCCAGCTCGGCGACCTTGTTCTTCGTGCTGCACGATCAGCGCTGGGACGCGACCGCCGGTAAGACCAGCTCGATTTCGCCGCAAACGATGAAGCTGATTCGCAACCTCGAATCGGACGAACCGGTCCGTATCGAAGCGTTCATCAGCGCCGACGTGCCGGAGTCGTACGCCGAAACGAAGAGCGATCTGATCAACTACCTGAACGAATTCCGCGGCGCCAGCGGCGCCAAGATGGACGTCTTCATCTACAACGACCTGGAGCCGTTCAGCGAATTGGCCGAAAAGGCTCGCGAACAATACGGCATCATGCCGGTTCCGGTGATGGGTGAAACCCGCGGCATCATGCAGGCGAAGGAGATCATCCTCGGCGCCGCCGTTCAGCGCGGTTTGGAGAAAGTGGTCATTCCGTTCTTCGGCAACCGTATTCCGGTTGAATATGAACTGGTCCGCTCGATCAGCACCGTGACCGATCAACAGCGCAAGCGAATCGGCGTGTTGACGACCGACGCGATGCTCTTTGGCGGCGTTCGCCCTGACCCGAACAGTCCGTTCGGCGGTTTCCAGAATGTGGCGAAGCAGCGGATCGTTGACGAACTTGAAAAGCAATACGACGTCGACGAAGTCGATCCGAACGAACCGATCGATCCGACCAAGTTCGACGTGCTAGTGGCGGTTCAGCCTTCTAGTCTAACGCAGCCGCAGTTGGACAACCTGATGACGGCGATCAAGGCCGGCGTTCCGACCGCGATCTTTGACGACCCGGTCCCGCTCGCGATGAACCAGGCGCCGCCGATCTATCAACCGAAAGCTCCGCTCGGCAGCGGGATGTTCGGTCGACAACAACCGCCGCCCCCGAAAGCGGACATTCGTCAGCTCTGGAGACTGCTGGGCATCACGCTGAGCGGCCAGCAGCTGATTACCGATCAGTATTTCAACGCCGACGTCATCTGGCAGAACTACAACCCGCATCCAAAATTGCGAATAGGCGGCGGACAGATTACGCCGGAGTGGGTCTTCGTCGACAAGTACGCTCCTGGTTCCGAGGAGGCGTTGCCGACCCTCAATGCCGACATCGACGTCACGCAGAACCTGAACGAAGTCCTCTTCGTTCTGCCGGGCGCCGTTATTCGCAGCAAAGATTTTCCGCAGTCGATGACCTTCACCCCGCTGATCCGGACCGGCACGCTGACCGGTACGGTCACCTTGGACGGTCTGCTGCGGCGCGCCAATAACCAAGGGGGCGGACACGTTCTGACCGGCGAACAATACACGCTCGCCGCGTTGATCGAAGGCATTCCGGCCAGCGAAGTTGATAAGCTCGCCGACCCGAACAAGAAGCCAGATGCGAACGCCAAAGCGACGCCGATTCGCGTGGCGATGGTCGCCGACATCGACTTGCTGCACAGCGCGTTCGTGAGCCTTCAGTCGGAAAAGAACGACCAGGTGGAGTTGAGCCTCGACAATACGAACTTCGTTTTGAATTTGCTCGACAACCTGGCCGGCGACGAACGCTTTACCACGATCCGCGGCAAGAATCCTCGCTTGGCCCGTCTGACGATGGTCGACACGATGACCAAGAATGCGGTCGAAGAAAGCACGCGCGAAGAAGAAGCGGCCAAGACCGCGTTTGAAGCGGAGCGAAAAGCGAAAGAAGAAGAAATTAACAAGCCGGTCGAAGAGTTGCAGGACCTGATCGCCAAGTTGCAGCAAAAACAGGCGACGCAGACGCTGACCGCGGAAGATCAGATCGAGCTGACCAAACTGTCGACGCGGGTTCGCGAACAAGAGTCGGTCGCCAATCGCAAGCTGCAAGTCGAAGCCGAACGGATCTCGAAGGAGTTGCAAGAGAAGCAACAGCAGATCCAGCGCGATCTCGATCGCCAGGTGCTGAAGACGCAGAACACCTTCAAGATGTTCGCCGTCGTACTGCCGCCGATTCCGCCGATCCTGGTCGGCTTGATCGTCTTCGTCATCCGTCGCATCAAGGAACGCGAAGGGCTGTCGAAAGACCGCATCGTCAAGTAAGCGGACACGTACGAACTTTATTCGCCAATCCTATTTCATTCACTAGCGCCGAACGTCCCGTCTGGGGAGTCAGAAGCGATGAACGAACTTGTTAAAACGTCGATTTTTGTGGGAATCGCCACGCTGTTTACGATCGGAGCGATCGCTTCGCGGCCGGTCTTGGCGCCCAGCAATCCGCAAGATGAAGTCGGCAAGCCCCTCTTCCCGGAATTCACCAATCCGGATCAAGCGGCGAACCTCTCGATCACGAAGTACGACAGCGAAATCGTCACGCTCAACACGTTGACGCTCGAAGACAGCCCGACCGGCTGGATCGTTACGTCGGAAGGGGGCTATCCGGCCGACGCGTCGGAGCAAGTTCGTGCTGCCGCGACGGCGCTGATCGACTTGAAGGTGATCGACGCGTTCGACGCGCTTCCGAGCCAACTGGCCGAGTTTGGTCTGGTGAAGCCGGACGTTGAGACGCTCGACATTACCGATAGCGGCGTCGGCGAGTTGGTGGTGATCGCCGACTCGAGCAAGAAGCCGCTCGCCGAGTTGATCATCGGCAAGCAGGATGCGTCGCAACCGGCGATTCGTTACGTTCGCATCCCGAGTCGCGATCGCATCTACGTCGTCGAGCTCAATCCAGAAGCGTTTCCGATCGAGTTCAAAAAGTGGATCGACAGCGATCTGCTCGAGCTGAATCCGTTTGACGTCACCCAAATGACGTTTGGCGATTACAGCGCCGCCCTCTTGCAAGGGAACGGCTCCGCACGCATCGACCGCGCTGATCGGATGGAAGCGGTCGTCGACTACAGCGATATCGACAACAAGTGGACCCTCAGCAGCTTCCAGCTGCCGCAGAACGGGCGACTCGCTCCGGCTGAACTCGGTCCCGGCGAAAAACTGAACGAAAACGCCCTGACCGCCGTTCGCACCGCGCTCGACGAGTTGCAACTGGTCGACGTCGTGAAGAAACCGGCCGGCCTGGCCGAAAACCTGAAGGTGGAAGGACAGTTCAACAACGAAGGGCTTGATACGCTGATCCTGAACGGTTTCTTGCCGTACGGGACGAAGCCGATGAAATTGATCGGCGACAGCGGCGAAATCAGCATCCATACGAGAGACGCCGTGAAGTATCGCTTGCTCTTCGGTAAGGAGCAGGATGGGGGCGCCGACGGAACGCGACGCTTCCTGATGATTCAGGTCGAACTCGATCGCGCCGCTTTGGGAGCGCCGGAGATGACCGCGGTTCCCGAGTTGAAAGAAGGGGACGGCGTCGATGTGAAGAAACTCGCGGAAGAAATCGCCGCGATCAAGCTGGCCAACGATCGCGCCTTGGACGCCTATCGCGAAAAAGAGAACGCCGCGATGCGGAAGGTCTTTGAAATGAATTCACGATTCGCCGACTGGTACTACGTCATTCCGAACGAACAGTATCAGAAGATCATGCTGTCGAAAGAGAGACTGATCGAATCGCCGGCCGGCGCCGCAGCCGGTCCGAAGCCGAATCAATCAGGCGTGCCGCTGATGTTGCAAGGTTTGCCGGGCGCCGCCAAGCCGCCGGTGACCCAGCCGCCGGTCCAGTCGATGCAGCCAGCGACGAAGCCGGCCGCAGAAGAGGCGAAGCCCGCCGACGCAGGTAAGCCGGCTGACACGCCGGAGAAACCGGCCGAGGAAAAGCCGAAGAGCGAGGAAGCGCCGAAGAGCGAAACTCCGGCCGAAGAGAAGCCTGCCGCTGATGCGCCAAAAGCGGAAGCGCCGAGCGCAGAAAAGCCGGCCGAACCTGCGACCGAAACGCCGGCGCCGGAAGAGTCGAAGTAGTTGCGACTTCTCTTCTGTTCGCGCTTGTGTGGCGAATGTTGAAAGCGAATTTCGAGGCGATAAAACGCCTCGAAATTTTTTTGCGCGGGCTTGTTCAAATTCGTCAGCGATCCTTCGCTTTCCTACCTCTGGCTGAATGTACTAGCCGCAAATCGATTGAATCGAGGGGAGCCCTTTGTCATGATGCAAGTCGACGTTGCGTCGACGCGCTTCCCTCCTGCGACCATTTCTCGGGTGACGATTCTCTCATGCTGCGATTCGCCGGGCTCCTTGCGGCCCTTCTTTGTTGTCATGGATTGACCAGTTCTACTTTGGCCGCCAACGCCAATGAAAAGCTGACGCCGACGTTGCAAAAAGCGACGCGGGACGAAAAACTGACGGCTGAAGAGTTTCTTGCCGTGAAGAAGGCGCTGATTGCCGAAGCGAAACGAAGCACGCCGTCGAGCAAGGAAATGACCGACCTGATCGAAAAGCTCCGCGAAGCGCCGGCCGCGAAGATCGGTCCTGATCGCAAGAACCATTTGAAGGTGCTGGACAACACGCTGGTCAGCCTGCGGGCGATCTACGAGGGAGAACTCGCCGGTCAGGTACTTCCTCCTGCGAAGCTACAGAAGCACCCGTCGGCCGATCTCTTTCCTGGCGCCATCGAATCGCAGATTCGGTTTGCGACTCACAATTGCGAAATCAACGTCAATGCCTATCGCTGGCAAAGCACCGGGCTGTACGCTCCGCCGGGCGTGGTGATCCGCGTGACGATTCCGGAAGAATTCGTCGGCGCAGGATGGAAGGTTCGGATCGGCTGCAACTCGACGACGATCGACGCGCCGAAGCATCTGACGCTCAAACGTTTTCCCGATATCGATCGCGTCTACGATTTGAGCAAAGGGACGACGCCGATCGCTTCGTCGTTTGGCGGCTTGATCTACATCGAACTCCCGCTGCCGAAAGCGAAGGAGTACCTTGGCCGCGATAGCGACATCTATAACCTGGTCGACAGCTACGATCCCCCTGCCCCGCAGCTTTGCACGGTGCAAATGACCAACGTCATTCAGGCGCCTCGTTACGTGCACGGCGTGACGAACGTCGGCGAGTGGCGTGCTCAGATTCGCAACTATCCGGCGCCCTACGCCGAGATCGGCAGCGGCAAGGTGATCTTCATGATCCCGTCCCATTTCGTGCGTGAGTTTGATACGCCTGATCTGATGATGAACAAATGGGATCAGGTGATCGACGCGATGAGCGAGCTTTCGGGACGTCCAAAAACGAAGCCGTTCCCGCATCGCGTGCTGATCGAACCGCACATTAACGCTGGGGCCGCGTTCGCCAGCTACCCGATCAACGTTCCTTACGGCTGGGCCAGCGACATCCTGAAAGGAGAGCCAGGCTGGGGGATGGGGCACGAACTGGGGCACTTGCACCAGCATCGCTCGTGGACCTACCAAGGCTGCGGCGAAGTGACGGTCAATATCTTCGCCATCTACTCGCTGACCAAAGTGAACGGCAGCGTGCCGGACCGTGGAACACGGGAGAAAGCGATTGCCGACGCTCGCAAGTATCTCAGCAAGCCGCTGGCGGAGCGAAGCTGGATGACGGTGAAGGGAGAGTTGTTCGAGCGGCTCGCCTTCTACACGATTCTGGAAACCGAGCTTGGCTGGGAACCGTTCCAGCAGGTCTTCCGCGAATACCGCCGGCTGCCGCTCGATCAGCATCTGAAGTCGGACGTCGACCGCGCCAGCGACTTTATGATCCGGATGTCGAAAGCGACGAACAAGGATCTGGGGCCTTACTTCGTGCAGTGGGGCGTGCAGGTCAACGACGAAGCGCTCCAGAAGACAAAATCCTATCCAGCGTGGGAGTCGGAGATGGTTCGCGAAACGCTGAAGCAGTAGCGGCGTTTGGTTGGCGCCGGCTATTTCTTCACGGCCGGCGTCGCGTTGATCTTCGCTTCCAGCGACGCTCGTTTGTCGGCGTCCGCTTCCTCGGTCAGCAGCGTAACCGCTTCTTTCCACGCGTCGACCGCTTCTCCTTCGCGACCCGCGGCGGAGAGAGCGTCTCCCAAGTGCTCTAGCAGCACCGGATCAGGCTCATTGATCTTGGCGACCGCTTGTTGCAGTTGGCCGATCGCTTGATCGTAGCGGCCTTGGCGGAAATAGGCCCAGCCAAGGCTATCGCGGTAGGCGGCGTTTTCCGGTTCGGCGTCGACCGCCTGTTCGAGCATCAGCGTCGCTCGGCCCAGATTGCGGCCTCCGTCGGCCCACAGATAGGCGAGGTCGTTCATCGCGCCGACATCTTCCGGGAATTCATCCAAAATCTGTTCAAGCCACTCTTCCCGCTGCTCATCGTCCTTGGCCAGGGAGGAGAGCATCAGCCGAGCTTGTCGCAGCACTTGGCGGGTCGGGGCGTCTTCCCGATTGTTGTCGAACTGCGCCAAGAGGCGACGATAGCTCCGATCGGCTTCTTCTTTTCGATCGGCGTAGAACAAGATCCAGGGAACGCGACTTGCCAAAGCGGCGGAAGAGGAGTCGAGGGCGATCGCTTTGCGCGAAGCGGCGAGCGCCTCGTCGTAGCGATCTTCCATCGCCAACAGCGCGGCGAGGTAGTCGTACGTCGCGGCGCGTCCCGGCTTCGGCATCTTGGCGGCCGATGCGGTGCGGAGCGCCTTTTCGCCCAGGTCATACTTCTTGGCGACCATCCAGGCCAGAGCGAAGTCAATCTGCGATGGCGCCGCGGAGACCGGATCGATCTGCGACGCGACATCAAGCCACTTCAGCGCCTCTTCCGACTGATCACGCAAGTGACGAATCTGGGCGATGGCGAGCGCCGTCGGCAGAGTGACGCCCGCGTCCGACTCGCGCCGCTTCTCGGCCGCGGCGACCAGCGCATCGACAGCGACGTCATCGGCGGCGATCTGCTCCAGTTCCGGTTGCAGCGACGAAAGGTTGCGGTTTCGTTCGGCGACGGTACTGAGCGTGTTGAGCAGCGCGTCCCAGTTGTGCGTCTTCCAATAGGCGAGCGTCAGCATTGGGTAGACGGTGCGGCGGGGAGATTTTTCGAGATGGGGCTGAATCAGGGCGATCGCCTGGTCCCAGTGCTCTTCCTCCAGTTGCAGGTTCGCCAGGAAATAGGCGAGGGCCGCGTCGTCGGGGTTCGCCTCGGATTGCGGCGTTAGTTCTTGGAGCAGACGCTGGCGAACTTCCGCTGCGGACGACCCTTGCTTGGTCCAGATCTGTTGGAGCAAGCGATAAGGAAGCTCGCCGGCGGCGATGTCCCGTTTGGCGGCGATCACCCGCTGAACGCGCTCTTCGGCCGCAGCAAGACGATCGGCGGCCAGGTCAATGCGGGCCAACTGCAAGTCGAGCTGTTCCGGTTCGGCGTCACCGATGGCGGCACGAAATTGCTCTTCCGCCGCTTCGTAATCGCCGCTGCTGAGAAAGGCCTCGCCGATCGCGCGGCGAATCGTCATCCCGCTTTGTCCGCCGTTGGCCGACATGATCGTGTCGACCTCAGGAAGTTTCTGGTCGATCAACGCTTGGATCGCAGTCGCTTGCTCAGCGGCGCGGGGAGCGTCGTCCAGTTTGGTGTAAAGATCGAGGAGACGAAGCCGAGTCGCCATCAACTGCGAATTCGCTTTTCGCTCGGCGAGTCCTAGGACGGCGCGTTCGTAAAGTCGAGCCCCGCGGGCCAGATCGCCGCTTTCGACAGCGTACGCTCCCATCAGGGAGAGAAAGTCGTCCGAGGCGTCTTCCTGGCGATCGACCAGCAGCAAAGCGTATCGCGAGCCTTCTTCCATCCGCTTCTGAGAGAAGGCGACCTCCACGATCGCTTGCAGGATCGCCTCCGATTCAGGGGCCAAGCGATGGGCCCGCTGGAAGCGGCGCTGGGCGGCGGAGAGTTTCTCCCGCTGCTGAAGCATCCGCCCTTCGATCAGCAGCGCTTCCGTCGCGGTCCGATTGGCGTCCGCTTCGGTCGGCTGCTGACGAGGAACGAGCACCGGCGGAAGCTCCGTCGGCAGCGTTTGAGCGCTGGAGGTCAGCGCGTGCGAGCAGATTCCCAGTAGCGCCAAGCCAAGTAGTAGCGTGCGTGTCATGCCAACTGCAGTTTGAATCGTCGAAAGAGAATGGGCCCTGCCCTGCTCCTCTATTCTAGACCATCCTGCCGTAGCCGACCAATTGCGATTACTTCGGCTTCCGTTTGATGGCGCCGGTCGATTTTTTGGCGACCTTTTTCTTGACCGGCTTTTTCTCGGCAGCCTTCTTTTCCGCCGGCTTCTTTTCGGCCGCTTTGGCGGGCTTTTCGGCGGCTTTCTTCTCGGGCGCCTTCTTTTCGGCGGGGGCGGCCTTCTTCTTGGCCGCTTTTTTCGTCGGCTTGGCGGCCGCAGGCTTGGGGGGCTTCTCCGCCGCAGCCTTTTTGGCGGCGATCTTGGCCGCTTTGGCTTCGGCTTTTTCGACTGCAGCAGCTTCGGCGGCCGCTTCTTCCTTGGCGGTCGGGCGCTTGGGGAAGCGAGTCTTGGCGTCTGGCGCGATCTCCAGGATGTGGTCACGGACCTTCTTGGAGTACGGGTTGGCCATGAACTCAACCGCCAACTCGTGAATCAGCGAGCTGTACTCGACTCCCTTGGTCTTCGGGATGGCCCGTTCGACGCCGGGGACGCTGTTCTTCTTCGCTTCGGCGTCGGTGATGATACCGAGGACCCGCATCAGTTCGACCAGCGCGTCGTCGGTCGGAACGGCATGTCCGCCGAGAGCGTTCTGCGTGACGTAGCCGACGACGAACTGCGATACGCCGTTGAAGCGTTCGATCTGCTTGATCGCTTTTCCCTGGTTCAGCTTTTTCAGGCTTTCCAGGTCGAACGTGTAGAGCGATTCAAAGACGTTTTGCAGGATCGACTTCAACTTGGCGGCCGAAGCTTCCGGCTGCGGCAGTTTGGCGCAGACTTCCGACAGTTCGACCAGCGAGGTAACGCGGACTTCGTTCCAGTCGTAGTAGTTGTTGACCAGCACGCTGAAGCATTGCTCGGCGGCGGCTCGCGGGGAGTTCTCCAGCAGCGCCGCAAACGCCAACTGCTCGAGCAGCGGCCGAGAATCAGCTTCGGCCGGCGTGTAATGTTTCTTTACGACTTTGTGGCTGGCGGTGATGAGACCGGCGCGGTTGGTAGCGGCCATGGCGATTACGTCGTATGCTCCCGTGGTGTGTTTCTAAGGCGAACGCCTGCGTGTGTAGAAGTCGCTTATTCCTGAGGCTCGGTCGACTCGTCGTCGCTCTCTTCGTCTTCCGGCTCCTCTTCCTTCGGCAGCACGTCGCGCAAGATGCGGGCCACCTCGATCGAGTGCTTGACCCCTTTGTCGATGACGAATTCGAGCTTCGGCGTATAGCGAGTTTCGATTCGGTCGTTGATCTTGGCTTGGAGGAAGCCGGCCGAACGCTGCAGCGCTTCGAGGCACTCGGCTTGCTTCTGTTCGCTCCCCATGATCGAAACGTGCACCTTGGCTTGGCGCATGTCAGGGGACATTTCGACGCCGGTGACCGTGACGCCGGAGACGCGCGGATTGCGCAGCTCGGTCAGGATCGCCATGCTGACGACTTCGCGAATAGCCGAAGCGGCTTTTAATAGACGGCGTGAACTCATGTTTAAAATCCGGCGAGCGACCCTCGTCGCGGCCTAAGCGACGGCGCAGCGAAATCAGGTCTTCATTCGCTGCGCGGGCCGTGCGGAGCGCTAAGCTCCGAAAGTAATAAAGTCGAGCGGCGCCCCGACGGCGCCGCTCGACAGGTTGACTAGTCGAGCGTACGAGCGATCTCTTCGACCTTGTACGCTTCCAGGATGTCCCCTTCCTTGATGTCGTTGAAGCCTTGCAGTTTCATACCGCATTCGTAGCCTTCGCGGACTTCTTTGGCGTCATCCTTTTCACGCTTGAGCGATTCAAGCGGATAGTCGCCGATCGTACGACCGTCGCGATTGACGCGAATGCGGCAGCCGCGTTCGATCGTTCCGCCCAGCACGCGGCAACCGGCGATCGAGCCGAGTCGGCTGACCACGAAGACGCGTTGCACCAGGGCGCGACCGAGTTCGTTGATTCGCTCTTCCGGCTTCAAGCGGCCTTCGAGCAAGGATTTGATCTCTTCCGTCGCTTTGTAAATGATGTTGTAGCGACGAATTTCGATTCCCTTGTCGTCCGCCATCGAGCGAGCCGCTTCGTCGGGGATCACGTTGAACGCGATGATCACCGCGTCCGACGCTTCGGCCAACGTCACGTCGGCCACCGAGACGGCGCCAACCGCGGCTTGCAGCACGCGAACTTTGACTTCGGGGTGATCGAGTTTCTGCATCTCCTTTTGGAGAGCTTCGATCGAGCCTCGCGTATCGGCACGCACGATGATGTTGAGCGTGGTGACCGCGTCATTTCCGCCCAAGGTGCCCGATTCGAGCCGTTTCTGGAACTCGTCGAACGAAATCTTGACGGTATGAACGCCAAGCGATTCGCTGCGATTGCGATCGGCGCGCAGGCCAGCGATTTCACGCGCCTGGGCGATGTCGTCCAGCACGTAGAACTTGTCGCCGGCGCCGGGCGCCTGGTCGAGACCGGTAATGTTGACCGGCGTCGAAGTCGGCGCTTCGGTCAGACGCTTACGCGGGTTGAGCGTGTCGTACATCGCTTTGACGCGGCCAAACGTATCGCCGCAGACGATGACGTCGCCGACTCGCAAGGTACCGTTCTTAACGATGATCTTGGCCAACACGCCGCGATCCGATTCCTGTTCCGATTCCAAGCAGACGCCGACCGCCGGGCGATTCGGGTTCGCCGAGTATTCGTGCAGTTCGGCCGTCAGCAAGATCGTTTCCAACAGGGCGTCGATACCTTCGCCAGTAATGGCGCTGGTTTTGACCACTTCGACGTCGCCGCCCCATTCGGTCGGCAACAGGCCATGCGTCGAAAGTTGCTGCATCACCTTGTCGGGGTTGGCGCCCGGCAGGTCGATCTTGTTGAGTGCGACGATGATCGGCACTTCGGCCGCCTTCGCGTGGCTGATCGCTTCTTCGGTCTGCGGCATGATGCCGTCGTCGGCCGCGATGATCAGCACTGCGATGTCGGTCACGTTGGCGCCGCGAGCACGCATCGCGGTAAACGCTTCGTGACCCGGCGTATCGACGAACGCGATCTTCTTTTCGCCCTTGTCGATGATGTAAGCGCGGATGTGCTGGGTAATGCCCCCCGCTTCGCCCGACACGACGTTCTGGCCGATGATCTTGTCCATGAGCGACGTCTTCCCGTGGTCGACGTGACCCAGGAAGGTGACGACCGGCGGACGTTCCACCAGCGAATCGGGATCGTCTTCGGTCTCCTCAATCTTGGTGATCACTTCGTCTTCAATCGACAAAGCTTCCTTCAGATTGATTTCGACGCCATGTTCGGCGGCCAGGTATTCGGCGGTTTCGGTTTCGATGACCGTGTTGATGTTGGCCATCGTGCCGAGCGTCATCAAGGTCCGCAGGATCTTGATGGTGGCGATGCCGGTCGCTTCCGAGAAATCGCGGATCGTGCACGGCAGTTCGAGTTCGACGTTGGACTTGCGCGGCGCGGCGGTATTGACCCCCTTGCGCTGCATCTTCGCCCGCGAGCGACGACGCATCCGATCGCCGGAATCCGAGTCCATGTCGCTTGGCTTCTTGGTGCGGCGACCGGCGGCGCGAGCTTCGCGACCTCCGGCCATCGCGGCCAGGCCCTTCGACTTGGTGGTGCGGCGGCGATCTCCCGAATCGCCTCCCTCTTCCGTATCAACTGGCGAGATATCGACGGGCCGACGTTCTTTGTCCTTCCGCTTCTTCTCGTGCTGCTTAGTGAACTCTTCCAGCGGCGCCTTCTGGCCCGCCTTGGCGCCTTGGATGGCGGCCTTCGGCAGCTGCATGATCGGCTTTTGCGGAGCCGGTTCGCCACCCTTCTTCGCTTGTGGAGTCGGCGGAGCGGCCGGAGTCGGCATCTTGGCGAACTTCACGCGGGTGGTCGGCGCGACCTGCTTCGGCTTGTTCGCTTCGCGTTTGCCACCGGCTTCGCCCGGTTCCGGGCCACGACCGCCGCCGAGCACACGGACTTTGCCGCGAGCGCCGCCGCCGGGAGCGATGTAGTCGTCGCGGCGAATCGCGTTGATTTCGCTCGAATCTTCTGCGCCCGCAGGAGTCGCTTCCGGAGCTTCGAATTCGGCCGGTTCCACCATCGTCGGTTGCGACGCAGCCGGAGCTTCGGTCGACTCGACGGCGGGAGCTTCGGCGGCCGGCATTTCGACGCTCAGCTCTTCTTCCGGCAGTTCCTCAACGCCGGCGTCGGCAGGTCGCGCGGTGCGACCATGGACGGCCAACGGAGCGTTGCCGGAGCGAATGGTGCGAATCTCTTTCGGGCGGCCGGTCTGGACGGGGCGTTCCTCGCGGATCGGCTGTTCGATCGCCGGTTCCTTCGAGTCGCTGGCCGCCTTCGGCTTGCGATCTTGCTTCTTACCGCCGCCGGAGATGTAAGACTTGACTTTCTCGAGCTCTTCGTCGGTCAAACTGGCGAGCGCAGAGCCCTTGCCAGTGACGCCGGCGCGATTGCAGATTTCGACCAGCTCTTTGCTGTCGATATCGAGCTCTTTCGCTAACGCGTAGATACGTATGGGCACTTTGGCCTTCCTGTCATTGCCGGTCGAACGATTTCGTGCCGGGCTTCCGGTTACCGCTTATGTCATCCCTTATTCTCCGCTAGTGGAGTAGCTCTTTGGGCAACCTTCAAAGAGCCGTGGCGTTACGCTTCCGTCGCCGACAAGGCGACGGTCATATGTCTTGGTATCGTCCTGCGACATGACTGTCGTACGTCGTAGCCGGGGCTACGACGCATCTCCCGAAGGAGCGTCATCGTCTGCAGGCGGAGTCGCCGGCGGAGCGCTGTTGGGCGCTGAGCCAGGATTTTGTTGGTCTGAGCGGTTGCGGCGGCGTTCGTTTTCGAGCGCCCGTTCCGCTTCCATGCCGCGAGTTTCCGCTTCGTCGCGAATCCGATCGACCTCGTCTTCGGTGTACGTGCCCATCGCCATCAAGGCGTCGGATTCGATCACCGAAAGGTCGTCGTACGACAAAAAGCCTTCGCCGACCAGTTGTTCGGCGACGCTGTCGGTGATCCCTTCAATTTGCATGAAGCCGGTCACCGCACGGTCAATTTGCTCTTCAAGCTCTTCGCGGAGCATGATTTCAATATCCCATCCGCACAGCTTGCTCGCCAGACGGACGTTCTGTCCGCGGCGGCCGATCGCCAGCGAAAGTTGATCTTCCCGCACCAGGACGATCGCGCGTCCCATCATCTTGCAGAGGATCACTTCTTCCACTTCGGCCGGCTGCAGCGCGTTGGGGATCAGCGTCTCCGGATCATCGGTCCAGCGAACGATATCAATCCGTTCGCCCGACAATTCGTCGACGATGTTCTTAATGCGATTGCCGCGGACGCCGACGCACGCGCCGACGCAGTCGACGCGCTGATCGCTGCTGTCGACGGCGACCTTGCTGCGGTAGCCCGGTTCGCGGCTGATGTTCTTGATTTCGATGACGTTGTCCGAGATTTCAGGAATTTCCTGCTCGAACAGACGCTGCACGAACTTCTTGTTGGCGCGGCTCAGAACCACTTTGACGCGGCTCCCTTGCTTCCGCACTTCCAAGACGATCGCACGTACGCGGTCGTTGGCGTGGAACGATTCGCCCGGAATCTGTTCCGATCGCGGCAAAATCGCTTCGACGTTCCCCAACGCGACGATCGCCGCGCCCCCTTCGGCGCGATGGACCGTACCGTTGACCATTTGGCCAACCATTTCGTCGTATTCGTCGTGCAGCGAGTCGCGTTCGGCTTCCCGAATCTTCTGGATGATCACCTGTTTGGCGGTTTGAGCGCCGATGCGACCGACCGTTTCTTCCGGATCGACCGCAATGCCGTCAATGTGACCCGAGATCGAGCCGTCCTGACGGTCGATGTTGATCACCACCTCCGAATCTTCCGAGTGGTACTTGCGCGTAGCGGACACCAGGGCCGATTCAATCGCCTGGAATACGACCTCTTTGTCGATATTCTTGTCGCGGTGAATCGCGTCAACGATCCGCAATACCTCGGACGGGTTCATGTTTCCTTCACCTTCACCGAAATTGGCGTTTAGTCGGTCTCAACTCGTCGGAGACCTAGGACCAAAAACCAAATAACCGACACCCTCCGCCTTGGCCGTCTCTTTAAAAAAAGAGTCGACGAAAACGACGAGCCCCGGTTTCTGGAAAAAATCGGGTTTACTTCGCTGCGGCTAATCGCAAGTTGCGACCAGTATCCCCAGCGAACAAATGAAGCTGTTCCGGCGAAACGGCCAACTGGATGGTTCCCCGAGGGGTCCCGATCCGAGCATCCGCCTTCACAACCAATTCTTGCGTCGAGCCGGCCAATCGACAATGCAGCAGTTCCGCATCCCCCAGCGACTCGACCATGCTGATTTCGGCTTTGCCTGCGTCGATCAAGCCGAGATCGGCCAATCGCTCGGGAGCCTCATCTGCGAACAGGGCGACATCTTCCGGTCGCACGCCCAGTTCGACTTCTTGGTGGTCCAGTACTGCCGGGTCGAAACCCGCTTGCGTTATGTCAATCGACAGCCCGCCGCCGACGAATCGGATTTGCGAGTCAGATCGCTCGATCTGGCCGCGAATCAGGTTCATCGGCGGAGAGCCGAGGAAGCTCGCGACAAAGCGATTCGCGGGGTTGCGGTAGGCCTCCATTGGCGCCGCCGCCTGTTGAATCACTCCATCCTTCATCACCGCGATTCGATCCCCCAGGGTCAACGCTTCCACTTGATCGTGGGTCACGTAAACCATGGTGGCCGATAACTGGCGATGCAGTTGTTTCAGCTCTCGTCGCATTTCGACCCGCAACTTGGCGTCCAGGTTCGACAACGGTTCGTCGAACAAAAACAGCTGCGGATCGCGAACGATCGCTCGTCCCAAGGCGACGCGTTGCCGCTCGCCTCCAGACAACTCTTTCGGCAGACGCGACAGCAATTTGGCGATGCCCAAGGTCTGGGCCGTACGCTCAATTCGCTGCGGAATCTCCCGCCGACGGGTTTCCAACTCAGCCGCCGCTTGCGGACGGACGATCCGTCGCACCAGCCGCTCTAGCCAGTTGCCGCCGTAGCGGAGCTCCAGGCCAAACGCCATGTTTTTGTACGCCGTCATGTGCGGGTACAAAGCGTAGTTCTGGAACACCATTGCGACGTCGCGGTTTTTCGGCGCCACGTGAGTGACGTCTTGGCCGCCGATCCAGATTTCGCCGCTGGTCGCGTCCTCTAGTCCGGCGATCATTCGCAGCGTGGTGCTCTTTCCGCACCCACTGGGACCTACCAAAACCAGGAACTCGCCGTCGGCGATCTCCAAATCCAAGTCGCGAACCGCCGGGTGATTGGTGGAGTAAGCCTTGCTCACTCGTTTCAAGCTAACTTCGGCCATGCCGTCTCACGCTGAGTCAGCCTGCAACTTCCCCGGTCATTTTCACCCCCTTTTCTGCGTGAAAGAGGCGAAAACTGTTTCAAGCACACAACTTAGTGTCAGTCGCAATCCGGTCAGGATACCGGTATGCGGGTCTGCTGTCAAGTTGCCGAGCGCTCGCCGAAACGCCGCAAACAGGGCGAAAAAGAGGGAAACGGATCCCGCGAACCGGGGGCAGGCTGCAATTGGCTTAGGGGATAGGTCCGCAATGGTCGCTTCCGACCCTGGCTTGGATGCCGATGCGTGCCGCTGGTTGCGACTTTTCGCATTGAGGAGGAAATTGTCGCCCAATGGTCAGCAGAGTCAAATTCTTGCCTCAATCGGAAAGCGAAAAAGCGGTGAGAAAGCGATTTCTGGATTTGCGTTTCCCTGGCCGCTAGCGGCGGTTATGGTGGGGGCGAAAACATGGGTCCTAGTTTGCAATCGCCATATGACAGATTCCGCTTCCCAAAACGGATCGCCGTACGTTCCAGACGAAGCGGAACTGCCCGCCGCTAGAGAAAATGGAGCGAAACGACGCTTCTGGCTCGCCTGCCGGATTATCGGGGCATGTTGGTTTTGTTTCTTTAATCTAGCCGCCGCTTTGAAGTTGGCGTCGAAAGTTGGTTTGGAATCGCCGGCGCATTTCCAGGCCCTTTTGCTAGGGCTGTGGTGCGGCGTAGGAACAAGTCCACTTTGGGTCCGAATTTTGGTGGTCGCCCTATCGTCCTTCTATTTCGACTGGATGGATGACCAGCCGATCAAGCGCGAAGAAGGACTTGGAGGGGTACTTGGGTTGTTGGTTTTGTCGACTGCTTTGGAGAGCGGGCTGTTCCGAGGGTTGCTAGGTCTAATTGCTCGGCGACGTTGGGGACAATTTTCCCTCTTTGAGATTTTGGCGACGATCGGTGCGACAAGCCTGGCCATCATGATGTGGCGAACGCCGGTCGAGCGTTTATTACAAGTGATGTCGATCGAAAAATATCCAGGCCTCGTCGGGTTGTTCGTACTGTGGGGACTTTGCGTCTCGCTGCTTAGCTGGGCGACGTTTTACGACGATCCCAATCACCGGCGACGAGCGTTTTACGGAACGTTACTAGTGGCAATTCCATGGATCGGAGGCTATCTCACGTTTATTGGACTGATGACCGGATGGCGCACGATTGAAATCTGGGGATGGGTGTGGTTTCTCGCACGGATATTGCCCTTTCTTTGGCTGACCGTTTACTCGGCCGAAGCCGCGTTTCACTGCCTCGGAATGCGGCTCACCAGATCACTTGATCAAGATGATGCGCTGATTGGAGTGCGGTCGACGCAGATTGCCGTGAACGAACCACTGGATCTAGAATCCGAATTGTCGGAGTAGTTCGGCGCGATTGGCGTTTCGCCAATACGCTGGAATGCCTGCGGCGACCACGTTCAGAATTACATGCCGACTGAAGCCGATCTGTGGACTGCATGGGAAGACGTGCAGGTTGTTCGTCGGGGGCACATCGTGGAGATCGCGAAGGGGGTTGGCGCTTGTTTGTTCCGGCTCAGCAGTTTGCTGATCGTCATTCGATTGCGGCCGCATTTCCCTCGTTTGCGCTTCGGGCTACTATATCGCCCTCCCCTACTCTTTCGGCTCCTGGCAAGCGAGCTCAATGAGCGCCAACACCGACTCTTTCAGCGGTTTAACCCCTTCTTCCTGAATCACGGCGTAGATCTCGGCGAACTCTTCGGGATCCGATTTGACGCCGTCGAGCGCTTGGAAGCCCATCGTGACGACGCCGAGGTGCGACTTGATGTCGTGGCCGAGTTGCCGGAGTTGTTGGCGGCGTTCGGCGGAAGAGGATGCGGAATCTTCGGCGGTCATGGATATTCTCTTGATCAGGAAATCGTCAATTAAGCGTCGCTCGACTCGATGCTGGCGAACAACTGCTGCAGGTCGCTCGGCTCGGCCGGTTTGACCAGGTGATGATTGAAGCCTGCTTCGGCGGTCCGCTGCCGGTCTTCATCTTGTCCCCAGCCGGTCAGTGCGACCAGGACCATTTTCTGTCCCCAAGGCTGTTGGCGAATGAAACGCGCCGCTTCGTAGCCGTTCATTCTCGGCATCCCGAGATCCATCAGCACGATGTCGGGCGCAAACTCTTCGGCGGCGGCGATCGCCTGCTCGCCGTCGTCGGCGGTCGTCACGTCGTTGCCCAGCATTTTCACCACCATCTTCAACATGGTCGCGGCCGCTTTGTTGTCGTCCACGATCAGCACTCGCAACTTCTTGCGTTTGGGAATCGCGGCTAACTCGGCCGGCGATTCTCGTTCCGGCTCGCCGCTGATCGGCAAATGGACGCGGAATTCGCTGCCTCTGTCGGCGCCGTCGCTATGTACTTCGATGGATCCCTTATGCAATTCGACCAGTTGTTTGACCAGCGTCAGACCGATGCCAAGCCCGGAGTATCCCTTTTCCAGCGGGCGATCGATCTGTGCGAACATCTCGAAGATTTGTGCCTGTTGTTCAAATGGAATGCCGACGCCGTCGTCTTTGACCGAGACGATCACTTCGCCGTCTTCGCACTGGGCGGTGAGCGCAATGTGGCCCCCATCGGGCGTGTACTTGGCGGCATTGTTCAGCAGATTGGAAAAGATCTGCGCAAGCCGGTTCAGATCAGCGTTGAGCGTCACCGGCTCGTCCGGCAGCGATACGGTCAGCGTATGATTCGCTTCGTCCAGGAACGGCTGCGTCGCTTCGACCGCGCTGCGGACCGCTTCTTCCAGTTTGATCTCGCGGGTCCGTAGCTCCAATTTGCCGCGAGTGATTCGCGAAACGTCGAGCAAGTCGTCGATCAGCCGCGCCATTTGCTGGGCCTGGCGTTCCATCGTGCTGAGGACTTTAACGACCAGGTCAGGATCGTGCTGCGCCGACTTGAGCACTTCCAGCCCAGTGCGGATGGGCGCGAGCGGATTGCGCAGTTCATGTCCGAGGGTCGCCAGGAACTCGGTCTTCCGCCGGTCCGCTTCCGACAGGTCGGCGGCGATCTGGCGAAGTTCGTCTTCCAGCCGTTTCCGCTCGGTCTGATCGCGCATCACCTTCATGAAGCCGAGCAGGTTTCCTGCGTCGTCATGTAGCCCGGTCGTTACGCCAGCGGCCCAGAAGCGACTTCCATCTTTGCGCTGCATCCAGCGATCGTCGCTGGCGCTGCCGACCGCCGCCGCTTGATCGAGTTCGGCCTGGGCGATGCCGCATTGCAGGTCTTCCGGCGTGAAGATCAACTCGACGACGTTCTGGCCGATAAACTCCTCTTCGTCGAAGCCCAGGACCCGCTGAACCCCCTCATTCCACGAAGTGGCGCGTCCGTCCGCGTCGGTCATGAAGATGGCGTAGTCCTGCACTTGCTCGACCAGCGTGCGGAATCGGAGCTCGCTTTCCTGCCGCTCGATTTCGCTTTTGCGACGCTCGGTAATATCGGTGAACAAGATCGCCACATGCGGGCTCCCTTCCTGACCGACTCGAAACGCATAGACGTCGAACCAGCGGCCGTCGAGCGCTTTCGCCTCTTGAACGAAGCGAATCGATTCGCCCGACGTTGCGACCTGTCCGTACGTCTGGAACCAAAGTTCTTCGTGGTCGGGCGCCAGCTCGCGCATCCGTTTGCCGATCGCGTCGACCAGGCCTGTCTGCTTTTCGAACGCAGGATTGATTTCCAAAAAGCGATAATCGTTCGGTTTGCCGGCGTCGTCAAACAGCATCTCGATGACGCAGAACCCTTCGTCGATGGTGTTAAAGAGCGTGTGGTAACGCTCTTCGTGCATGCGCGATTCTTTTTCGATCGAGCGGCGCTGCGAGATGTCGCGGAAGACGAGAACCGCGCCGACGATCTGGCCGGAGGAGTCTCGAATCGGCGCCGCGCTATCGTCGATAAAACGCTCGGAACGATCTTTGGCGATCAAAATGGTGTGGTTCGCCAGACCGACGATCATTCCTTCACGCAGCGCTCGATCGGCCGGATTCTCGACCGTAGCCCGGGTCGTCTCGTTGACGATCTCAAAAACGGCGGTCAGGGAGCGTCCGCTCGCTTCCTTGTTCGTCCACCCGGTCAACTGTTCGGCGACGGGATTCAGAAAGGTGATCTTTCCCGCGGCGTCGGTGCTGATAACCGCGTCGCCGATGCTGGTCAGCGTGATGTGAAGCCGTTCCTTTTGCTCGGCGAGAATCGCGGCCGCTTTCGCCTTTTGGCGGATGTTGCGCACCGCGAGATAAAACGCGACGCAGACCGAGGCGATGCCGAGCGTCGCCGAAAGGAGGATCGTCGCGATCGCAGTCCGAAAGCTCGTCTCCGACTGCTGTGCGCGCCGCCGCAATTGGTCATGCTCAAACTGCTGCATTTCGTCGATCGACTGACGGACGTTTTCCATCAATCCGCGGCCGATATCGCTATCGACCAATTTCAAAGCGGCCTCGCGATCGCCGCCGTTCATCAGGTCGAGCGTCCGCTGCAATTCATCCAGCTTGTCGGCGACGTTTCGCTCCAGGCCTGGCATTCGTTCTTGTTGAACGGTGTCGTCGGCGATCGCAGTTTTGATCTTGTCGAGTTGCGCGGGGACTTCAGCCAGCGCGGCGTTGTACGGTTCGAGATACTTCTTGTCTTCGGTCAGCAGATAGCCGCGCTGGCCGGTTTCGGCGTCTTTGACCAGCGAGAGAAGGCCTTCGAGTTCGGCGATCACCTGCTGCGTGGCGAAGACGCGGCGATGGTTGTCAATCAAACGAACGGTGTTGACGTAGCCGAGGATGGCGCCGGCCAGCAGAATCGCCAGGGCGATGCCGAAGCAAAAAAAGGCGATTTCCCAACGACGCTTACGCCGCTGGATCGCGTGGGATTCTGAAGAGGGTTGACTGCCGTCGAATGGAGAGGGCATTGAACTGGCGGGCTCGAGTTCCATGTCCGTCGTTTCTCGCCGTTGCGCACGGCGAGCCGAACGTCGCTATGTTTAATAATCGCTCCTGTACGTCTGACCTGCCTCAGACTGCAAAACCTAGACTGTCGCCCGAATGTCTAAGCTGGCTAACGCTTTAGGATAGGGGATTGCGTTAAAAAGTCTATGGGCGCACAGGAAGATCAAGCGGACGATTGACGCTGCGGTTGCACGGATCTTCCCCAAAAAAGAGGGAAACAGGGCCATTCTATGGGGCGGCCGACTCCAATTCCTCCGCTTTTTCCGCCAGCGGGGAGGTCGCCGGCGTTGAACCGCGCGAGGAGACGTTGCCCCGATTTTGAAGCTGACGCCGTCGCGACATCTTTTTCCCTAGGCGAATTTGCGATGGACCGACAGTAATTTGTTGCGCGTCGATGGCTTACTGTGGCGGAGGCAGTATTTCCACACCGTAGCGCGGCGCCGCTTCCAGCAGCTTTTGGATATCTTCTTCGGTCGGAGGTTGCGGCTGATCTTCTTCGGAGGCGAGCAGCTGTCCGACTTCCAAAAACATTTCTTCCAGCCCCGCCGGAGCGACGGTGATCAGCATGCGGGCCGGTTGATCGCTTTCGTTTTTAAAGCAATGCCGACTGCCGATCGGCATGTTCAAAAAGCAGCCCGGCCCGGCGATGATTTGTTCATCTTCCAGCGTGAAGGTAATCTCTCCTTCCAAGACGTAGAACGCTTCTTCTTCGCGGCGATGAATATGCGGAGGAGGTCCGCCGCCGAGAGGAACGGTCGCGTCCATCATTGCGTAAGTTCCGCCGGTCTCTTCGCCGGTCGCCAGCAGTCGATAGGCGTCTCCAACAACCGCAACTCGTCTTCCTTGACCTTCGGGGCGAATGGTCGCCGCGTGTTGCATTTCCACCGTTCTTCTCCTCGCATATTTTTGCGTCGACTCTTTCCAACGTGAAGGTCGATCTAGCTCAAATCGTAGCATCTGCGCGAGACGCTGACGATCTGGGGTCGGAGCCGAATTAATCAGCCCGGTGGAGCGTCGGCTCGCCCCAGACGGTCAAATTGTGGAGCGGATTCGACTCCGGGTGCGGAATCGTTTGCAACACCAGCGATACGACGTCGCTATCCGGCAGCGGAACGTCGAGCGATTGGGGAGGATCGGTTGGCGTCAGATAGTCGGTCCGAGCCGCTTCTTTGCCGTTGATGATCACGGCGAAAGCGACTCGCCCCGCTTCGCCGGCGGTTGGATGCAAACCGACGCGGCAAGTAAAGCGATCGTAAACGCCGCCGGGGCCAAACTTGTACGGCAGCGCGTAGGGAGTTCCCATCCCCAGACCGAAGCGAATCTCACTTGGCTCCTTCTCCGCGGCGAAAGCCAGCGGGTGAAGATTCCGCTCGGCGTCCATCGCCTGGTTGATCAGATAGGGAGTGACGTAATAGGGATGCGCGATCATCCGCATCGTCGCGTCCGATTCCCATGCGGTAAGCGGTTGACTTGCCAGTCGCTCCACTTGCTCCGGCTCGAAACGTTGCGTGTGCAGGCAGAACGCCGTGTAGAGAATGTCGGCCGTATGCTTGGCATTGTAGATCGCGGCGGTTTGTCGATGCTTGTCGGCCAGTTCCGTATCGCCGGCCAGGTTCGCTTGCATCAGCGGGATGATCAACCCGGCCGCGTGTGCTCGGAGCAAGCGTTGCCGCTGATAGATCTGCGCCGCCGCTTCCGGCACGCTCGTTCCCAGAAGTTGCGGCTCGTAATCCGATTCGGGAATCACATAGTTCCCAATGTCGGCCACGCCGCCGTAGCCGAACAGAAAGTTCTTGTTCGCCATCTCTGGCGTCGGCGGCAGCAAACGGCGGAGAGTCGCTTCGTCGATCGGGCTGCTGTGGGCGCACGGACAACCGGGATCTTCGTTCCAATGACAAAGCACGCCGAGAAACTTCAGCGCCTCGTCCGGCTCGTTCGCCGCCAACTGGTCGAGCGCATTCTGGAGATACCACTGCATGTCGGGAAGGCTCGCTTCAATCGTGCCGACGTCATGCAGGCTCACACGAACCGGCGGAAGGCAATAACGATCGAGCTCCGGCGACTTGCCGCCGGCATGACGATCTTGCAGCGAAGTGTAGTCCGAGCGGAGACGCTCCCAATGCTCCTCGGCCAGTAGCTCCTTTTGCCAATCAGGCAAACTTGCAACCGCCCAGCTTCGAATCAGCTTGTGACCTCTTCCCCAGCCATAAGCGTTGTCGGCCAGCGGCGACAGCAACGAGCAGGCGACCAGAAACAGGCCAACGCCTTTCCGGCGGACGAGTCGGTACGCGGCGCTTCGGATCAGGTACATCGGCGTCAAAGCTCCTAGTGGCGAGAAAAGCAGAGCTGCGTTGGATCGAAGCGGCGTGACGGCAGGCTTCGATCGGCGGGGAAGGAAAAAACGGCGGGAACGACAAGGCGGGGAAGTTGGCGGTGCGAAAGCCGCCCCTTTATCCTAGCAGGGAACGTGGGAATATCGAGAATCGACGAATAAGTTTTGCGGAAGGAGTCGGATTCGACCGCCAAATCTCCGGAATGCTAGGCAACGTACTTAAATTTCCCTATTCTCACAGCAGACGCGGATCGAACTTCTTCCAGCATCAAGAGATCGTGCCCATGAAATCGCTGGCACTCGCCCTGCCCTTCTGCTTGTTGCCGTGGCTCGCCTCGGCGGCCGTCGCGCAGGACGTCACGTCGCTCGTTCCTTACGTGACGATTCCGACCGATTTCACCACCGTCCCGTCTCAGTTCAGCACGACGCCGTCGCAGTTTACGACCGTTCCCTCGCAGTTCAACACGGTACCGTCCCAGTTCAATACCCTTACCAATCCTTTTGGCTCCGTACCGTCGCAATACACGACGACGCCATCTCAGTACACGACTGTTCCGTCGCAGTTCAATACCCTCACCAATCCGTTTGGGACTGTGCCGTCCCAATACACGACCACTCCTTCCCAGTTCACCACCGTACCGTCGCAATTCACCACGGTTCCAACGCAGTTCATCCCGGCGCCGTCGCCGATTCCGATCCCTGTCACGCCGGTTCCGATTCCGGTCATTCCGACCAACGTCACCACGTCGTCTCTTAACTCGCTGCAATCGAGTAGCGCAGCGACGACCCTGCTGGAAGGTGAGTCGATCGAGGCAGAAGATGTGGTGGAAGAGTCGACGACCGAGGAATCGACGGTCGAAGAAGCGGTCGCTTCGATCTTGGACGTTTCGAACCTGGTGCAGCTCTACGGCGAGTGCGTTTTGCAACTGGACGAAACCGAACTCGCCGAGTTCCTGGCCGACTTCGACGAAGTCGCCCTGCAACTTGGCTATGAATCGGACCAGGTCCAACTTCGTACGGCCGTTCCGATCCTGGTCTATCTCACGATCCGCCGCGGTTTGGGACTTTCGGGATCGGGGGTCTCGTAAGTTTCGCGGCGAACGTCCGCTTGGGGCATTCGGAAGAAAAGTTTCTGCCAGCCAAATATGCTAAGCTGGAAGAGCCCCGACGCGTCGTCGTTCCCGCCTTCCCAACCCCGCAGGATTTTCTTCATGCGATTCGCCACGCTCGCTTGCGCCGCTCTGTCGATTGCGCTCGGTTCTTCCGCGATCGCTTACGAGCTAAAGTCGCCTGATGGACAGATTCAAGTTCAACTCGAATTGAAGGAGTCGGACGGAAAGTCGCAGCTGCGTTATCAGGTGTCGGTCGCCGGGGAGCCATTGATCGACGACTCGTCAATCACGTTCGTTCGCAAAGACAACGTCGTTATCGGCGATCACTTAAAGTTCGTCTCGCAGGGAGACCTGCGGAGCCATGACGAAACCTGGAATCCGGTCTGCGGCGAGCGGGCCGAGATTCGCGATCAATACCAATCGCAGACGTTTCAGTTTGTCGACACCGAAGCCGATTGCCCGTTGACGATCGAGCTGCGCTGCTACGACTGCGGCGTCGCCTTTCGAACGACACTGGGGGACGCCGGCTCGAGCGGCCCGTTGACGATCAAAGAAGAACGAAGCGAGTTTCGCTTCGCTGGCGATTATCCCGCCTGGCGGACGACCAGCGCTCAGGGGGAATATGACAAGGTTCCCCTCAGCAAACTGGGGACCAACGTCGAACGCCCTCTGACCGTCGAAGTGAGCGACAACCGTTGCGCCGCAATCGCCGAAGCGCAGCTGGTCGACTACGCCGCGATGCGACTTCGCGCGGCCGGCGACGGTTCGCCGACCGTGGTCAGCCAACTGCGGAGCGAAGTGAGCGGCAAGACGCCGCTGACGACCCCATGGCGGGTGATCATGATCGGCGGCAGCCCCGGCGATCTGCTGGAGCATGACGATCTGATCCTCAATCTGAACGAGCCCTGCGCGATCGCCGACACTTCCTGGATCAAGCCCGGCAAGGTGATTCGCGAGATCAGTCTCACGACGGAAGGCGCCAAGACATGCGTCGATTTCGCGGCAGCGAACAATTTTCAATATGTCGAGTTCGACGCCGGTTGGTATGGGTACGAGTATGACGACGCTTCCGACGCGACGACCGTGACGCTTGATCCGCGGCGTTCAGCCGGGCCGCTCGATCTGCAGGATGTGATCAAGTACGCGAAGGAGCGGAATATCGGGATTCTCGTCTATGTGAATCGTCGCGCGCTCGAAAAGCAGCTCGATGAGATTCTCCCGCTCTACAAGTCATGGGGGATCGCCGGGGTGAAGTATGGCTTCGTCAACGTCGGTTCGCAGCAATGGACCGCGTGGCTGCACGACGCCGTGCGTAAAGCGGCCGATCATCAGCTGATGGTCGACATTCATGACGAGTACCGCCCTGTCGGCTATTCACGCACCTATCCGAACTTGATGACGCAGGAAGGCGTTCGCGGCGACGAGGCGACTCCGTCGACCAGCCTGGCGGTCACGACCCTCTTCACCCGCAACCTGGCCGGCGCGGCGGACCATACGATCTGCTACTTTGATCCGCGTGTCGACAAAAACTGGTCGCATGGTCAGCAACTGGCCAAAGCGGTCTGCACCTACTCGCCGTGGCAGTTCATCTACTGGTACGACACGCCGCTCACGTCGCAGCAAGATGGCAAGAAGTCGCGCAGCCGAATCGTTGCGTCGCCGGAACTGGAGTTCTATAAGCAAGTCCCGACCGTCTGGGACGAAACCCGCGTGCTCGACGGCAAGATCGGCGAGTACGCCGTGATCGCTCGCCGCAGCGGCGACGATTGGTACATCGGCGCGATCAACGCCAACCAGAAACGTGAGTTCAGCTTCCCGCTTGATTTCCTTGCCGCGGACAAAACGTATCAGGCCCGCAGCTACCGCGATGATCCGACTCTCAACACGAAGACCAAAGTTCGCATCGAAGACGAGCAGGTCAACGCCGAGTCGGAACTGGTCCTGACGCTCGAGCCGAACGGCGGCGAGGCGATTCGGATCTCGCCGGCCAAGTAGTTTGATTCTCTGCCGCAGCTTTTCCAATCGGCCGCGAACCTTCGCGGCCGATTGCGTATCTCGGTATCATGGATCGCAGTACGCGCTGCAGAGGACTACGCGAAGCTTCGGAGCGTCTGATGAAAATACATGATCTCGCGGCGAGCGGCGACCTGGAGGGGGTACGTCGCGAATTGGAACAGGGCGTTCAGGTCGATGTCGCCGATGACGAAGGCTACACGCCGCTGGCGCGGGCGACCAAAAGTTGGCAAGTCGAACTGCCAATGCTAGAGCTGCTGCTGGAAGCAGGCGCCGACGTTAATCATCGTGACGACAACGGCTACTCTCCCCTGCTCAATCTTTCTCATTGCCCGCACGATAGCGAACATCTGCTGCCGATGGTGGAACTGCTGGTCCGGCACGGCGCCGACGTCAACTTCGCCTCGAAGTATGGCGAGCTTCCGTTGATCGTCGCCTATCAAGGATGTCAGTGGGGCGTCTTCCAATTTCTACTTGAGCACGGGGCCGATCTGCGCCCGCTGCAGTGGACCGAATTGATGCGGGAAATTGTGTTGGGAGATCAGGAGACGGCGAAGCGGCTTTTGGCGGAACCGGGGGCGATGGGGTGTCGCGATCGCTACGAGCGCAATCCTTGGCTGCTGTCCGTTTGGAGCGGCCGACTTGAGATGGCTCAGCTGGTCTATGAGATCGGTGTTGACGTCGACCAGCGCGGTTGGTGCGGCGCCACCGCACTGATGTCGGCCGCCACGACCGGCGACGCCGCGATGCTGCGGTGGCTGATCGAGCTGGGCGCCGACCTCGAGTTGGTCGATGAATTTGGACAGACGGCGCTCGTGATGGCGTCGTCGTCTGGATCCGCCGATTGCGTTCAGGCGTTGCTCGTAGGCGGCGCCGATCCGGCGCACGCCGAGGGACATAGCGAAAAGCCGATCGTTGCGGCAATTAGTACCGACGTGGTGCGTCTACTAGTTGGCGCAGGGGAAGAGCTGAGCGAGGCGAACGCCGAAATGCGGCGAGCTTTGGTTGGTCTAACGCCGCACGAGAAGATCAACGTTAGCGACGCCGAGTATCTTGCCGGACGTGAGCGTACGTTTGGCCGCACGAATCCGGAAGTGATGGATGTCCCGTTTTGGCGGGAAATGGTGAAAGCGGGGATCTCCGCCTACGCCGGAAAGGTGCAGTTCGACCATGACGACATGATGAAACGCGTCTGGAGCTTTGACCGGTTCGGCACAACTCTCACCGCGCTTCCCGATGGGCGTTACGTCCAAATCGGCGGTGAACATGAAGACTTCTACGATCCCGATTTCTGTATCTACAATGACGTCGTGTTGTTCGACGGCGCCGGCGATTTCACGATCTTCGGTTATCCGGCCGAGTTGTTTCCTCCGACCGATTTTCATTCGGCGACGTTGGTTGGCGACGTGATCTATATTATCGGATCGCTCGGCTACTATGGGAGCCGGATCTATGGGACGACGCCTGTTTATCGACTTTGCTGCAAAAGCTGGAGCATCGAGTCGGTTGTGACGTCCGGCGAATGCCCCGGTTGGATTCACAAACATCGAGCCCTTCTGGTCGCCCCCGACTTGATTGTCGTACAGGGGGGAACGATCGTAGAAATCGTCGACGAAGATGAAGCGTATCGAGAGAACGAAGCGAATTACCAGTTGGACTTGAAGAGCGGTAGCTGGAGACTCCACGCGTAACGAACGATCCGTGCTCCCACCAAAAAACGCTCGGCCAATCGGCCGAGCGTTTCTCGCTTCTTGGAGGAAACGAACCGCGTCTTACTTCACTTCGATGACGACCTTCTCGATCTCACCGGTAAACTTGAACGGAGGTTTGTAGGTGGCGGCGACCGGTTGTCCCGAGTCTTCGCCGAGGCCGAAGGTGTCGGCGCCGAAGCGACCGCCGACCGTTCCTTCCATGCGACCGGAGGCGACCTTTTCGCCGTTCACTTTCAGCGTGATGTCGGCCGGGCCGCCTGGCTTTTCCCCTTGAAAGGCGAAGTCGACTTCCACCGTCGCTTCGCCCGCGGCCAGCGGCTTCGTCCCTTTCAAGACGAAGTGTTCGTCAAAATAGTTGTAGTCGAAGACCGGGACTCCCTTGTCGACGTACAGGACCAGGCCAGCCGCCAAGCCGCCGAACGCGACGATCACGCCATCGGTCTTTTCGCCTTCCGTTTTAACGTTCGTCGTCATCGTCCACGAGCGATTTTTCATCGGTGGCGCGGCCGTTTCAGGAATTCGCGTCGCTCCGGCGAAATAAGCGAAGGTGGTCGCCTTCGGATCGGCGCCAGGGGCCAAGGGCTTCGGAATCGCGAGTCGGCCCGAGCCGCGATCATCAAGCGGGTAAACCTGATGCTCCTCGGCCGCTTTGTCGAACAGCTTTTGCAGTTCGGCCAACTTCTCCGGATTGGCGTTCGCCAGGTCGTTCGCTTCGCTGAAGTCTTCGTTCAGATTGTAGAGCTCCCACTTGTCTTTGTCCCAGTTGCCGGGGGCGAAGTCCTGACGCCACGGGAACGTATGCTGGGCGTTCGCCTTCCAGCCGTCGGCGTACATCGAACGATTGCTGAAGACCTCGAAGTACTGCTCCGGCCGACCTTCAAAGTTCGGATTGGTGAAGCTGGCGTAGAACGACTTTCCTACGAGCGGATCTTGCTCGATGCCGTTGACCGTTTCCGGCATCGGAATGTGGGTCGCTTCCAGGATCGTCGGCACGACGTCGACCAAATGGAGAAACGCGTCGCGCGGTTTGTCGTCAGGGCGAATCTTCGCGGGCCAACTGACGATCATCGGGTTGCGGGTGCCTCCTAAGTGAGACGCCACCTGCTTCACCCATTGAAACGGCGTATTCCCCGCCCAGGCCCAGCCCATGGGATAATGCGGTTCGGATTCAGGTCCACCCAGCTTGTCGATGTTTTCCATCGTCTCTTCCAGCGTCGTCGTCAGACCGTTTAGTCCTTTGATCTCGTTCAGCGTCCCGTCGGGGCCGCCTTCGGACGAAGCGCCGTTGTCGCCGACGATGTAGATCACCAGCGTGTTGTCGGCGTCCGGCAGTTCCTGCACGGCGTCGAGTAGTCGTCCCACTTCTTGATCGGTGAACGCGAAGTAGCCTGCGAAGTTTTCCATGAACGCCGCATAAAGTTTTTTCTGTTCGTCGCTCAGCGAATCCCAGGCCGGGACCCAATCAGGACGTTTGGTCAGTTTCGTTCCCGGCGGAATGATCCCCTGCTCCAGTTGGTTCTTGAAGACCAACTCACGGTATTCGTCCCAACCCATGTCGAATTTGCCTTGGAACTTCTCCCGCCACTCGGCCGTCACATGGTGCGGCGCGTGCATCGCTCCGGGTGCGAAGTACATGAAGAACGGCTTCTCCGGTGCGACCGACTTCGCGAACTTCATCCGCGCGATGGCGCGGTCAGTCATGTCGGTCATAAAGTGGTAGCCTTCCTCAGGCGTCTTGTCCGCTTCGACCGGCAGCGTGTTCTCAAAAATCACCGGGTAAAACTGATGCGTTTCGCCGGCGTTGAAGCCATAGAAGTAGTCGAAGCCCATCCCGGTCGGCCAGCGATCGAAGGGGCCGGTCACGGTCGTTTCCCAGTCCGGCGTATTGTGGTTCTTGCCGAACCACCAAGTCGCGTAGCCGTTGTCCTTCAAAACTTCGCCGATCGTGGCGGTCGATTTGGGGATCATGGTCGAGTAGTTCGGGAACCCGGTCGCCCATTCCATCAAGAAGCCGCTGCCGCATTCGTGATGGTTCCGCCCAGTTAACAGAGCCGCTCGCGATGGACCGCAGATTGCGGTGGTGTGAAAGCGGTTGTATTTGAGGCCGCGTGAAGCGAGCTTGTCGAGATTCGGCGTCGGAATCAAGCCGCCGAAGGTCGAAACCTGCCCGAAGCCGACGTCGTCAAGGAGGATAACGATCACATTCGGGGCGCCTGCGGGCGCGGGGATCGGATGCTGCCAAGCCGCCTCCGAATCTTTGTAGGTCTTGCCGATCTTCCCTTCAAAGGGACTCAACTTCATCGGCAGTTTGGTCCGGTCCGGCTCGGCGGATTTTTCTTCGGCCTGCAGCCGGTGAGGCGCTGCTACGGAAAGAGTTGCGACTAGCAGCGCGATCGCAAGGTACCAGGTAACTCGCATATCGTCATCTCCCAACAATGTCGACTACGATTTGGCATTCAACGAGAAAAGAGAGTCGCAGCAATGAAGAGCTTCCGTAAGCTTACCATTACCGTGGGCGTATTGCCTCTCACGACGAGAAAAAAGTGGAAGTCGCGGCGAGTCTTCACAATGCGCCGCCCCGCCGCTTTTCCAGCGACTTTCTCCGGTTTCGCGGGGCGTACAGATCGACGGCGGTGAATGCGAAACTCCTCAAGGAAAGCCGCCGCTTTCTCACGCCGATCACCGCTAGTTGAAGTTGCACGTGATATCAGGCTAAGATGAAATCGCTCCAGCGAGCCCTGCCCCTTGTTCCCGCCTGACTTTCGCCGCAACCGGCGTCCCTTCCTGTTCACCGAAGACGAGACTATGCAGAAACGTACTCTTGGCGTTGCGCTATTCGCGGTTGTTCTCTGCTTGGCGTCGGCCGGCGCACTGGTCGCCCAGGATTATGTGGTCGAAAAGAACGTCATGGTCCCGATGCGCGACGGAATTCGCCTGGCGACCGACGTCTATCGTCCAGCCGTCGAGGGGCAGTCGGTCGCCGAGAAGCTGCCGGTCATCCTTAGCCGGCTCCCCTACAACAAAGATGGTCAGGCGACCGCCGCCAAGTACTTTGCGACGCATGGCTACGTCTTCGTCGCCCAGGATACCCGCGGGCGGTACAAGTCCGAAGGAACCTGGCACATGCTGACCGACGACGGGGTCGATGGGGTCGACTGCGCCGCGTGGATCGGCAAGCAGCCTTGGTCGAACGGCCGGATCGGGATGATCGGCACGTCGTATTTTGGCGGTACGCAACATGCGATGGCTTTGGCCGGCGCTCCAGAACTGAAGACAGTGATCCCGGTTGATGCAATGTCGAACCTGGGGCGACAAAGTCTCCGCAACGCCGGCGCCTTTGAGCTCCGGTTCTGGAATTGGATCTTCCTGAACGCCGGCCGCGGCAGCAACGCGGCCCTCGATGAAGGAACCGCCGCCGAGTTGAAAGAGATGGCGGACGAGCGTTTCTATTACCTGACTCATTTGCCGACGCGCCGCGGCATGACGCCGTTGAAGTTGGCGCCGGAGTACGAAGATTGGTTGATCAACGCGATGGAGCATGGCGCCAACGACGAGTTCTGGGCGCAGAACAACATCGTTGATCATCCCGAGCAGTACAAAGACATCCCGGTCTATCTCGTCTCCGGCTGGTACGACTCGTGGGGCGGCAATAACACAGCCAACTACATCGCTCTCAGCAAGACGATCAAGGGCCCGGTTTACCTGATCATGGGCCCTTGGATTCATGGCGCTCAATCGTCGTACGCCCACGGACAGGTCACCTTTGGCAACGAGGCTGCGATTGCCGATCAATGGGCCTGGCGACAAGAGTGGTACGACCATTGGCTGAAGGGAATCGACAACTCGGTCGGCAAAGCGGCGCCGTTCGCCACGCCGGTCCGCATCTTCGTCATGGGAACCGGCGACGGTTCGAAGGACGAAAAGGGATGCTTGGTTCACGGCGGCTATTGGCGTGACGAACAGGAGTGGCCCCTGGCCCGCACCAAGTACACGAGCTTCTATCTGCAGCCCGGCGGAGGACTAGCGACCAAGGCCGCGACGGCGCCGAACAGCGTGACGCAATTCCAATTTGATCCGGCCGATCCGGTTCCAACGATCGGCGGCAACATCTCGTCGGGCGATGACATCCTCGTGCAAGGCGCCTGGAACCAAAAGGGAGGCCCGCATATTTGGAATTTTCAACAGCCAGTCCCGATTTCGTCGCGACGAGACGTCCTGGTCTTCCAGACCGAACCGCTAGAGGAAGATCTGGAAGTGACCGGCGAGATCGAAGTGAAGCTCTACGCGTCGAGTTCGGCGGTCGATACCGACTTCACCGCCAAGCTCATCGACGTCTATCCGCCGTCGACCGATTGGCCCGGCGGCTTTGATCTCAATCTGGGAGACGGCATCGTCCGTGGCCGCTTCCGCGAATCGCTGACGAAAGAAAAGCTGATGACGCCGGGCGAGGTCTACGAGTTCACGATCAAACTTTACCCCACCTCCAACGTCTTTAAGCAGGGACATCGGATTCGCGTCGACATCTCCAGTTCAAACTTCCCTCGCTTCGACGTCAATCCGAACACCGGTGAACCGCTCAACCGCAATCGCCTGACGAAGGTGGCGGACCAGACGATCTATCATGACCCCGAGCATCCAAGCCGGATCATGTTGCCGGTGATCCCGGCGGCGAAGTAGCGGCGCAGCTAAAAGTCGGGTTCCTGTTCGAAGTAACCGAACCCGACTCCATGCTCCCGGAAGAATTCCTCCGCTCGGGCATCGAACGCCCCTTTACGAGCGCGAATGGACACGGTCCCTGTCAGAGAGGCGAGCCACGACCAATCGGCGGCGTCGATTTGGTGGTGGGAAAGTGAGATGGTCACAACGGCGCGATTTGCCAACGCTTGCATCGCGCTACGATGACGTTTGTCGAATGCGGACGGCGACACCGTTTCCGGAACATCGACAAAATAGCCCCCCTTGGGACCATATCTGACACGGCAACCGATCTCGCCAAGAAGAGATTGATTTCGGTAGTGCTGGACATTATTCCAACCCTGGTACGCCAGCCGAAGTCCCAAGCCAGCGACCAACAGCAAAAACACCGTCGTGAAAACTGTGTGTACGATTTTGGAACGTCTCGTCATATTCGCCTACGCTGGTGGTCGTCCGTCAGTCTCCTTCCTAGCGTCTCTGTTGGTCAAGCGTTTGGCAAGATAACGAGGCCATCGCCACGTCGGCGTGGCAATGGCGCCCCAGTTTACTCGTTACCGGTTCACCAATTTCTACGCCGCTTCCGAATACCGTGCCCCAACCGCTTGGATCTCCGCGGCTCCCTCGTTGATTTCGGCCAGTTCGGCGTCCGACAACTCCAACTCCGCCGCGGCCATATTCTCTTTCAGCCGATGCGACAAGAGGTTCTGTCCCCCTGGACGATCGCTTGCGGTATCATCGAACGAAGCGATCTTCCGTTTCCGCAGGAGAATAACGTGACGATCGGGCCAACACGCTTACAAACATTGCTCGACGAGGTGGTACGCACTACACCGGAGCAAACGGCCCTCCGGCACGACGACAAAGCCCTCACTTACGCCCAGCTCGACATGGCGAGTCGCACGATCGCCGCAGGCTTACGTCAGTTCGGAATCGCCCCCGGCGATCGGGTCGCGTGGCTCTTGCCCAATTGCCCCGAAGCGGTCGCGATCACGCTCGCCTGTTACCAGCTCGGCGCGATTGCCGTGCCGCTCAACTATCGCTACGTGACGCAGGAGCTGGAGGAAATCCTCACGCGGACTGCGGCGCGGCTCCTCTTCTATCATGCCGATCGGGCCAGCGTCGTTCAGCCCCTGACGTTGAATTCTCTGCAAACGATCGAAGTGGCCGGAGCCGGTGACGCCCCCCTTCCCTTTGAGCAACTGCTCTCCGGCGAGCCGGACGACGTCAGGGCGCCGGTTCACGAAGAAGACGCGGCCTTGATTCTCTTCACCTCCGGCAGCACCGGACATCCCAAGGGAGTCGTGCACTCGCACGGCGGCGTCTACAGCGCGATCGCCCAGTCGCGCGAACTGTTCGACTTTCAAGCGAGCGACGTCGTCCTGGTCGGCAAGCCGATCAGTCACGCCGGCGGACTCCACACGCAAATGATGGCCGCCTTTTTGGCTGGCGCCGAAGTTGTGCTGATGATGAAGCCGGCTCCGGCCGTCGCGGTCGCCGCGATCAATCAGTTCGGCGTCACCGAATATGGAATGCTGGCGAGCGATCTGCTCGACTTTGTCGAATACCTGGAACAACATCCGACGCCGCTGCCGACGTTGAATAACGCCATCGGATCCGGCGATGCGGTCCCGTCCGATTTGCATCATCGGTTTCGCGATTTGCTCGGCTGGGAAGTGATGGAAGGCGCCGGCATGACCGAGGTCAGTTGCTACTATGCCGGCAATCCACGTTACGGCAAGCGGAAGTGGGGATCGCTCGGCTTAGCGGCGCCAGGCATGCAGCTGCGCGTGATCGATCTGAGTGGGGATGATTGTCCCGTCGGCGTCCAGGGAGAAATCGTTCTGCAAACCCCTTCCGCTACGATCGGCTATTGGAACGACGACGAAGCGACGCAAACGCTCTTTCAAAACGGTTGGCTCCACACCGGCGACCTCGCCTATCGCGACGAAGAAGGCTACGTCTGGTTCGTCGGCCGGAAAAAGCTGATGATCGTCCGCCGCGGCTCGAACATCGCCCCGGCCGAAGTCGAGAACATCGTCGACGAACACCCGCTGGTTCACGCCACGGTGGTAGTCGGCGTCAGCGACCCGCGCGACGGCCAAATCCCGGTCGCCTGCGTAGCGCTGGTCGAAGACGCTGATCCGTCAGCCGAAGCGTCGATCCGCGAATATGTCGAGCAGCACCTGGCCGCGTACAAGAACCCGGTCCACTACCTGTTTCTGCCCGAGCTCCCTCGCAACGCAACCGGCAAATTCGACCGGCATCAACTGGGCGAACTCGCAGCTCAGCAGTTCGGCGGCGAAAAGTAAATCGCGGTAGCGCCGCAAAACTCGGTCCCCCCGAAAGTTGGTGCTGGCGATCCGTCGTGGTATCATGGCGGCTTCGCGTTGGCATCCGACTTTCTCGAACGACGAGCGAGCGAAATGGCAGTAATCCGGGCAGCAATCTTGGCGACCGCCAGCGTGCTGTTGATGTGCTGTCTGCTCGCCGGGACGCTGCTGTTGCGAAGCGATCGCTCGCCGCAAACGGGTCGTGAAACGGTTGCCGGGCATCTTCCGCAACGACCCAGCGCCGACCACTCGCCAACCGTGCTGGGCAAACTCGGCCATCATCTTCCCGATTTTCGTCCCCCGCGTCGCGCATTAATGCAGGATGGCGCGCCGCCGAAGCCCTTCGGGGCTCCTCAGGGGACGCCTCCCAATCCATTCCCCTCGACATCAGGTCAAAGCAATGTCCGAAACTTCTGGGAAGGGATCCAAGGAGGAATAAACGGCGGGTGGAAAGGTCCTGTCCAGAGACCAGAGTTCACAAGGCCGAACCAGTGGAATCCAAGCCAGCAATATTATTCCCCCGCGCCCACGGCGCCCGTCAATAGACCAGAGGTCCACATCGACGAGACCGGGCGGCTGGTCAGCAGCGGCAACGAACAACAGACGTTCAAAACGCTTGACGAACAAGTTGCAAAAGATCGTCGCGGTCTGCTTCCCACGGATAGCTCTTCCGCCGGAGCCGCTCACGAAAGGGGGCGGCTTGAGAAACAACTTCGCTTTCTCGATTCGGCGTTGATGTTGGCGAAATTCCTCGAAGGGGAAAGACGCTACGCCGAATGCCTGACACTGCGCGAGGAGATGCTGCAAGTTGCGACCGACGTTTATGGCCCGGATGACTGGCGGACCATCGATCAAAAGTTGGAGGTAGCGCAGCAGAAGAAAATCGTCGCCTTCAATTCGTCGCAATTGGCCGCCCTCGCCCAGTTGCAAGAGGCGAAGATGAAAATGCTCGAGCTGTACGCAAAGGGGAAATACGACGAGGCGATTCCCTACGCCGAAAAAGTGAAGGAGAGTTCCGCACAACTCTTGGGCGTCGATGATTCGCTTTACGCCAGTGCGCTCCATAATCTGGGAACGTTGCATCAGCGAATCGGCAAATACCCCGCCGCCGAATCGTTCTATCGGCAGACGCTCGACGTCCGTCGCCAGACGCTGGGCGCAATGCATCCGCGCTACGCCGGCAGCGTGAACAATCTCGGCGGCCTCTACTATCTGCTCGGCGACTATGCGAAGGCGGAGCCCCTTTACGCCGAAGCGCTCGCGATTCGTAAAGCGACGTTAGGTAACGACGATACGGACACTCAATCGACGCGTAACAATCTGGGACTGCTCTATCAGCGTCGTGGAGAGTATGAGAAAGCGCTCCAGATCGTCCAAGAGGCGTATGAAGTACGTAAGGCGTCCCTGGGCGACACGCATGCCGACGTCGCCGCGAGCCGCAACAATCTGGCGAGTCTCTGTCGTGTTATCGGCGACTACGATCAGGCCAAGTTGCTGTACCGAGAAAACATGGATGCTGCAAAAGCGACGGTTGGGGAAAGGCATCCCGACTACGCCCAAAGCGTTCACAATCTGGCCGTCCTTTACGAATCGACCGGCGAGTACCTGTTGGCCGAACCGCTCTATCGCCAGGCGCTGGAGATCTGGACGCAGGCCTACGGCGAAATTCATCCGGACGTCGCCCAGTGCCAGTCGAACCTCGCCGCGATAGATCGCAAATTGGGAAACTTTCCTCAGGCCGAAGCGCTGCTGCACGCCGCCTTACGAAGCCAAAAAGTTTTGCTGGGCGAAGAGCATCCGGACTACGCCAATACGCTGAACGAGTTGGGATATCTTTATTGGAAAATGGAACGCTACGCCGAGGCGAAAGAGCCTCTTCAGCGTGCGGCGGCGATTCTGCTCGCTTCGCTGGGGGAACAGCATCCCGAATATGCCGCTTGCCTGGATAGCCTGGCGTCGGTTGCGCGCGATACCGGGGACTACGCCACGGCGGAAAAACTCTTCAACCAAGCGACCGCAATCACCGCGGCTCGCCTTGGCAAAGAGCATCCCACTTACGGCGAATGTCTGACCAACTTGGGCGTTCTCTATCGCCGCATGGGACGCTTCGATCGGGCCGAAGCGTTGCTGCTGGAATCGCTCGGGATTCGAGAAAAGTCGCTGGGCGGCGAACACCCCGACGTCGCCGAAACGGTTTTCGAGCTCGCCCGGCTCTACCACCTGAAAAACGATTTACCGAAGGCGACCGCCCGCTATCAGGAAGCCTATGACCTGACCGCGCATCACGTCGACGTTACCTCGACGATCTTAACCGAGCCGCAGCAGTTGGCGCTGAATCGGTTGATGGCCGAACGTCTTTACGGTCTCTTAACGATCGTGCTCATGCAGCCGGAGCAATTCAGTCGTGGATACGAAGCGGTCTTGCGCTGGAAAGGGGCTGCGATGGTTCGGCAAAGGGCGATTCGCCGCATCGCCGATGAGCCGGACAGCGCCCAGCTGTTTGCAGAACTGCAGCAAACGACCCGCTTGTGGACGGCGCTGGCCCATGCCGAATCGATGGAGCCGGGCAATGAAGACCGCCAGCGGCGACTGCAAACGCTCGCCAACCGCCGGCAAGAGTTGGAGCTTGGTCTGTCAGAACGGAGCGCCGCGTTTCGTGCTTTCCCCGGCTCGCATACCGCCGCCGAGATCCAAAGGGCGATCCCGCCAGAGACGGTGCTGATCGATTACTTTGAGTATCTCCACTCGGCGGCGGATCCGGTCGACAAAGGGAAGCTGGTCACTTCGCGCAGGCTGATCGGGTTTCTCCTCCAGCGCGAAGGGGCGCCGTTGATGATCGACCTGGGATCGATCGCTCCTGTAGAACAAGCGGTCGAACAGTGGCGACAGTCCTTCGGCGCATCCTCCGAGGGCGTCGCAGCAGGCAAGCTGCTGCGCAACGTCTTGCTCGAACCGTTCGCGCCTCAACTGGCGGCGACGAAGACATTGCTGATTTCGCCGGACGGCGTGATCGGACGCATCCCTTTCGCCGCCCTGCCGGGGAAAGAAAAGGGAACATACCTCCTGGAAGACTATCGTCTGGCGACGTCGCCGGCGCCGCGACTGCTTGCTGAGAAGTCGGTCTCAACAAACCATCAACCGTCGAAGGATCTGCTGTTGATGGGAGGGATCGACTACAACCATCGGCAAGCGGCGCAGGAAGAGGCCGTTAAACCATCGACAGGGCGATTTCGCGGAAGCGAGGAGCAACTGCGAAATCTGACGAAGGATTGCTGGTGGTCGTATCTCCCCAACACGCATGGCGAAGTCGCCTACATCAAAACGCTCTACGTCGACGAACTGAAGGTCCCGGAGAACCTGGTCGCCTTTTACACCGAAGAGCGAGCCACCGAGGAAATGTTCCGTAACAGCGCCGGCGATTGCTTCGTGCTCCACTTGGCGACGCATGGTTATTTCGTGCTGCCTGATTCGGCGCGACGCGGCGCCGCCGATCGCGACGCCCCGAACCAGCGCTTCGAACGTCGGGCCGAATACGGCGCCGGTCTTCTCTCCGGCATCGTCTTCGCCGGCGCGAACAAGCCGCCGGAACTTTCCGCGGACGACGGCGACGCGCTCGCGGACGACGGCTATCTGACCGCCGACGAGATCTCGACGCTGCCGCTGTTCGGCGTAAAACTGGTCGTGCTGAGCGCTTGCGATACCGGTCTGGGCGAAATCGCCGGCGGCGAAGGGATTCTGGGGATTCAGCGCGCCTTTCAAATCTCAGGCGTCGACGCGACGATCGCCAGCTACTGGAAGATTGACGACCTGGTGACGCGCCGCTTGATGGAAGAGTTCTACAAGAACTACCTCCGCGAGGAGATGTCGCCGGTCGACGCATTGCGCGAAGCGCAGCTCTGGGTGCTGCGCAATCCCAATCAACTGCGCGGCGCTACGATCGTGCGAGAACCAGGCGCGGAAGAAGCGGACGAACGAACCCCGCCGCGTTATTGGGCGGCGTTTAGCATGTCGGGGATTGCCGAGTAGCCATGGAACATGACGGCGAAGAACAAGCTCCGCAAGGCCGTAGATCGTGGGCGGTCACGTTCCTCGTCATTTTCGTCATCATCCTTGGCGGAAGGCTATTGTCACGTAAATCGGTCGTGATTACCCCAACGCTAACGGCGGAGGAATTGGAGACGCTGCGCGCTTTGGAAGCGGAATCCGAAGCGTTGGACGCGAAGTTTGAGCAAGCGACAACGTTGATACGAAACGGCGAGACGCAGCAGGCACACGAGATCGTCGAAGAGATTCGCCGCCAGCGCAGCGAATCGGCAAAGGGGCCCTGATCATGAGTCCGCTTCCCCCTCTTGCGATGATTTGTTCTTTAGTAACCGCGGTGGTATTATGCCCCAACATCTGGAGTTCCTTGGTGCCGACCGATTTGCGCTGCCGACGTCAGGATCTTCGCCGACTATGCACATCTAGTTTGCATGCGAATTCTTTAATCGCTGGGTGAATAGCATGGCAGTATTCCGAGCAGTCTTGTTCGCTTCCGCCTGTCTGTTATTGATGCTCTCACTCCTCTTCGGCGCGGTGCTGCTGCGGAGTGAGCGGGCAACGACCGCCGACGTTCGCAGCGTCGCATCGCAATCGGCCAGCTCGCAAGAGTTGGAGTCTGCCTGGATCGAGTTCGAGGAGCGATTCGGCGAGATCGGATCCAATGGTCGGTCGATTCGGCAATTTGGATTTCGCGGCCGGCGGTCCAGAATGCAGCGCACGACCGCGCCTCAAAACAACACGGCGCCGGCAAAACCTCGGGCCATGAATTCATCGGACGAATCCGATCCCCCGTCGCCGGAAGCTCCGGTCGATCTGCCGGATGTTGATCCGGTTTATCCACGCAGCATGCCTCGTGCAGTCGTTAACCAACCGGAGAATAGTTTTAACGAAACGCAAGGCTGGAATCGCAACGACGTTTCGCAGGAGGAGATCGAGTCGGTCCAAAGCGTGGTTGCAAAAGATCGGGCCGACCTTCTGTTGAAACGATCGGCCTCGAATCCGACCAAGGACGACGATCATTGGATCGAAGAACTTCGCTTCCTCGATTCGGCCGATCTGTTGGCGCAATACTACGAGAGTAAGGAGCGCTTCGCCGATTGTCTTGCCGTTCGCCAGGAAATGCGAAAACTCGCGATCGAAACCTGGGGCGAGGACCATTGGCGATCGGTGGAGCAAAAGGAGGAGGAGCGGCGCCTCAAGAAAATCTCCGCATTCAGTCTGGGGGAACGATTGGCGCTTCGACAACTGGAAGAAGCGAAGACGAGAGTTCTTGAGCTCCACTCGCAGGGGAAGGACAAAGAGGCGATCGCCGATGGAAAAGCGGCTGTTGCAAGCGCCGCGCGACTCTTCGGCAAGGAAGATCTGAGTTACGCTACGGCGCTCCACAACCTGGGCGTCCTCTACCTGGCCATCGGCAATTCGACATTCGCCAAGACGAATTTTGAACAATCGCTCGAAACCTACCGCAAAATGATGGGGGAATCGCATCCTCGCTATGCGAGCGGCCTGAGCAGTCTCGGTGGACTCCACTACACGACCGGCGAATATGAGCAGGCCGAGCGGCTTTTCCAGGAAACGCTTGCGATTCAAAGGGCTTGCCTAAGCGAAGATGATCCCGAGTATCTTAAGACGCGCAACAACTTGGGGCTCCTGTATCAACGGATTGGCAACTACGACGACGCGATCGCCCTGACGAAAGAGACGTTTGAGTTACGGAAGGCGACGCTCGGTGAGGAAGATTCTCATGTCATATCAAGCCGCAACAATTTGGCGAATGCTTATCTAGCCATCGGCGACTACGACAACGCCGAGGCTCTCTACCAGGAAAACGTCGACGTCGCCAAACAGAACGTCGGCGAAACGCATCCTGACTACGCACGCTGCCTCCATAACCTTGGCAGTCTCTACGAAGCGAAGGGGCAATTGTTGTTGGCCGAACCTCTCTATCGCCAATCGCTCGACATCTGGACGAAGGCCTACGACGAAAGCCATCCCCATATCGCCAAGTGCCAGGTCAATCTCGGCTCGCTCCATCAAAAGCTGGGGAACTTCCCCCAGGCCGAAACCTACTTTCAAGCTGCGGTCAAAAACCAGCGATCGCTCCTTGGTGAAGAGCACCCCGATTATGCAAATTCGCTCAACGCTTTAGGGCATCTCTATTGGAAAACTGAGCGCTACGCCGAGGCGAAAGCGACCCTCGAGAAAGGGGCGGCGATTCTCTCCGCGGCGCTTGGCGAGCAGCATCCCGATTACGCCGCCTGTCTCGACAGCCTGGCGTCGGTCGAGCGCGATACCGGCGAGTATCTTGCGGCGGAAAAACTCTATCTCCAGTCGCGTCAAATCATCGAACGGCAATTCGGGAAAACGCATCCCTCCTACGCCGAACGCCAGAACAACCTCGGCGTTCTTTATCGGCGTATGGGAAAGTTCGATCAAGCCGAGCCGCTGTTGCTCGAAGCGCTGGAGATTCGGGAAAAGGTCTGCGGCGAAGAGCATCCCGGCGTCGCCGAGACCGTCTTTGAACTTGCTCGGCTCTATCACTTGCAAAACGACTTGCCGAAAGCGACTGCTCGCTATCAGCAGGCTTACGACTTGACCGCACGTCACGTCGACGTCTCGTCAGCGATCCTGACCGAACCGCAGCAATTGGCGCTCAATCAGTTGCTGGTGGAGCGACTTTACGGACTGCTGTCGATCGTGCAAGCTCAGCACGACCAATTCCCCGCCGCCTACGCCGCCGTGCTCCGCTGGAAAGGCGCCGCCATGGTGCGGCAGCGAGCGATTCGCCGAGTGGCCAGCGAGTCGGACAGCGCCGAGCTCTTTCAATCGCTGCAGCAAACGACCCGGCTTTGGACGGCGCTCGCGCATGCCAACGCGAACGAGCCTGTCGATAAGGAACGCACTACGCGATTGGCAGCTCTCGCCAACGAGCGGCAATCGCTGGAGCGCGAATTGGCTCAGCAGAGCGCTGAGTTTCGCGCTCTCCCAGGCGCTCCATCGCATGCCGCGATCGCAGCCGCGCTGCCGGCAGACGTTGCGCTGCTCGATTACTTGGAATATGTCCATTCGCAGCCCGACCCGAATGACGCCGGCAAGCTAGTCGCTACTCGCCGGTTGATCGGCTTTCTGATCCAGCATGACGGGCCTCCGATGATGGTCGACCTGGGGCCGATCGCCCCGGTCGAGCAAGCGGTCGACGATTGGCGGCAATCGTTCGGTACATCCCCCGACGGCATCCAGGCCGGCAAGGCGCTTCGCAGTATTCTGATTCAGCCGTTCGACGAACAACTTGCCCAGAAGAAGACGCTGATCATTTCTCCGGACGGCGTTTTGGGGCGAATTCCCTTCGCCGCGGTCCCGGGCAAAGAGGACGGCGCCTATCTGCTGGAAGACTTTCGCCTGACGACCGCCCCAGCGCCGCGACTGCTCGCCGATACGGCTGCCGCCGCGCAGAAGCGACCGTCGAAAGACTTGCTGCTGATGGGCGGGATCGACTACGACCATCGCCAAGAGCCGAAGCCAGCGACCAACAAACCGTCGGCCGGAAGGTTTCGCGGAACCGAGGAGCAACTGCGGAGCCTGACCCGAGGCTACAAATGGTCGTATCTCCCCGGCACCGAAGGAGAAGTCGCGTTCATCAAAACGCTTTACGTTGACCAACTGCAGGTTCCTGAGAACTTGGTCGCTCTCTACACGCAAGAACGAGCCACCGAGGAATTGTTCCGCAAAAACGCCGGCGATTGTTTCGTTCTTCATCTGGCGACGCATGGTTATTTTGTTCCTGCGGAAGCAGTGCAGAATGGCGCCGCGACCGATAGCGAACGATTCGAACGTCGCGCCGAATATGGCGCCGGGCTCCTCTCCGGCATCGTCTTCGCCGGCGCGAACAAACCGCCGGAACTTTCCGCGGACGACGGCGATGCCCTTGCGGACGACGGCTATCTGACCGCCGACGAAATCTCGACGCTGCCGCTGTTCGGCGTGAAGCTGGTCGTGCTGAGCGCTTGCGATACCGGTCTGGGCGAAATCGCCGGCGGCGAAGGGATCCTGGGGATTCAGCGGGCCTTCCAAATCTCCGGCGTCGACGCGACGATCGCCAGCTATTGGAAGATCGACGACCTGGTGACGCGCCGCTTGATGGAAGAGTTCTACAAGAATTACCTTCGCGAACAGATGTCGCCTGTCGACGCCCTGCGCGAAGCGCAGCTCTGGGTTCTCAAGAACCCCAATCAACTGCGCGGCGCCACGATCGTCCCAGAACCAGGCGCCGAAGAAACGAACGAGCGAACTCCGCCGCGCTATTGGGCGGCGTTCAGCTTGTCGGGTCTGACCGAGTAGACGCAGCATGCGTCCATTTAAGTCGCTACGCTTTGGGCGCCGTATGGTAAAATGCGGATCGCGCCTCACTCGTCGATGAAGGCCGGGTTGTGGGCGTTTGTTTGCGATTTCTCTGCCGGCATTTGCCTTTCACGCCTGGGTGACCCTCCTGATGATCCGCTTGTCCCTGTTCTGCTTCGCCCTGCTCGGCTGTTCCGCCCTGTTTGCGGACGATTTGGCGAGCCGCCCGAACATTCTTTTCATTTTTTCTGACGACCATGCGATCAAAGCGATCTCCGCCTATGGGGGCGATTTGGCGAAGGTCGCGCCGACCCCGAACATTGATCGTTTGGCCCACGAAGGGATGTTGTTTCGTAACTCGTTTTGCGCCAACTCGATTTGCGGACCATCGCGGGCCACAATCTTGACCGGCAAGCATAGCCACAAGAACGGGTTCATGCGCAACACCGGTAAAGGGCTCGATCAGTCGCAATGGACCTTGGCGAAAACGCTGCAAGCCGCCGGCTACTCGACGGCCGTGATCGGCAAGTGGCATCTGATGAGCGAGCCGCAAGGCTTCGATCACTGGGAGATCTTGCCGGGACAAGGGAGCTACTACAACCCCGACTTCATCCAACAAGATGGCAAGACGAAACGGTTCGAAGGATACGCCACTGATCTCACCACCGACAAATCGATCGCGTGGCTCGAGCAGCGTGATCGCTCGAAGCCGTTCCTGTTGATGTGCCAACACAAGGCGCCCCATCGAACCTTCGCTCCGCCGCTGCGTTTGTTGGACGCTTATGACGACGTTGAGATTCCCGAGCCGGCGACCCTGTTCGACGACTACGCCAATCGGAGCGTAACGCTCGCCACGAACGAAATGGAGATCGATCGCCATTTCGATTGGGCCTACGACGCGAAGGTCCGCAAGGACGAACGGGGGGACGTGAAGTTGCCGCCGCCCGATCGTTACGGCACGCCCGAATACAACCGGATGAATGCCCAGCAGAAAGCGGCCTGGGACGCTCACTTCGGTCCGCAGAACCAGGAGTTTCTGAAAGAATTTGCAGCCGGAAAGATGACCGAGCGCGACATCGTCCACTGGAAGTATCGTCGCTACATGCGGAACTACCTCTGCACCGTCAAAGCGGTCGACGAGAACGTCGGCCGGTTGCTGAAGTACCTCGACGACAACGGCCTTGCCGAAAACACGGTTGTCGTCTACTCGTCCGACCAAGGGTTTTACCTCGGCGAGCATGGCTGGTACGACAAGCGGTGGATGTTTGAAGAATCGTTCCGCATGCCGCTGATCATTCGCTGGCCCGGCGTCGCCAAGCCCGGCTCGGCGCCAGAGCAACTCGTGCAGAACATCGACTACGCTCCCACCTTTCTCGAAATGGCCGGCGAGCCGATCCCGGCCGAGATCCAAGGTCGCTCTCTCGTCCCGATCTTGAAGGGAGAGCCGGTCGCGTGGCGCGACTCCCTCTACTACGCCTACTATGAACTGGGGGAACATGCCGTCCCGCAACATTTCGGCGTCCGGACCGATCGCCACAAGCTGATCCACTTTCCGGTTAGCGGCGAATGGAACCTGTTTGATCTGCAATCGGATCCGCAAGAGATGCGCAGCATCTACGATGATCCCGACGCGAAGGAGATTCGCGACCAGCTGACGAAGGAGTACTATCGCCTCCGCGACGTTTACCAGGCCCCGCCGCTGCCGAAACCGGCGAAGGGCGACTAGCTACGCGCGTGATCGCGTAACTCCGGACCGGCAAGAAACAATTCCCCGGATTGGATCGTCATAATACTAGGCGGCTTCTCGCCCTCCGTTTTATGGTGCGTACCCCAGGGGACCGGAGATGAAGACCTTCGCGACGTTCTTAGTATCGGTTTCGGCAATTGCTAGTGCGGTAGGCGTCATTCAGGCGAAGGAGCCCATCTCCCTCCACATTGTCGCCGATATCGACGGCAGCGATCGTTTGAGCGTCAGCGCGCGAGAGATCTTCTGGGTTCATCGACATTGGGATTGGCCGAATCTGGTAAAGATCAACGATTTTGAATGGTCGCCGCGGTCGTCGCCGGTCTTGGGCGAGCAGGTGAGCCAAAGGCTACTCGCCGAGTCGGTTGATTTCGCATCGGCCAAGATGACCGTTCGCCAGGGACGCGATACGGTCGTGCTCGAAACGTTCGACGATCACATTCTGATCCACTTCGCCGATAGCCCGAATGGCCGTTCCAACTATGATCTGACGATTACGTTCGACCGTGCGGAACCAGTACGCCAGCGTCGCAAACGAACGAAAGAGGGCGTCGTCGGCATGGCCTATGTAAACGGGGAGAACGCCAACGTCGTTTTCCGCTACTTCAATGGCAAGGTCTTGGCGCCGTCCAATTTGAAAGAGGCCGATTTGCCGCCGTGGGACTCTGGGGCCAGCGTACAAATTAACTTTCACGGCGCGTTAGTCTTGCCCAAGGAAACGACCGTTCGGATTCGCCATGCCGGAGGATCGAGCACCCGCGGCCATGCGACCCTCTCGGTGGACGGTAAGGTGATCGAAACGCTCGGCGACGATCTGAAGAAGGTGAGCGAGCAACTGTTGGAACTAGGTGGAGGAAGCCATGCCGTCCAGTGGCAAATCAGCGGCGGCGATATCGGCCATTGTTTCTTGCAGTTTGCCGAGAGCGAATCAGGCGCCCTGCTGCCGCTAGTCCACACGTCCGAGACGCTCGAACAGCTCGAGCTCAATCCGCAAACGCGGTTTCTCGATGTTCGCTCGGAACAAACCGGCTGGCCGATCCCGGCCGGTTGGTAGAGTACGCATTTGCCGCCATCTTTGAACCAGCGAGGGCCATTCATTACAATAAAACCCTTCCAACACCCCCACCGCCGAGTCTCCCATGCCCCAGCGAATCGTCCTCTCCGCCCTTCTCTGCAGCCTGATCCTGTTCTGCGCCAGCCTTGCGGCCGAAGAGTTCGCTCCGCAGCAAGATTCGCTGCCGGTTCCGCCGCCGGCCGATGCGGTGGTATTGCTGGGGAAAGATACCAATCTGTTCCTCTCGAAAAACGGTGGCGAGATTGATTGGCCGCTGGAAGACGGCGTGGTTACGTCAACTCGCAGCGAAGCTCGCTCCAATCACATCCCCTCGCGGCTGCACTTCCGCGACGCTGACATCCATGTCGAGTTCATGCTCCCCGAAACCGGCAGCGGCAACAGCGGCATCTACATCCACGGCAACTACGAACTGCAAATCATCAACTCGGCCGGCAAGAAGCAGCTGACGCAAGAAGACATGGGCGCCGCTTACGGCTTCGCTCCGCCGCTGGTCGACGCCGCCCGCAAGCCAGGCGAGTGGCAAGTCTATGACATCCGCTACCGCGCCCCGCGCCGCGACGCCGAAGGCAAAATCACCGCAGAGGGAGAGATCACCGCGTGGCTGAACGGCCAGAAGGTGCAAGACGGCACGAAGGTGGGCGAACCCCGTTCGCAGTATCACCCCTATCGCTACAAGTCGACGCCCTACCTGCAAGAGATCTGGGAAAAGCAACTGAAGACCTCCGTCGGCCCCGTCTTCCTGCAAGACCACGACAACCCGGTGAAGTTCCGCAACGTCTGGGTGCGACCGCTCGATGACAAGTCGTGCCTGGTGGACGGACCGACCAAGAAGGAGTAGCGTCGGGGCGACGGCGCTCGTGCTGAACAAAAAAACGGAGTCATCGATCATGACGCAGCCTCGCTACGAGTCGCCGCAGCAACCGCATGTCTGTCCCAAATGCGGCTCCACGCGGATCGCCGACGTCCTCTACGGCCTCCCCGATTTTTCGGACGAGCTCCAGCAAGACCTGGACGCCGGCAAGATCGTCTTGGGAGGCTGCTGCGTTACGGGCGATGATCCGGTTTGGCGCTGCCGTGAATGCGGGCTAGAAATCTATAAGAAAACCAAGTGATCGAGTCGCCATCGTCCTGATATTAATTGGCGCTGAATGCGATCAGCGAAATGACGTTCGTTGCATCCAATCGCATTGATTCAGACGTGGCGCCCGTTCTCACCGAACGAGAATCCGGAAAATGGACTCATGGCGATGGAATCCCCTGAAGCGGACTGCGATCTCGACACCTCGGTTCCCGACTGGATCATCGACCACCCCGAAACGCTCTGTGTGTTTGAAGAGTTCGGCATCGACTACTCCTGTGGCGGGAAGTCGCTGGGATATGCCTGCGATCAGCAGGGCATTGATAAGCAGTTGGTGCTGACGGCGCTTCGGCAGAAGATCAGGACGTCGACAACGGCAAAGAGAGGCAAGGGAGACGGCGATTCTCCAGGCCAATCCCACTGATGCGACTGGCGTCCGCTCTTGAGGACGGAGACTTGAAAACGCCAAGACTCGCACGCCGGGCGGCGGAGAATCCCAAGTGGTACTGTATCGACTCGCAGGCCATTTTCGCGGACGACCAAGGCGACCAACAAAAGCGGACAGTCTTTCGACTGTCCGCTCGTTGATCTCCGGCTCGAAATCCCAGACTACTTCTGGAAGAAACCGTGCCCCGAATCGCCGCCGCTGATCAGGTAGGCGGTCAGGTCCAGAATCTCTTCTTTGGTCATCGACTTGAACAGCCCGGTCGGCATCGCTGAGATCTTGGAGACCGCCATCTCTTCGATGTCGTTGCGATTGATGTTGACCCGTTCGTTCGGGTCGGTCAGATCGGTGTTCAGCGTCATCGAGTCGCCGTTGAGATTGACGACCACGCCGGTGTGGAGCTTGCCGTCGGCGGTCAGCACTTTGATCGCCGAAAACTGATCGTTGATCACCTTGCTGGGGTTGATGACCTGATCCAAGAGGTCATGCGGCGAATAACGACGCCCGGCCGACGTCAAATCGGGACCGGTCATCCCCCCCTGATCGCCAAAGCGATGGCAGGCGTAGCAGCCTGCGGCGGCGAACATCTTGCGGCCGTTGGCGTAGTCGCGGCCTTTCAGCCCCGTCTTGGCGGCGTCTGAAAGTTCTTCGAGCGTCCACTCGGTCGTTTCCCGTCCGGCGAAGATCTCGCCGAGGTTCTCCAGCGCCGACTTCTTTTCGGCCTTCTTCGCCAGCAGCTCTTTCATGCTTTCTTTTTCGGCGTCGCTCAGCGAAGCGACGGCGTCGTCGCGAATGAACTCGATGAACTTGTCGAAGCTGGCGCCACCTTTGTAGTTGGCCGCTTTGAGGAACCACTCGATGTATTGCTTCCGCAGCTCCGGCGTCCAGCCAGCGGTCAAAAAGCGAATCGAACGGGCGTACTGCATCTGCTCTTCCTGGGCCGGCGCCGCGGCGATCAAAGCCATCGCCTTGGCGGCGACAGTCGGCGATTGCAGGTAGGCCAGCGTTTCGCAGAGCAGCCAATTCAGATCGGCCGATTGGGCCGGGAAGAGCGGATCGAGCTGGGCGATCAACTTGTCAACCATCGCTTGATCGGGGCGACCGAAGCGAACCAGGATGATCTGCTCGGTGCGAACCAAGGTCAGTTGCTCCGTCAAATTCAGCTTCGCCGCGTCGATCGCCGTGATGGCGCCCAGCAGCTTGTCGCGCATCGCCTCATCCACCGGGGGCGAATTCTTTTTGCGGTGTTGCGGATCGACGCCGGTCACGCGAGCCAAGGCCAACAGCGCCGTGACTTGTTTCGCCGGATCGGTTTCCGACAACGCCTTGGCCGCCCACGTATCGACCGGCTGATGTTCAATCGCGGTCTGCGCGGCGGCGCGAATGAAGCGATCTTCGTCCGCCAGGTGCGGCCACGCGGCGTCGATCGCCGCCGGATCTTGCTTACCATGGAACGCTTCCAGCGCGTGTCGCAGTTCGCGGGCTTCGTTGGCGGCGCTTTCCGGCTTCACCGGCGCGGTCGATTCGTCGCCGACATAGGTGACCCGGTACAGACCAGACTGCACGCGACGACCGCCGATCGTGAAGTACATCGCGCCGTCATGCGGGTTGATGATCGCGTCGGTGATCGGCAGCGGGGCGCCGGTCACAAATTCTTCTTTGGTCGCCGTATAGGACGAACCGCTCGGCGTCAGATGGACCGCATACAGCTTCCCCCAGCTCCAGTCGAGCGCGTACAACGCCTCTTGATACTTGGCCGGGAACTTCGCGCCGTAGCCGAACGTCATGCCGGTCGGCGAGCCTGGCCCGATGTCGAGGATCCCCGGCATATTGTCCGCGTAGAACGGCATCCGCTTGCCGGCGCCGTTGCGCCAGCCGAACTCGGCGCCGCTGGTGACGTGACAGATGCGGGTCGGACGATACCACGGGGTGTTGAAGTCGTATTCCATGTCGGCGTCGTAGGTGAACAGCTCGCCGTCATGATTGACTGCCGCGTCAAAGATGTTGCGAAAGCCGTTGGCGTACGCTTCAAACTTTTTGCCGTCGGGCGAAACGCGATAGATGATCCCCCCCGGCGCGAGGACGCCGCGGTTGTGCCCGCGACCGTCCGGCATGCTCGGCAACAGATGGTCTTCGCCCCAAACCTGACGGACCGGGGACGAATCGGCAAGTTCCGGCGCAATCGTGTTGTTGCCGGTCACCAGGTAAAACGCCTTGCCGTCCGGAGTCGGCAGCACCGCATGCACGCCGTGGTCGCTGCCGGAGTTCACTTCGTGCAGCAACTCCACCTTGTCCAGTTGATCGTCGCCGTTGCTGTCGGTGATGCGGTAGAGGCCAGACGGAATCTTCCGCTCGTAGTCGTTGACGCCCACATACAGCGAGTCGAACGCCCAGAGCATGCCGTTCACGCCGCGAATGTCGGCCGGCACTTTCTGCACATCGTCGGCGGTCAGCGTTTGGCCAGCCGCCGGCGGAGTGATCCGATACAGACCGCCGAACTGATCGCTCACCAGGATCCGCCCCTTGTCGTCGGTGCAGAGATTGACCCACGAGCCTTGGCTTTCGGCCGGGACCGAATAGAGGAGCTCCACCTTGAAGCCAGGGAGGGTCGTGATCAGGTCAATCGGCGTCGCGGTATTGCCGCTCGCCTTGGCGGCCGGCGATTTCGCGTCTGCGGCAAACGCAGCCGACACGGTCAAAGAGAACAGCAGCAGAGCAAACAAAGAGCGAGGCATGAGGCGTGATTCCTGAGGTTTGATGGAAGAGTTCGGCTTCGCGTTGTAGGTAGGGGAATTCCTATCGTAAACCGCCGACCGCCGAAGTTCCAGCATCCATGAGAGGGGAAATGGCGGGTGTCAGGCCAATTGAAAGGCCTGCGTTTCCTTACTTCGAGGGGCGGGACCGAGAAAACCGCCGCCAGGCCGCCTGACGCTCCTGGTGCCATGCTCTTACCGCGTCTTCGCGGAAAGAGCATGTCTTCGTCCTGAGGGTGCCATGGCCACGGCCTTGCGTGGCCATGAATGCGGCCGCCATTCGATTACGGGCCGCCTGACATCTACGTGATGAAGAAGTCACGTAGGCTGGGTCGAGACCCAGCAATTTCGACGTCGCGAACAGCAAGAGCTGGGTCTCGACCCAGCCTACGAAACTTTGTCCGAAGTTCGCTGCGAAGCGCGGCTCGGCGGCTTATTGAAGCACTACTATCGCCAAGCCGCGTAACGACCGACTTGCTTCCGCAATGCGCCGCATTCTGCTCGCGGTCCGCGTGCGCGCCGATAGCGTTGCAACCGCGTAGCGCATTGAATTAGCGGGCTTCCGCCGCACAATTCGTTGGGCCGCATTGTCAAAGAGCTTGTCGCGTCGCTCTCATTTTAGGGCAACTGCGTTGCGGACGACGTCAAGCGAACCGTGAATTTACTTTTGGCACAGGACGACGCGACCCGTGAACGGTTACGAATCACCCTAGCAAATCATGTTCGATATCCGGAGCAATTTTTCCCGCGTCTTTCAATTCCGTGCATATGTGATGAAAGTGCGATCTTGAGTTTTTGTCCAGCAATCGATGCATAGACTTAAGAAACAACCTTGCATCGAATCCTGAAGTGTTGTTGGAGGATGCCGCCAAGTGACGAGCCACCAGCAAGCTTGCCCAATTGGGGGACTTCAATGCCAGTTGCGAAAATGTCTTTGCAAATGCACGATAGAATTTATCCGGCACGGCTCTTTCCGAAACATGAATAATTCCATACATATTTCCGACGTCGTCGGAGCTATCATCGAGCAGCAAGAAAAGTTCCGAAAGCTCATCTTCACTAAGATTTGCTGAATAAAGTTCTGATAGCAGTTCATTCGCCTTATCTCGATCATCCGCAGCTAGAGACTCTGTTAATGCGGCTATAATCGGCTTAGAGTTCATTGATTGGCCTCACGACTTTAAGTGCATCTTGTACTCGGTCATCATTTCGCCAAAGAGCAATCCAGTCCTTGAGTGATTGTCGAGCTTGCGGACTATAAACACCATCTTCTTGAAGAATACGCCGCACGTCGCGTACGTCACGTCCAAGCGCTGTCCTGAATTGCTCCTCCATCAATTCTGGCGCTTTGTTCCTGTTTCCAAAGGTCCGTGTCCTGGCGTGACGTCCAGTGTTTGATGGATAGAAATGCTGTAACATGATTGCATAGCCATCGTCTCTCGAGATTCCGAACTTATCACGAATGTATTTCGAAGAGGGACCATGGTGCGGTGTGAGGTTGTCGCCAGGCACTCCTGGCGACAAATCGCCAAATCGTCCGACGATTAGTTCCCCCGGCTCAAGTTTGTTTTCGCTGATTGGGGCATCTTTTAGCCGTTTATTGGTCGCCTTAACAGCATCTGAAATTTGAGCAACAACATTCGCGCCGTTGGAACCCAACGTTACGGTGCGACGTGACGCATCCTGAAATTCCTCAGCAAATACCCCGACATACATCCGGGTGTACTGACCCGCCGAACTATTCCAGGCCCGTTTTATCCCAGCGCCGATGGCTACGGAAGCCCCTTCGCCCGCAACGCTGCCTACGGTATTAATCGCAAGCGATGTGGCGAGATCATTTCCATTATAGCCGACATCGTACGCCGTTTCGCCGCTGATCTCGATCGCCTGGCGGGTACCCCAAGTGAGGATCTGCATTCCCCATTTCCCCTTGGTGGCGATACCGCCGGTCGCGGTATTGATGGCGAAGTTTTTCCCAAACGAGCTAACTATGTTGGTTGCCGTCACCTTGGAGGGATCAAGGGAATAATTAATTCCCGTTTCGATGGCCGTTTCGGCGGCGGCGAACGCGCCCTGCGTTCCTACATAGGTCCCGACAGTACTGGCGCTGACGCCCGAAACGGTGGTGTAGGCGGACGACGTGAGCGCGCCGACGCTAAGGGAGCCAACCGAACTGACTCCCGCCGCTCCGGCGATTGCCAAGCCGCCGGCCGCGGCGCCGGCGACGCCGGCGGTACCTGCCGCGACGTAGAATCCGACTTCCAGGTCGGTATCCATCTCACCAGGGTTGGTGAGGTAGTGATAATATCCGCTTGCGAAACTTGGCGCGTTGCTGTCGCTTCCCTCGTAGGAATCGGTCGAAATGTCCAACAACTCCAACTGCCATTGGGGACTCTGGATGGATCGCGCCGACGGAAGTCCATTGACCCGTTCTACCAGACCAGTGCCGTAGGGAGACCAGAAATACGAATCGTTAAGCGCTTGAGAATAGATTGCGGTGATGCGCTCCAGTTCCGTGCGCTCCGCGTAGAACTTGTCGAAGGCCGAATTTGCCGCTTCTAACGCTTGGAGATATTGCTCCTTCGTGGAATCGTCCGAACTTTGCTCGACTTCCCGCAGATGTTTCGCCGCTGCCTGAGCGGCCTTCATTGCGGCGACGGTGACGTCGTATTGCTCTTGAACATCGTTGTAGTTTCCTGACAAGTTTCGTGCGGAAATTGACGGCAGGGTGGCACTGTCAGCCGACTCGAATCTTGGGTGCCACTGGCCAGAGCCAGTGTCTTCCTTGGAAGTGGTCAGAAGATTGGCGGTCTTGGGGAATTTGGACGTAACAGACTGGCACGTCAAGAAGAGCACTGGCTGAAGGTCAGTCGCACCCCAGAGGAGAAGGTCTGCCGGCGCCGTTCTGATGCGGCGTCAGTTGCGAGACCACGATTCGGAGCGTTACGTGCTCCCGCTCACCGTCTCATCTTTCTTCATTGACAAAGCGCACGCTTCCCTGCTCGATTACATCCACTTCGCGGGCATCTCTGCTCGGTAGCTTCGACTCTCGGCGGAGTCGGTTCGGGGCCAGGCTCGCTCGGGCGGTTGGGGCTTGGCTGGTTGGCGGCCGGTCGGCGGGTGAAAAAAGAAATGCTGGCGGTCCGGTGGGGATTGGGGCGGGGGAAGACATGCTTCAAGCCGGCGAAGACGCCGCAAGAGTGTGGCGCCAGGGGGCGAGGGGACGCCGCGAAAAAAAAGTGCGCGGTCCGGTCCAGTCCGGCTTGTGATCGGGGGCTGGTTGGTTGCTTGCGGCTGCTTTTCCCTCGCTCGCGCTTCGGGCTACTATTTCTCGGGGGCGGGGCGAAGACATGCTCTTCTCGCGAAGACGCGATAAGAGCATGGCGCCAGGCCGCGTAAGCATGGCGCCAGGGACGGCGCGAAAAAAAAATGCGCGAGTCCAGTCCACTGGTGGTTTGGGGGCGAAGGAACGTTGGCGGTTGAGTTCGTTTCCAGCTGAAAAAAAGTGCGTCAGCGGTCCAGTCCAGCGGCTCGAGCCAGACTGCGGCTTACCCAAATTGCCGCTTCGGGCCGTTGGGGTGGTCGAATCAAAAAAAGTTGCGGTCGAGTCCACTGTTGGTGCGGGCGCGAAGGAATTGCGACGCTGCCGTTCAGGCGATTCGCCGTGCAAAAAAAAGGGTCAGCGGTCCATCGTATTGAGCTTGGTTGATGCGTGGCGACGCGGATGGCGCTGCATCTTGTCGCTGCGCGACCCAACCAGTCTTGGGAGACTGGTCGGGCCACCCTCGGAAAAAAAAGATGCGCGGCGGTCCAGTCCGGTTGGTGATCGGGGGTTGGATGGTTGCTTGCGGGCGGTTTTCCCTCGCTGGGGCTTCGGGCTAGTATTGCGCGTGGGCGGGGTGAAGACATGCTCTTCTCGCGAAGACGCGATAAGAGCATGGCACCAGGCTCGCAGATCGTGGCGCGGGGCGGTGGTCCGCGGAGCGGACCCTACGAAGATGTGGGATGCGACGAAAAAAAATGGGCGAGGGTCCGGTCCTGTTTTTCGGACGGGCGGTTCGTTATTGGAGAATTCGGATTTGATTCGTCATTTGTGCTTCGACATTCGTCATTTCGCTTGCGGCCGCATTCCCTTGCTGGCGCGGCGGGCTAGTGAAGAGGTGGCGCCCGGCGGTTTAGGATCGGCGCATGAAAAAAGCTGACCTGTGGGGGCCAGCTGATTTTCGTGGAGTGCTCCCTGTTGGAGTCGAACCAACAACCTACTGATTAAGAGTCAGTTGCTCTGCCGATTGAGCTAAAGGAGCGTTTTCTTAGGAGACGCAGTTGCCTGTCGGCAGGTTCGCGTCCCCAGGAATTCCATAATGTAGCGTTAACATCGGATCTCACCAAGGAGGGCTTCAGTTTTCCTCGGCGAATTTTTCTCCGCTCCCGGAATTGTCGAGCATTTCGAGCTGTTTCATCTTCCGGTAGAGGTTCGAGCGGTGCATGCCGATCTTTTCGGCGGCGGCGCTGATGTTCCCCTGGGCCGCGTCGACGTGCTTTTGGATGTAACGTCTTTGAAATTCGGCGGTTGCGTCATTCAGGGGGATGTTCATCGGCGTGTTGTCGTGCGCGTCGAGCGAGTGGAACTGGAGCGACTCGGGCTGAATCACGTCGTCACTATGGAGGAATATGACGCGCTCCATCGTGTTGCGAAGTTCACGCACATTTCCGGGCCACGGATGGGCCAGCAAACGCCGCTCGGCCGCTTCGGCCAGGGTCGGCGTATGACGGCCGGTTTTGAGGGCGAAGTGGTGGAGAAAATGGTTGGCCAGGGTGACGATGTCCCCTCCCCGCTCACGCAGCGGCGGCAGTTCGATCGTCACCACATGGAGCCGAAAGAAGAGGTCCTCGCGGAATTTTTTCGCGCGGACCAGTTCTCCCAGGTCGCGGTTGGTGGCGGCGATGATCCGGACGTCGACCTGGATCTCGGTCGTCCCGCCGACGCGGGTGATCAGTTGATCTTCGAGCACGCGGAGGAGCTTCGATTGCCCGGCCAAGGTGAGGTCGCCGATTTCGTCGAGGAAGAGGGTGCCGCCGTCGGCGAGCTCGAACTTGCCGGGGCGCGTGGAGTCGGCGCCGGTGAAGGCGCCCTTCTCCGCCCCGAAGAGTTCGCTCTCGAGCAAGGTATCGGGAACGGCGGCGCAGTTGACCGCGACCAGCGGCTGCGCGCGGCGATCGCTGCGGAAGTGGATCGATTGGCTGACCACTTCTTTGCCGGTCCCGTTTTCGCCAAGCACGAGGACCGGCAAGTTCGATTCGGCGACGCGGCGGATCGTGCCGCGCAGCGTAGCGATCGCCGGGCAATCGCCGATCAGCTCCGCTTCGGCCGCGGCGGCGTCGGCCAGGCGATTGCGGCTGGCGAGGATCTTTTCGGTTTCCTGGGTGTTTTCGAGGGCGGCGGAAGCGTGCGACGCAAGTTCGGTCAGGCCGACTTCGTCTTCGGGGGTGAAATTGCCGACTCGCTTGTTGATCAGCTCGAACGCGCCGAAGATTCGCCCGCGTCGCCCGACCAGCGGGACGCAAAGGAGGTTGCGCGTATGAAAGGCGAGCGACTGATCGACCTGGCGGTTGATTTCGTCCTGCTGCAGTTCGTCGACGCGGCGCGGTTCGCCGGTTTGGACGACATGGCCGACGACGCCCCGGTCGTCCGGGACGCGGAGCTCGCCCCCTTCGATCCCGAGGGCCGGGCGACCGACGAGCGTCTTCTTCGGGCGATCCCAAAGGAAGATGCTGGCCCGCTCGGCGCCGAAGAGGTCGGCGGCCGCTTCGGCCATTTCGGTCAGCAGCGAATGCATGTCGCGGGTTTTCTGCCACGACTCGATGATGGTGAGGAGCTGCTCGAGCCGTTTCAGGCGAGCCTTCCGCGCGATGCGTTCGCGGATCAGCCCGACGCCGTAACCGAGCAGATGGGCGGTCATCGCGACGCGGGTTTGCAGGGAGCTGGCCTGCTGCGGCGTGGTGCGGACCGCCAAGATAAGATCGCCGGCGGTGGCGACGGTGATCCAGCCGTCGGCCAGGACCGGCTCGCGGGCATCGACGGCGGCGACCAATGCGGCAGTCGGCAGCGGATGACGGCGGCCCGCTTCGGCGAGGGTCGACCATTGGCCGAGGTTATTGCGAGCGGCGATCGCCAGGTAATCGGCCGAGCCGCGCTGGAAGATGGCGTCGAGGGCGGCGTGGAGGTATTTGTCGAGCCGGTCTTCGGCGGTCGCCAAAGCGACGACGCGCAGATGGGGGGCGCTGAGCAGATCGCGCGATTCGCCAAGGGCGAGCGCAGATTCGATTTCGTCGTAGAGGGCTCCGCCCATGCCGGGGTCTCCGTCACCGTCGTCAAAGGATAACGCCCCTATGTTATCAAATTGATTCGCGCTGGTCGCCAGGCGTATCAGGAAGTCCGCTTTTGACAGGGGCCGGAAACGGGTATTCTGGGCGATTATTACCACGGTTTACGAGCCGCAAGACATTTTGACGCTAGGCGGAGGAGATCTCGCAGTGCAACTATTCGAGGGGAAAAAAGGGCTGATCGTCGGCGTCGCCAACAATCACTCGATCGCGTGGGCGATTGCTGAACAAATCATGGCGGCCGGCGGCCAATGCGGATTTACGCACCTGCCGGACAAAGCGGATGACGATCGCAAGAAGAACCGACATCGCGTCGGCAAGCTGATCGAAGGAAACCCGAACGCGAAGTTCCTGGTTCCGCTCGACGTGCAGTCGAACGAGAACATCGCCGAAGTGATGGAAACGGCGAAGCAGGAATTCGGCGAAATCGACTTCCTGCTCCACTCGGTCGCGTTCGCCACGCTGGATGACCTGCGGGTGCCGACGGTCGAATGCAGCCGCGAAGGTTTCAAGCTGGCGATGGACATCAGCGCCTACAGCATGATCGCGCTGACCAACGCCGCGCGTCCGATCCTCAGCAAGAACAGCTCGGTCTGTGCGATGACCTACTTCGGCGGCGAGCGGATCGTGCCGGGCTACAACATGATGGGCGTCTGCAAAGCGGCCCTCGACTCGATCGTCAAATACCTGGCGTTCGACCTCGGCCCGGACGGCGTGCGCGTCAACGCAATCAGCGCCGGACCGCTGAAAACGCTGGCCAGCAGCGCGGTTGGCGCCAAGGGGATGACCGACCTGTACGCGGCGGTCTCGCCGATGGGAGACAACATCACCCACGAGCAAGTCGGCAAAGCGGGCTGCTACCTGCTGTCGGACATGTCGCAAGGGGTGACGGCCGAGATCCTGCATGTCGACGGCGGCTACAACCAGATGGGTAGCCCGGGCCGTTTGCTCGACATGATCGCGGAACAGGTCAAAGGGAAGTAACTTCCCCTGCTCTGACGAACCAAGAAATGAAAACGCCGAGCTGGAGATGTACCATCTCCAGCTCGGCGTTGTTTGTGATGCAATGCCAAGGAAATCGAAGGCGACTAGTTCGTCTTCGGCGTCCTGGTCTCGAGCCCTGGGAACCGTCCGCGGAGGAAGAGTCGTTCCCACCAGTTGGCGGCACGCAGGCGAGGATCGTCACGCTTGATGGCGTGGGTCTTGCCGCGTCGCGTCCGCACGACGATCGAGTCCTGGTCAATCTGCTCGATCACCCAGTACTTGTCGACGGCGTAGGTGTAGTACTCGCCCCGCGGTTCGGGGTCCCGATCATAAGCGCGAGGACCAGGATGAGTCGTGTGTTTGGTCTTACGATAGACCACCGGATCGCCCGGCTTAAACATAGTAGGTCTCCATTCCACACATAAAGCATGAGGGATCTTGCGCGCTACGCTCCAAACTACTTTGTTTCTTAATGTGCGTCAAATTCAACTGTAGGCGTCTTGGTTTGTTAAGGAAATGTTTAGAACGGATCGACGCTGCGACATGTCTCCGCTTGGGGGTATCAGGGCTCCTTTATGGGATTTTATCGGAAGGAATTATTCCAAAAGTCTGAAGAAAAAGATTGCAGTTTTTATGAAGAGGGGCTTAAAATGACCGCACTCCTCTCCAATCGAAGACTCTCCCCGCTCATCCAATCATTTTTCTCCTAGTTCATAGGGAAAGGGGACTGTGACGATGAATCTTCCGACTTCTGAAAGTCGAGCGCCGGTGGCACGCGACTTTATGGCGACCAAGCTAGTCACGCTTCGACCTGAAGATGACGCCTTGGACGCGATTCGTAAGCTTCTGCAATATCGGATCTCCGGCGCCCCGGTCGTTGACGACGCGGGGAACTATCTGGGGGTATTCTCAGAAAAGACGTCGATGAGCTTTTTGCTCGACGCGATGTACGAGCAGCTTCCGTCCAACGAAGTGCGGGCTTTCATGAACACCGATCCCAATCGGACGGTTGATGAAGAAGCCGACTTGCTCCAGTGCATCCAGATCTTCAAGAGCACCGAGTATCGTCGCTTGCCGGTTTTACGTGACGGTAAGTTGGTGGGGCAGATCAGCCGACGCGACGTGTTGAACGCCGCGGTCAAATTGGTTGATACCATCAAAGGCCGCCGCAACGGCAAGTTCGTGATGTATTTCAGTGCCATTCTGGATGTCGATCAGTCCCCGGTCGAATGATCGGGGACTGTTCCTCTCACTGAGCGTCGACCGGCGAAATTTGCATCTGCCGGGTCGAATTGCGATCGGCTATAATCTTCGCCAAAGCACGAAGCTGCACGCGCGAGGGTGAAAGTGACCGACCAGAATCCGAATTCGGCCGTCATCGGCTGGCAAGAATATGTAGCCCTACCGGAATGGAACGTTCCGCCAATTCGGGCCAAATCGGATAGCGGCGCTCGCTCTAGCGCCATCGACGTCGTCGACTTTGAAGAGCTTCCGGGGGATCGCGTCCTGTTTCACGTCGCTCTGTCGAAGCTCAACCGGGACAATCTGGTGACGATCGAAGCGCCGATCAAACGGCGAACCCGGATCAAGTCGAGCAACGGCAGCGTCCATGATCGGATCATCGTCGAGACGACGATCAAGGTCGGCGAGCATGAAGCGCTGGTCGAATTGGGCCTGGTCTGCCGCAAGACGATGCTCTGCCGGATGCTGCTGGGACGAACCGCGCTGGTGGCGGGACGCTTTCTGGTCAATTCGGAAAAGCGTTATCTATTAAGCCAAAAGCCCGCGTCGACCAAGCACAAGAAACGCCGTCCCGGAAAACCGTGAACCAGCCGGACGAAATCTACGTAACGGACCATGGCGCGGAACGTCCCCCACGCTAGCGTTGTTTCTCGTGCGGTTGCCCGGTTCTGTTCAAAACTGGTCTAGGTGATCGCGACGATCTGGATTAGGTTCACTGTAATCTTTACAAACGGCGATTGCGGCATGGAAGGTCGCTGGCTCCTCTTGGGGGGCCGTCGCTGGCACGAAGATACCCTCGTCGCATGTCACAGAATGCGGCGTACTCGACGAAGCTGCGGCGTTTGATCGGAATCAGCGTCGCCCTAGCTGCTGGAGTTCTCCCCCGGGAACCGACGCGGCGCCCCAATAGCGAGTTGCAGGAGGCGACTCGTCCAAGCACGATCCCAGAACACTTGGAGATTCCAAGAGCATGGAAGCTCGTATCCGCTTCGCGGCGATTCTGTTCGCCGCGCTACTCTCGCTAGGCGCTAACTACCGTACTGAGAACTTTGTGGTCACTGCTCCTGATCAGCAGATGGCCAAGCAAGTCTGCCTGGCGGCCGAAGGTTTCCGCAAGCAACACGCCCAGGAATGGCTCGGCCGAGAACTTCCCCCGTGGTCGCAACCTTGCCCGATCTTGGTAAAGGTCGGCGGCGGCGCCGGCGGATTCACCCAGTTCGCCTTCAATCGGGGCGTGCCGTTCAACTGGACCATGGAAATCCAAGGTTCGCGTGAACGGATTCTCGACTCGGTCCTGCCGCACGAAGTGCTGCACACCATCTTCGCGACTCACTTTGGTCGTCCCCTTCCCCGCTGGGCCGACGAAGGAGCTTGCACCACCGTCGAGCACGAATCGGAAAAGAACAAGAACACCAAGCTGCTGTACGAATGTCTGACGACTGATCGCGGCATCGCCTTCAATCGGATGTTCGCGATGGACGAATACCCGGCCGACGTGCTGCCTCTGTACGCCCAAGGCTATTCGCTGGCTCGCTACTTGATCGTTCAAGGGGGCAAGCCGAAGTACGTCGAATACATCGGCGAAGGGATGCGGACCAACAACTGGACCCGCACCACGCACAAGTTTTACGGCTATCGCAGCCTGAGCGACTTGCAGGTCGCGTGGCTCGATTGGGTTCGCGACGGCAGCCAGCTCGCCAACGTTCGCGGTCCGCAGCAGCCAGAGCAAGTGGCGATGAACGACAATCAGCCGCTGGTCCGCGGTCAAAGCCCGGACGGCCCGGTCGCTACGCCCGCTTCGTATGCGATGACGCCGCTGGCCGGCGATAAGTCGTCATCGGTGATGCAGGTCAGCGCCAATTCGGGCGACGGCTTCTATCACAGCGGCGGCAAAGACTCGGCGCCGCAAGACGCTGTGATGAACGTCGCCGCGGACGAAGCTGCTCGCCAGATCGGTTCGCAGCCGAGCTCGATCGCTCCGACCGAGCCGAGCCCGCCGTCGAAAGAAAAAGTTTTGCTGGAATGGGAACGAACCAGCCGCAACGCTCCGACGTATTACCTTCCAGGCGGAACGTCGCTGTTCCGCTAATCGAGCGAGCGACTCCTGACTGACGAAACGAAAAACGCCGACCCCCGCAGTCGGCGTTTTTTGTTTCTTGCGATGCGAAAAACTAGCCCGCAACGCAAGCGAGGGAATGCGGCCGCCATTCTCCTCTCCGCGAAGTCGTATCTTCTCGCGACGCCATCTCTGCGTTTGCGCGAAAGTGGACATGCTTCTCGTCGCTGGAATGAAGATTTGTCCGCGATGGTTGCAATGCCCAAAAATCAGGCTTATGTTCGTTCCTAAGCAGAGGGCTGGAATCACGCGTGTGAGATTGCATGCCGCGATTCTTGGATTTGCGACGCCGCCCAGTGAGCGCTGGCGAGTCGTTCTATGCCCGACCGTCGTAATGCCCATAGTGAGAGTTGGGAATCGACGCGGCGATTGCTTCTGGGGAATTACTCTCTTCTTTCTTGACGTTACATCTTTGAGGTGGTCAATGATCGGTCGTTCCCTGCTTGTCGCTGCGGTCTGTTCTGCGTTTCTATGGTCGGGGCTCACGACCGCCGCTGCGGCGCGGGGGCCTGAGAAAGCGATTACCGGCGTCGTTACTGCCGCCGGCTTGCCGCTGGAAGACGCTTACGTCGAGTTGTTTTCGTCCGGCTTTGGCGTCGCTCGTCTCATCTCGGCCGACACGACCGATGTGAACGGCATGTTCAGCGTCAATTATCGACGCTGCTCGCCGCGCGATTTGCTTTACGTCGTCGTTTCTGAAGGCGCCCCCGGCGAAAGCAAACTGGTTCTGGTCGCTATCCTTGGGCAAGTCGGAAAGAACTTGTCGACCAACGTCGTCGTCAATGAACTCACCACCGTCGCCGCCGCCTTCGCTTGTGCGCAGTTCATCGACGGGGACGAGATCTACGGATTTTCGCCTGGTCTTGATAACTCCTTCGCCACGACGACCAATCTGGTTGACGTGCAAACCGGCACGGCTGCGGCGGTCATCTCGAACTACAACAACGGCACGACGTTGTCCGTTTATCCCCGCAGCACCGAAGCCCTCCTCTACTTCAACACGCTGGCCGACATGATCGTCGCGTGTGCGGCCGACAACAGCGGCGCCGCGTGCGATCTGCTGTTCGCGCTGACGACGCCGGCCGACTCCCCTGCCCCGACCAATACGTTTGAAGCGATTCACAACATCGCGCGTAACCCGGCCGAGTTTGATAGCGCCGCCCTGCTCGCCTTGGCGGAAACGGCGCCTCTTTACGATCCGCTGCTGACCGATCCGCCGACCGCTTGGGTTCTGACGCTCCACTTCACCGAAGGTGGTTTCAACGCGCCGGGGCGGATCGCCTTCGACTCGAAGGGGAACGTCTGGTCAAACAATAACTTCTCGGGCTCGCCCCCGACCGTGACTCCGGCGAACCAGGTATCGGTCCTCGGTCCGCTGGGACAGCCGATCCTTAACAGCCCGATCATCGACTCGCATGTGAATGGTTCCGGCTATGGAACCGCGGTCGACATGTTCGACAACGGTTGGATCTCCAATTTCGTAGACGGGGGAATCACCTCCTTCTCTCCCAAAGGAAAGCAGCGGGTCTACATTCCGGCCAGCGCCTATCACACCAATCCGCCGGTCGTGGCGATGGGGATGGCGTTCGATCAGCATGGCAACCTCTGGGTGACCAACATGGGCGATTCGACCGAGCCGCTCGACGCCGGCTCGATCACCGTCTTTTTGAAAGCGAACCGCAACCGCGCGCTGACGTTCCCAGAAGGAACGAACGACGGATCGGTCGTCCGGAAACCGTTCAGCGTGGCGATCGATTGGAGAGGACGAGCCTGGGTCGCGAATTCAGGCTTCGCCCCGCTCCACGTCGGCGGAGTGGCGGTGTTAGAGCTGACGCGCCATGGCAAGTTCAAAGTGATCGCCCAGGTTGATTCGCACGCCCTTTCCGAATCGCCTGATTTGACGCTACTCCGTAAGCATGGCGACTTCTCTTCGCCGAAGACGATCGCGATCGACCAGGGAGGGAACGGTTGGATCAGCAACTTCGAGTCGAACATGGTGACGTTTATCGACGGTAAATCTTTCGACGCGACCGACTATGAAGCGGATCCGACGTCGCACAATTGGGGCATGGCGGTCGACGGCAGCGGCCAGCTTTGGATCGCCAGCTTTACGAATCCGCCGAGCGACGCGATGACGCCGCCGGTGATCTCGGTGATGCAAGGAACCGACTCCGATCGGGGCGAGTTCCTCTTCAGCTTCTCGAACCCCTCGATGCAGCACATCACCGGCCTGCAGATCGACGCCTCCGGCAACGTCTGGATTTGCAACAACTGGGACCTGGCCACCACGCCCAGTCAAATCATCGGCGGCGACGGCCTGGTGCAATTCATCGGCGTCGCAACCCCGGTCAATACGCCGTTGATCGGCCCCCCAACCACCGCCGAATTCTTCCACCCCAGATTCGGCTTCCGCAACTTCGGGCCAAGCAAGTGGTTTTCGTTCGGCTGGTAAAACCCAAACACTAGCCCGCAGCGCAAGCGAGGGAATGCGCATGCAAGTTACAAGAGGAGCGCGTCTGCCGAATCGGGCGGCGCTCCGTCAGGCCAAGGCCTGGCCAGTTTTTACTTAGTCTTAGGCATGACGAGTCTGCTACAAATCATTTGGTAGTCGAAGTTGAATTGGCTGTCTCGTCCCGGAAGTTCGGGAAAATGCGGGAGGATCCAAGGACTGCTAAATTGATGTTGAAACTCATTTCGCCAGATTTCAATATTCACCACATAAACTGGCAAATGATGGTCGGGGAACTGGCTGGCCGTTATATCGACGGCCAAGCCATCGACCTCGAGCCAATTGTGTGTGCGTTCCGGGCTACGATAGATACCTTCGGCGACTTCTACTCCAGTGATTCCTTGTTCGTCAAAAAAAAGGCCGAGTAAATCACATGTAGTGGTACACGCACCTGATGGGAAATCTCGCATAAGCCAAAGGTTGAATTCACTTGATTTGCACGCAACAATTGCCTCGCGAAATGAAAGTGCGGCATTTCGAATTGTCTCAATTTGCTGCTTTTTCATATCGCGGATTTCCAGGGTAGTGCAATTAGGTAATTGTAGGCCAGACTCTGGTCTAACACACGTTTAACGGAGCGTTACCGGAACTTTGTCCAAGAGAGGCCCGGCACGGTCAGCGTTTGATACGTCAAGCCAATCAGCGGACTCGATTCATCCAAGGCAAGCAGTGTGAAGAAACGTGCTCCTAGGGCTAATTGCCAACGCGAGTACTCGTGGGCAATTCCCAGCAGTCCGGACAGCCAAGGGAGATCTTCTTTGGCGGCGACATCCACGTTTCGGATCTCAAGTACGTGCCTTTGGCCCGGCTGCAAATCAAAGTCAAAGCCGTCGCGCAAGGCGTTCAGGTTTCCGCCATCCGACGTCAGTTTGTAGCCGAACTGCTCTTCCCAGAGGAAGATCTCTCCCATGTAGCTTACGACCGGACCGACGCCGTTGGCGAAATCGAGCGACGTGATGCCGTAGTTCTGCGACCGTAGCCACGCTAGGCAAGCGTCGCGATGTTCAGTTTGCACCGTCATCACTCCTTCCGCGGCGAGGATCGCCCACACGTCAAAACGCCTCCAGTCCAGTTCGGCGAACGCAGCCATCAAGTCTTTCTCCCTCTCTTTGTTTCTTGCAAAACAGAGCCGTTTTGTAGTATACTGACCCCTCACGATGCGGGCTTCTGATCAACGCCCCGTGCATTCTTTTTTCTATGTCCTCGGATTGGGCCGAGGTCGATTTAGCGACCGTCGATTTCGGAGCGGTTCGCTTTGTCTTTTGCCGCGCTGGTTGCGGGTGCGCTCTCGGTGCGCGCGGATCGCGAGTTACTGCCGGCGAGCTTGATTTTGGTTGTGGTCGGGACCAGTGCTGCGAGAAAAAAAATGCGCGGTCCAGTCCACTGTTGGTTCGAGCGCGAATGAATTGGGGCGATTCGGTATGCGGTGAGGTCCGGCGAAAAAAAGTGCGCTGTCCAGTCCACTGTTGGTTTGGGGACGAAGCAATTTTGGCGGTCTGGTTTACGCCGGCGCGAAAAAACGTGCGCGAGCGGTCCATAGTATGGAGCTTGGCTGATGGGTGAGTGACGCGGAAAGGGTTGCGCGACTGAACCAGGCTTAGAAGACTGGGCGGGACGCTTAAAAAAAGAACTTGGTCCGGTCCAGTCCTTCGTTGTTGGAGCTGCGAGATTCTTCATTGAATCAGCGGCCGCATTCCCTTGCTTGCGCTGCGGGCTAGTGAAGAGGTGGGTGAGACGCTTTGAGTGGCACGGCTCGCAGAGCCGTGCCACGCACGGATTCTGTATGCGCACAAAAAAGCCCCAGCCGGTGGAGAGTCGGCTGGGGCTTGGTTTCGCTATCGAGTTGTGGAGGTCAAAGTTGCTACGTCAAACAAGCGGAGGGGAAGTCTTACGCGCTTTTCGTTTCCGGCATCTTGAAGAGCTTGTCGCGCCCTTCGATGACGTCACGCGTGATCGAGAACGAGCTGCCCGGTTCTTGTTCCGGCAGATCGAACATGATGTCGAGCATCACTTCTTCGATAATCGAGCGGAGGCCGCGGGCGCCGGTACCCTTGTTCAAGGCACGTTGGGCGATCGCTTCCAGGGCGTCTTCCGAGAAGTCGAGCGACGCGTTTTCCATTTCAAACAGTTGCTTGTACTGCTTGATCAGAGCGTTCTTCGGCTCGGTCAGGACGCTCTTCAGCCCAGCGGCGTCGAGCGGTTCGAGCGAGCAGACGACCGGCAGACGACCGACCAGTTCCGGAATCAAACCGAATTCCAGGATGTCGTCGCTGGTGACGTTACGCAGGCACTCGGCCGAGTCGGCTTCGCTCTTGTAACCCGACTGTTGACCGAACCCGATCGACTTGCGTCCGAGACGCTTGCGAACGATGTCTTCGATCCCGACGAACGTGCCGCCGCAGATGAAGAGAATGTTGCTGGTGTCGATCTGGATGTACTGCTGTTCCGGATGCTTGCGTCCCCCTTGCGGCGGAACGTTGGCGACGGTTCCTTCGAGCATCTTGAGCAGGGCTTGTTGGACCCCTTCGCCCGAGACGTCGCGGGTGATCGAGACGTTGTTGGACGTCTTGCCGATCTTGTCGATTTCGTCGATGTACAGAACGCCGCGCTGGGCCGCTTCGACGTCGAAGTCAGCGGCGTGCAGCAACTTCAGCAGCAGGTTTTCGACGTCTTCGCCCACATAGCCGGCTTCGGTCAGCGTGGTGGCGTCGCCGATGGCGAACGGCACGTTGAGGATGCGAGCCAAGGTGCGGGCAAGCAGGGTTTTGCCGCTGCCGGTCGGGCCGGCGAGCAGAATGTTCGATTTTTCGATTTCGACGTCCGAGCCCTCGGCGCCCATGATCAGACGCTTGTAGTGGTTGTGGACGGCGACCGAGAGGACCTTTTTCGCGTTCCCCTGACCGATGACGTACTCATTGAGAGCCGTCATGATTTCGCGCGGGCTCGGAACGTGATTGAACAGTTTGCCGCTGGCGCCGCGACGACGATTCTCTTGTTCGAGGATCGACTTGCAGAGATCGATACATTCTCCGCAGATGTAGACGTCGCCGGGGCCTTCGACCAGCGGTCCCACTTCCCGGTAGCTCTTGCGGCAGAACGAACAGAAAGCGTTCTTTTTATTCGTCGAACTGCGACGTCCACCAGTGAGATCTTTTCCCGCGGGCATTCACAAACTCCTTTACGGCTTCTCAAAGTTGAACCGAGCGCGTCACGACGACGCGTCATTGGCGAAAGGGCGAAATTCGCCGTCTCGGTTCCAAACTCCCAGGTGTCGCTCGATTTGGCCGTAGGCTGTGAAGCCGTGGGCCCGGGGGGCATCCTTGTCCGCAGAGAGTCGAGCTATCAAATCTCTATTAAATCTATCTCAAGCGTCCGTACATTCCGGGCTCGATGTCACACGTTGCGTGTACAACCAGTGAATCGACCCAGCAGCCTCCCAGGCTTGAACTCCTAAATGTACGGATGCATCGTTACGTTTGTGCGGAACATAACCGCAAAAATGTCAGACATCGCTGGGCGGGCCCGCAGGCGGCTCTTCATTTGAATCTCTAGCCGCCTTACGGATTTGCGTCGAAATGTCCGTCTTAATCTTTCGGAATTCCTCGTCGCTTAGAGCACCCCGTGAATGCAAATCCCGAAAGTTTGATAGCAGTGTTTCTTGCTCTGGCAGGTCGTCGCCGGCGCGATCCCGAAACCTTCTCATAATTTGGAACGCTAGTATCAGTGCTACGAGTGAAAGCACTAGTAGCACAATTCCCTGTCCTAGGTTCCAGAACGTTTCTGCGTCCATTCTTGATTCAAGCGTGCGCGGAGTTGGAGAGGAGAACTACCGCGTGGCCCGAGCGGCGTCTGGTTTTGTTATTATCTCACGTTTGGCCGATTTGACAAAGCGTTACGCAAAATGCGGCCTCCGTTGAGCTTACCCTTTTTTCGCATTGAGCGGGGAAGCGGACGCCGGATGCGTCCCCCCCGGCCTGTGAAAACCTGTCTCTGGGAGCCCCACCGTCATGAGTGAGCCTACGATCGTCGAGCGGATCACCGCCTCTGGAATAGTCGCCGTTTTGCGGGCCGATCGCCCCGAAGCGGTGGTCGATATCGCCGAAGCGCTGCTGGCCGGCGGCGTCGACGCGATCGAGGTGACCTTCACCGTTCCCAAGGCGCACCAGGTGCTGGAAGCGGTCGCCGACCGGCTGGGGGGGAAGATCGTGCTGGGCGCCGGGACCGTTTTGGATCCCGAAACGGCCCGACTGGCCATTTTGGCCGGCGCCGAGTTCGTCGTCTCGCCGGCGATCAATCTGCAGACGATCGAGCTCTGCCGCCGCTACAGCAAAGCGATCCTCCCCGGCGCGCTGACCCCGACCGAAGTGCTGACCGCGTGGCAGGCCGGCGCCGACGTCGTGAAGATCTTTCCGTCGGAGATCACCGGCCCTCAGTATCTGAAAGCGCTGCATGGTCCCCTGCCCCATATCAAGCTGATGCCGACCGGCGGGGTCAACCTGAAGACGGCGGTCGACTTTTTGAAGGCGGGGGCCTGCGCCTTGGGAGTCGGCGGATCGCTGATCGAGAAGGAGGCGGTCGCGAGCGGCAATATGCAGCGAATCGCCGACCTGGCGGCCGAGTACGTCAAGATCGTGCAGGACTTCCGCGCAAGTCGTTAGCGAGGAAGGCCAGCGGCTCCTATAATCGGCAGAAATTGACGCCCCCCTCGCAGAATGCTTATCCCATGCCGATCTCGTTCACTTGTCCCCACTGCGGGACGCAAATGGAAATCGACGAAAGTTATGCCGGCCAAACGGGGCCGTGCGCCATTTGTGCCAAGGAAATCACGATACCGCAGCTAGGAGCGACCGGGCCTGCGACTCCCCAGCCGACGAAAACAGGGGCGCGGAAGCGAGTGTCGGAGGCGGATCAGGCGCGCATGCCGCTCTCGACGATTATGTTGATCCTCGGCTTCTCGTTCGCAGGGCTCGCTGGTCTGGCGATTTGCGGCGGCGGGGTCGCCAGCGTGGCGGTCCCGGCGATCAAGCAGGCTCGCCGCGACACTCAGAACCAAGCCTCCCGCGATAATTTAAAGCGAATCGCCGCGGCGATGGACGCGTACTACTCAACCTACGACGCCTATCCGCCGGCAGTGACGACCGACGCCAAGGGAAAGCCGATGCATTCGTGGCGCGTACTGCTGCTGCCGTTTCTGGGGCATTCGGAGATTTACTCCCGCTACAACCTGAACGTGCCGTGGGACGATCCGATGAACATGCAGCTTGTCAGCGAAATGCCGAACGTCTACCGGAGCTTTGACGAAACCGGAAACGGCTTCTTCGACACGCGGTTTGTGGTGATCCGGGGGAAAGAGACGCTCTTTCCGGACGGGGGCGGCGTCACAAAGGACGATATTAAGGACGAGTACGAATCGCTGCTGCTGGTGGTCGAAAAGAACGGCCCCGGCGTCAACTGGATGCAGCCCGACGACCTGATCTTGAATCGCGACTCCCTATTAATAGAAAACGACCCGGAAAACGCCGCGACGCTGACCAGCAGCCTGACCGGGAACGCGGTCATGGCCGACGGCGAAGCCTTTCTGCTTCCCGACATGACGAGCCAGCAGCTGATGCGCGACATGGCGACCCGCAAGGGGCAGGAAGAGGTTCATACCGAACTGCATGATCTGCTGAATGAGCCGCAGTATTAGTGAGACGACCGTAGGCTGGGTCGAGACCCAGCTCTTATTGGCCTACCGCGTAACACGCTGGGTCTTGACCCAGCCTACGATTGATTGTGTGGTAAACCTTAGCGATTAGGGGGCGGCGTCTGGTCACGTGAGTTTCGACGAGCGATAGCAAGCGACAGTTAGGCGGCACAACCGGCAGCAGCGCCTAGACGCAAAAACTCTTCGCCGTCGGCAAAGTCGACCATGGTTCGCTAACGAGACCTAGCAAGGCTGCTATCTCCAGCGACATTTCCTGAATGACCGATAGTAACGAATAACCGTCGTTGACTTTCGCAGACGTCGTCAGGGCAGCTATTTACATTGATTACCACCGTACGCCATTTGTCGCTGGGACTGGTCGGGCTAATGCTCTGCCCGCTAGGTCTGTTCGCCCAACAGGCCCGACCCACCGGTCCGTCGGCAGTGGAAGTGATGGAGACGCGGCAGCGCGAGTTTGCGATTCCGTTCCAGGTGAATCAGGACGGACCTAACCCGCCGGTCGAAGTTCACCTGATGGTCTCGAACGACCAAGGGGGCAACTGGACGCAGTATCGCGCCGAATCGCCGGCCGCCAATCGTTTCGTCTTTCAGACTAACAATGACGGCGAGTTTTGGTTCTCGGTTCGCACGATGACCCGCGACGGCAAGCTTTCGGTCAGCCAGCAGAAGCCGGAACTAAAGGTGCGCGTCGATACCGAACTGCCGACCGTTAAACTCGAACTGAATCCGCTGCCGAGCGGCGAGATCATCGCGCGCTGGATGGTGAGCGACGCGTTAGTCGATCCGAAGAACGTTTACCTTTCGTATCAAACGGCGCCCGACGCTCCCTTCACGAATGTGACGGTCGACGCGACGAAGGCCTACAACGAGAACAACGTGATCGCCGGCGAAACCCGCTGGTTCCCCCACGCGTCGACCCGCTACATGCTCGTTCGCTTTGAAGCGCATGACCGTGCCGGCAACGTCGCCAGCGCTCAGCAAACGACGACCGTGCCGCTGGTCGCGACGCGCCCGCAATGGGGCGCCGTTCAGGGACAACGCCCGGTACCCGATGGCGACATTTACCGCTCGACGGGAGGCGCCGGCGGCCCAGAAGATCCGTTCCGCCGCCGTGACAATCAAAAGCCGGCGTCGGTCCCCTGGCCTTCCGACAATCGTATTCCCGGCGCTCCGCCGGCCGCCGAGCCAACCGCTCCGGCAGCAAGCGGAGCTCCGGCGGCAACCGCCGGAATGGCCGTTCCGTCGGCGCAACCGGCCTCCAATCCGTCGGCTGGCAGCGCTGCGACGAACTCGCGTTTCTCGAACTATTCGCAATACTCGGCCGGCCCGGCCGAGTCGAAGCCGGTCGACAGCGCGGTTCAGCCGCCGGTCGCTGGCCCGAAGCCGCCGGAGCCGAATCTCGATCTGCCTCCCGGCGTTACGCCTGAATACGTCAACTTCAAGAAGTTCGAGCTGAACTACAGCGTCGATGCGATCGGCCCTTCCGGTATCGGTCAGGTCGAACTTTGGTTGACCAAAGATGGTGGCCGTACCTGGGAACCGGGCGGGATCGATCCTGATCAGACCAGCCCGGTGGAAGTCGAAGTGCAATCGGAAGGAACCTATGGCTTTCGCGTGGTGGTCGAAGGTGGGAACGGTCTAACCGGTCGTCGCCCGCAAGCCGGATCGCTGGCCGACATCTGGATCGTCGTAGACGAGACCCCGCCGGTCGCCAAGATCGCGAACGTCGTCTACGGCCAAGGCGCCCGGGTTGGTCAGCTCGATATCGAATGGGAAGCGGAAGATCGGTACTTCGGCGAGAAGGCGATTTCGATCTACTACGCTGGATCGCCCGATGGACCTTGGAAGCCGGTTGCCGAGAATCTGCCGAACGATCGCCACTTCGCCTGGCGAATTACGCCGGAAGTTCCGGCCGACATTTACCTGAAACTGGTTGCGACCGACGCCGCCGGAAATCGCCACGAATCGATGATTTCGCGGCCGATCGCGAACGATGGGCTGACGCCGCAAGGGAAGATCAAGTCGATTCGCCCGTCGACCTCTTCCCCCAATCAGGCGACTCTACCCGTGACAATCCGCTAACTGCCGGGTAGGCTACAGCGGTTTGATCGTCACGCTGCCTGACCCCATTTCGGCATGTCGAAAACCGTCCATTGCTTTGATTTTCTCGATGAAGACGCCGGCGAAGTCCCCGGGATGGCGATCGTCTACGGACGCGAAGCGCTGCTGGCTCGCCTGGCTTTGCGGCAGATTCGGCATGCGGTCGTCGGCGGTGATGACGAGGATGTGCCGATCGCCCGACTCGACGGCAAGACCGCCGCTTGGCGAGACGTCATCGACGAAGTCGGCACGGTCAGCCTGTTCGGCGGAGGAAGTCGCCGCCTGGTGATTCTCGACGGGGCTGACGACTTCGTCAGCCGTTACCGGGCCGAACTGGAAAAGTATGCCGACAAACCGAAGCGTAGCGGCGTGCTGGTCCTGGTGGTCGAGAACTGGCCGAAGAACACCAAACTGTTCAAGAAGCTGGACGAGACCGGCTTGCAGGTCGATTGCAACCTGCCGGAGAAGAAGTCAGGCAAGCGGAGCGTTCCGGACGCGAAGGCGCTGCACGACTGGATGATCAAATGGGCGAAGAAGACCCACCAGGTCAAGCTCGAGCGGGACGCCGCCGAGATGATGGTCGAACTGATCGGTCCGGAGCTGGGGCTGATCGATCAGGATCTGGCCCGACTGTCGCTGTACGTCGAACCGAACGGAAAGGTGACGGCTGACCTGGTTCGCGACGTCGTCGGCGGTTGGCGGATGAAGGCGATCTGGGACCTGGTCGATGCGGCGGTCGAAGGACGAACCGCCGGCGTGCTGGAAGACTTGGATAAGCTCTTCCAGATGGGCGAACGCCCGCAAAAGCTGTACGGTCAGATCGCCTGGTCGCTGCGGCGCTATGCGGCGGCGGCTCGGATCTATCAGCGAGCCCAGCGAACCGGCGAAGCGAAGTCGCTGCGAAACGCCCTAGCCGACGCCGGTTTCCCGAACTGGCCGAAGGCGCTTGATGAAGCGCAGGAACGGTTGAAGCGTCTGGGATCGATCCGCGCCGGTCGATTATTTCAACAGCTACTGAAGTTGGATCTCTCGCTCAAAGGGACCCACTCGCACGACGATCGAGGGCGGCTGGCGCTCGAAAAGCTGTTCGTCGGCTTCGCGGCGGAGCTCGATCCGCGTCATACGCATGGTGATCGCCGCTAAATCCGGAATTTCATCTGCGGCTCACATGATTCTCTTGCAATCTGCCAATAGTATTAGAGGTGCTATCGCATCCAGAAGCACTTGATGCGTGCAACTTGGAAATTTGAGAATCTCAGTCGAAATTGCGAACCGCCTCCAAGCTGCAGCCGTACGTTGTATTACAGACGGTCATGGATGGACCGTTGCTCATCTCATCTGCTAGCGAGGGGCGATTGTTGGATCGCCGAAACTAAAATGAACACGAATGTCGCACGGACGCCGGAAAAGACGGACGATTCCCAATTCAATCTCACCAACGCGGTCACCTACGGTTTGCTAACCGCGGTGCTGACGGCGCCGATTGGAGCGATTTTGGCGTTCTATCTCGCAGCGGACGACGCTTCGGTCACTACCCTCTGGCAGTTCCACGTGCAGGCGCCGGTTAGCTTTGGCGCCTTGGTCGCCTTTCTGACGTCGGGGCTGTTCGGCGCCAAGTTCGGCGCTCAGCTCTAATCCTTACGTCGCAGAAGTATTATCCGGCAGCGGCGAAGCGGTTCCCGCTTCCGGCAGCGGAGGAATGACCGCGCCTGATCCGCGGCGGTCTGACTGATTCTCTGCCGGCGCTGAATCGCTGGCTCGACGTCCCCCTTGGCTGCGTCGGTCTCCACCAGAGGCTTGCGGTTGCACCTCTGGCGCCGGCGCGGGAGGATCGGCCGCTCGACGACCGCCCGGTTGAACGGTGGCGGCAGGGCCATCGGGATGATCGCTGGCACGTTTCCCCCACAGCTTATCGCTCAGGCGACGACCCAACTGCACCGGACCCGGCGAAGTCAGCACCAACAAGCCGACGCCGATCGCGATGCCGCCGGCCAGGCCGACCAGCAGGATCATCGTCCGGCCAGGACCGATCGGATAGGTTCCGACCACCGGCGAGTCGACCAGGGTAATCAGGCTCGTCGACTCGGCGCCGAGCAAACTCGCTTTGGCGTCGCTCAACTGCTTTTGCGTGGTCGCCAGGTTCTGCAGACGTTCCTGGACGTTCGACGCCAGGTTGTCATACTGGGCTCGCATCCCGGCGATGCCGCCGAGCTTCGCCAGGACTTCCTTCTCTTGCTTGCCGAGCGAAACGATCAGCGCTTGATTGACGCGCAGTTCGTTGTCGACGGCGATATGAGCGCGGGCCAGCTCCGACAGCAGATTGTCGCGGACTTCTTCTTCCGCCGCGACCGCCGCGCGAACTTGCGGGTGATCGGGGTTCATGCGGCCCAGCAATTGCGATTTGTTCAGCTGGGCGTCGACCAGGCCATCCTTCAGACGCTGCAGCGCCGGTTGAGCCGCCAACAATTGATTGGGAGCGGCGAGCAGCATCTCGGGATTGTTCTTCGAGTCGGCGAGCAATTGCAGCAGTTCTTTCAGCATGTCGCGCTGCGACTCGGCCTGACGAAGTTCGTCGGTGATTTGGCGGTGGGTCGCTTGCAGCTTGCCGTCGGCCGATGCGGTTTCGTTCAGGCTGCGAAGTTCTCCCAGATCGCTGCCGACGCTCCGCTCGAACGTTTCCAGCTTGGCGGTCGCATCGTTCAGATCTTCTTGCGCCAGTTCAACGGCACGCTGCAGTTCGGCGATCACGCTGGCCGCTTTGCTGTTGCGAATCCGCTGCAGGGCCAATTGCAGTTCTCGGCTGAGAGCGGTCGCTAGTTCCGCCGCCCGATCACGACTGGTTCCTTCGACCGACAGAATCAAAACTTCGGTCGTACCGAACTCGGCGCCGTTGGGAGGAGCAATGCCGATCCGCGAACGCAACGTATCAATATCATCGAGCGACGGGAAATCGCTAGACGAGCCGGTCGGGCCGACCGTTTCGAGCGTCTTCTTCACCACCGCGGTGCTGCGAGCCGCCTGGACGATCGTCTCTTGCGCGGTGCGCATGTCGTCGATCGTGCTGAACCGCCCCTGCTTGTCGAGCTGGCCGATCGCCGCGTCACGCACCACCATGGTTTGCGAGGCGCTCCAGAGTCGCGTCTTGGCGAAGGCGAACACGAGCGCAAGCAAACCGCACGCGATCGTCGGCGCCAGGATCATCCACTTCTTTTCGAGGACTGTCTTGCGCCAATACTGGACCTGCGGGTTGTCGAGTAGACCGTTCATGATTCATGCAATGCAAGGTTCGCGGGTCAAACCGATCGTAACGATTGCGCATCCGGAGCGCTGTCGTCGGCGCGAAAGTATAGGTTGCGATAGAGCGCAGTTCAGAAGAAATAAGTCCGCATTTCGCCGTGTGATTTAGCGCGCAAAGCGATCAGGCGCCAGGAATTCGAGCGGTAACGGACTCGTCCCCCGCTCGACCAGATCGGCCAGCGCTTCACCCAGCACCGCCGTGAACTTGAAGCCATGCCCTGAAAGGCCGGCCGCCAACGCGATCCGCTCTTCGCCGGGATAGAGGCCGAGCAAAAAGTTCTCGTCCGGCGTCATCGTGTAGAGACACGTTTCATGACGAAGCGGTCGCTTGGAGACGCCGGGGATCGAACGTTGGAAGAACGCGGCGATTCGCCGCTGATCTTCCGGATCGGCCGAGTGTTCGTAGTCCCACGGCGAAGCGAGCTCCTGGCCGCCGCCATGTTCGGCGCCTTTTAGTCCGCCGCCAGGCGTGATTTCGGGGAAGCCGTAGAAGTAGCCGTGCGACGACTCAAAGAAGTAGCAGGGACAGCCGTTCGCCTCTTGCAGTCGCAAGTCGTCAATCGCGTACCAATGAAGATGCTTTCGCAACACTCGGAGCGGAACGTTGAGTTGCTTCAAGAGCTCGACTGCGCCAGAACCGCCGGCGATGATCAGCTTTGCGGCGCGGTACTCTCCACGCGAAGTCGAAACGCAAAAGCCTTCGCCATCACGACTCCAGGAGAGAATCTGCGTATCGCCGATCAGCTCTCCGCTATGCTGCTGCGCTAGTTGTAGAAACGTGGAGACGCAATCTTCGACCAGCAGATAACCGGCGCGGCGCTCAAAGGCGACCAGATGATCGTCGGGAAAGAGATACTGCGGAAACTGACGCGACGCTTCCACCGGAGTCAGTTGATCGATTTCCAAATCGAATTGCTCCGCGGCTCGCATGACGCCGGGGAGCACAATTCCATCCGGCGGGCCGATCTCGACCAGGCCGGTTTCGTGATAGAGCGAGCGCTGCGACTCCGCTTCCAATTCACGCCACAGCTCATAGCTCCGCTTCAGCAGCGGCACGTAGCTGGGATGTTCGAAGTAGGCCTGGCGGATGATTCGCGTTTCGCCGTGCGAACTGCCGTGAATGTGCGGCGGCTGAAATCGATCGATCGCCGCCGCGCGAAGTCCACGCTTCGCCAACTGGTAGAGAGCCGCCGACCCGACTCCGCCGGCGCCAAGGACCAGTACGTCGTACGGAGCAGTCGACATGGAAAACACCTATTGCTGCGGCTTGATCTCGAAATCGAGCGACGCTTGGCCGAACTTGTCGGTCTCTTTGTCGCGTACCGAAAGTTCCAAGCGATATCGGCCAGGCGGAATCCCCTCGGGCAGATAAAGTCGGTAGGTGAACGACAGGTCGCGGCGTCGATTGGCGCACCGATCTTTGTACTCTGGAAAAGTCCGAGCGTCGACACGGCGGCCGGTATCGTTGAAGATCTCGTAGCTCGCGCCCCAGGTCGACTCGAACTGGCCGTCGACTTCTTTGCTCGTCAGGTTTTCGATCTCGAGGTAAACCAGCAGCTCTTCGCCGGGCGTGAACGACGTTTTCTCAAACGGGGTGAAGTCGCCGAAGCCCTTCACGTTGCGGACGAAGGTGACGTTCCGCAGGTCGAGCGGGCAGAGCTCGCTCAGGCTGGCGGTCGCTTCCTGGAGCGATCGCAAGGCCAACAAACTGCGGCGATCGACCGGGATCTCGCTGTTATGGGCGAAGTCGCTGGCGGCGAACAGCAAGTTCGACCAGAACTCTTGTTCGGGGGCCGGGAGCGCTTCGATCTTCCTCATCGCTTCCCCTTTTCGCTCGGCGATCAGGTAAAGCATCCGCAGGTGAATTTCTTTCGTCTGTCGTTCTGCATCGGTCAGCTGTGAATTGCGAAGCGACATTTCCATCGCCGCGATCGCTTGACGCAGGGCGCTATCCCAATCTTGCGACGTTCCGGCCGGACGATCCCGTTCGGACCAGTACAAGATTCGCTTGTCGTCGCGGCGATGAGCGACCCACCCGGCATCTTCCAGATCGAAGATGATCGACTGCAGTTCGTCCAAGGTGAGGGCCGGAGGAGCGGCGACGTGATCGCTCGAACGGCCGCCATCGGCGGAATCGCTCGACTTGGCCGGTAACGCGTGTTTGTTGAGTTGGTTGAAGATGTCTTCCAGCGAAACGTGGCCGCGATTCCAAATCGCTTCCATCACCAACTGCTGGTCGGCGGAGAGTGGCTGAACCGCAGCCGGCGAAGATTTCGGCATGTCGGCCTTCGCCTGGTTGGCGGTTGGCGGAATCGCAGTCGGCGGAACATTGCTGACGACGCCGGTTCGCTGATCTTCCATCTGATCGGGATGAGCCCCTTGCAGGACCGCTTCTTCAGCGGTCGGCAGCGGTTCGACGTGCGATACTTGCTGCACCGGATAAGCGGTCGCGGCGGGCTGGGCGTGAGCGGGCTGATCGCGACGCGTGAATTCGTACTGGGTGAAGTTCGGATTTCCGGTGCGAGCGTACTCGGCGATCTGCTCGGCGGTCGGCAGATCGGCGGCGGATGTTCCTTCCGCGGTCGGCAGTCGCTGCGGCACGTCGCCGCGAGCTTGACCGACGCGTTGCTTCATTTGATCAAGCAGCGCGGCCAGTTGATCGTTCGAAGCGGCGGTTTGCTGCGGCGTGGTCGCCGGCTTGGCGGCCAGCTGCGTTTCGGCGGGCTTCTTCTCTTCCGGCGGTTTGGCCGAAGCGAATTGCGTTTCTAGAATCCCGAGCACGCGTTCCAGCTCTTCCGGCGAACTGCCGTTGAACTGACGGATGATCGCCGCTTTTTCGGTCTCAGGGAGAGAGAGCGACTGAACGCGAGCCAGGAAATCCGGGGGAAGTTGCTCCTGCTCGGCCGTAACTTCGTCGATTTCGCGCGACGCGGAGGCGACCACTTCTTCCTGTTCGTCGAGGACATGGCGCTTGCGGCGCGAACCGGCAGGCGGGCCTGACATAATGCCGGCCAACGAAGTGTCGCCAGAGCTATGCGTGTACAAACCGGGTACGCAACCAATATTGGTCGCCGCCAGGAGGAGGATGCCGTAAGCAATTCCGTAGTTCGTACTTCGAAACTTCATCACCAGACCTTCGCCGCGCGCGTAAAAATCGATGTTTCCGGGCGGGGATGGTAGGAAATGCTCAAGTTTGACGCAATAGCTGCCGGAGAGAATTTGCTAGCAGCGTTTTTCGGGAAGAAAACAGGGCGTCACGGCTCACAGAGCCGTGACGCCCTCCTGCTTAGTCTTCCTGGGCGGTGAAATACTGAGCGGTTCCTTGCGACGCGATCGCTTCGCCGATGCGGTTGAGCGCTACGACGTACGCGGCGGTGCGCATGTCGATCTCTTTCTGGTTGGCCAGGTTGAAGACGACGTTGAACTCGCGAGACATCGTCTCGTGGAGTCGCTGGTGAACCAGTTCGAGCGGCCAGTAGTAGCCGGCCCTATTTTGCGTCCACTCGAAATAGCTGACCGTCACGCCGCCGGCGTTCGCCAGAATATCGGGGATGACCAGCGTTCCCTTGTCGTTGAGGATATCGTCCGCTTCGTCGGAGAGGGGGCCGTTGGCCGCTTCGACGATTAGCTCCGCTTTGATCCGGGGGGCGTTCTCTCCGGTGATGACGTTCTCCAGAGCGGCCGGAATCAGGATGTCGACGTCGAGTTCCAGCAGCTCTTCGTTCGTGATGATGTCGGCCGAGATCGCTTCGCAGAGGGAGCCTTCGCAGTAGACCGCTTGCAAGCGTCGCGACTCGTTTTTGACATGCGCCAAGCTGGGGACGTCGAAGCCGGTCTCTTTGTAGATTCCACCGCGCGAATCGCTGACGGCGACGACGTTATAGCCGTCGGCGTGCAATAGGCGGGCGACCGCCTGGCCGGCGTTGCCGAAACCTTGCACCGCGACCTTCTGGTGCTCCGGCTTCCAGCCTCGCTTCGATTCGAGCTCTTTGATGCAGTAATAGGCGCCGCGGCCGGTCGCGTCGTCGCGGCCAAGACTGCCGCCGAGCGGAATCGGTTTTCCGGTGATCACGGCCGGCGTGTGTTGGCGACGAATCTTCGAGTATTCGTCCATCATCCAGCCCATGATCATGGCGTTGGTATAAACGTCGGGCGCTGGGACGTCGACTTCCGGGCCGATAAAGTCGGCGATCCGTTCGATGTAGCCGCGGGAGAGTCGTTCCAGTTCGAGCCGCGATAGCTCTTTCGGATCGACGATGACGCCCCCCTTCCCTCCTCCGTACGGAAGATTGGCGACCGCACACTTGAAGGTCATCCAGAAGGCGAGCGCTTTGACCTCGGCGAGGTCGACATTGGGGTGAAAGCGGATGCCTCCCTTGGTTGGCCCGCGGGTCGCATCGTGGCGAACGCGGTAGCCGGTAAAGATCCGCAGCGACCCATCGTCCATCCGGACCGGAATGGTCACTTCCAATACTTGCTTGGGATGCTTCAGACGGTGGACCGCTTCCTGGTCGATGTCGGCGTGCAGGAAGGCTTTGTCCAAGCGGGCGACAGCATGCGAGAAAATGTCATGCGCTATCTGATCCATGGCAGCGAATCCCGGGAGTTGCGATTCAGTTGGACTAAGGTAACGGTATACCTAGTCCTAGAAATCGTCAATTCGGGCTCCGTAAAAACCCGGTTAAGGGTTGTTAATTTTCAGTAGGCCGAGTGGCGGCTATTCCGCCGAAGAACGCGAGCCTTGGGGGGAGCCGCCGATCGGATGGTCGGCCGGCAGCGGTCGACCGGCGGTCGCAAAGCCCCGTTCGACCAGCATCAGCTTCAGCTGGCGGAACTCTTCAAAGCTGTCGGGATAGGCCCACAACGTGATGGTAGTCCGCTGCGGGTCGCACGCGGCCAAGCGCTGCATGAAGTCGGAATTCGGCTTCATCGCCTGCTCGAACGGTTCGCCCAGGTTTTCGGAGACCGGCACGAGGACGAAGTGATCGAGCTCGACTACTTCGCGACGAGCGGCGCCCATCTTGGTATCGACCGAGTAGGCGTTGCGATTCAAGACGTAGCGACAATAGAAGCCGCTGATCGGGCCGACGGTCCGCGTGATCGAACTCGTTTCGCGCAGCTGGTTCGCATTATGTTCGGCGTCCGCTTTCAATTGATCGACCAGCGAATTGAGCGGGACGAAGGTGATGCGGCCGTTGAGCAATCGAAAATGCTCTTCGCGACCAAAAACGGTCTTCGCCATCGGCGTCGGGTAATGCTTTAGCACGACCGACTCCGGCTGGAAGTTCTCGAGGCTTTCGAGCGTCGTGAAAACTTCGTTCAGTTTCGCTTTCTCGGCCAGCAGTTCGCGATTTCGATCGAAGTCGTTTTGCTGCACGCTTCCCAGTTCTTCGCGGCGCTTTTCGATCGCCGTGTTGGCGGCAGTCAACACGAACTGCATCTGGTTGCGATCCGAGAACTTCTGCTCAAGCTCTTGGCGAACGGCGGTTCGCTGACGCGTAATCTGATCAAGTTCGGCTTTCAGCGCGAGCGCTTCTCCCAGCGAGCCGGTTTCTTCCTGAGGTTCGACGATCGGCGAAGGCGTCGTCGGCGCAGCTTTGGCGTCAGTAACCGCTTCATGCGCCGTGATGCTGATGACCATGATCAAAATGATCAAAATGCCGACCAAGTTGGTCACGACGTCCAGAAAGGAGTCGAGCGACGGTTCGGACGAATCGCGAGATCGAACGGGGCGTCTCATTGGTTGCGCTCTACCTCCAGGCCGCTGCCGTTGAGCAGCGCCGACAGTTCTGCAAAGTTGCGCTCGGCGCCTGGCTGAACGTCGACCTTAAGAGTCGGCTTCCAGTAGATGCCGCGTCCACCGATTCCCCAGTCATCGATTCGCGACCAGACTTGCGAAACGAACTCGTCGATTCCGCCGCGGACGTCCGATCGCAGCAGCACGACTTGCGGCTGCTTGGTGCTTCCTTTTTCGGGAACCAGCACGATCCTGTCGGCCGCCACGACCACATGGATCGGACGCGTGATTCCGGTCGCGCGAGCCGATTGGCCCGGCAACGCCCAGTTGCGACCACGCGTATTGGCGAGCGATTGAGGCGGCGCTGGCGCGCCTCCGCTACTGGGGCTTCCCCCTTGTTGTCCGCCGGCCGAAGCCCCTTGAGGCGATCCGTAACCGCCGCTGGTGGTGCTGTCGCCGTTGGGATTTCCTTGTTTGCCGTCGGTCGAACCGGCCGGCAGCGACATCGCGTTTTGTCCGTCCGCGCCGCTAAGTTGTGGGCCTTGAGCGTTCCGCTGCGCTTCGGTCATGTAGCCGCCGGGGAGCGACGCCGCCATCGTTCCTTTTCCGCCGCTCGACGCGCGATCGAATTGTTGCGAACCGCCGCCGGTTCCTTGCGAACGATCAAACGTCGCGTCGCTATTCGGCCCTCCGGTTACTCGCGAGCCGGCGCCCGGTTGTCCGCTGTACTGACCTTCGAACTCGCCGCCAAGCGGAGCGCCTTGTTCGAGGAAGCTGTTCTTGCCGAACGGCGAGCCTTCGTCGTTCCGTCCGCCGCCGCTGGGGGTGAACCCACCGCGACTGGTCGCCGTGAGCAGGCCGGCATCTTCGACGCGACCATATTCACGCGGCGCCGCACGCATCACGGCGAGCTTGCGGCGACGAGCGATCTCGACCGTCTGCATCAACGTTTGGGCGAGGAAAGGATCGGACGGGGGATACTCCAGGTTCAGTTCGTCGTTGACCAGTTCGTAGCCGAATTCCGCGTCCCACGAAAGCATCGCTTCGCGGGCGGCGGCGTAGGACTCGGCGCCTTTCGGGCGAACGACCAACAGCGGATAGGGATCGGGCGAATTGGGGTTTTGCTTCAGCCGGTATTCGCGAATCGCACGCAAGGCGGCGTCGAGCGGATTGCCGGCGCCAAGCGGCGGGCGAAAGTCGGCGCCGTACAGTTCGATTCCTTCCGGCTGCAGAATGACCCGATCGCCGGTGCACTCGATATAGATCGGTTGGCGCCGCGTACCGTGAGGACCGTCATACGGAATGAGGGCGTAAGAAGGCTTTTTCTGCGCCGCTTTCTCGCGTTCTTCTTCCAGCTTCTGCTGGGCGTCGGCCAATTGTTGGCGAACTTCGGCCAGCTTGCGGTCGATGTCGGCTTCGTCCGACATCTTGGCGTCGCGCTGCTGTTCGAGCAGTTTGACTTGTTCGTCGAGCCCCCGGATTTCGGCGGCCAGACGGCGAATATGATCTTCGATGCCGCTCAGTTGCAGACGTTCGTTTTCGAGCTGTTCATGTTGTTCCGCACGCAGACGACGCAGTTCTTCCAAATCGGCCAGCGGAACCCCTGGGGTGACCGGCGCCGGCGCCGTTTCCACTTCCACCGGCGCAGCGTCGGCCGAGGCCCGAGCCTGTTGCACCAACACGACCAACAGCACGATCAGCGCGCCGACCGTGCAAATGAGGACCGCCAGGAACGGAAACAGGGAGATTTCTAAGCTATTGCGTCGTGCGTGGGCTCGGCTCATGCCGCGTGACCTTGCGAGGGCTTCTTCTCCAGTTCGATACGACGACTGCCGGAGTCGCCGATTCGGTTGTTCAGCAAGTTGATCGTCGCGGCGAGGCTAAGGACGGTCTCTTCAAAGTGACCGGCGCCGGCCAGCGAATCGAGGTTGCGGCTGAGGGTTTGTTCCAGCGAAGCGATTTCGCCGACCGCTTCCACCGCTCGCAACATGATTTCTCCTTGTTGCGACAGCTGATCTTGTTGTTCACGCATCAAACGAGCGTTAGCGTCCAGGGCCGATTGGAAGTCTTGCCAGTCGACGCGGATGTCGCGAATCACTTGTTGTTCGGCGTTGGCCAGGGCGATCGCATGGCGTTCGAGCGAGCCGGACAACGCGGCGGTCAGCGAGTCTTCCAACTGACGTTTGCTGGCGCCGACGATTTCTTCCCAGTGGTGATGGGCGCCGTCGATCGTGTTTCGCCAGAGTTGCGTTTGTCGTTCGACCAACTGTTCGGTCGCGTTCATCATCCGTTCGGCCATCCGCTGAATCGCGGCGACACTCGGGTCGCGGCTGCCGCCGGCTTGCTGGAAGCGGCCGTTGAGCTGAGCCGAAGCGGCGGCGTCGACGACGGTGATCAGTTCATTCTCCACGCGATCGCAAACGAACTGAGCGAACATCAGGAAGATGGAGAGAGAGAGGGCGAGCGCAGTCGTATCGAACGCGACGCTCAAACCGGCGAGCAGGCTTTCCATCGCCGCTTTCGGTTCGTTCACAAGCGCTTCCGGCGACAGATTGCCGAGGGCCAACGTGATGCCGATAACCGTACCCAAAAAGCCGAGCATCGGCGTCGCCCAGATCACGATGCGAACGAGCGAGTAGCTTTGATAGGCTCGCTCGGCGTCTTGATCGGCGAAGTATTTCAGTTCTTCCTGCAGGGCGGCGGCGTTACCGCTGACATGGACATGTTCGATCCCCTGGAAGAGTCGACGCCAAAGCGAATGACGCTGCAATCGCTGCGGATATTCTTCTAATTGATCGAGCAGGCTGGCCGCTTCTTCAATCATCTGACCGTCGCGCGGCGGCGCGGGGAGTTCGATCTTGCCGACCGAAGCCAATTCGCGACCGACATCCTGCAGTTTCAACAGGATCGCGGCGAGGCCGACGAAGAACATCGCCGTTTCGATGTATTCGACCGGGTGTCCGGCGAAATAGCGGACGACCAGCGGGCTATTAATAACGCCTTGGTTGATCAGGGCGTAGAACCCAGCCGAGGCAGCCAGGCCAAGAGCGACCGGCCAGCCAAGTTTTCCGCTGATGTTGTACCAGAACTTCGAGGTGTTTCTTGCAGTCACCGATTTCTGTCCTTCCTACGCGGCGCCATCGAGCGGCCAGAGAGGTATGTCCGCACAATCGTCATAATCGGAACAACCGCGGCATGGGTTTGAGGATTTGTTGGCGCAATGAGTAGGAAACCAGCGTCGCGACGTCAATGCGAGGTGGTTTTTGATTGCTAGCAAGAGGTGGGGGACGAATTCAGCAACTTTTGCCGGTTTTGTGGAAAAGAACGTGAATGTCGGCGCGACCGCCTGCCGATAACTTCTTTTGTCGCAAACGACATCCATCTGACGCAAATCGCTACGCTCACTTGAGTTACATCAGGTTTGGGCCGAAGCGAAGCACAAATAAATCCCGGGGGGGAATGAAAGTTCGGCTGGAGCCCGCTTGGCTCCACCGAACTTCTTTTATTTCTTGACCCTCTCAAGCCGCTCCCCCCTCTTGCCGCGGTGAGCGATGGATTGACATTGCCTGCATTTCCGGGCTGCCGGTAGGATGCGCTCGTCTCACGCCGGAGGGAATCTGGAAGCGGAAGTGGTCGCAGTCGTAAGTCTTTTTGCTTGAATGGCTTACGGGCTTGTCACCGCTTCGGCGGCCCCATTCGTCCGGAGGATCGCCAATTGCGAAAGCGACTGGCCGCTAGCGTTTGGGGACGAAAGAGTTGCATCGAGGAAACGGGCTTCTAGAATAGAGGAGGTCCGATTCCGCAATCCACGAAGAGTAGGTGGTTTATGCGTAGTGCGGTGTTGGGCTTTACCCTTGTCCTGAGCCTCATCTTTGTCGTCGCTTGGTTGGATAGTCCTCCTACCCCAGCCCAAGCGCAAGCTCCGTATGCGGCGATGCCAAGCGGTTCGCTAATTTCCCACTCCACCAATACGGCGGCGGGAATGCAGCAGGTTGTCCTGATTGATCCGCAAACGAGAGTGATGGGCGTCTATCATGTTGATGGACTGACCGGAAAGATTTCTCTCAAGAGCGTTCGCAATCTACACTGGGATTTGTTGCTGGAAGCGCACAACAGCACCAACCCGAGTCCAAGCGAAATTAAAGCATCGCTCGGCCGACCCTAAGCAATTCGCTCAGGCAGCCGGGCACTTACGATTTGATAAACCGGAGCCTGGCATGGCCAAATTAATCCCCCTCAGCGAAGCAGCTCAAATCCTGGGCATCTCGGAAGAGCAGCTGGTCGAAATGCGATCACGCAACGAGATCCACGGATATCGCGATGGGGCGAGCTGGAAATTCAAAGAAACCGAAATCGAACGGATCAAATCCGAGCTCGCTTCGGGCGGTCTTTCCAGCCACGGCGACAGCGGTGAAGATCTGATCGAATCCCCCAGCGACTCCGATGACGACAGCGAATTCGAATTGTCGCTCGGCGGCGATGACGGTTCGTCGGGCGAAATCGATTCGCTCCTCGTTCAAGACGAAGGTCGCAGCGGCGAGTCGGGGATTATCATCGGCGATGAGCTTTCTGTCGGCGGTAGCGACCTGAAGCTGGCTGATAGCGATATCGAGCTCGGCTTTGAAGGTTCCAGCGCCATTGATCCTGCTTCGGACACGAACAGCAACCTGAACCTCGATCTGGAAGGTTCGGACGTTCTCAACAGCTCGTCGATCAACGTTCCGGTTGACGCCGAAGACGATGACGATGAGTTGCTTCTGGCTCCGATGGACAAAGATGACGTCGGTATCGGCACTGAAAAACGAGATCCCGAAGGGACCGGCTCGGGCGTCAGCCTGGCGTTGGGCGAAGACGATCTCGACCTGGGCGAAAGTGCGATTTCGGCGATCGACGATCTCGATAGCGGCGAATTGACCCTCGATGCCGGCGACAGCGGCGTGAGTCTGGTCGATCCGGCCGACAGCGGCATCGACATCGGCATGGAACCGTTGGATCTTTCCGGCTCGAAGGTCGACGCCTTCGACCTGGCCGGCGATTCGGGCGTCGAAGTCGATCAAGACATCGCTTCCGGCCTTTCGGCCAAGGGCGCCGGCGAAGACGACTTCCTGCTCACCCCGGTCGAAGGGGAGCTGGATGACGACGACAGCGGTTCGCAGGTGATCGCGCTCGATTCGGACTCGATTGGTTCGGAATCGGCGCTGTTCGGCAGCGGCATCGATGATGGCGATTTCGCCGCGGCGGAAGCTGGCTTGGAGCCGATCGACGATGGCGGCACGATGGAGGTGACCTCCGCCGGCGTTCCTTCGGCGGCCGCTCCGGTGGAAGCTCCCTACAGCGTGCTGAACATCATCAGCCTGGCAGCGACGGCCGCCCTGGTACTGGTCGCGGGCTTGATGGTGACCGACCTGGTTCGCAACATGTGGTCGTTCGATCAGCCGTACGCGATCAACAGCTCGATTATGGACGGGATCATCAGCTTGATGGGGGTCTAATTCCGGGCCAATCCGGGATCCCCGCAAACCAATTTAAGAAGCCGCGAGACCTCTCGCGGCTTTTTTCGTAACTGCTGTTTGCTGCAATCGTTACAACCGAACGACTTAATCGGCTGGTAGCGCCGCGCCTGCGGTATCTTTTCCCCCTGGCCGCGCTATAATCTACTAGTTGCGGACTTATTTCTCCGCGTGTCGAGGGGGGATGCTTCTCTCGGCGCCGTATCTGATGGCGTTTTGACCGCCAAGCGAAGTCAGCGTCGCTGACGAAGCCTGGTCCCGCCGCACAACGCCTTAAATTGCCGACACAACTCAACGCTGGCGAACATATAACCGCATGGCTCGACCGAAACTGGCCTCCTCTGACCAAAATCTTTTCGTCTGGGGAGTGTTGCGTCTGTACGAAATCGCCGCGTCCCTGCAACTGGCGGTGATCTTGCTGTTTGGGATGGCGCTGACCCTGGGGATCGCGACGGCGGTCGAAGCGGCGTTTAACACCAACGTGGTGCAGTTTTACGTTTATCAGTCGTGGTGGTTCTCGCTCCTCTACGTGCTGTTGGCGATCAACATCTTCTGCGCCGCCGCAATTCGCTTTCCTTGGAAGCGTCATCAGACTGGTTTTGTGATCACGCACATCGGCCTGTTGGTTTTGCTCTTCAGCGGGGTCGTCAGTCGGGTCTGGCGAATCGACTCGCAAGTGAGCGTTTGGGAAAACAACGTCTCGGACATCCGCGCGTTTGAGCCGGATCATTACCGCTTCGCGCTGCGGATCGATCGTCAAATCGGCTCGCCGCTTGATCCGGCGGAGAGCGTCGAAGTCGACATCCCGTTCAAGCCGGGCCCGTTCAGCTGGGACGACTATCAAGAAGGCTTTCAAAACATCGAAGTCGCGAAGCCGGAAGTGGCGAATCTCTTTTCGCCGTTGTTCTATCTGGCCAGCCGAAATCACAAGGGAGACGTCGTTTACGCCGATGGCGACATCAAGCTCGAAGTCCTCGACTATTACGGCGACAGCCATTGGGAAGATGGGATTCCGTCGGTTGAAATGCGTTTGAGCATGCCGGCCGGGCGAAAGATGGACGCCAATGGCCAGATGGTCGCTGGCGACATGCAATGGGTTCCGGTCAAGCTCGGCGTGCATGAGGTCGACGGCGATACGCAATACAAGTTTGGCGTGGGAGATCGGCAGCCGATGGGCGCCGGGGCGTTCACGATGGCGATCGCTCCTGATCGCGCGGCGACGGTCGCCTTCCTGGAAGGTGGGCCGAAGGGTGAGATCGGCGAGAAGGGACAAGCGGTTCTCTTCGCCGGCGGCAAACGTTTTGAAATCAACATTGCCGAAGCGATCGACAAGGATCCGACCCCGCTCGAAGGAACTCCCTACGCGTACGAGGTAATCTCCTTCATGCCGTCGGCCGTTCCGAGCCGCAAACCGAACGGAGGCATCCTCTGGGGCGATGGCGAACAGAGCGAAGTCCCGCAGAACCCGACCGTTCGAATCGAATTGACCAAAGATGGTAAGCCGTACGACGAGCTGGTCCTGCTCGCCGATATGCCGAACTTCAACGCTCAAGCCTACGACGCCGAAGTCTACGGTTCGTACTGGTTTAATCATGGCGAAAGAGACGCCGCTCAACTATTGCAAGCGAGCGGCCCTGGCGGTTCGCGGATCGACGTGATCCAAGGGGTCGACAAGGATGGCGAAACGAAGCGGCTCTTCTATCGCTACTGGAATCGAAAGGAAGTGGTCGCGTCGGGCGAATTGCCGCTTGGCGGCGGCAAAGAAGAGGCGGTCGACGCCTTCAAGATGCCGATCGCGCAGCTGAAGATGTACGTTGAGAGCTACGTCCCGGCCGACAAACCTTCGTCGACCGCGGTTCGCGATCCGTTCAATCCCAAGATGCAAATGCCGACTCCGGCGGCGCTGGTCCGATTGACCAAGGGAGACATGTCGGACGAGTTCTGGATTCAGGCTCACTTCGGCGATCCGAACGCCGGCCATGTCGACGAGAGCACAAAGCACGTGATGAAGGTCGGCGATACGACGCTGACCTTGGCGATGCCAATTGAGTCGTACGACATCGGCTTCCGCATCTTCCTCGAAAAGTTTGAGCGTCGTCTCGATCCCGGCACCGCGCAGCCGTCGCACTATTCCAGCGACGTCCACTATGTCGATCGCGTCCGTGATCGTTGGCTGATGATCTGGGACCCGGCCACGAGCAGCACGAAGCGAGTTGAGTTTCCGTTGACGATCGACAGCAACTCGCCGAGCGACATCGCCAGCGGCGACGGTCAGATCTATTGGGTCGACAACGGTTCGCCGGCGGCGATCTGGAGCATGCCGATCGCCGCGCTCGAGTCAGGCGACTTCGAGCAAGCGAAGAAGATCATTCCGTTCGGTTTGAACAACCCGCAACAGATCGCGTGCGATGCGAAGGGTGGCAAGCTCTACTGGACCGATTGGCGCAAAGGACGTTCCGGCGACGAGGGGGTGATTCGCAGCGCCAATCTCGACGGTTCGGCCCCGGGAAGCGTGATGACGTTTGCGGGACGACCGAGCGGAATCGCCATCGATAACGAGCGCAATTGGATCTACTACACCAACGACGCCTCCGGTTACGTGGGGCGGATGCATTTGGATGGCACTGAGCTGACGCCCGATTGGGTCGCGATTCCCGAGGGACGCGCAACCGACGTCGTCGTTGATCCGGCGACCGGGAATGTCTACTGGACCGACCAGGCGAAGAACGTGATCCGGGGAGCGACGACCGACGGCAGCATGCTCGACAAGGCGCCGTTCCTTGGCTCGGCAGGTAAGGGAATGCCGAACTCGCTGGCGATCAGCGACGACTATCTCTACTGGACCGACATTCAGCCGAATCCGAGCGATCCGACCTCGCGCAAGCATTTGAGCGACCCGACCTTCGACCGGACCAAGCCGCGTGAAGTTTTGACCCGCGTCCGCCGAATCAAGCTCGACGGCGAGGGGAACGACGAGGACGTCGCGACCGAAATGGTCAAAGCTCCCCGTGGCGCCGCCCTGGTCGACGGCAAGCTGATGTGGACCCAGAGCGCCGTGATCAAAGAAAACGTCTGGATCACGATGAACGCGCCGGACGCGTTCCGCGATCCGACCTATCGCCGCGACTTGCACGTCTTCCAGGAAAGTTTCCAGGGGCCGTTCAAGCCGGGCTCGCCGCAATACGCTCAATTCTCCAAGACCGAACGGAACGACGAAGAAATCTACGCGTCGGTCTTTACCGTGAATCATGATCCCGGTTCGGCCCTCCGCTACTGGGGTTGTTTGTTGGTGATTCTGGGAATCGCCACGATGTTTTACATGCGGGCTTACTTTTTCAAGCCGCGCAAACGGGAAGAGTCGCCGGTTGACTCTCGCCGTCCTAACGCAGCAGAGACCAAGCTTACCGACATGGTCGGCAAGTCCTAGGAAGATGCCATGAAGTCGATTCGCCCCCTACTCTCGGCCGTCAGTCTTGCGCTGGTCGCCCTGTGGTTCGCCCCTGTCGTCGCCGCCGAAAAGTTTGATGCGACGATCTGGAAAGAACTGCCGGTCTATCACAACGGTCGCGTGAAGCCGCTGGATACGTTGGCCAACCTCGTGGTGGAAGAGATCACTTCGCACGACAAAACGTCGGTGAAGTTGAATCTGAACGACTACTACGTGATGGACGAGCTGATCAAGTCCGATTACTCCGGCGCGATGTCGATCTTGCCGGAAGGAAAGGAACGGAAGTTCCAGCCGTCCGAATTGCTGCTTAGCTGGTTGGCCGAACCGCAAAAGTGGGAACGCGTTCCCTTTATCATTGCCGAGCATGAAGACGTGCGCAAGGCGCTTGGGCTGCAAGTGAACGGTCCGTCCGGCAAGCGACTCCGTTTCGTCTCGCCGTACGAAATCACCCACTCGGTCGCGCTCCGCAAGTTCCTGCTCGAGATCGATACGCGTCGCAAGGCGGAAGGAAAAGACTTCGCCATGACGCCGGCGGAAGAGAAAGTGTGGGACGTGCTGATGAAGTACGCGCTCTACCGCGACGTGACGTTTGATCCTCGCTTGTCGATTACGCTGAACGAAGCGATGCCGATGCCCGGCGGACGCGATCGCTTGTTCTACAGCGTGATGGCCGCCGCGAAGGTGATGTCGCAAGAGCCGAACGTCAAGAATCAAACGCTCGAAGATCAATTTCAGATGCTGATGCAGCTCGGCGGCGAATCGCCGATGGCCCTCTCCGCCAACCGGCTGCTCACTTCGTATCGCGCCTTGTTCTCGATGCTGGTCAACGCTCAGATCGACGCGCACGAGTTTTTGGAAAACACCAATGAGGATCCGCTGCAGCCGGAAGATCCGCCGACTCTGGCCGAAGTCGAGCCGCTGGTCGCCGACTTCCGCGCTTCGGCTCACGAGCTGGCCGAGTTGCTCCGAACCGAACGCGATCGGGCCGATACGCAGCAGACGCTAAGTCGTTCGCAGTACGAGACGATCAAGCCGATGTTCCAGGAAATGCTGGTGAAGACGAGCGAGCTCGATCGACTCGGCCTCGAAATGCAGCTGGGCCTGTATGAAGGTTCGGACCTGGTCAAAAAGTTCAACCGCAACCTCACCGGCACGCTTTACGTGGCGCCGGCCCTGAACGCCGCGGCGCTGAAGAAAGATCGCGACACCGAAAACATGGCTCAGCCGTGGCTCGGTTTGACGACCATCCTGTATGGCTCCGGCGAAGTGCTGAAAGGATATCCGCAAGACAAGATCAATCAGGTCAAAGCGGCCTGGAAGAACCTGGCCAGCGAATACGTCGCCGGCGAGCCGACCGAAGAGGCGCAGGTGCAATTGGCCGCCGCACTCCGTTCGATCGGCGAACAGACCGACGTTGCACGTCGCAAACTGGTCGCGGAAGATCAGCAGGACGAACATATCCTCGCCTATACCGCCTATCCGCCGGCCGACAGCCCGCGGATCGCGGCCGAAGTTCGCTACAACGCGCTCGACCCGTTCATGATCGCCTGGATCATCTGTTTGGGCGCCACGCTCTGCTATTCCCTCTCGTTCGGCGTCATGCGGAAGGTGATGTTCTGGTCGGGGACTGCACTCCTGGTGACGGCGATCGTCTGGTCGACCTATGCGTTTTATCTCCGCATCACGATTAGCGGCTGGGCGCCGGTGACCAACATGTACGAGACGGTCGTCTTCGTGCCGTGGGTCGTCGCCGTTTTGGGCGCGGCGTTCTTGCTGTTGCCGCTGATCGATCGGGGGCGACTTGAAGCGTGGCGTGCAACGGCATGTCCTGGCACTCCGGAAGCGACTCCGCTGACCGCAAGCCAACTCGAAACGCAAGGAGCGTCGGCTTGGAACGTGATGGGAATCGTCGCCTCGGTGACTCGCATTCCGCTGATGGTCCTCACCGTCTGGATGTTGGCCTTCGCACTCTACAGCGACGGCAATCGTCCGATCATTTCCGACCTGAACCCACTGACCGCTTTCACGCTGTCGTCCAACGTTGGAAAAGACGCCGCGATCTGGCTGGTGAAGATGCTGACGTTGTTGATCACCGTCTACTTTGTGCCGCGACTGCTGGCGAGCAGCTTGTATGCGGTCTACTTCATCCCGCGGGATTGGTTGGTGAATCGGAGCATTTCGACCAGTCTGCCGGCGGTGCTGGAACGTTCGTACTTTGGCCTGGCCGCCTCGGGCGCCGCGACCTTCTTCTTCTGCGTCGCGTCGTTCGCCCCGGTGCTGGACGAGAACTTCTCGCCGCTGCAGCCGGTGTTGCGCTCGAATATGTGGCTCACGGTGCACGTGCTGACGATCGTCGCCAGCTACGGCGCTGGGATGTTGTCATGGGCGCTCGGCGTGATCGCCTTGTTCTTCTACATGTTCGGCAAGTATCGTCCGCCGGTTGATCCGGTGAATACTCCGGACGGTTTCCGTCCGGCTCATCAGGCGCAAGCGGAACTCGGCTATCGTCCGCCGGAACAGTGCGCCATCTTGGCTGGTTACTGCTACCGCGCGATTCAGGTCTCGGTGTTGCTCTTGGCGACCGGGACGATCTTGGGCGGTCTGTGGGCTGACGTCTCTTGGGGACGTTTCTGGGGTTGGGACCCGAAAGAAGTTTGGGCTTTGATCTCGCTGTTGGTTTACTTGGCGATTTTGCACGGCCGCTTCGCCGGCTGGTTCAACAACTTCGGCCTGGTCGTCGGGACGATTCTCGGTTTCACGATGATCGTCTTCTCGTGGTATGGAGTGAACTTCCTGCTGCCGATGTTCAGCGGCGGTCAGGCGGTTGGTCTCCACTCGTACGGCTTCGGCGAAGGGGGTCAGGGATACGTCCTCGGCTTCGTCGCGCTAAACCTGGTTTACCTCGGCCTCGCCGCGGTTCGTTTCCAGGTGACCAACGTCGTCAAACCGGCGACGCACCAGACCGACAACGTCTCGCGTCTCGTGGAGGACGATGAAGAGATGGTCATCGCCGAGTCGTCCGATTCCAAGTCGGAAGAAGAAACCGAAGAAGTCTCGAAGTAGTCGACCGCGAGACTATCGCCGCAGCTCTTCGTAGCTCGGCTCTTCGGCGACAGCCGGAACGACGAGCAAGTCAAGCAGCTTCGCCGCTTCGGCCGTTGCGGGGACCGTTACCGTTTCGTCGGCGTCGAGGGTCTGAATCAGACTGGCTGACGGAACGTACTTCGCTTCCGGCTGCAGCGCAAGCGCGCGATGCGTGTTGGCCAGGATCACGCCGGGCATCTGATCGCAGCAGCCCCGAATCGACAATTGACCGGGGCGAAGCTGGAATTGAATTCCCAACTGGTCGAAGCCGACCTGGTCGATGCGGGGATCGTGCATCAGCGTGTCGGAAATCAGAATGCCCAGGTAGTGCGAAGCGTCCTGAACCAGCGAAACGCTGACGCGACCTCCAGAGTCGCTCGTCAGCCAGCCGTCAGCCGCTTGCAACTTGCCGTTGACCAGCACCGCTTCCTGTAAATTCAGGTTCGCTTTGCCGACCAACGTGTGGTCGAAACGCTTGTTGACGAGCGCTCCCAGTTCGATGTCGTTGACGTTCGCGCGGATCGTCGTTCGGTCGCCGGCTGCGGCGGAACGACGCACGTAGATATCGCTATAGGTCGCTTCCTCGCCAAAGACCTGTACCGACGGAAAGATGGCGGCCAGCATCTTGCTGGGGATCTTGGCGTCTCCGCTGTCGAAGACGATGTCGATGTCGTGTTGATTCGCGGCGGCGTCAAGCTGGGCGACGATCGGATGCGTCGACTCGACCCCTTCCAACGTGAAGAGAGCGGACGAACGACGAACGCCAGACTCGTTGACATTCGATTCCGCCGCGAACTTCGTTAGTGACGGCATGGCTGGTTCGTCGAATTGAACCGTGCCGATTTGCAGCGAGATCGTCTGGTTTCCAGCGACTGCGAGTCGCTCATTGAGAGTTTCCCACAGCCGGCGACGATGCGACCAGCTTAGGTTGCACTCAGCGGCGCGAATTCGCCAGACTCCCCCCTGCTCTTCCGCTTCAACCAGCGGAATGGCGATGGCCGGTTGATGGACGACGTGCAGTTTCAGATCTTCCAGCACGTATTTGCTGGGACGGGGATTGAACGCCCTGGCGAAGGTCGCCTTCAGACCCAGTTCATCCGAGAGTCGCCGCTCGAGCGCCGTGTGCGCCCAGGAGCTACGCCGGTAGCCGATCCAGCCGAACGTTGCGAACGTCGGCAAGATGCAGATGGCCAGAAAGGCCAAGCGGCAAAGTAGTCGGCTGGTCGACTCGTGCAACAGAACTTCCTTGTTCGTATCGCGCGACGAATGGGTAAATGTACGTTAGCGCTCGCGGGCCATCTGTTGGAACAGATCGTAGCGAGCTTTCATCTCTTGCAGGCTGTCTCCGCCGAACTTCTCGACCAGCGCCGTTGCGATCTCAAACGCGACGACGTTTTCGACGATGATCGCAGCGGCCGACACGGCGCAGACGTCGCTTCGTTCGTATGAGGCGCCCTGCTTTTCCTTGGTATCGAGGTTGATCGAATCGAGCGGCTTGGCCAGTGTGCTGATCGGCTTCTTTGCTGCGCGGATGATGATCGGTTGCCCGTTCGTCATCCCCGCTTCCAAACCGCCGGCGTTGTTGGTCGGACGCGTGTAGCCAAGGTGAGGCTGATCGCGATGCTCCGGATCAAAGTGAATCGGATCATGGACCTGCGAACCGGGGCGACGCGCCGCCTCGAAACCGAGTCCGATCTCGACTCCCTTGATCGCTTGAACCGCCATCACCGCTTGGGCCAATCGACCGTCCAACTTTCGGTCCCATTGGGCATGGGTGCCGAGGCCGAATGGTACTCCGTCGACCCGAACTTCCACAATGCCGCCTAGCGTATCGCCGCTCTTACCGGTGGCGTCAATCAGCTGCTTGATCTCGGCGTCTTGGTCGGGATTGAGCGAATAGATGATGCTGTCGCCACGCAGCTTGTGCAGTTGCTCTAAATTGCCTTCTTGCGAGTTGATTTTGACCCCGCCGAGTTCCGAGACGTAGCCAAACGCGGTGATGCCGAACTGCTTCAGCAGCAGCTTCGCCAAACCGCCGGCAGCGACGCGAACCGTCGTTTCGCGGGCACTCGCGCGTTCCAGAATGCCGCGGACCGGGCCGAGAAACTTGATGGCGCCGGTCAAATCGCCGTGACCGGGGCGAGGACGTGGGAGATCTTCGAGCCGCTCTAGCTTGTAATCTTTGTTGATCACCTGCAGCGCGATCGGGCTGCCGAGCGAAATACCTTTCCAGATGCCGGTCAGGATTTCGACTTTGTCGGTTTCGATCCGTTGGCGGCCGCCGCGACCATAGCCTCCTTGGCGAAGCTTCAGGTCGGCGTCGATCGCATCGGTCTCAATCTCAACGCCGGCCGGGAACCCGTCAACGAGCGCGAGGAGAGTTTTGCCGTGCGATTCGCCTGCGGTACTGTAGCGTAACATATTATCTTGTATTGACTTACGTGGTATCTTGGCCGCTTTGTCCGGCAGCCTGCATCGAATGTCGCTATTGGTTCGCCTCCGGCGAGCGACGCCCAGGCGAGCGACGCCCAATGGGTCAATTCTAACTGTTGATGTAGCTTGAAGATAGATTGCTTGTTGGCAAGCCGCACTCCGTTCACAATTGGGACGTTAATATCCATCCAAGGGGATTCTGCTAGTGATTCGTTTCGTCGGCCGCTATTGGTTTCTGTTGCTGTTGGCGGCGGCGATTGGCGTTGGGTTTGGATTTTCGCCAACGCTGGAATTTCTGACCAAGATCCCCTACCTGCAAAACGCGATCGTCGTCACCGTCCTCTTTTTGATGGCGTTTCCGCTCGAGTTCGGCGACTTGCACGACGCGGCTCGAAGGCCAGGACCTCCGGTTCTGGGAACTGCGATCAACTACGGGCTGCTGCCGCTGATCGCCTGGGGCGCTTCGCTGCTAGTGACCGGCGACTTGAGGATCGGCGTGAATATCGCGGCGGCGATTCCCTGTACGCTCGCCTCGGCGGCAGTTTGGACCCGAAAAGCAGGCGGAAACGACGTCGCGGCGCTCGTCGTGACGATTGTGACCAACCTCCTCTGCTTCGCCGTGACGCCGATGTGGCTGAAGCTGACGACCGGAGGCTCGGTGTCGCTGAATGTGGTCGAAATGATCCAGAAGCTGCTGATCCTGGTCGTCGCTCCGATGCTGGCGGGACAGCTGTGCCGGATTCCGCCGCCGATCGGACGTTGGGCGACCGCGAACCGAGCGGCGATGAGCGTCATCGCTCAGTTGGGGATCTTGTCGATGGTCTTTCTCGGCTGCATCGGCGCTGGGATGAAGCTGCGAACCTTGGAGGAGGCGGTCCCTCCGGTTGGAATGTTGGCGGTGATGCTGGCCGTGGTGATCGGCGTGCATGCGGCGGCGCTGGCGATCGGCTATTTCTCGGCGAAATCGTTCGGAATGCGGCCTGCGGATCAAATCGCGGTCGGAATCTCCGGCAGCCAGAAAACGCTGATGGTCGGCCTGTGGATCGCCAATACGTTCTATGCGTCCCAGCCGCTGGCGATTTTGCCCCTGATCGCCTATCACGTAAGTCAGCTATTCATGGATACTTGGGTTGCTGACGCCCATCTGCGTCGCCAGACGGCGGTCGAAGCGGAAACTCCCTCTGCGGCGTAGTTTCCGAAGCGTGCTTCCCCTTGTTGTCAGGCGGCACGACCGATATGATTGATGGATTATTGACTACATGTGAACGAGACGGGGTAGTACCGTCTCGCGACCAACCACGCAGGAAGATGCCGTCATGAAAGAGAAAATTCACCCCCGCTACGAGGAAGCGGTCGTGAAGTGCGGTTGTGGCAACTCGTTCACCACCCGCAGCACCCGTAAAGAAATCGTCGTTGACGTTTGCAGCGCTTGCCATCCGTTCTATACCGGCAAGCTGAAGTTCGTCGACTCGGGCGGACGTATCGAGAAGTTCAAGAACAAGATCGCCAAGAGCGGTTACGCGAGCCTCGAGAAGCCGAAGAAGAAAAAGAAGTAGCGACGGCATCAACGATTATCGCACGGCGCGAGCTTTCCGACCACGGAAGGCTCGCGTTCTTCGTTGACTGACTACTTTTTTCACTTGTTCGCCCTATCGTCGTGAGGTTCTCCGATGCGTGAGATGCTGGAGGAAAAGCTGGCCCGATTCGAGTTGCTCGAAAAGCAAATGAGCGACCCGGAGGTCATGAATAATTCTCACCAGATGGCGACCATTGCGCGCGAACATGGCTCTCTGGCCAAGTTGGCGACCAAGTACCGCACCTTCAAGAAGACGATCGACGAGCTGGCCGAAGCCAAAGAGCTGCTCGAAGGGGACGACGAAGAAATGCGCGAGTTGGCGGAAGCCGACATCGTGACTCTGAAGGCTCGTCGCGAGAAGCTGTGGCAAGAGCTGCTCGACATGACGATCGGCGGTGAAGACGCCAACCGCACCAAGATCGTGCTCGAAATCCGCGGCGGCGCCGGCGGCGACGAAGCGGCCCTCTTCGCTCGCGACTTGTACGAAATGTACAAGCGATTCTGCGAAGGGAAGAAGTGGAAGTACGAAGTGATGGAAGCCAACCCGACCGAACTGGGCGGCTTCAAGGAAATCATGGTCAGCGTCGAAGGCGAAGGGGTCTACCGCGAGCTGCAGTACGAAAGCGGCGGTCATCGCGTACAGCGCGTTCCCGAGACGGAAGCGAAAGGACGCGTTCACACTTCGGCCGCCACCGTCGCGGTGATGCCGGAACCGGAAGACGTCGAGTTTGAGCTGAACCCGGAAGACTTTGAAGTCGAGCGTTACGCCGCGTCGAGTGGTCCCGGCGGTCAGCACGTGAACAAGACGGCGTCGGCCGTTCGCCTGATCCATAAGGACGGCGTCATCGTGCAGTGCTGCGAAGAACGAAGCCAGCACAAGAACCTGGCCAAGGCGCTCCGCTTGCTCAAGACCAAGCTGTACGAAGTGAAGCGAGCCAAGGAAGAGAAAGAGCGGAGCGATCACCGCAAGTCGCTGGTCGGTTCAGGCGATCGCAGCCAACGTATCCGCACCTACAACTTCCCCGAAAACCGCGTCACCGATCACCGCATCAACCTGACGCTGTACAAGCTCGATCAGATCATCGCCGGCAACTTGCAGCCGGTTATCGATGGCCTGGTCGACTACGATCGCCAGCAGTTGCGCGGCGACATGGGCGACCTGGAAGAGTAATCTGACCCAATGACGCCGCAGAGGCGCAGCCGCGGGAGATGCTATGTCGGCGGAAGAGCCATGGACGGTGGGACGCCTCTTAAAGTGGACCGCTGACTACCTGCAGCAGCAAAAGGCGGACTCTCCCCGTTTGGACGCCGAACTGCTCCTCGCGCAGTCGCTCGGCTGCAAGCGGATCGAGCTTTACACGCGGTTTGACGAAGTCGTCGCCGACGAGCCCCGCGGGAAGTTCCGCAACCTGGTCAAGCAGCGAGCCTCGGGGATGCCGGTCGCCTATCTGCTTGGCCGTAAAGAGTTCTACTCGCGTGACTTTCGCGTCACGCCGGACGTGCTGATCCCTCGGCCCGAGACTGAGCACTTGGTGATCGCCGCGCTTGATCGCTTGCGTGAAATCGCCAAGACGGGCGCTCCGCAAATCTGCGACGTCGGTACCGGCAGCGGCTGCGTCGCCATCACGCTGGCGAAGGAACTGCCGACGCTGCACGTGACGGCGATCGAAATTAGCCCTGCGGCGCTTGTGGTCGCTGCGGAGAACGCCGAAAAGCTGGGTGTCGCCGAGCGAATCGAGTTTGTCGAAGGTGACCTGCTCACGACGCTTCCCGAAACGCCGGCGTTCGACGCGATCGTCAGCAATCCGCCGTACATTGGCTTGGTTGAAAAGCCGACGCTGCCGCGGGACGTGCTGCAGTTTGAACCGCACGGGGCTCTCTTCAGCGGCGAAGATGGCTTGGATGCGATTCGCGCCTTGGTGGATCAGGCGCCGTCGCGATTGAAGCCTGGCGGTTGGCTCTTAATTGAGTTTGGTCCGGTCGTCGCGGATGCGGCGACGGCGATCCTGGCGGGCAGTCCGCACTTCGAGACGCCGACCGTCGAGAAGGATCTCGCGAAGCTGCCGCGCATCTTGATCGCGCGGCGAAAGGCCAATTAGCGTTCTTCGACGTTGATCGTTCGCCCGACCACTTTGTATTCGGGCGGCGTGATCGGGGCCGGGCCGTTCCCTTCGTCGATCACGGTGCAATTGCGGCCGTTTCGTTTGGCGACGCGCATCGCCTTTTCCAGACGCTTCGTCACCTTGGTCGTGGTGTCATCGGCGACCACCTCGGTAATTCCGATGCTGACCATCATTTCAACATCTTCGCCGTCCAAGTTGAAACGAGTCGCTTCCAACGTCTGACGGATCCGTTCGACGCTACTGGTCGCATTGCGCGGACCAGTGTCGCCGAAGAAGATGACGAACTGTTGCCCGGTCGAGCGAGCGACGATGTCAAAGCCGCGGTCCTTGCGAATCAGCTCGCCCAACAGTCGGCCGAATTCGGCAAGCAGTCGATCGCCCGCCAGCGCGCCGAAACGTTCGTTGATCTTGCGGAGGTTGTCGATGTCGAGGAGGCCGACGCTGACGATTCGCTCGCGGCGAATGTCGGCTCGCCACCACTCGTAGAAGACGACTTCCAAACCGTTACGGTTGTGCAGTTTCGTCAGGCCGTCGAATTGCATCTTGCGATCGATGTCGGCCAAGCGGCGTTCGGCTCGCAAGATCGTCAGCAGGGTGTCTTGCATCTTGTCGCGCAGGTCGTGCGCCAGATCGATCAGGCGGCTGATTTCCTGCAACAAGCGGCGACGGCCGTCCGCCGGATCGGACGACAGGTCGAATTGTTCGATGTTGCTGATCGTGGTCTCGATCTGAGCGGCCTGCTCCATTAGCACCATGTTGAGCGAGCCGCCAATATCGGAGTATTCGCCCAGCGCGTCTTGATTGCTATCGAGGGTGCTGGCCGCTTCGGCTTGCTTATTGAGCCAGTCGCGGTTGAGATCTTCCAGTTCGACCGTGATAACTTCCAGCAGACCAGAGTCAGGGCTATCGTCCATGGCCCGCAGTTGGTTGTCGATTTCAATGAGAGCGTCGCGATACTTGCCGACTTCCAGTCGCAACACTTCGGCCGAAGCTTCGACCAGGCTGTTGGCGACGATCGATTCTCCCTGGAGCATGCCGATGTATTCCGGCGGAATCGCGTCAATCGAAGCGATCGCACGTGCGCGTACCGTCGTTTGAGTCGGCGCATTCGCCGATTCGCACGAGAGTTCACGACTGGCGTCAACCTCGGTCGTATCTTGATGCGAGTCGAACGCCACAACCGCTCGACCTTCATCTACGACTTGACGCAGGTATAACGCGAGGCCAAATCCGATTCCCAGATTGGCCAGCATCATCCCACTTAGGAATACCCACAACACGTTAAAGCCCCAAATTTCTCGCGATTGCGATCGACGACTTGTCGGACCGCTGCTGCCGAAGCCTACGTTAGTAAAATGTGGGAAGAATAGTTCCTGTCTCAAATCGGGGAATTCGTGTTCCGGTTATGCCGGTTCTTGCAGTCACGTCTGGCGGTTTGCCTCTGCGTCGGGGGAGGCCTCGCCTCGTAAGATGGCCCGTCGAAACGGGTTATCCTTCGGTATAACTGGCCCTTCGCCGGGCGACGCGAGCGCTGCGGAAAACCGTTGCAGCTCCGAATTGATCCGATCGGCCTGCTGAACCAGCAGCGCTTCGCACGAAATCGGTCGCCGATAATCGCCGTCGGCGTAGTAATCCTGATGCGTTAGCACGATCAGTTCCAAACGCCTCAGCAAGTCGGGCGAAACTCTGAGTCGCTGACCGGTTTCGCGTACCAGGTCACGTCCCATCAAAACGTGTCCCAGGATCTGGCCATCGAGCGAAGTCGCCACCCCGCCCTGCACCAGATCGATTTCCAGCAGTTTCCCCACGTCGTGCAGCAAGGCGCCGGCGATCGCCAGATCACACGTCGGCCGATCTTGCAGCGGCGGAAGTTGATGCCGATGCCGCTCGATTAGATCGATGACCGTCTGGGCGACGCTGAGCGAGTGCTCCAGCAAACCTCCCTGGTAACAGTGATGATGATAGAGCGCCGCCGGCGCGAGCAGCAACGGTTCCCGCTGCTCGGTATAGATCGTCGTTACCAATTGCCGCAGCGACTCGTCCTGGATATCGCATTGGCAAATCATCAGCGCCGCGTCCCACAGCTCGGCCGGGTCCTCTACCGATCGAGGTTGGCAGCGGGTCGGATCGAAGCCTTGCCGCAAATCATCTTCGTTGACTGGGCGAATCTTGCGCGGTACCAGTTCCTTTCCGCGGTGCGACTCGTGGTAGATCGCTCGGACCTTAAAGTGCTGGCCCAGTTTCCATTCGTCCTGGCACGCTTCGAACCATTGCGAGTCATTCCAGATCATGGCAAAAACGCGGCGACGATCGTCTCGAAATTCGAGCCGTCGATATGGTAGGCCGTTTTTGCCGATCCGCTCTTGGCGGTCGACCAGTTGAACGTAAACGTCGCCGAATTCTCCCGGGCGGAGATCTCCCAGCGTCGTCGCGATGGAAAGGGGATCGTCATTCATGTCCGCCATTCTAGCGGGAATCGATCCCCTCTCAAGAGTTTTCGTCAGTCCTGGTACAGCGGCGATTCTCGGGAGAGTTTCGCCAGCTTTGCCGCGAGTCGATCTCGCAGCAGCTCGCTCAGCGGGTCGATGCTCGCCGAGCGATCCCGCTCAGGCGAGACTTCGATCGCCGGGTCGACGTCGATCACCACGTGCAGCTTGCCATGGACCCGAACCTTGTCGGTCAGATCTTCTTCGTACCGCTCGACCGTTTCGAGCAAGCGATCGACCGACGGGTACTCGGCCAGATAATCGGGCAAATAGCAGGAAAGCTGTTGGGCCAGATAAATGTCAGCCAGCTGGTCCCAGCGGCGGTTCCGTTCTTCCTGCGGCAATGCTTCCTTCACCATCGCCGGCATGATCTTCATCCGCAGCGCTTTGACCCGCGGAACGACGGCAGGCGCTTCGGGCGGGCATTGCCACTCTTCTTCGAGCGGTCCAAGCAGTCGATTGATTAAGTTGTCGAGCCGCTGCTGCGTGCTGCCGGTGCGGATTTGCTGGAAGTACTCCGATTCTTTGAGCGCGAGCAGCGCCATGCCGACTTTTGCGATGCGATCGAACAGCGGCAGATGGCTTTGCGGCTTCCAGGTGAGCCGATGTTCGATTTCGGTGAGCACCGGATCAACCGCGCGGCGCAGATCGCCGCGAAACAGATACTTGATGCCGATCGGATGGATCACGACTTTGCCGCCGGTCGATTTGGCCCGCTTTTTGGCCGCGGCGCGAGCGATAAAGGTGACGCCGTCCAGCAGCGCATGAATTCGATCATTGGTTCGTGTGGTGGAGCCTTCGGGAAAGACCAGCAGCGGGCGTTCGGCGGTCGCCAGCGCGTCGATCGCGGTATTGATCGCCTGACGGTCGATCCCTTCGCGATAAATGCTGAAGCCGCCCATCAGGCGAATCGCCAGCGAGTTGAACCAACCTTGGTTGAACAAGTGCCAGCTCGCCATTGCGTAGAGATGAAAGCCGACGTCTTTCGCCAGATAACCGAGCGTTAGCGGATCGGAGGTGCGGCAATGATTCGGCGCCATCATCACGCCGTGCCCCGCGTCGAGCGACTCGCGGAGCAAGTGCTGATTGCGAAGTTCGTAGCTCTCGACCCCTTCCTTCTTTCGCAGGTAATAGCCGTACAAGTCCAATCTCTGGATCAACGCGGGCCAAAAGTGGCCGCGATGAGGAGGAATAAACGTGTACGGCTTTTCGAATACGATCTGCTGCATCGGAGGAGAGTCGAACTTGCTCGTTAGTCGGCGTAGCCGTGCGGATGGGCGACGTGCCACTTCCACGCGGTTTCTACGGTCTTTCGAATGTCCAGGTATTTCGCACGCCAACCCAATTGCTTCAGCGCCAGCGAGGCGTCGGCGACCAGTTCCGGCGGGTCGCCGGGGCGACGCGGAGCGATTTTTTCGGGGATCGCGTGGCCGGTGACGTCGCGACAAGCTTGGATCACTTCCCGAACGCTCACCCCTTCCCCGGTTCCCAGGTTCAGCTTCAACGCCACGCCGGGCTCCAGCTTTTCCATCGCCGTCAGATGGGCGGTCGCCAGATCGTCGACATGAATATAGTCGCGAATGCAGGTTCCGTCAGGCGTTGGGTAATCGTCGCCGAAAATCGAAATCGCTTCGCGCTGGCCGAGCGCCACTTGCAACACGATCGGGATCAGGTGCGATTCGGGATCATGGTCTTCCCCAATGTCGCCGTCAGGCGATGCGCCGGAAGCGTTGAAGTAGCGGAGCGCCGCGTAGCCGAATCCATACGCGTGAGCGTAGTCGGCCAATGCGTGTTCGATGCACAACTTGGTAAAGCCGTACGGATTGACCGGCGACTGCGTGGTCGACTCGGTAATCGGCATTTGATCGGGTTCGCCGTAGGTGGCGCAGGTGCTCGAAAAGACGATCCGGCGAACGTCGGCGGCCCGCATCGAGTCTAGCAGCGACAGCGTCGCGACGATGTTGTTGCGATAGTATTTGGCTGGATCGGTCACCGACTCGCCGACCAGGGCGCTCGCGGCGAAGTGCATCACGGCTTCGATTTTCAACTCCCGCATCAGGCTCGTCAGTTGCGGGCCATCGTGCAGGTCGCCGACGATCAAACGGTCGGCCGGAACCGCCCCGCGGTGACCTTGCGAGAGGTTGTCGTAGATCCAGACGTCATGTCCTTGCCGCATCAAATGACGGGCAGTATGCGAGCCGACGTAGCCGGCGCCGCCGGAAACCAGGACTTTCATGATATGCGCCTTACCAGTGTATTGGGGTGCGGGTGCGGTCATGCGATCCGTTGCGCCCAGATTCTGGACGAAAACGCCATTAGGATCAATATGACCGGTAAGGTTAACCGTGACTTGGGGTTAGGTTCGGTTTGGCGGCGAATTCGGGCCGTTTCAATCTAGCCTCGTCCGCCGCCGATACTGGATAATGACGCACTCAAACATACCGCGTGAAAAACGGCAGGCATGGCCAGAATAAGACGGAAATTAGTTCGCCCCCAACCGCAAGCTCGCGGCAACGTCGCCGCGCGGATGTCGGCGGCGTTCGCCGATTATTTGCAGAGCGAGTGCCACTTGGCCGCCAATACGGTCGCCGCCTATCGTCGCGATCTGGTTCGGTTTGAAAAATGGCTTGGGGCGCGAGAGATTAAGAGTCTGCGGGTTTCGGACCTGGCCGATTACGTTGCGTGGCTCCATCGCCAAGACCTGGCCCCGGCAACAATCGCCCGCGGCGTCGTGTCGCTGAAGATTTTCTTCCGTTATCTCCAGTTGGAAGGAATCTTGCAGGACAACGTGGTGGAACTGCTCGGCAGTCAAAAGATCTGGCGGCGGATCCCCTCCGTCATTGCGCCTCATAAGATCGACGATCTGATGACGGCGCCTTGGAGCGAAGATCCTTACTGGCGCCGCGATCGGGCCCTGTTGGAGCTTCTATACGCTACCGGTTGCCGTGCGTCGGAAGTGAGTAATCTTCGTTTAGACGACGTTCATCTGGACGAAGGGTACTGCAAGTGCGAAGGGAAAGGCTCGAAGCAGCGGATCGCGCCGCTAGCGAAAAAAGCGGCCGACACGGTCCGGGCGTATCTCGAAACCGATCGTCCGAAGCTGACCAAGCGAAATCCACCGGACGCGGTGTACCTGTTTCTCTCGCGCAGCGGCAAGCGACTGTCGCGCATCGCGATTTGGGAACTGGTGAAAAAGTACGCCGCCCGGGCCGGGATCGATCCGGAAGTGAGTCCTCACTCGCTCCGACATAGCTTTGCGACCCATTTGCTGGCCGGCGGCGCCGATTTGCGGCATGTGCAGGAAATGATGGGGCACGCCAGCATCGCAACGACGCAGATCTACACGCACGTCGACCAGTCGCGTTTGAAGAAGGTGCACGCACAGTTTCATCCGCGTGCGTAATTACTGGGCCGCTTGTTTCGCTAGTTGCTCGTCTTGCTCCATCGCCGCTTGGACGGCGCTGAAATCATTATTCTTCTCGTACCACGTTTCCCACGAAGCGACCTCTTCCGGACTACACCAGAGATTCACCTCGTAGATAGGCCCTGCAGAGCTTCGACCCCTCGCGGTAAACGCAGCTTCCGCTTGTCCCGATTGACGCTGAGCGACCTGGGTGCTGAGGTAATGGGCTTCGGGCGAAGGACAGGGAATCTGCTCGAAGCGAAACTGGCAGTGAACAAGTCGGCCTTGTTTCACCAGCGCATCACGATGGTAACGCCCCCAGTCGGCGGTCTGATCCCAATCGAGAAAACGAGCGACGATTCCATGTTTGCCGCCGTTCATGTAAGCGTTGATTTCGGAACTCGCCCAGGCCATCCCCAAACGATGAAATCGACCGCCCGTGAAGAGATAGACGGCGCCGGCAATCATCGCCAGAAGGACGACGACGCAGATTCCGCGTACGACGCGGTAGGGGACTTTGCTGTTGGGCTGCGACGTTGGAGCGTCGGCAGATGCGTTCGACATCGTCGTTCGGCTCTCGATAGTGAGCGGCGATTCGTGAAATAGACGCTGTCGGAATTTTAACCCGATGGGAACGGACCGGGAAAGAGACTTGCGGCGGCATGCCCTCGGCTCACGCCTTGGGCTACTCTTCGGGCCGCGCGCAAGAAAAGAGGCCGGGTCTGCTTTCGCGGTCCGGCCTCTTTCGGAGACGTTATTGATTCGCCAGTTAGCGTCCGGCGGAGGGAGAGAACTTGACCTTTTCGATCAAGCGCTGGATGTTCCCTTCTTTGTCGACGCGACCGGTGACTGCGGTCATCGCTTCGATGACATATTCGTACTGCAGGTTGTAATCGGCGTCGATTTCAATCTCCGCCTCTTCCGCCGCCGAGCCGGGACCGGTGTCGGTGCCGATTTGCTCGATGATCTGGTCCTGCAGCTTCTTGAACTTCTCTTGGTACGACAAGCCGGAGAACGATCGATCGCCCAAACGGACTTCGTCAAGTTTGCCGGTCGGCGTGGCTCGAAGCGTCAACTTCAGCGGAAGTTGGTCGCTGGGAGCGCCCTGAGCCGCTTTCGGCATCTTGATGTCGAAGTCCCCTTCCATCGCCGCGACTTTAAACGTCATGACGAAGAAGACGAGCAGCTGAAACACGATGTCGATCATCGGCGTCATCTGCAAATCGATCTTATCGCTGCCGGCATGGCGAGCGGAATTTCGTAACTTCATTGCCGCGGGACTTTCTACTTATACGTAAGCCGTTCTTTGGCTCTCAAAGCGAATAGTTCAAAGCCGACGTCCTGGCAAAGCCGGATTACTTCCTGCACTTTGCCGGTCGCCACTTCTCGGTCGCCGCGAATGATGATCGTGACTTTCGTCGGATCTTCGGCGTATTGCTTTTCCAGGATCATCCGCTTGCGCAGTTGTTCCATATCGTGCTCGTCATTGGCGATCACGATGATGCCGTTCTTGCGGACGTGCAACGTTAACGCGTCGATCAGCGGCGCGTCCGGGGGACGGGCCAGTTCGCTGTCGGGCAGTTTGACGTCTTTGTCCTGTTCCGCCTGGCTGAAATTAATCAGCACCATGAAGAAGGCGATCAATTGAAACGTCATGTCGATCATGGGGGTCATATCCCCCTCTGCGAGCACACGACGTGATTTTTTGATGCGCATGTATGTTCTCCGCTTGGCTCAAGGTCCGTAACGGCCTGATTACTTGCGACCGACGGTTTGGAAGCGGCTCATCAAACCTTCGCTGGTGATGCCGACTTCCAGGGCGAGACGATCGACCCGGTTGCGGAGAATGCTGAACGAAGCGATCGCCGGAATCGCGATCGCGAGACCGACCAGCGTCGTCATGAGAGCGGTTGAAATGCCGTTGGCCAATTCGGCCGGATTCGGCGTGGCGCCGCCCAGCGCGATCACGCTAAACGCGCGAATCATCCCGTCGACCGTCCCGAACAGACCGATCATCGGGCTGAGCGAGCCGATCAGAGCCAGGTAGCTGAGGCGGTGATCGAGCTTCATGTTCTCTTCTTCGCCCACTTCCTGCATCGCTTCGATCGCCTTGTCGTAGCCGAGCGAAACCTTTTCGAGGCCGGCCGACAGAACCTTGCCGAGGAAGGTGTCGTCTTCCTTCGCCAGATCGTACGCTTCCTGCACCTTGTTTTCGTCCAGGCAAGCTTCAAAGCTTTCGACCAGGTGGAGCGGCACCACGTTGTCGCGGCGAGCGTTGAGCAAGCACATGACGAACAGGGCGACGAAGATCACCGAAATGAGCAGGAAGATGAAGAAGTAGTAGCTGAGGGCCTGCATGGTCCAGGTCAAAGCGTCGAGCTTCTTCGGGGGCTCTTCGGTCGGAGCGGCGCCAGCGGCCGGAGCAGCCGCAGGCGCGGCGGCCGGTTCGGCGGCGGCTGGTTCAGCCGCATCGTCCTGGGCGTACATGACGGATGACATCGGGCCGGCGGTCGCACAAACGACGGCCAGCGCGGCAATCACAGGAAACAACCAGCGAGAAACTTGAGACGATCCTGCGATCATCGGACGCTCCGTTCGAGTTAAATCGATTGTGTGGGATGTGACGGCGAAAATGAGATGGGCCCAACGCGACTTGGGACGGAGTGTCGGCGTCGCGATTGGGGTTGGGAAGTCCCCGAAGAGCGATCGGCCCAGCGGGGAAGTTTCCAGTCTAATCACTCAAGTCTGACGGACAATCAGGCTTAGGCGAGTGGGATTACGTTGTTTTCGTACGAGAGCGGGCGTTTTATTCCCGGTCTTAGTTCATGCCGGCCCAGCGACTGCCGGAATAGCGGGAACGAAGCAGTTCGTACGCGGCGACCCCCTTGTCGGGGTCATTCACTTCTTTCCAAAGCTTGCTCATGAAGTAGAGGGCTTCGGCGTGCATTTCGGGGTTGCCGTAGAACAGGATGTCGGTGTGCAGATAGGCCAGCAGCGCATCTTTCGGCTGATTCGCCTTAAGGTAGCAGCGTCCCATTGCGTTGTACGCGGCCGAAAAAAGATCGATGTCTTTCGGGTTGGCGCGCTCGATGACCGGTTCGATCATCTTGACCCCGTCCATCGGTTTCCCCATTTCGGCGACGCAGATCGCTTTGCCGACCGTGGCGAAGTCCTTTTGGCGAGCGACGCCCGGCGACGGCGACTGTAGGGCGAGGACGTCGTCATACATCTTGACCGCTTCGGCGTATTTGTCTTGGGCGATCAAGGCGCGGGCGGCCAAGACGCGCGAGCGAGCCTGGTAGTCGGCCGCTTTGGCGTTCGCGATGCTGCCGTAGAACTGCGTGGCCCGATCGTACTGCTGCTGCGCGACCGCCAGGTCGCCGAGCAGTTCGGCCGCTTCGTAGAAGTGCCAGCTGTTGGGAGCGCTCTGGGCGAACTTGAACAGCAGGTTGGTCGCTTCCTTCTGGTCGGCCGAACCGGCCAGGGCCAAACGAGCGGTGCAGTAAGCCTTCAGGTATTCCCCTTCTTGCTTCACCAGGTCGGTGCCCGACGGTTCGAGCTTGACCAAGCGATCGAGCGCGTCCTGCAACTGGCCGTTGGCCGCTTCCTGTCGCGCCTGCTTCAGGGCGAACGGCTCGTCGTCGAACGAGACGGTGACGATCTCTTCGATCGGAACCTCAACCGGCGAGCCCGCCTTGTTGAGGATCAATGCGTCTTTGGTGCTGCTGACGATGTTGCCGGTCTGCCCGCCGGACTCGGTCCGAATTTGATCGGCGGAGGCGAGTCCGGTCAGCGCTGCGATCAGCGTGAGGGAAAGTAATTGACGGGTATTTCGCATCTTAACGCTCCAGATATTCTTGAGCTGGGAATGGCTCGATCGTGATTAGGTTGGGTTGGACGAGGATTACGACGCGGCGGCTTCCGGCTTGGAGAGGCCGACCGGCGATTTGTGCAAAGCGGTCTGAATTTTCTTCAAGAGCGCGTCGAAGCGAGCACGCCATTCGTCTCCCCCCATATCGGGATAGGCGAACTCGGTGCTGAGGATGTCTTTCTCGGCCATCGCCATGTACTTCTGCTTGGCGTCATCGGCCGACTGGCGCGAAGCGAACTGGAACCGAGCGAGGGCCATGTTGTAGCGAGCTTCAAAGAAGATCTCGCGATAGGCCGGCTGGTTGGCGTCCTTCGACGCGTAGCGAGCCAAGACCGATTGAATGCGGCCCCAGCCCCAGATCGAGTTCTGCTTCTTGTCGTTCGGGTAGGCGCCTTGGATCGCTTCGCCGAACTTGCGGGCTTCGTTTTTGGCGAGCCCCCAGTCGTACAGCATCTTGGCGGCGTCGACCTGAACGTTAACCATCATCGGGTTTTCTTTCAGGACGTCGACGTACGTTTCCATCGCGGGTTCAAACTCGCCCAAGCCGGCCCGAGCGGCGGCGATGCGCACTTTGACCTGCAGCAGGAGCTGAGGATTCGTCGTGCCTCCCTCGCTGATGATCCGTTCGTAAACCGTGATCGCCTTGTTGAAGAAGCCGGCTGCATCGGTAGCGGCGGTCGGATCGTCTTTCATGCTGACGCCGAGGCCGTAGAAGGTTTCGCCGACCCAGTTCAAAACGAGCGGATCTTTGGTCGATTCGCCGACCCGGTTGAGGAACGCTTCAAACCCGGCCGACAGAGCTTTCTTCTGAGCCGGTGGGGCGTTTTCCAATTGGGTTTGCAGGTCCTTGGCCAGCGAGATGTAGGTCGCCACCAACTGCTTCTTGCCTGCTTCGTCTTCGCCGACCAGGGCCTTGAGCTGCGTCATCGCCTCTTCGGCCTTGGTCATCATGGCGTCGGTGTCGGCCTGACTTTTAACGTTCGGCAAGGCCGAGATGTAGGCTCGGACCGCCGCCTTGTAGATCATCCCCGGCAACCCGGTTCGCGAGGTCGCTTCCGACTTCGACTCGACCAACTTCAGCAGGCCGAGGTTGTCTTTCTCGAACAGCGGGAACGCCTTTTCGGGTTCGCCGATGTCGGTGTAGATCTGGGCCAGCGACAGCGCAGCGATGACGTAGCTATAGTCGGCCGCTTTGCCGGTGTACTTGTCGACGCCGTCGGTCAGGACCTTGAGCGCTTTGTCTTTCATCGCAGTCAGTTCCGCGTCGGTCGGAGCGGCGTTCGGGGCGCCGTCGGCCGCGGCTTGACGCCGAGCGTTCATCCCACGGAGATAGTTGACCCAGATCGATTGACCGAGCTTCAATTCGGCTTCGGAACGAGCGATCGAGTCGGCGGGGATCTTGGCGAGCGTCTTTTCCGCTTCTTCGATTTGCCCTTGGGCGACTTCAAAGCCGACCAGGGTCGAAAGGGCTTCGTTCGATTCCGGTTCGCCGGCCCATTGGGTCGCGATGAAGTTGACGATCTTTTTGACCTGGGCGACTTCAAAGTCCTTCTTTTCGGCGGGCGAATCCTGGTAGATCAGCAGAGCCGAAGCGAGGGCCAACTTGGCACAAGCCTTGGCGCTGGCGCTGGTCGGATAGCGACGAGCGACGAACGAGGCCTGAACCATCGTCGGGAAGTAGTCTTTCTTCTGGAAAGCGAGGAACGCCAGGCTGTAGCGAATGACGTTCAGGTCGTCATTGGAAACGTCGACGTCCGCTTTGCCGAGCGCCATCTTGAGGTACTTGCCGGCGTTGTCAAACGCCTTGTCGAGTCCTTCTTGGGCCGTCTTGATCTGGCCGGCCAGGTCTTCTTTTTCGGCCGGAGTCTTGGCGGCGGCGAGCTGCTCTTTCAGCTTGTTGATGACGAAGGTTTGCGACTGGATCTCCTGCATCGCGGCACGCCCGGCTTCGTTCGCTTCCTGGAACGTCTCCGGCGGCTTGTCGGTGGCGGCGACGGCGGCGTCGGCGCCTTGCAATTCCGTGCGCAGCGCGAGGGCGTCTTTCTGGTAGGGGCCCGGATACTTCGAGGCGTCGACCACCAGCTTGACCGCTCGCTTCAGCGCTTCGGCCTTGTCTTCTTTCTTCTCCAGCTTCGGCGCGACCCCTTGGTAGGCCCGAGCGAGTTGGAGCTTCAGCTCAATCCATTCCGGATCGCGATCTTCGCTGACGCGTAGTTGTTGAGCGTCGTACCATTCGCCGCAAACTTTGACGATCTGTTCGTACTTCGGCGGCTTTTCCGCGTCCCAGCACTTGGCCAGCAACTTGACCGACTTCAACTTCAGCAAACGGAAGTCTTGCGGCTGATCGCCGAGGATCATCAGGTCGTTTTGAAGCGTGGTGGTCGCCTTCTTCGTGTCTCCCAGCGCCAGTTCGCATTCGGCCTGGTAGAGTCGGGCGTAGAGCCCCGAGAGGAACTTGCGATAGTTGCCGAAGATGGTGTCGAACTCCTTCGCGGAAGCGGTGAGGAGTTCTTTTTTCTTCTTGTCGTCGGCGGTGATCTTCGCTTTTTCGTAGAGCGAGGTCGCGGCCAACAGGTTAGCGCGAACGTAGGCGCCGCGGAGCTCATCGCGAAGTTCGATCTTCGACGCGTCCGCTTTCGGATCAAGCGTCGAGGGGATTTCTTTCAGCACGTCTCGGATTTGTCCGACCGCCGCTTGATAAACGCCGCGAGCCGCATCGTACTGTTTGGCCGCTTCGTCCATATGGGCCTTTTTAGCGGCGTCGTCCTTTTCGCGATCGGCCAGCAGTTCTTCCAGCTTGGCCCGTTCCAGCATGATGGCGCCGCGCTGCATCCGCGCATCGACCGTCTTGTCATGCTTCGGCTGGGCCTTCACGAACGCTTCCAGATTGCTGTCGGCTTGATCGAGGAGATCTTTGCGAGCGGCCGGGTTGCGTTGCGTACGCGAGACTTCGAGCTGGGCGATCGCTTTGCGATACGGCAGGGTCGCCTTCATCGCGGCGGGGGTCTTCGGCGACTTCTCGAGTTGCTCGATGTACCACATCGCCGGATCGTAATATCCTTGCTCGATCAACCCGTCCAAGAACGCTTCCCGCGGCTCCTCGGCGCAAAGGGGAGCCGAAAAGAGCATGGCTAGCGCGAACGTCAAGCTAAAACGTTGAACCCACAGAGGCATTGATAGAATCCTTGCTGGTCGCGAAATGCGAAGCGATTCGAGCAGAGAGGAGGAAACGACTCGATCGCGTGGCTAGTCTAGTTTACCAGGGTATGGTGAAAAGCGGTGGTTTCTGGTGAATACTGTGCCCCAAACAGGCCAGTTTGGTGGTTTGTTTTAACTTATCCGTCGAAACTCGATCATTCAACTGCATCCTGCATCTAAAATCCGTTTGTTCGTCGACGTTCGGTCGCTCGTATTAGTTGTTCCAGGTAGGCGAACTCGTCGTGACGTGCCAGTTGGCGGTTAGCGCGACCGAGCATCGAGGACAATTCGCTCGCGTCTCCCCCCCGTTGACGTACGAAGTACGATTCACGCATCAGCCCGCCTGCTTGGACCGCCAACTGCGCGGCTTGCAGCGAGAGAGGCGAAGCTTCCCACGACGGCGCAAATTGCAGGCGACTGACGACCTGCACTTCTTTTTTCGGTTTGCCGGTCGCCGGATCCTGCCAAGTCGCCTCGACGCGGGCGACTTCGTTCGGACCATCCGGCGTCAGGACGACTTCAAACAGCGCCGACGCCGCTTCTTCACCATGAAGTTCGAGCGGCTGTTGACCAGAACCAAGACCGGCCGCTTCGACCTGGCAACCGACCAGGCGGTACGAAGCGACGCTCTTTACATTCCAGTGAACGGTCAAGCGAAGGTCGGTCGCCAGGCAAGTCGACTTGCCGAAGTCGACCTGCTCGAGACCACGAAGGAGCGAACGTTCGTCGTTTGATGCGACGACCGAGCCGACCTCGCGCCAGAACTTGCTAAGCGGGCCGTACTGATCGCTATTGTCGATCGTGAACCAGTGGTAGTCGACTTGCTGCGAGTTGGCGTCGTCAATCAGCGGTTCCAGTTCGCCGCAGGTCGCGTCGCTCAAGTGGTCAAAGCGATCCGAGATGACGATCAGCGGACGGCGAATGTCGCCGAACGAAGCCGTGCGGAGGGCGACGGCCGACGAAAAACGAATCCCTTCGGCCAGGCAATCGCTGTCATTCGGGGTCATCTGTTGCAAGGTTTCACGCCAGGCGGCGGCGTCGGCCGAGGTCGCGTCTTCGACCAGCGTATGGCTGAATTCGTCAATGCAGACCAGCGAGACCGTGTCGTACGGCGACATCCGCTCGATCAGTTCTCCCAAGGCCTGGCGAACGCTGTCCCAGCGACCGCTCTCTTTCATCCCGGCGGTCAGGTCGACGGCGATCGTCAAATGGGTCGGGGGACGATCGACGATGTCGGCGCTGCCGGCGATCATGCCGACCTGCAGCAATTGGACTCCCGAGTTGGCGAAGGCAGCCGGACCAGCGGCGGTACGAAGAGCGACCTGCTGCCGTTCCGCTTTAATGAACATGGCGCCGCCGAGTGCGGCCAACTCTTCCAAGCGAATCGGTTGCGGCACGCCGGTATCGACAGTGATCTGGCGAACCGCTTCTCGCCAACTGCGAGTCGCCGCGAGCGGCGCGGTGATCGAGTTCAGTTTGTCGTTGGGGAGCGAAATGAACGGCTGCTCTTCTTCACGCAGCAGGAACTGGCGATCGTAACCTGGCGCGAGGGAAAAGAACTCGGCCATTTGGTCGGTCGAAGGAGCGCGCTGAATCTCACGCGGTTTGGCGTCGATCAGCGGTCGGGCGCCGAGCGGTTTCCACCGCATCAAGAAGGCGTCGGCCATCAGGTTCGACGGCAAGTCGGAAGCCAAGTGGACCAACTGCGGAGGAATCGCCTTCGCCGGAGGTTGGGTTGGATCGTCCCAGTCAAGTTGGCGATAGCCCGCCGTGTCGACGTTGGAGGTGGGCTGTTCCCGGAGATGTTGCGCCAAGTCGACAATCGCCAGATCGTCCGGAACCGGTCCGAGCCAAGCGAGTGATTCGACCGCCGTGTCAATCGGTTCGGGAGCGACTGCGATCGAGGGAATTGGCGCCTCAGGAGTCGGTTTTGTCGCCTGCCAGCCCCTGAACGAAGCCGATACTAGCAAGCAGGCAGCCGTCCCCCAAACGAGGATGTTTTGCCAGCGAAGAGGTTGCCGATCGCTGCGACGGGCTCGCTCATTGCGCGAACTGTGCAAAATTCGATCGGCAAGACCATATGGAACCGAGATGTCGCGCAGCGCTTCGTCAATCTCCCCGTCGGTTAGATCGACCTGCGATGCGGCCTGAAGACGCGCAGCCAGATCGGGCGGCGTCGGCGTGCGACGAAGGATTTCGTCTAAATCATCGAATTGTGGATCTGGCGTGTCCACTTGGGGGGAAACTCCGCAATCATATATCAGTCCGGCTATCTGTCATTTCGATTGACGAGCCGAAAGATATTCCCGTAGCCGCCCTCGCGCTCGATTCACGCGGGATAAGACCGTTCCAATCGGAACTCCCAGCGTTTCCGCCGCTTCTCGGTGCGTTAGCTCACCAACGACGACCAGTAACAGAGTCTCTTTCAGCTCGGTCGGCAGACGATCAAGGGCCGCTTGCATCTCGGCGCTTAATTCGTCTCCAAAAGGATCGACGTCAAACGTCGCGCGATCGAGCATCTCGGAATCGCCCACGCTTTTGACGTCGCTCTTTTTCCGCCAGCGATCAATGATTCGGCGTCGCAAGATCGACGCGAGCCAGGCTCGTTCGCTCCGTTCGGGATCGAGCTTCGCACGTCCGGTCCAGACCGACCGAAACGCCTCCTGAAGGACATCTTCAGCCAAGTGGCGATCCCCGAGCATCCGAAACGCAACGCGATAGAGCGCCGGGCTATGCTCGTGAATGAGTCGCTCAAATTGCTCGGAAGATAACGGCAACGCGGCTGGCTCCGATGGGCCAATGCTTCGATGGGAAACCTTTATCATATCATAACGTCGTTTTTTCGCCTCGGAATTTACCCGGATGTCGCTTCCCCCCGCCGGTGGACGATAAAATAAAGATATGAACGCCTCGGAAAGCCCCAAACGACGACCTCCCCGCAACTATTTCTCGCGTCGAGAGCAGGTCCGCCTGTTCCTCCTCTCGGGCGCGTTGACGCTCACTTTCATCCTGATTTACCAGGCGGCCCAACCGTCCACCTGGCAAAAACTGTTCGGAGACGAAGGTCCTCCGCCGGTCGCTCAGGAAGAGATCGACACGCGGGTTCCCCGCAAAGCGGTCGAAGATGAGCCGATGGAAGGAGCGTTTAAGGTCGTTCCGCCAACTCCCTTCACCATGAACCGAACCGGCGCCAAAGTCGAAGCGGGGAAACCGGCCATCCCCGAAGAAGACTTGGCGACCATTCAAGACGACTCGGTCTTTCGGCAGGCGGAATATGGAGCGTGGCGCCAAATCTTCTATGCGCTGCAAAAGACGCCTGACGATTCATTAACTCCGGCTCAGGCCGAGCCGGTGCAGTTCGCCCAACTCTTTCGTCAGCCTGACGAGTATCGCGGCAAGTTGGTCGCGGTCTCCGGTACGGTCAAACGAGTCGTGAAGGTCGACGCCTCGAAGGAAGATCTGGGAGTTGATCATCTTTGGCAGATCTGGCTCTTCTCCGGCGCTGACGCCAACCCGATGGTGATCTATTCGCTGGAACTCCCGGATCAGTTCCCGACCGGACTAAAGGTGAACGAACGAGCGACGATTGTCGGCGTCTTCTTCAAACGTTGGATTTATAAGGCGGAAGGAGGCATCTTCACCGCGCCGCTGCTGTTATCGAAGAGCGTCGCGTGGTCCCCTCCCCCGCAATACAAACCGATGTCGATGACGCAACTGGGAATCGGCATTGCCGTTTCGGTGGTCGTCGCCCTGGTGATCGCGACGTTGATTTTCCGCAAGAGTAACGACGCCGAATCCGTGGCCGAAAGAATGATCCGCGATCGCCAGGAAGAGAAGTTCCGTTCCGAAGTGGGCGAGATGGATACCGGCGTTTCGGTCCGCGACCAATTGAAAGCGGTCGCCGCCCAATTGGAACAGCGAACTAGTGATTCAAAAAGCGACGAGTCAGAAAGTGACGAGACGAATGCGTAGTACCAGACGAAACGTCGCTTGGCTCTTCTCGATGGCAGTGATGATCTTGTCGGCGCCTTGCGTCAGTCGGGCCGATGTGCCTGATCCGAGCGAAGTCGACTTGTCGACTCCGCAAGGTTTCATGGCGGGGATCGGCTTCGATGAGAGCTATTACAAGATGTTCGACGACGCCCAGCCTCTCAACGAAGCGGAGCAAGAACCGCTGATCCGGCTGCTGTCCCGAATCCGCCGTCCGAAACCGAAGCAGGTCGAATCATGGCTCAAGATTGAGCCGGATTGGAAGGCGTATGCCGAAGAACCGGCGCCGTCGCGGCTCGATTGTTTCCTGCTGGTCGGTCGCGTGGTGAAGATCGAGAGCCGGCCGATTCTGCCGGAACTGGGCGCCGCCTACGAATTGGAAGACTTCTATTCGCTGGAAGTGATTCCCGACGGCGACAAGACTGGTTCAGTCAAACGGGTCGTCCTACTGTCCTTGGCGATTCCGGAGCGTTTCAAGCCGCTAGTCGATAAGGAAGAAGGCGCCATTAACCAGCCGATCAGCGCCGCGGCTTACTTTCTGAAGCGAATGACTCCGGTCGACGCCGAGGAGACCACGATTGCCGCGGTGACGCAGCGGGTCTCATGGCATCCCGATCAGGTTGACGCCCAGCTTGGAGTCAACGAAGGGCAAGTCTTGTTAGCGGCGCAAGGGGTTGATGTCGGCGAGTTTGACGCGGTCCGCGATCGGGCCTCTTTCTCAGGGCTTGAAAACGAATCGTTCTATCAATGTCTGTCAGCGGTCTCCTCCGTTCCGCGGGAAGAGTTGGCCAAAGCGGCGACGACGATTTCCTTGCCGCGGCTATTGACCGAACCGGAGCAATTTCGGGGCGCTGCGATGCGGGTGAGCGGTACGGTGCGGCGGATTACCAAGATCGTCGTCGATGAAGAGACGGCGCGACGCCGCGGTTTCGATCACTACTACGAGATCAATCTGTTTGTGCCGCTTAAGGCGCCGATCATTTCGCAGGCCCACGGCGACCCTGCGACGCGACGCGAGTTCAAGGACGCGTATCCCGTCGTACTCTGCTCTCGTCAGTTGCCGGAAGGGGGAAGCGTCAGCGACGATTTGCATCTTCCGGTGACGGCCGACTGTTTCTTTTACAAGGACTGGGCGTATCGTTCGCCGTTCATGTCGGACGAAGATTCGAATCGCCGTCAGGTCAGTCCCCTCTTCATCGTCGATCGCCCCCGCACGATGGAGGGCGCATCAACGGCCGAGGTGAATTCGATCGCGGTCTGGCTCTTGATTTTCGCCGTTATCGCTTCAAGTTTGGGGATTGGCGCCGGCGTGATGCTGGCGGGAAGTCGGAATCGACGGTAAAACAACGAGCGTCGTCGCATCACGGAGAACGAACGTGGGATGGACAGCGCGGAAATCGATTACCTTGGGGCCGTTGCGCATCAACTTTAGCAAGAGCGGCGTCGGCTTTTCGTTCGGGATCACCGGCTTTCGCGGCGGCATGAGCGCTACCGGCAGAAAGTACGTCTCGGCCACCATTCCCGGGACCGGGATTCGCTATCAAAAGTCGGGCAAGACGTTGATGTCGTTGCTTGATTTCAGTCAGCCCGAAAAGAAAACAAAAAAACGAACTTACAAACGCAAGACAACGATTAGGTGAAGAGCGTGGATATTCAATTTGTTCGCATGGTCCGTACCGACGCCTCGGAACGATTTGTCCTGCTAGGAGCGGATGGCGCCGAGCTTGGGATGTTCGACCTCCACTTTTTGACCAGCGGCAACGTAATCGGCTCGCTGATCCTGCTCGACGAAAGTTTGGCCGCAGGCGAATCGGTTGAAAAACTGTTGCACCGGATCGACGAAGAGCTGCTGCCGGCCGTCAGCCTGGACGAAAAGAATCTGTCGTTCACGGTAGTCAAAGGGGAATTGATCGGCACCTTCTCCTCGAACGACGAAGAATAGACGGCGGATGGCGAAAAAGACGTGGGGCTACGGATTATTGGCCCCGGACCTGCCGGCTGACGAAGATCTGACCCCCTGCTCGGTCGAAACGATTGCTGAGGATCAAGCGTACGAGCGGGTCTTGATCCGCGGGCAGCGCACCTCGGGGACGATCGATCGGTTGACGATCGCCGAATCGCGACTGGACCAGGTCGCGTGGCCCGAAGCGAAGCTGCCGGAGGTGCTGCTCCGCGACGTGCAGGGATCGACCTGCGACTTCTCCAACGCCCAGATGCCGGGGGGCGAATTTCAGCAGGTCGAACTGGTCGGCGCGAAGCTGATCGGGATCGACTTTACTGACGCCGCCTGGCGGAATGTTGTGCTGACCCGCTGTAATCTTTCGTTCTGCACATGGCGCGGGGCCAAGCTAAAGAACGTTCGCTTTGAAGACTGCGAACTGGGAGACGCCGACTTCTACCTGGTTCAGTTTGAATCGGTCGAATGGATCGATTGCCGATTGCGTCGCAGTCGGTTTTACGGCGCCCGTTTTACCGAAACGAAGATGACGCGGTGCGACCTGCTCGATCTGGGCGCTGCGGCGGACGACTTGCGGAAGCTGAAGATGGACGCTGCTGGTTGGCTGCAACTGGCGCCTCTGTTTGACGTAACGATTGACTAGCCGGATTCGGGGGTTTTGATTGCTTCTGTGACCGGGGGGAAATATCTTGCAAGGATTGGTTAACGCCCCTTGCTTGAAAGCCCCAAGTCCATGAATCGAATCGTATTGCTCCTTGCTCTGTTGTTGCCAAGCGTAGTGATCCATTCTTCCGCGGCGCAAGCTCCTCGTCGTGAAGTTCAATGGGTAAATTCCGATATCGCCAAGGCGCCAGGACTGTCGCATAAGATTTTGGACAGCAAGGCGCTCGGACATGACGTTGGATACGTCGTCTGGACGCCGCCGCAGTTCGACGACAGCGGAAAGACTCGCTATCCGGTCGTCTACTTTCTGCATGGCGCCGGCGGTTCGGAAAAGTCGGACTCCGCCGGTTTCTCATCAATGGTTGCCGGGGCGATTCGCAGCGGTAAGTTTCCCGCCGCGATTTGCGTCTTTCCCAACGGCGGCATGAGCGGCTATCGAGCGGAGGTCGAGAAGATGATCGTCGACGAATTGATTCCGCTGATCGACAATGAGTATCCGACCAGGGCGGAGCAGTCGTCGCGCGTTGTCTGCGGTTTTTCGATGGGAGGCGCGGGATCGGTTCGACTATCGCTGGAACATCCCGATTTGTTCGCCGCCGCCGGAAGTTGGGGTGGCGCACTCAACTGGCGCGGACGGGCCGAAGATAGCACGATGCTGCCGGTCGCCAAACAAAACGCCGGAACGCTAAAGAAGAACAACTTCGCCCTGCTGACGATCAACGGCGATCAGGATCATCCCGAAGGGTTCGACCTACTGAAAGAGATTTTGACGGCGGCTGAAGTCCCGCACGAAACGCTCGTTCTGCCGGAAACCAATCACAATCTCGGCAAGTACTATAACGGCTCCAAAGAGAAGACGCTGCAGTTTCTGGCGACGCATCTAACCGAGTCGAATTAACGTGGCGGCCTGACTTCGCTACGAGTTCAAAATATCCTGCAGCTCTTCCTGGCGATAATCTTCACCGGTGATCAAGCGGGCCGAGCGATTGAAGGTGGAGTAAGCCCAACTCCATTGCATCAGCACGAGCAGGCGGCTTTCGAACTGGATCAGCTTCATCAAGTGAATGACCAGCCAGAGGACCCACGCGACGAAGCCGGTATATTTCCATTTGCCGAGCACCGCGACCGCTTTCGAGCGGCCGATCGTCGCCAGGCTGCCGGGGTCATGGTAGTGGAACGGATCGACCGGTTTGCCTTGCAGACGTTTGACGATCGTCTTCGCGGCGTATTGCCCTTGTTGCATCGCGACCGGAGCGACGCCAGGCAGCGGGTGTTCGCCTTGATGCGCGTAGCAGGCCATATCGCCGATCACGAAGATCTCGGGATGGCCGGCGATCGTGCAATCGGGCTCGGTCATGACGCGTCCGCCGCGATCGGTTTTCGCGCCGGTCTTTTCGGCCAGCTTGCGACCTAGCGGATTCGCTTGCACGCCGGCCGCCCAGATGATCGTTTTTGCTCGGATGGTCGTTTCTTCATCATTGTGCGAAACGACGACCGAGTCTTCCTCGACGTTGCACACCTTGTGGTGGTTGTGAACTTCCACGCCAAGTTTGACCAGCGCGTCATGCGCGTAGGTCGACAGTTCCACTGGGAAGGGCGCCAGGACGCGCTCTCCGGCGTCGACCAGCAGGATCCGCGCATCGGCGGGGTTAATGTTGCGGAAGTCGTACTTCATCGTGTTGTGCGAGATCTCGGCCAAGGCGCCGGCCAACTCGACGCCGGTCGGACCGCCGCCGACGATGACGAAGGTCAGCAACTCTTCGCGGAGTTTCGGATCGGTCTCTCGTTCCGCTTGCTCAAAGGCGGAGAGGACGCGGCGGCGGATTTCGGTCGCATCTTCGATCGACTTCAGGCCAGGCGAAAGCTTCGCCCATTGATTCTGCCCGAAGTAGCCGGTCTCGGCCCCGGCGGCGACGATCAGCGAGTCGTATGCAATTTCGCCGTCGTGCAGGATCACCTTTTTATTTTCAGGATCGAAGTCGGCGACGTCGGCCATCACCACTTCGGTATTGCGCTGACGGACCAGGATTCGCCGCAGCGGCGCGGCGATGTTGGCCGGAGAGAGCCCGCCGGTCGCGACCTGGTAAAGGAGCGGCTGGAACAAGTGAAAGTTCCGCCGATCGACCATCGTCACTTGGACCGGCGACGAACCCAAGCTGCGCGCCGCGTAGAGGCCGCCAAAGCCGCCTCCGATAATCACTACTCGATGCGTTTCGCCCTTCATGGAGGATCTCCCAGGTGAGTTTGGGACTTTCATTGTCGCGATTTCTGGAATTCCTTGAAGCAGGGCGCCTTTTGCGGATAATCAAAACCATGCGCGGATGGCATCTTTTGACTCTCCCCTGCCCTGGATTAAGGAATTCGACATGCGGACGACGCTTGGAGCCTTCGTGCTCAGTTTGACGATGGTCGCTGGTTTACATGCCGCCGATGCGGAAATGTACGGCCTGAAAAAAGGAACGCCCGAAATAAAATCGGCCGGACCGCTCGCTTTCGCCCCAGACGGAGTATTGCTGGTCGGCGATCCGAAATCGGCCGCCGTGTTCGCCATCGCTACGGGGGAAAAACCGGGCGCCCCGGAAAAGGTGAAGTTCGAGATCGCCTCGCTGCGCGAAAAACTCGCCAAGGTGCTCGGTGGCAGTCCGGCTGATCTGAATATCGCGGATCTGGCGGTTAATCCGGAAACAGGCACGGTTTATCTGTCGGTCGCTTCCGGCGGCAAGCCGGCGCTGGTGAAGATCGACGCCGATCAGAACATCACCTCGATCGCGCTGAAAGACGTTCCCTTCGCCCAGGTAGAGCTATCGGATGCTCCGGCCGACGAATTGAGCGGCGAAGGTCGTCGTCGTCGCAACCTGCGTAACGAGTCGATTACCGATATCGCCTATGCCGACGGTCAGGTCATCGTTACCGGTCTGGCGGCCGGCGAAGGCGCCTCGGCGGTTCGCAGCGTGCCGTTCCCCTTCACCACCGGCGATCAACTGTCGCGGATCGAAATCTTCCACGCCGCTCACGGACGTGACGAAGATACGGCCGTGGTTCGCACGTTCGTGCCGTTTAACATCGGCGGCGAACCTCACGTGCTGGCCGGCTTTACCTGCACGCCGCTGGTCAAGTTCCCGGTCAAGCAACTGCAGACGCAGGAAAAAGTGAAAGGGACGACGGTCGCCGAACTCGGCAATCGCAATCAGCCGCTCGACATGATCGTCTACGAAAAGGATGGCAAGACCTTCCTGCTGTCGGCCAACTCGGCTCGCGGCGTGATGAAGATCAGCACTGACGATCTGGAACGGGAAGAAGGTTTGACCGAACCGGTTAAAGGTGGCGGCACCGCTGGCCAGTCGTACGAAACGATCGGCGACCTGGAAGGAGTTGTGCAGTTGGCCAAGCTGAACGACACGAGCGCCGTCGTCGTGATCCAAGGCGCCGACAACGGCTGGACTCTGAAGTCGGTCCCACTGCCGTAAGGCGGATTTGACGTAACATTCCGGGCGCCACGGCTCACAGAGCCGTGGCGCCCTTTTTTTGTGGTTAGCCCTGAAAGCTCCTGCTTTCTGGGCGGCGCAGCCGCAGGAAGCATCAAAGCCAGGTCATGTAGTCTAGGGAGGCGCCGATTCCTATCCGGCCGCGGAGCGATGCTTCCTGGCGACGTTGTCGCCCCAGATAGCGGCAGCTATCTGGGCTAATCAGTTTGAAGAATTGCTCGCAGTTTCGCGGCCGCACTCTTCGGATCTTTGGCGGCTGCGACCGCTCCGCTCACCGCCACGCGAGTCAGTCCTGCGTCGATCACTTGACCGACATTCTCGGCGGAGATGCCACCAATCGCGAAAGCCGGCAAGCGGATCTCATCGGCCACTTGTCGCACCAGATCGAGTCCAGGGAACTGATCAAACGATTTCGTTTGCGACGGAAACGTCGGTCCGACGCCAATGTAGTCAGCGCCATCGAGAACCGCGCGGCGAGCTTGTTCGATGCTGTGCGTTGAGACGCCGACCAATTTGTCGACGCCGAGAATCGCGCGTGCTTCTTTAACTGACAGTTCTTCCTGTCCCACGTGTACTCCATCGGCGCCAGCCAGCGCTGCGATGTCTACGCGGTCGTTAACGATGAAAAAAGTGGAACTTTCGCTCGTCATTTTGCGCAAATGTCGCGCTCGTTCGAGCAGCGTTTTGTCGTCGAGTCGCTTGTCGCGAAGTTGCAAAATATCAACTCCGCCAGCGATCAACTCGCCTGCGAGTTGCGCGAAATGTTCCGCGTCACGCCCACCATCGATCAGCACATAGAGGCGCGCGTCGGCCAGTCTCGCGCCGTTCTCGCGCGTCGTGGTGATCGCTTTCTCGAGCGTGTAGCTGCGGTATCGGAGTTGTTCGAAATGGGACGAAACTGCCGGCTGCACCAGCTTGCTGAATTCCTCCAGCGTCCGGAGCGACTGCTGGGCCCGTTTGAGGTTCGAGATGGCAATCTGGGCAAGATCGGTTCTTGCCTGTTCCGCTTCGGTGGAAACCGTCACGCCGACGTCGGCTTGCGTATCTCTCGCCCTGTGCAGCGTTTCGGACGAGAAAAGCTTGAGTGTGGCGGTCAGGTCGTGGCGGAGGTTTTTCACCTGCGTGGTTAAATGACGATCATCCAGGCCGAAACGGACGAAATCTTCGACAACCCGCAATCCTTCGGCCGCTCGGTTGGCGGCGGCGTCGATGGCACGCCAGGCGGTTATGGTCGAATGGGGGTTTGCTGGCTGCGAGTCGTGCGACATCCGATATTTCCTGGGGTATTAGTCATCCCGATTGTAGAGACTCTGGCCCAGTGGGGCATTAGGGGCGAACATTTCACGTAAACGACGCCTGGGGCAAGGGTTGCTGAGTTGCCGCCATTTCCTTGCGATAGAAGTATCGGTTACATCGTTACCTTTAGAGATTTTGATCCTGTTCGCCCAAAGTGCGTAAGTTCATGGCGTTTCTTTAGTTGCCTTGCTTGCGCTTTATTTGCGAGTTAGAATTCCCAGGCGATTCCGACCGATCGCTCCGCTGTGCGGAGTTTGATCGCTTCTGGAGAGGTAGGGATGCTAAGTTCGCCATGGATATATTGCCTTTGGCCAGGGCTCACCGAAACGTGGGTATATGGTCGATGGCGAGGGCTCGTGTGGGCCGGCGGGTTCGCGCTGCTTTTGAACGCAGCGTTGATTCTGCACGGCGTTTGGCCAGAGCTCGTGGGCGAAACGATACGGCATAGCATTTGGTATGTAGTCACTGGCGTTTGGGTGACTTCCGCTGGATGGAGCATCTATCGCGTCGCTCGCGGCGGTTATCAACCGCTGGACGAGTCGGTCGAGGCCTTGTTTCACGCGGCCCAAAACGAATACTTACAAGGGCAATGGCACCAGGCCGAAGCGACTTTGCTTCGTTTGCTCTCGCGCGAACCGCGTGACGCAGAAGCGCGCCTGATGTTGGCGACCTTGTACCGGCACACTCAGCGATATGACGCGGCGCTCGAAGCGATCGCCAAGTTGACCAAGCTGGATGCGGCCGGACGCTGGTGGGCGGAGATTCAACGCGAACGCCGCTTGCTGGCCGATCGGATGGCGGATGAGAGCGAACCGGACGAAAGCGAACCGGATCCCTCCCCTTCAGCATCCAATCAGGAAGCAGAGAATGTCGGACGAGACGAAACGGCCCCGTCTACAGAGGCGGCATAGTCCGGATCGCCCAGTCCGATAGAATACAAAGCAGTAGACTACCCGCTATTACTCATCGCGAGGTTGAACTCCATGTACGAAAGATTTACCGATCGCGCTCGCAAGGTGATGCAGCTCGCAAACCAGGAAGCGCAGCGGTTCAACCACGAGTACATCGGCACCGAGCACATCTTGCTCGGGCTGATTAAAGAAGGAAGCGGCGTCGCCGCCAACGTCCTCAAGACGTTGGAAGTCGACCTCCGCAAAATTCGACTCGAAGTCGAGAAGCTCGTTCAGAGCGGACCCGACATGGTCACGATGGGGAAATTGCCGCAGACTCCCCGGGCCAAGAAGGTCATCGAGTACTCGATGGAAGAAGCCCGCAATCTGAACCACAACTACGTCGGCACCGAGCACATCCTGCTGGGCCTCTTGCGTGAGCAAGAAGGGGTCGCCGCCCAGGTTCTGATGAACCTTGGCTTGAAGCTGGAAGACGTTCGCGAAGAAGTTCTCAACCTGCTGGGACACGGCATGGAAGGGGACGGCGGACGCGAAGGCCGCGGTCAACCCGAAAGCAGCTCGGATCCCGCCGCCGCCAAGGGTAGCAAGTCGAAGACTCCGGCGCTCGACAGCTTCGGTCGCGATCTGACCGAACTGGCCAAGCAAGGGAAGCTCGACCCGGTCATCGGCCGTCAGCGCGAAATCGAACGTGCGATCCAGGTTCTCTGCCGCCGTACCAAGAACAACCCGGTTCTGCTGGGTGAAGCGGGCGTCGGTAAGACGGCAATCGTCGAAGGTTTCGCTCAACGCGTGATCGACGGCGACGTGCCGGAACTGCTGGCCGAAAAGCGGATCGTCGTGCTCGACCTCGCGATGATGGTCGCCGGTACGAAGTATCGCGGTCAGTTTGAAGAACGTATCAAAGCGGTGATGAACGAAGTTCGTCGCGCCAAGAACACGATTCTGTTCATCGACGAACTTCACACTCTGGTCGGCGCCGGCGGCGCGGAAGGCGCCATCGACGCGGCGAACGTGCTGAAGCCGGCTTTGGCTCGCGGCGAAATCCAGTGCATCGGCGCCACGACGCTCGACGAGTACCGCAAGTACATCGAAAAAGATAGCGCCTTGGCTCGCCGCTTCCAGGAAATCCAGGTCGATCCGGCCTCGAAGGACGAAACGGTCGAGATCCTCAAAGGTCTCCGCGATCGGTACGAAGAGCACCACAACGTGCAAATCACCGACGACGCGATCGTCGCCGCGGCCGAATACTCGGATCGCTACATCACCGGACGCTGCCTGCCGGACAAGGCGATCGACGTGATCGACGAAGCGGGCGCTCGCGTGCGGCTTCGCGTGATGACCCGTCCGCCGGATCTGAAAGAAATTGACGAAGAAGTGGAAACGCTGAACCGCAAGAAAGAACAAGCGGTCGCCGACCAGGACTTCGAAAAGGCTGCGGCTCTGCGTGATCAGGCCGACAAGCTGAAGAAGAAGAAAGAGTCGATCATCAAGGAATGGCAAGAGAAGTCGCGTCAGAAAGATGGCGTCGTCGATGAAGAAGTCATCGCCGAAGTCGTCTCGAAGATGACCGGCATTCCGCTGACCCGGATGTCGACCGAAGACACGATGCGTCTGATGCAGATGGAAGATGAACTTCACAAGAAAGTCATCAGCCAGGACGACGCCATCAAAGCGGTGTCGAAGGCGGTTCGCCGTAGCCGTAGCGGTCTGAAAGATCCGAAGCGTCCGACCGGCTGCTTCGTCTTCGCAGGTCCGACCGGCGTCGGTAAGACGTTGCTCGCCAAGGCGCTGGCCGAATTCATGTTCGGCGACGCCGACGCGCTCATTCAAATCGACATGAGCGAGTACATGGAGAAGCACAACGTCAGTCGTTTGATCGGCGCCCCTCCGGGATACGTCGGCTACGAAGAAGGTGGTCAGCTGACCGAAAAGATTCGTCGCCGTCCGTATGCGGTCGTGCTGCTCGACGAAATCGAAAAGGCTCACCCCGACGTCTTCAACATGCTGCTGCAAGTGATGGAAGAAGGTCGTTTGACCGACAGCTTCGGTCGCAACGTCGACTTCCGGAACGTCATCTTGATCATGACCACCAATGCCGGTGCGTCGGCGATCAAGAATGAAGCGGCTTTCGGCTTCCAAGCTCCGGAAGAAGGCGCCGAGTACGACAGCATGAAGCACCGCGTCGAAGAAGAAATCGCCAAGGTGTTCCGTCCCGAGTTCATCAACCGCGTCGACAAGACGATCATCTTCCATCACCTGACGAAGGATGATCTGAAGCACGTTATCGACCTGGAATTGGGCAAGGTTCGCGAACGTCTGGCCGAACGGGGTTACGACCTCATTCTGACCGACAAGGCGAAAGAGCTGATCATCAAACGGAGCCAGCAGAGCGACAAAGGCAACGACTTTGGCGCCCGTCCGCTCCGTCGTACGATCGAAAACTCGATCGAAGATCCGCTCTCGGAAGAACTGCTCAAGGGCGAGTTCCAAGGGAAGGATCAGATCATCGTCGATGCGATCTCGGACGACACCGACAAGCTGATCCGCTTGGACTTCAAAGGCGCCTTGAGCGAAAAAGAAGCCGAACCGGTCGCCGCCAGCAACGAGTCGAAGTAAGCTTCGCCTTGAAAAGTGAAATTAGAAAGCCCGGCCAAATTGGCCGGGCTTTTTTTGTTTCTTGGTATAACGCGAAGAGAAAGGGAAGATCGTTTTTATCGCGAAAGGCTCGTAACGTGAATAGCCGTGTTCTTTCGATCGGAGCACTGTTAATCGTTGTCGTCATCGCAATTGTGTTCCAGGTTCGTTCGGTAAGTGATTTCGGGATTTTGGAAGCCAATGCGAGAAGACGCACTCAGACGTTCTGGATGGGATGGCCAAGAACGTACTTTTACTGGACGGTTGAGGAGCGAAGTGTGTTCGATGGCGAGTCCTGGTGGGCAGAAGAACGGCCAACGGCGCATCTGGAGCGACATACAAACATCGATCTTGCGAATATCAACTACCGGAACCTTCTGATCGTAGTCGCCTGGTGGATGGCAGTCGCCGGCTCCGTTTGGGCGACTTTGCCGCTCTTGTGGCTGCGGTGGGATCTGAAGAGCCTCCTGCTGCTTCAGGCCTCGATTGCGGTGTTAGTTCTTTTGCGATAGCGCTTCGCCGTTCAGGTACTTGGCGAGCCCCGACAAGTCATCCGTATTGATCGCATCGACCCCGCACTCGTCCAACACTCGCCACATCGCTAGCGTATCAGGCGTTCCCCAAAAGCGAATCGCTCGTCCTTCGTCATGCGTGCGCCGCACCAACTGTCGCAGTTTCTCCTTCTCGGCGGCTGGGATCTCCCCTGCTCCGTTCCACTTGAAGTGCGACTTCCAGTTGTCGCTGATCAGCGGCATGAGATGCTTCGCCTTTTGGCCGCCGAGGTCTCCCAGGCGTCCGTCGATTCCGGCGTAGCGTGAATTCGCTGCGGCAATCGTTTGCTGCGGGCGGTTGCCGGAGATGACGACTTCGATCGCGCCCGGCTGGAACTTGCTGTCGTGAACTTGCGCGAGAATGTCCGCATACTTGGCCAGCATGATATTGAGCGCGGCGTACGTCGTTTCAGCATCGCTTTTGATATCGATCATTAGGCGAAACGGCGGTGCGTTGGGATAGACCTTGCCGTCGCCAGCCTTGACGCGCTGTTTGAGCGGTTCGAGATAAAGCGACTCGAGCGTTCGCTGCGGATGAATCTCTTGGTGCGAATGGGCGACCAGCAGTTGATCGTCAACCAGAAAGATATCGGCCTCGACGCTGTTAAAGCCGTGCGAAAGAGCGTCTTGCAGCGGTCGCTTGTGCAGGTAGTCGTTATGGGCGTGAGCACGCGGCAAGACGGTCGCGATCTCTTCCGCCTGCACTTGGGCGAATGTCGAAAGTAGAAACGACACGACCAGGAGGAGATGATTCAAACGCAAGGGACCGATCCGCAATTAAGGAAACTTCAGGCGTCAGAAAACTGCAGCCATTGTAACCTCGGCGGTCGCCGGATTGATCTACGCCCCGAGAAACTCCCGCTGAAACGCCAAGAGCAGCCCCTCCGTTTCGGTCGCCGCGGCAGTAAAACTCGCTTCAAACTCGTAGTACGGAATGCCGGCGATTTTTGCGCAGTATTCGGGATAGGCTCTGACTCGTTCCAACAGCGCGGGGACCGTCAGTTCGGGATGGAACTGCGTGCAGTAGATCGGTTTGTTGTGAACGCGGAACGCTTGCTGCGGGACGAGATCGCTTGAGGCGAGCAGGTCGACGCCTGGCGGCAGTTCAATCACGCGGTCTTCGTGTCCCATGTAGGCGGGGAAACGCTGGCTCAGGGTTCCGAAGATCGGATCGGCCCGACCGGCGTCAGTCAGGAAGAGTTCGTGCGTTCCCAGCTCCGCATGTTCCAGGTCATGGATCACGCGCCCGCCGAGCGCTCGCGCGAGCGCCTGAAATCCCCAGCACGAGCCGAACATCGGGACTTCAAGCTCGACAATTTTCCGCAGCCCCGCCATCGCCGCATGCAGCCACTCGCCGTCGGACGCGACCGAATAGTGTCCGCTGCCGCCGATCATCACCATGTCGATCTCGGCGAGATGACGCTCGCTAGGGGCGCCAGAGAGCAAATCAAACGGCTCGATCTGGCTCGGATGGCACTCCAGTGCTCGCGCGAAACAGCCGATTTCCTGGCCGCGAATCGGATCGTCAGCGTTGCGGATCTGAATCAGAAGATAGCGGAGGCGTTTCGTCATGCCGCCATTCTAGGCCAGCGGCGACGATTACTTCCAGAGCAGCAGGTCGAGCGTCGTCACAATGAAGAGCCCGATCCCAACGATCGTGTTGACATGAAAGAAGGCGAGATTGACCCGCGACAAGTCGTCAGGGCGAACGATCGCATGCTCGTAAATCAGCAGAATCGCCACGGCCGCAACGCCGATCCAATAGAGCAGACCGAGCGATGGATAGACCACCGGCAAGAGCGCCAACGCTCCGATCATCAGCGCGTGACATGCGGCCGCGATCCGCAAGGCGCCCGCGATGCCGAACGTCGACGGAACGCTGTGCAGTTTGGCGTCGCGATCGAACTCCGCGTCTTGGCACGCATAGATGATGTCGAACCCGGCGACCCACAACAGCACGGCGAAACCAAGCGTCACGGCCGGCAGCAGATCGAGCGGACTGGCCAGAATCGCCGCGCCACGGATCGCGATCCAGGCCGCGATCGGCGCCATCATCAACGAGGCGCCAAGCCAAAAGTGAGCGAGCGACGTCCAGCGTTTCGTATAGCTGTAACCGAACAGGAAAAGCAGAACCGGAACTGAAAGCGCCAGCGGCAGCCAATTCGGCCAGAAGAGCAGCGTCGACGCAATGAAGCCGATCGAGCAGGCGACAGTAAACAGCGTCACTTCGCCGACCGAAAGAATCCCGGCCGGGATATGTCGCGTTTTGGTGCGGGGGTTCTCGGCGTCGATCTTGCGATCGGCGAGTCGATTGACCGCCATCGCGGCGCTGCGGGCAAAGACCATGCAGAGGACGATCCCCAGCAGTTCACGCCATGAGAACCGCACGTCGATTCCCTCCGGTGTCGGCGCATTCCAGGCCATCACTGCGGCGAGCAATGCGAACGGCATCGCGAAGACGGTATGGCTAAAGCGGATCATCGCCAGGATGTCGCTAATTCGCTGAATCATCGCTCCCCCATCGTCGCATCAATGCGTGCGGAACTTCCAACTGATCCAAAATCCGGGCCACGATAAAGTCGATCAAGTCGTCGAGCGTCTGCACGCCGTGATACCAACCCGGCATCGCCGGCAAGACGACGGCGCCAGCTTCGGCCGCGCGACGCAAGTTGTCGAGATAAACGAGCGACAGCGGCGTCTCGCGCGGAACGAGAATCAGCTTACGGCGTTCTTTCAGGTGGACGTCGGCCGCTCGTTCAATCAACGTATCGCTGGCGCCATGGACGACGCCGCTCAGCGTTCCGCCAGAGCAGGGACAAATCACCATGCCGCGGGAAAGGGCCGAACCGCTGGCGATCGGCGCCAGAAAGTCTTTGTAGTGAAAGTAGCGGAGTTTGCCGGTCGTTTGCGGCTGATTTAATTCGATCGTTGCGGCCAGGCGTTTATCAGCGGTCGGCGTCGTTTTGGCCAGAATCGAATACGGATCAAACTTTTGCAGGTCGAGCGCAACGTCCAGCTCTTGCAGCCAGACGGCGCGGCCTGACTCGCTGATCGAGAGGTCGACGTCGTAGCCGGAGTGAATCAGCACGTTCAGCAGGCGTCGCGCGTAAACGGCGCCACTGGCGCCGGTGATTCCCAGCACAATGGGAGACGCCGCGCTCATTTGGTCCCCACGTAGAGCGTCGCAATGCCGAAGGTGAGCGGCTTGAAAAAGACGTCATGCAGACCGGCGGCTCGCATTCGCTCGGCGAGCGCTTCGCCATACGGAAACTCGCCGACGCTATCAGGCAGATACTTGTAAGCGTCTTCTTTGTTCTTCGCGAACATCCGTCCCAGCAGCGGCAGGATATTGCGGAAGTACCACAGGTAAAACGCCTTGAACGGCTGCCACTGCGGAATCGAGAACTCAAGGACCGCAACTTTGCCGCCGGGCTTGCAGACGCGGGTCATCTCGCTGAGGCCAAGATCGGTGTTCGTCACATTACGCAGGCCGAACGCCACCGAGACGATCTGAAACGTATCGCTCTCGAACGGCAACGCCTGGGTGTCGGCTTCCTGAAAGCGAATCCCTTCAATGCCGGCGCGTTGCTTTTTGACTTCGCCGATTTCGAGCATTTCGGGACAGAAGTCGGTCGCTTCGATCTGCAGCTTCCCCTTCGCCGCTTTGTAATAGGCGATCGCCAGGTCGCCGGTGCCGGTGCAGACGTCCAGAATCGGCGCGTCGCCGGTCGGGGGAACGATTTTGGTCGTTCGCCAACGCCAATAGCGGTCGACGTTCATCGACAGCAGATGATTCATCCGGTCGTATTTTCCGGCAATTTCGGCGAACATTCGCCGGACGCGCGTTTCCGATTTGTCGACGACCATGCGTTGCGCTTTCCCAGTGCGGGCGACTTGAAGCGATGAAACCACCTAATTTACCGCAAGCGGGAGGTTTTCGTAACACGGCGTCGGCGGGCGGCCTTCGGGGCGAAAAATCGGATCCTCCCTCTGGTGGCGGCTGTTGTCGCATTCCTTCCAGCCGCTGGGCGTTATATCATGGCGACCAACTTATCGAGAGGAAATCATGTCGTCTGCGCTTCACGTACATCTGCTGCCGGAACTTGCCTCGGAAGAAGCTCTTGCTGGATCGACCACGGTCGTCATCGACGTCCTTCGAGCGACTACCACGATCGTTCATATGCTGGCCGCCGGCGCCGATCATGTGGTCCCCTGCATCTCGATCGAAGACGCCAAAGAAAAAGCGGCCGCCATCGACGGAGCGCTTTTGGGGGGCGAACGCGGGGGCTTGCGGATCGACGGGTTCGATCTCGGGAATTCTCCCTCCGAGTATTCGACAAGCGTGGTTGGAGGCCATACGGTCGTCTTTACCACCACCAACGGCACCAAGGCGATGCAGCGCTGTCAGCGGGCGAAGCGGATTCTGATTGGCGCCTTCGTCAATCTTTCGGCGGTCTGCCGCGAACTTTCAGGCGCCCAAGAGGTCCATCTGGTTTGTGCCGGAACTGCCGGCGAAGTGACCCGTGAAGACGTCCTGCTGGCCGGAGCGATCGTCGACCTGATGGCCGCCACCGGCGATTGGGAGCTGAACGACGCCGCTCAAATCGCCCTCGACGCTTGGCAGACGGCCCAGGAAAACCTGGTCGCCGTCCCGTTGGTCGAGCGGCTGCAAAAGAGCCGCGGCGGCCGCAACGTGCTGGCGATCGGTCTGGAAAACGACATCCAGATCGCCGCGACGCTCGACAAGTTCGATCTGGTTCCCGAGCTGAACGCAAGCACGTGGGAAATACGTCTCCGGTAGACGTAACTCCCTATGGCAAGCTAAACTAGGTCCTTTTCGTCCCCATGTTTGGGCGACGATTGGTACGCCTTTACACCCCCACTCTTTGTTAGCCGAGTCCTGTCATGGAAATGGAAAAGCTGGTGTCGCTCTGCAAGCGACGCGGATTTCTCTTTCAATCCTCTGAAATCTACGGAGGGATCAACGGCTTTTGGGACTACGGGCCGCTCGGAGTTGAGCTGAAGCGCAACGTCAAAGAGGCCTGGTGGCGCGATATGGTCACCGGACATGACGACCTGTCGACGATGCCGGGAGCTCCCGAGCCGTACGAAATGACCGGGCTCGACTGCACGATCATCATGCACCCGCAGGTCTGGAAGTGCTCGGGGCACTACGACCTGTTCCACGACTACATGGTCGACTGCCGCCAATCGAAAAGACGCTATCGCCACGACCAGGTCGTCGGACGTTGGGTCGAAGCGAAGGGACAGATCGTCTTCGCGACCGCCGGATCGGACTCGGATCATCCCGAAGCCGACATCGAACGGAACGCGCTGAAGTTCTTCGGGCTTCGCACCAAGCAAGCCGATCAGCTGAAGTGGGACGGAGTGATGGTTTCGCTCACGACGGTTGACGACTTCTCACAAGTGCTGGGGCCAGACGCGAAAGAGCTGGGAACGCTGACCGAGCCGCGCGAATACAACCTGATGTTCAAGACGATCGTCGGGGCGCTCGGGGGAGAAGAAAACGCCGCGTTTTTGCGTCCCGAAACGGCTCAGGGGATCTTCGTCAACTTCAAGAACGTGGTCGACAGCTCGCGGGTTCGCGTGCCGTTCGGGATCGCGCAGATCGGAAAGAGCTTCCGCAACGAAATCACGCCGCGGAACTTCACCTTCCGTTCGCGTGAGTTCGAGCAGATGGAAATCGAGTTCTTCTGCCATCCCAACTCGTCGGCCGAGTGGTACACCTACTGGCGCAATCGTCGCTTCCAGTGGTACATCGACATGGGGTTGGCTGGGGACAAGCTCCGCCTGCGTGAGCATGATCCGGACGAATTGAGCCATTACTCGACCGGCACCGCCGACGTCGAGTACGCATTCCCGTTCTTGCCGGCCGGCGAGTACGGAGAACTGGAAGGGATCGCCCATCGCGGCGACTTCGACCTGCGCAGTCACATGGAAGGAAAGCTCGATCCCGAAAGCAACCCGCTGACGCTGGAACTGGACGAGAACGGCAAACCGCGGCATCGTGGCAGCGGCAAGGATTTGACCTACCGAGACGACATCACGAACGAGCGTTATACGCCGCACGTGATCGAACCTTCGGCCGGGGCCGATCGTGCGACGCTGGCCTTCCTGTGCGAAGCGTACACCGAGGACGAAGCGCCCGATGAAAACGGCAAGATGCAGTCGCGCGTGGTGATGAAGCTGCACCCGCGGATCGCCCCGCTCAAAGCGGCGGTCTTCCCATTGGTCAAGAAAGATGGAATGCCCGAGATGGCACAGGACATCTACCGCTCGCTGAAGAAGAAATTCAACGTCTTCTATGACGAAAAGGGAGCGGTTGGACGACGATATCGCCGTCAGGACGAGGCCGGAACGCCGTTCTGCATTACGGTCGATGGAGAGTCGATCAGCGACGGAACGGTCACGATTCGCCATCGCGACACGCTGGAACAATGGCGCGTCAAGAAAGACGACGTGGTCGCCGAGATCGATAAGCTGGTCAACGGCTAATCACGAAGTGCATCCCGCTTATGCGGCCTGGTGGCCGCATAAGCGTTTTTTTTCCGCGCTAGGTTGGCAAGAGAACTAGGTTCCCTGGCGAACCGGCACGCCGGCATCGGTCATCGTGGACGCGATGTGCGGGTGCGGAGCGATGACCGGACGGCCGTTGCCGCTTGACGCCTTGGTCACAAGCTTCGAGATCTTGATGTCGGCAAGTTGCTGACGCATCGCGCTGGTGACGTTGGCCAAAGCTTCTTTCAGGTTCTCCTGGAACGAAGTGTCGACTTCGGTTTCCAGCGGCAATCGCGAGTCCATCGGACCGTCGATCGCCTCGATGATTTCTAGGAGCGAAATCTGGTCGGCCGGACGCACCAAGGTGTAGCCGCCGTCGACTCCGCGCGTGCTGCGCAGGATGCCATGGGTGACAAGATTACGCAGGACCTGCAACAGGAAACGTTCTGGCATGTCTCCCTTGGCAGCGAGTTTGCTGCAGGGAACCGGGCTTTGGGAATCGGTTTCAGCCAGTTGGAGGGTCGCCTGAAGGGCATAGGCGACGGTACGCGAAAGTTTCATGGGATTGCCCCTATGTTGGGAGGTGAAGACTCCCGTGCGCATGATGAGAAGAAGTGTTTGACGATTGTTCCGCTTCCATTTCTCGCCAATGTGAGGGCATTGACCAGAACTTCCACGGGACAGGTGATAATTTACTAGAAATTATTACATTGTCAATAAAATATGCTTACACTTCTTGTTGGGGCGGGTGGTTGGCTGGGGATTGCGACGCTTTTTCCCCCGCAGGCTGCATAAAAGCATGGATAAGAAGCAATGCAGCCCCACAAACTAAAAAACTGTCCGCGATATTAAAATTTGGCCAGCGGAGGTCGTAAGAGCCAGCTGTCAGCAAAATCCAGTCGCGAACGGCGCCTTTGTCCCAATGACCGAAGCCGTGGTACATACCGAGTCGGTCATATAGATTTCCGAAAATGCCTGCGGTCACGCTGCCGAGCGCAATCGTCAGCCAGAGATCGCTCGCCGCCTTGCGGATAAAGAGCCAATAGACGATCCCAATTGCCGCTAATACCGAGAAACCAGCGAAAACCGGCGTCCCGCCCTGCCCTAGGCCGAACAGCGCGCCGTGATTGAGCGACGTCTCAAAGCCGACGTAGTTCTCGATCAGCCAGTAGATTCGCAGCGGCGGTTTTCCTGGGCGTTCGATCAGCGGAAACTGCGCGTCGGCCTGAAACACGGCGTGTTTTGTCCACAAATCCAACGCGCACCCGGCGATCGCCAAGGTGAAGAAGATGACGTAGCGGCTGACCCCAACGGTCGGTTGGATCGAAGGTTGCGGGCTAGGCGTGTTCTCGCTGGTTGGCACAGTCAATGCAAAGCGGTGTGTAAGGGATCGCGTTTAGTCGCGGCTTTTTAATTCGTCCGCCGCATTCGACGCACGCACCATACATTCCGGAGTCAATTCTGGCCAGTGCGTCTTGAATCAGTTGAAGCGTCCCTTCCTCGGCCGCCAGCATGTTGAGCGTGAACTCCTGCTCGTAGTTGTCGCTGCCGATGTCCGCCATGTGAATCGGCATGCTCGAGAGATCACCCGACGATTCGCTCCGTGTTTTGCGGAGAGCCGACTCGGTCATTTGCGAAACGTCTCCCCGCAGTCGAGCACGCAGCGTCTGCAGCAATACGCGGAAAGGCTCGGCTTCCGCAGGCTTCAAAGCGTTTTTTTTCGCGTCCGAAGGGGTTGTCGCCATGGCCGCGGACTCCATCGAGGTGAGTGAAAGCCCCCTTATTCTAATGGGGGAATTTTCGCCGCGTCAATTTTTGAACCATCTTCGCTTTTTCCGCCTCTACGCAGGGTGGGATCTCGCCTTGATGGGCGCGACTTGCTCCAATAGACTGAGCGTTCCCGATTTTTGTTCAAAAAGCCTTTCATAGTAAGTAATTAGCCACGTGGCCGACGCTCCCCACGCATTTCAAAAATGCCTCTCGCCTGACTGCGGAAAAACCTACGACATCGGCCAGGTTCTGGTTGCTTGTCCCGCTTGCGGCGAACTGCTTGACGTCAAATACGACTGGGACAAGGTAAAGCCCCCAAGCAGTTGGAAAGAGATCGAAGCGAACTGGTCGCGTCGCGATAACCCGCTCAACTTCAGCGGCGTCTGGCGTTTCCGCAGCTTGTTCCCCTACGCGTCGGACGAGCAGATCGTCACCTTGGGCGAAGGGCAAACGTTGCTGCAGCAGACCGATCGCGTCGGTCAGTACGTCGGGCTCGATTCGGGCAAACTTCATCTGCAGTACGAAGGGATGAACCCTTCCGGCAGCTTCAAAGACAACGGCATGACCGCCGCGTTTACGCATGCCCACATCGTTGGCGCGAAGCGGGCGGCGTGCGCTTCGACCGGCAACACCAGCGCGTCGCTGGCGATGTACTGCTCGGTCACCCAATTGATGAAGGCGGTCATCTTCATCGGCTCGGGCAAGATCTCGTACGGCAAGCTGTCGCAGGCGCTCGACTACGGCGCCCTGACGCTGCAGATCTCCGGCGACTTCGACGACGCGATGGCTCGCGTGAAGGAAGTGACCAAGGACCTGGGGATTTACCTGGTCAACAGCGTCAACCCGTTCCGTCTGGAAGGGCAAAAGTCAGTGATGTTCCGCGTGCTCGAAGCGCTGCGCTGGGAGCCGCCGGATTGGATCGTCGTCCCGGGCGGAAACCTGGGTAACTCCAGCGCCTTCGGCAAAGCGTTCGCCGAATTGAAAGAGCTTGGCCTGATCACGCGAATTCCGCGTCTGGCGGTGATCAACGCGGCTGGCGCCGATACGCTCGACCAACTCTACAACAACCACAATTTGCGCTGGAATGGTGGGCGCTTCGATCAGAAGGTGATCGACGGCTACTACAAGAACATGGACGAGACCGGCGCCAAAGCGTCGACCTTGGCCAGTGCGATTGAAATCAATCGTCCGGTCAACCTGACCAAGTGCTTGCGAGCGCTGCACGACTGCGACGGCGTCGTCCGCCAGGTGAACGATCAAGAGATCATGGACGCCAAGAGCCAAGTCGGCGCCGGCGGCATGGGTTGCGAACCGGCCAGCGCCGCCAGCGTGGCCGGCGCCAAGATGCTGCGAGAAGAAGGGGTAATCGCGCCGAGCGATCGCGTCGTCTGCATCCTGACCGGGCACCTGCTGAAAGATCCGAACGCGACGGTCGCCTATCACACGACCGACCAGGACTACTTCAATCAAGTCCTGGGAAGTCGCGGCGTCAAACGAGCGGCGCACGCGAATCGCGCCGTGGCGGTCAAGAACGAACTGGACGATATCGTCCGAGCTATCCAGCTTTACGGTTAATCGAAGCGGTTCAATCCGGGTGGCACTGTTGGCTTGCCCAACAGTGGGCGCCTGATACCGACTTTCCACTGCTGGACAAGCCATCAGTGGCACACGGCGTTTCGTTGCCAATCGCTCACCAGCTGTTCCACGACAAACGTGTGATTCATGCACATTCATTGCCACGCAGACGTGGCAACGGCACCCCAGTACCAGATCAAACAGAGTTCATCGGAGTATAGAAGCTATGAGCGCACCGCGCGTGGTGATCAGCGGCGCCGCTGGTCGAATGGGGCAACGTTTGATTGCGCTGGGACATCAAAATCCCGGCATCGAGCTGGTCGCGGCGCTAGAGCATGACGGCCATCCCAGATTGGGCGAAGACGCCGGCGCGATTGCTGGCGTCGGGCCGATCGGCTTGCCTCTCTCGTCGAAACTGGAAGTCTCGGCCGACGCGCTGATCGACTTCTCAGTTCCCGCTGGCGCCGATCGCGCGATCAAGCTGTGCGTCGACAACAACATCGCCCTGGTGATGGCGACGACCGGTCTGACCGACGAGCACAAAGCGGCGCTGCACGAAGCGGCCAAGAAGATTGCCATCGTCTGGGCGCCCAGCATGAGTCTGGCGGTCAACCTGACGATGAAGCTGACCGAAATCGCCGCCGCCTCGCTGAAGGACTATCCCGGCGGCGCCGACGTTGAAATCGTCGAGCGACATCATCGCTTTAAGGAAGACTCGCCGAGCGGCACCGCGCTGAAGTTCGGTGAGATCGTCAAATCGCAGATGGGACAAACCAAAGAAGCGCACGGCCGCGAAGGTCGTCCCGGCGAGCGTCCTCATGACGAGATCGGCTACCACGCCGTTCGCGTTGGCGACAACCCGGGCGAGCACACGATCATCTTCGGCTTGCTGGGCGAAACGATCGAACTGAAAGTGGGCGCCAGCAATCGCGATTGCTACGCGAACGGCGCGCTGAAAGCGGCGCAGTTCGTCGCCGGCAAACCGGCCGGGCTGTACACGATGGCGGACGTCCTGGGACTGTAAATGGCGAAGTGCGACGAAGGGTACAACTGCGAAGTGTGCGGCCGCCCGGTCGAGAAGCTGACCGAGAGCGACCTCTATCTGCGGTACGTGATCGGGATGCTTGACCCGGAAGTGCTGCACACGACGCCGGAACGCCACATTCGTTGCAACCCAGTCCTGGCTCAGTTCGTCGTCCATCCGGACTTTCCGCCGGTCGTCGCCGAGGGAGACTTCGCGAAGTCGAATCTCGATCCGGCGTTCGTCGCCGAGCGGGAAAAGTTAGCGACTCGCGGTTACGAACGGTTGCGAGAACTGGTGCAAGTAAATTTGCCAATTGTCGACTATCCTTTGCCCGAAGTGCGGGCAAAGTATGCGGAGAGCCGCGGAAAGTAAAATGCTCTGCGGTTTGCGCGCAGATTCTACAAGAGCCTTCGACGAGGATCAGGCATAATGAGCGATAACGCTTGGTCTTTCACATCTTCAGCTTCGTCGGAGGGTCGCTTGAACGCCCCCAATCCACTGCCGCGCCGTCAGTTCGCCAGCGATAACTACGCAGGCGTCATTCCTGAAGTCTGGGAAGCGCTCGAGCATGCCCGATTTGGTCATGCCCCTGCGTACGGAGATGATCCCTGGACTGCGCGTGCGTCCGACTTGCTGCGTCAGTTTTTCGAGACCGACTGCGAAGTCTACTTCGTCTTCAACGGTACGGCGGCCAACTCGCTCGCCTTGGCCTCGCTTTGCAACTCGTACCACAGTGTGATCTGCCACGCGCTCGCCCACGTCGAAACCGACGAGTGCGGCGCGCCGGAGTTCTTCTCCAACGGTACGAAGGTTCTCTTGGCCGATGGCGCCAACGGAAAGATTGATCCAGACTCGGTCGAAAGCATCGTCAATCGTCGCAAAGACATCCACTATCCAAAGCCGCGCGTCCTGAGCGTCACCCAGGCGACCGAAATGGGTACGGTCTACCAACCGGATGAACTCGCCGCGCTGTGCGACGTCGCCAAGCGGCATGACTTGCGAGTCCATCTGGACGGCGCCCGGTTGTCGAACGCCTTGGCTAGTTTAGGAAAAGCCCCGGCCGACGTTACCTGGCGACTGGGGATCGACGTCCTTTGCTTCGGCGGCACAAAGATCGGCATGCCGGTCGGCGAAGCGGTCATCTTCTTTGACCATGACCTCGCCAACGAGTTTGAATACCGTTGCAAGCAGTCAGGGCAGTTGGCCTCGAAGATGCGTTTCCTGTCGGCGCCCTGGATCGGGCTGCTCGAAACGAACGCCTGGCTGAAGCATGCCAAGAACGCCAACGCTTGTGCGGCGGCTCTGGGAAAAGCGGTCGAGTCGATCGAAGGATTGTCGCTACTCGCGCCCGTCGAAGCGAACGCCTGCTTCGTGCATTTGCCGGAGAATGTTGCGGCGGGACTTCGTGAGCGAGGCTGGAAGTTCTACAACTTCATCGGCAGCGGCGGCGCCCGCTTCATGTGCTCGTGGGATACGTCGATGGATGACGTGAACGCGCTGATTGATGATCTGCGTGAGCTGACGAAGTAGGGTCCGCTCTTCGGACCACGAATCGCGAATCCGCTAAACACTAGCCCGCAGCGCAAGCGAGGGAATGTGCTCGCATTCTAGTGGCGCGTAGCCCCATCAAAGTCGCTTCGAAACGAATCATGATCGCTAGACGCATTCCCTCGCTTGCGCTGCGGGCTAGTGTTAGGCGTTTTGTGCAGCGAGAGCGAGTGCGCCGTGGACGACCACTAGTTCGCCGAGCGCCGCCGGGACGATCGCGTAGCTGTCGGCCAGCGGCGGGAAGACGAACCGCCGGACTTGGGCGCGCAGCGGGGTGAAGAAGAGTTGGTCTCCCATCAGCGAGACCCCGCCGCCGACCACAATCACTTGCGGCGCGATTAGCGTGACGACCTGGGCGATCGCCCAGCCGAGCGCCTGGGTGCCATGGTCGAGAATGTCGCGGGCCAATTCATTGCCATCCGCGGCAGCCTGGCCGATTAGCTTGGCGGTCAGTTGGTCGAGATCATGGTCGCAGCGGAGGAGCAGATCACGCGAGAATTCGTCGCTGGTTTGTTCGGCGATCGGCCCTCGTTCGCGGGAAAGGGAGAGGGAACGGGAAACGTCTCCCATCAGACGGGAGCGAGCTTCGGCTGCAAGCCCCCAACCGCTGGCGATTGATTCGACGGTGATCTCGGCTCGATCGGCGTGCATGCCGGGACGCATGTGCCCAATCTCGGCGATCGCCGGACGATCGGCGCCAAACTGCTTTCCTTGATAGACGAAGCCGCCGCCGACTCCAGTGCCGACTGTGACGTAGAAGACGCTGCCGGCGCCCTCCCCTGCTCCGTAGGTCGCTTCGGCCAACGCGGCAGCGTCGCAGTCGTTGCAGATCGACGTCGGCAAGTTGAACGTCTTTTGACACCAGTCACGCAGCGGGAAGCGGTCCCAGCCTTCAATCTGATGGCTCTTGGCGACAATGCCGGTTTGCGGATCAACCGGGCCGCCGAAGCCGACGCCGATGCCGACCGGTTTGTTCTTTTGCAGCAAGCGATGCGTGGCGGTTTCGATCTGGTCGAGAATCCCAATCGCGCCACGATCAGGCTGCACATCCATTCGCTCTAAAGCGACTGGATCTTGTCCCGGCTCACCGATAACGACTTGCAGTTTGGTACCGCCGATCTCGATTCCGAGGAACATGTTGGCTTCATCTCCTCGGAACGCAAGCGGCTTACGCGGCGTATCGACCGACGTGATTGATGCGGGCGAAGACGTCGTTCAAGACCCAGTGGAACAAGCAAAGATGAATGCTCTCGACCATCCCCATATCGTCGGTCGGTACGTGCAGGCTATGCTGGGCGAGGTCTTTCAGCTTGCCGCCGCTATAGCCGGTCAGGCCGATCGTCTTCAGACCATGGCGATTCGCCCAGTCGACGGCGTTCAGCACATTGGCGCTGTTGCCGGATCCGCTGATCGCAATCACCACGTCCCCTTCCCCGCCGTAGTTCATCAACTGCTGCAGGAAGATTTGATCGTAGGCGAGGTCGTTACCGACCGCCATCAACCAACCGGCGTTATCGGTCAGGCTGAGCACCTTTAGACGCTTCCGCGACTCGTCGCCAAGGTCTTTTTCGTGCAGCGTGCTTTTCCCCAGGTCTTCGGCCATGTGGCTGGCGGTTGTGCCGGAGCCGCCGTTGCCGAAGATGTAAACCCATTTCCCATTTTCCCAGGCCTGATAAATCAGATCGGCCCAGTTCTTGATCGCAGCCTGATCGACTTTCGCGATCTCTTGTTGCAAGTGGGAGATGTACGCGGACGTATCTAGTTGGGCGCCTAGCATGACGGCGTTTACTCTAAATCTTCGCTGGGGGGATGGTAAAGAATCGCAACCGGCAGCATGATCAGCACGGTAAATGCGAACAAATAGCAGCGAGGCCACTCGAAACTTAGCAATATTTTGTCAAACACGCCATAGAGGACGCCGGAGAGCAAGATCGCGACCCAGTTGGCCCGGCTCATCTCGGCGATCACTTCCCCTTTCTGCGACAGGGGCGCCTTCGCTTGCAGGTAGACCTGGATTGGGACCGAGAACATCCCGGTGCAGGCGCCCAAAACGACCAAAACCGGCAAGCTTCCCCAGTAGCCGAGCAAGTGCCCATGATTGGGGCCTGGCAGCGCCAATAATGCCAGCGATGCGCTAATCCCCCAGGCGCCGGTCTGGACGATGCGGAAGTTGATTTGCCCTTTCGACAAGAGACCCGCGAGCAGGCAACCGCAGGCGATACCGACGCCGATCAGCCCGTTCATGATGCTGGTTTCGGTGTCATTTAGTTTCAGCTGCACCACACCGAGCGAGTTGACCGATTGCTGCACGATGCCGGCACAAAGCCAGAAAATGCACGAGGCGAGCAGCGCCTTCAGCATCGGCGGTCGAGCGCGAAACAGCTTGATTGCGCTGGGAGGAATGGTGCAAGCGCCGACCGTTAGCTTGGCGTTGGGCTTAGCCGGTTCCGTTTTGCGAACCAGCAACGACGTCAGCGTTCCGACGATGGCGATCACGACGCAGATCGCGGATCCAATCCAGAGCTGGTTGTTCGATTCGGCGCCATCTCCCGTCAGCTGATCACGCAGCACGCCGGCGGCGACGGTGCCGAAGATGATCGCCAGGAAGGTGGTCATCAGGAAGATGCCGTTCGCTTTGGGCAAGTCATGTTCGTGCAACATCTCGGGCAAGATGCCATATTTGGCGGGGCCGAAGAACGTGCTTTGCGCTCCCATCAAAAAGAGGACGACGAAGAGCCCCGCGAAGCCGAACATGCCGAAGTACCAAAAGCCGATCACCCCCAGCAGCATCGCGACGATCTCGGCGACCTTCGAGAGCACGATCACGTTGGTCTTCGAATACTTGTCGGCCAAGTAACCGGCCGGTCCGGCCAGCAGCAAGAAGGGGAGCGAGAAGATGATCATCGCGATCCCTTGCAGATCCTGGCCAGTGCCGTCGACCGCTTGGGCGACTCCCATCAGCAGCAAGAGCTGCTTGAAGACATTGTCATTGAACGCGCCAAAGAACTGCGTGATCGTCATCCCCCAAAAGCTGACGTCGCGCGAGAGCGGCGGCAGGTGCGTGGGGTCTTCGATCCGCAGTTCCGAGGTTTGCGGCGATTCAAATCCTTCCAACGATTTATCCATAGCCGGCATTATGCGGAAAGGGGCCGAGCGGGGATAGGCGAAATGCGCAAAGAAAGAGCGTTCCCCGGCTGCGGAAAACGCTTTTTCCAAAGTTTCTTACGTGACAGCCGCCAGCCTATTCGGGGGTTTCGCCCAACTGGACCAATTCCCCTTGTTCGGCCGCCATCTCGCGGATCTGTTCGGTAATCTTCATCGAGCAATACTTCGGCCCGCACATGCTGCAGAAGTGGGCGCTCTTGAAGGTATCCTGCGGCAAGGTCTGATCGTGGTACGCCTTGGCGGTCTCGGGATCGAGCGACAAGCGGAACTGTTCGTTCCAGTCGAAGCTGAAACGAGCGCGGCTCAGCGCGTCGTCGCGATCCTGGGCGCCGGGACGCTTGCGAGCGACGTCGGCCGCGTGGGCCGAGATCTTGTAGGCGATCACCCCTTGCTTGACGTCTTCGATTTCCGGCAAGCCAAGGTGTTCTTTCGGCGTGACGTAGCACAGCATCGCGGCGCCATGCCAACCGGCCATCGCGGCGCCGATGGCGCTGGTGATGTGGTCGTAACCAGGAGCGATGTCGGTCACCAGCGGACCAAGGACGTAGAACGGAGCGCCGTTGCAGATTTCCTGCTGACGTTCCATGTTCATTTGGATCTGGTCGAGCGGGATGTGGCCCGGGCCTTCGACCATCACTTGCGTGCCGAGTTCCTGACCGCGCTTGGTCAGTTCCCCCAGGACGTCCAGTTCGGCGAATTGGGCTTCGTCCGAAGCGTCGGCGATCGAACCGGGACGCATGCCGTCACCCAAGCTCCAGGTGACGTCGTACTGACGCATGATTTCGCACAGGTCGTCGAAGTGGGTCAGCAGCGGGTTCTGCTTGCGGTGAGCCATCATCCACTTGGCGATCAGCGAACCGCCGCGGCTGACGATGCCGGTCACGCGGTGCGTCGACAGGTGCAGATGTTCCAGCTTGATGCCGCAGTGGACGGTCATGTAATCGACCCCCTGCTTGGCCTGATGTTCGACCATGTCGAGGAAGTGCTGCGGGCGCATATCTTCGATGTTGCCGCCCAGCTCTTCCAGCATTTGGTAGATCGGGACGGTGCCGATCGGAACCGGGCTGGCGTCAATGATCTGCTTGCGGATGTTGTCGATGTCTTTGCCGGTCGACAGATCCATCACGGTGTCGGCGCCGAAGTGAACCGCGGTGTGCAGTTTCTTCAGTTCTTCTCCGATGTCGCTGGTGACCGCCGAATTGCCGATGTTGGCGTTGATCTTGCAGGTGGTCGCTAGGCCGATCCCCATCGGTTCGAGCCGTCCCGCCAGGTGAACTTTGTTCGCGGGAATCACCAAGCGGCCGGCGGCGACTTCGTCGCGTACCAGTTCGGCGCTGATGTTTTCGCGCTTCGCAACGAACTCCATCTCAGGGGTGATATTGCCTGCACGGGCCTGAAGCAATTGCGTGGTCATGCGTTACCCAATCCTTGCTGCGGCGCGCCTAGCGCCGAAATGTAGAAGCCTCACTCGAAGAGTCGTAACCGGATGCGGCGATTCGACTTCGGTAAAAGAACATGGTATCGGTCGAAGGCCGAGGGTGTCAATCTGGCGCAGGAGCGCCGAACGGGGCGAATTGGCCGTTTTTACAGAGTTTTCAGGTATTCGAGCACGGCCCGCTTTTCTTCCGGCGTCAGCTCGTCGGGATAGTCGTGCCCGGCGGCGCTTTTGCCGTAGTTACGCGTGTCGAAATAGTTGCGTCGCTCGTCGCGCCGTGTGACCTCTGGCGGCATCCTGGCAAACTCTTTGACGGTCAGGCCGACACGCTGCTGATCCAGCTGGCCACTGGTCCGATGCCAGACGGTCGGCCGCTCGCTAGGGTTCAGCACATGCCATAAAGTCGGAACCGACCCATTGTGAAAATAGGGAGGCGAAGCCCAAACGCCGGCAAGATGCGGGGCGACGTATCCCGCCGGATCGTCGACCGTTTTTGCGCCTTGGTTGTACTCGTTGAACCAACTGTCGCCGTATAGTTTGCGGTCGGCCGGCGAGAGCGCCTCGTAACGAACCGGATCGGTTCCCAGTTCTTCGATGTCGACGACGATCGATGGATATTTTTCCTCGGGGCCATACTTTCCATGGCAGCGAGCGCAGGTCTTTTCGAAGGCGATTCTCCCCTGCTCCGCCAAGCTCTTGTCGACTTCGTACGGATACTTGGGCGCCTTGATCGATTCGAGGTAGGCGTAGACGTTTTCAAAATCCTCCTGCCAACCGCGGAATTTCTCCGGGCCATTTTCGCGGGCGAGCGCAAATTGCATCAGCCCTTTGACTCCCTTCGGAGCGAAGGCGTCGCAGTAGATGTAGTCCTTCGCCGCGAAATTCCACCAGGCGGGGGCGTCCATGTCATGATGCTTGGTCGGCATGAAGTCCGCACTGCTGTGGACATTCAGGTCGGCGTCACGGAAGGCCATCAGAATCACGCCGAACATCACCGCGTTGGTCGTGCCGTTGGTTCCCCCCAGCGGCACCACGGCCGAGCCGTAGTCCGATTTCAACAGACGCTTGCCCATCAGCATCTTGGCGTAGCGAATGTCGTCGGCCAACGTTTGCATCGCATAGCGATGATTGGGGGCGCCGGGGATTACCTGACCGGCGACTTCTCCCCCATGACAGGTAAAGCAGTTGGGGGTCCAGAGCCCATCATCCCCAACGACATATTGCAGCGGCTTGTTGGGATTGTCGGGGCGAGGAGTGAGCCCGTACCGATCGTACGCCATCCGCTTGCGCTCTTCTGGCGAAGCCTTCTCGGCCAGCTCTTTCAGATCCTTCGGCCAGACGCGCCACGTGTTGTCGAAGGTCTCCTGATCCCAATAGGGGGAAATCAGCGGCTTGTCGACGATGACGTGATAGCCCTTCTCTGGATCGCCAGCTAGCGACAGAGAACTGCCGCAGAGGAACAGCAACAAGCCAAGAGAAATCAGGCGAAGTTTCATACCAACTACCATAACGCGCAGACGATCTTCTTCCTTTCCCGACCGCAGGAGAGCTTGAATTATAACCGGCGGTGAAGCGAAGGGAGGAATAATGGCGAGGGAGTCGCAAAAGCAGTACCCAGTTCGAGGCTAGTTGGTTCCGCCAAAACGGACCGATTCCCCGAGAAAACCACTCGCCTGACTTCACCCGGCAGGCACAACCACAGACCGAAGCTACAAATCCCTCCTCCTATCTGCGTACATCTGCGCGAATCTGCGGTTTAGCATCTTCCCCTAGGAGTTTTTGGAACCGCAGATGAACGCAGATTTGCGCAGATGGTAGTTGATATGGTCGCCATCTGTTCGAGGTCGCGGACCCAAAGCGTAGGGAAGAGCGATCGATTCCTGGAACGCAAAGCAACGGCAGAACATTTTTGGTTCTAGACTCATCCCCCCAAAAATATCTCTTATCTGCGTTCATCTGCGCAAATCTGCGGTTCAAAACCCTCTCTTCGGAGACGTTGGAACTGCTGGTGAGTTGGATTGGCGTAGATGGTTGTTGATGAACCGTTTGTATTCGAGTTGGGAGGTTGCAAAGTTAAATAGGATCGCTCGACCGAAGCCGGTCGCCTTTAGGTAGTGTAGGACTTGCGCATCCTCAATTTCCGACAGTTTTTTGATCGCCTTCAGTTCGACAATGATCGAACCAAAGCAGACGAAATCGGCTTTATAGGGGGCGGATAAGGAAAGCCCTTTGTAGAGGATCAGAATCGATTGTTCACGGACGTAGGGCACGTTTCGGTCGATGAATTCCCGTTCGAGCGCATCCTGGTAAACCCCCTCCAGGAATCCGCATCCGAGTAGGGAGTGAACTTCCATCGCCGCGCCGATGATCGCATAGGTTTGCGGATCGCGCTGGCTCGCCAGCTCGTTTCGACTTTTATCTGCGTTCATCAGCGCACCTCTGCGGTTAACTTCTTGCCTCGCTTCCTCACCAACGCTTTTTCTGCCGCTTCGGCCGACGTTTGCGCTCTTTCCGCGTGGAGCGGACTGGACTCGCCGGCTGCTTTTTTTTTCTCGACCGCTGGCGGCGATTCGAGTGGACTGGACTCCAAACTTATTTTTTCGAGTTGGGCGAGGATGGCGGCTCTTCGCCGCGGAGAATCGTCGAGTGGACTCTGCGGTGAAGTTTTTTCGTCGTCCGACGGCGATGGTTCGACTCGGTTGCCCGAGACTGCTTTCGTTGCGGGCGGATCGACTGGACTCGGCGGCGATTTTTTTTCGTTGGCGGCGAGCAACTCGGCGGTCGTCATGGTTTGGAAATACTGGTCGATCGGCGAGTTGTGGACTCGGCCGAAGTTTTTCGGTTCGGATGGATCGATCAGGCGATAACGCGATTCCGAGGATTGGCGATTCGGATCGGCCGGCGTGATGAAGGTAATCTCGCCCCCGTCGATCAGGCCATCCCACGCAATGCGAAACTTGGCGCCGCTCATCCCGGACCATTCGCGGATGCGCAACTTGGTCGCATCGGCTGGCTTGATCCGCTTGAGGACGGCTCGCACCTTTCGCTTGAGATGCTCTTCCAGCGACGCTGCCGCAAGTTCGGCGCTTTCCTGCTCGACCGACGCGCGATCGCGGAGCGTCACTTGATCGGCTCCTTCCTCGATGTCGACGCCCCACAATCCGCTCTGCCCGGCGTCATTGCCATGCGTCAGCCAGAGTCGCTGTCGATCGGTCCCCGGCGTAAACGCTTCGCGGCGATTCACCAAGAGCCATTGCCGCGCGACAGCGCCGCACGGAGCGCTCGCCAGATCGGACGTATCCATGGTGCGCGGCCGTAACTCTTTCCGCGTGCGGGCGCAAACGATCGGCGTCGCGCCAGCCGCCAGGCAACAGCGAACCAGGCTGCGGAGCTGGGCCGTTTCGGCTTTGGGAGTGGACGCCGACGTTAAATCGGCCGCGTCGATCAGGACCACTTCCAATTGATGGCGCTCGATCCAATCGCTCAGCCGCCGCAGGTTCACCGGTTCGCCGGGGCTGATCAGATTGAACGCCCAGACGATCCGATCGAGCGACGGCGGATCAACGTCGGCCGCTGCGCTGCTGCGCCGGGCGGAATTGGCGACGACATCCTGCGTCTCTTCGCCGCCAACAAAGCCGACCTGAAAGGCTCGTTCGGCGGAGAACTGCCCCAGAAACTGACCTCCGCTCGCCAGCGCCGCGCAGAGATCGACGGCAAGCGACGTTTTCAAGCAGCGACTTGGCCCCAAAATCACCGCCGCTTGCCGCTGGCGCAACAGGCCGGAGAGTAGCCACTGCGGCGGCGTTTGCCGCGCGAGCAGTTGGGAAATCGTCAGCGACTCGAGCGGTTCCAGCTCAGGCGGATCGAGCGATTCGCCAACCGGAAACGTCTCACGTAGGCTGGGTCGAGACCCGGCTCTTGCGAGCGTAACGTGCTGCGCTGGGTCTCGACCTTCGAATTACCCACATCTCAATAAGCAACGCTATCGTAGCGTTGCTTAACCGAAGACTCGGCTTGACTTACGGTTTTCACGCCTTGTTGAGTCTCAACAGAGTCGGAATCGTGTAACTGATTGAGCTATTTGCGGTTCTGTCAATTGTTGTTGAGATGTGGGTAAGAGTGAGGTCTCGACCTTCGAATTACCCACATCTCAATAAGCAACGCTATCGTAGCGTTGCTTAACCGAAGACTCGGCTTGACTTACGGTTTTCACGCCTTGTTGAGTCTCAACAGAGTCGGAATCGTGTAACTGATTGAGCTATTTGCGGTTCTGTCAATTGTTGTTGAGATGTGGGTAAGAGTGAGGTCTCGACCCAGCCTACCAGGACTACAACTTTCGGTTGCGATTACGGACATTGCAATCTTCTCCCTTCGGTTGGCCGTCGGCGCGTACGGAGAGCGCCGCCGAAAACGGCTTCACCAAAAAACTACTCTGCCCTTGGCCGGATCCCCCGGCCAAACGCCCCACGTAATCAGAACCCGACGCATCCTGCCGACGCCGGTGGATGGAGAAAGGACTTTGCCAATCGGAGGTAAAACTCCGGATGGGCGTGCCTGTACAAATTTATACTAAATATGGGGTGGTGAGTCAACCAGTTTTGGGGAGGTAAGGCGCCGGGCATTTCTGCTAGTCTGAATAGACATCTTCCGAACCCTCCCAAGTCCATTGTCAAAGGCCTCCCGATGCGATCCGCCCCTTTCCTCTCCTTGTCGCTGCTGCTCGTGTTGGCGATTTCGACCTCGATCCATGCCGCGGAACCGACCCCGCATTCGTTGCCGGAGGTTCAAAAAACGCTCAAGGAAAAGAAGGGGATCTTGCTCGACGTGCGGGAGAAGCAAGAGTGGGACCGAGGTCACATCGACGGCGCCGTTCTGATGTCGATGAGCGTGCTGCAAGACGACGACGTGGCGGAGACGCTGAAGTCGCTGCCGAAGGACAAAGTGATCTATACGTATTGTGCGGTGGGACGTCGGGCGGCGTACTGCGCCACGCTGTTGGCCGAACAAGGCTATCAAGTGCAGCCGCTGAAGTTGGGCTACAAGGATTTGATTGGCGCCGGATTCCCGCAGGCGATGGAGTAGCGGCGAAGTGCCGGATGATTTTCCTGAGTGGGCGGCCTACGCCAAGCCGAGCGTCACGCTAATCGGTCTGATTCTACTCTGGACGTGGGAGTCGTTTCATCCGCTGGTGGAGTATCGGCGTGGTCGCTGGTCGCACGCCGCGCGGAACGTCGTCATCGCGCTGATCAACGCGGCGATGCTGGCGATCTTGTTCGGGACGATCACCGTGGCGGTCGTTCAGTGGGGCCAACTGCGACAATGGGGACTGCTGCCTTGGCTGGCGGCGCCGCCGCTGTTGAGATTCGCGCTGGCGATCGTGCTGCTTGATTTCTGGATGTACGTGTGGCATCGGCTGAACCACCGCGTCCCCCTGCTCTGGCGATCGCACCGGATGCATCACGCCGACTTTGCGATGGACGTGACGTCGGCGACGCGATTTCATCTGTTTGAGCAATTGGCGGCGGCGACGCTACGGCTCGGCGTGCTGTTACTGCTGGGGATTGGGCTGCTGGAGTTGCTCGTCTACGAGACGCTGGTCGTGGCGATCACGATGTTTCACCACGCGAACATTACGCTCGGTTGGCTCGATCGGCCGCTGCGGTGGCTGATCGTCACGCCGCGATTCCATCAGATTCATCACTCGCGCGAGCGGATCGAGACGAACTCGAATTACTCGGTTCTCTTCTCGGTTTGGGATCGGGTGTTCGGCTCTTATCAAATGCGCGGCGATGCGGAGCCGGTCGACTATGGGCTCGACGAATTCGACGATGATCGTTGGCGGTCGCTCTTGGGGATGTTGCGGATGCCGTTCGCTGCGCTAGTCGGCGACGTCATCCCCGAACAGGATCATCCCAATGGCGAACAGCGAAACGCCGATCGCGCCGGCGAGATAGCCGGCATGCAGTTTTTGGGTCAGGTCGGGAATGCCGAAGCTGACGCCGAACAGGACGACGGCCGCCGCGGTCCAGGCGAATAGGCTAAGTCGCCATGAGCCGAAGAAGGCGGAGCCGAGCAGCACCAGCCCGGCGACGCCTGCCGCAAAGCTGGAGACGAACTTCGCCATATCGGCAGTGACCATCGGCAGCTCCAGCGTCTGGAAGGTTCGCTGGGTATCGAGGGCCGACGCCAGGTCGCCGCTGAACAGTTCATTCTGATGGAGCCAGAGGGTGCAGCCGGCCAGCAGTAACGCGCCGACAAGGATGCGGAGCGGCGCGCCGGTAACCAGGGCCAGCGGCATCGCCAGCAATCGCTGGGCCGAATTGATGGAGGAGGTCGGCTGGGGAGTGCGAGCCTCGCTCAGCAATTGCTTCATCCGGCTGCGGCGCAGGGCCGCCGCTTTCCGCGGATCGAGCGACGCGGCCTGATCAGGATCATACGCCGTTTCCCGCTGATGGATCGCTTCGTCGACCATCGCCTGAGCGGCACGGGCGGCGACCTCTTCCGCTTCGTCTTCCGAAATCCCTTCCGCTTGCAGGCGTTTCGCTTCGATCGCGGCCAAGTGACGACGCTCGCGAGCTTCTTTGGCGGCAAGAATGCGGCGATCGCAGAAGCGGATGATTGGATCACGCCACGCGGCGAAGGTTCGATTCTTTTCGGAGTCGCCGGTGCGACTCGAAAAGTCGCGAGCATGGATCTTGGCCTGATAGCCGAAGAGTTCTTCAAACGCTTCTTCCCAATCGACGCCCGCATATTTGACGACGAAGGTGCGGAGCTCCGATTCGTCGAGGCCGCGGAGACGGAGCGACTTGAGCAGTTGTTCGATTTTTTCCCTCGCCAGCCGGCGTTGCTTGTGGAGGAGTCGATCGACCGTGAAGTAGTAGGCGGCCGCGACGGCGACCGCCAGCACGGCGCCTCCGGCGGCGGCCAGAAGTGTGCCGGTCGCCATCAGCAGCAGCGCCGCCAGCATCGCCCCTCCCAGGTATTTCACCCAATCGAGCAGCGACGAAGAGAAGAGAAACTGACGCAGTTTGCGATAGAGAAAGTTGCCTGACAGGATGCCGGAGGTCGTGAGGTAAGCCAGCGGCGTGACGATCGCCATCGTGAGCGCGGCGACAAATGCGCTTCCCATGCCGAAGAGGACGCCGCCGAGCATCACGGCGACCAGGATGCCGGCAAAAGCGAGTAGACAGGACTTTCGCAGCGGGCCGGCCGACGCGGCGTTGAACTGATTGACGCCGGCTTCCAGCATCTCGACATGTTGCTGTCCCGGCGAGAAGGAGCCGGTTGGTCCCATGCCAAGGTATTCTTCCAGCTTGCGAATCACTTCGGCCAGACTCGACGCCCGCTGGTCAGGATCTTTGGCGACCATCCGCATTGTGACGTCGGCCAACTGTTTCGGCACATGCTTGGCGACGGCGTCCGGACGGACGATCGGCTCTTCGAGATGCTTGGTAATGACCTCCAGCGCGGTGGCGCCGTCGAATGGCGGTCGCCCGGTCAGCAACGCGTAGAAGGTGCAGCCGAGTGAATATATATCGGCCCGATGATCGACGCTCGACGCGTCGCGGGCTTGTTCCGGCGGCATGTAGGCGGGCGTTCCCATCGACATGTTGGCGACGGTCGTGCTGGCGCTCCGTTTCTTGAGAAGTTCTTGATCAACGTCGCCGCCGCGCGATTCTTCTTCGTCGGGAAGCTTGACCAGACCCAGGTCGGCGACCTTCACCACGCCCTGGTTGTTGACCATCAAGTTGTCGGGCTTCACGTCGCGGTGGATGATGCCGCGCTGGTGGGCGAATTGCAGACCGCGGGCCGCTTGCAGGATGTAACCGACGGCGACGTCCCGATCGAGTCGGCCGGTCTCTTTCAGCACGGCGCCGAGCGATTGCCCGTCGACCAGTTCCATGCTGAAGAAGTGGACTCCTTCATCTTCTCCCATGTCGTAGATCTGTACGATGTTGTGATGCGTCAGCTGAGCGGCGGCGTACGCTTCGCGGGTGAAACGCGAGATGAAAACCGGATTGGAGGCCCACTTGGCCTGGATCGTTTTGACGGCGACTTCGCGATCGAGCGACTTTTGCCGCGCCAGATAAACGGCCCCCATGGCGCCTTTGCCCAAGATGCGAATCAGCCGATAGCCGGCCAACGATTGGGGCATCGGTTGTTCGGCGGCCGATTCCTCTTCGTCCGCTTCTTCGGGCAAGACGGCGGCGGTGGCCAACGTGACGACGGCGCCGTCAAGTTCGGTCGGACGATGGGGCAGCGTTTCCGAGAACTGTTGCGGCTCGACCGGGGCCGGAACGAAGTCGTCCGATTCTTCGGGCTCGTCATAGTTGGGACGGCCGAGGACCGGTTCGTCCTCCTCTTCCTCGTCCTCCTCCTCGCCAGGAGTGACGTGGGTGATCGACTCTTCGTCGTCCGATACGAGTGAGTATTCGTCGCCAGCGAAGGTTTGCAGCGCTTCGCTGTCGCTATCCGCCGCGTGTCCGTTTGTCGCGTGGAACGGCAGCGCGTCCTCCTCGTCATCGTCTAGTCGCGTCGCTACGGGAAGAGTCGCGGATGCGTCGATCGCCGTCACGTGAGTCGCGGGACGATTCCTCTTTTTCATCCCCAGCGACTCACGCATCTCCTGGCGGATTTCTTTCAGCGTCTTGACGACCACTTCTTCGTCGGCGGCGTCATCGGAAGGAACGCCGACATAGAAGAGCTGCCGGCAACTGCGACATTGCGGGCGGTAATGTCCCATGGCGATATTCGTCACTTCCATCGACGATCGGCAATGAGGACATTTCAACCACATAGGTCATTCGCTAAAGACGACGCGACGACAGCTTGCCCGCGGCTGGGAAAATAGGGACGCCTGCGTCGCCTAGAATAGTCGATGGGCATGAAGAAAGCGTGAAGCTCAGGCGTCGACTCGGACTACGCGACCGTCAAAGAGAATCGCTGCTCGCCGCAGTGGAAGTAGCCGCCACGTCCAATATTCAGTTCTTTAATACGAAGCCAGATGCCGTTTAGCGATTTGGCGTCGTCAATGATCCAACGCCCCTGCTTGTCTTGATAGATGCGGGCATGTTGTGGACTGACGGTCGGATCGTTCACCAGGATCGAACATTGCACCGGATCGCTGCCGATCCAATGTTCCTTCTTGGTCAGCTTATGGCGTTTGCCGTTGCCATCGTAGTTAATTTCCTGCAAACAAGGAACGAGCTCATCCATTCCTTCCTGGGCTACGTCAAGTAGTTCTTTTTCCCCTTGGATCGTTGCGCCGATGTTTCCGTCGGCCCGCGGTGGGATTTGTCCAAAGCGTTTACCGCCGATCATCATCACCTGATTCGGCTTGACGATGATCTGCGTTGCGCGGACGAAGGTGCCATTGGTCGAACCGAGGTCGCGCAGCACCCAATCAAAGCCGCCGGGGCGTTCGCGGCGCTGAATTTCTAGATGCCGACTGGAAATTTGGCTGTCGTGCGGGATGATAAGATCCCCTTCAGTTCGTCCGATGATGAACGAGGATTTTCGGATCCGAATTACATCTCCAGTTTCGGCGCCGTCGTCGTAAACGATCAACTTGGCCATCGGCGGACGGAGCGTGGGACGATAGCGGGCGACCTCCGAGCTGCGACCTTCGTCAATCAGGGCATCTTCTTCCCCGATGCCAAACAAGGTCGACTGTCCTGGATGTTTCGATGACATGTTCGCGCGTTTCAGGTGAAGCGAAGTTGAATTTTGGAAGACGACGTTTGGGCCTGAGGCGTCTATTTTAGTGACGAAAATCAGACGGGGATCGTTCGTTTATCCTCCGTTCATGGTAACTTCATCATTTTGACACGTGCGACAGACCTGTGGATAGAGTGGAACTGACAATAATTGGCGGCGGCGCCGCTGGGCTGATGGCGGCGATTTGGGCTGCACGCACCAATCCTGATCGGCGGATTGTGGTGCTGGATGGGGCTGCTCGACTCGGGGCGAAAATCTTGATCGCCGGGGGCGGTCGCTGCAATGTCACGCACTATCAGGTCACGGCCGACGACTTTTGCGGCGGAAGTCGCAACGCGATCAAGAAGTTGTTGGCTCGTTTTCCGGCCGAAGCGACGGTGGAGTTATTCGCAGAACTGGGCGTTCGACTGAAACGAGAAGAGACCGGCAAACTCTTTCCAACGACCAATCGCGCCCAAACGGTCCTCGACGCTCTGATCAACGAGGCTCGCCGCTTGAACGTTTCGATCCTCACCAAACGCCGCGTCACCCGCTTGGCCAAAAATGAGGATGGGACATTTTCGATCAGCGGCGAGTGGGGGGAGATCGTTTCGCCGCATGTGATCTTGGCGACCGGCGGGAAGAGCGTTCCGAAGACCGGATCGGATGGATTTGGCTGGGAGTTAGCGAAACGACTTGGCCACACGCTGACTCCGCGGATTTTTCCAGCGCTAGTTCCGCTCGTCGCGGCCGACGATTGGCGTCCCAAAGAACTCTCCGGCGTAAGTCTCCCGGCCGAACTCTCGGTCCATAGTGGATCCGGCAAACGACTGCGGAGCGTGACCGGCGACTTGCTCTTTACGCATCGCGGTCTATCGGGACCGGCGGTGCTCGATATCAGTCGGCACTTTCTCGACGCGCTTCAAGACGATCCGCAAACCCAGCTGAGGGCCAATTGGCTGCCGGGGGAAAAGAGCGAAGAGTTTGATGCAGAGTTGCAAGCGTTGGGGCCTGCAAGCATTCGAAAGCTGCTCCGCGAAAAACTGCCGGCTCGGTTGGCCGACTTGCTGCTGGAGCTGGCCGAAATCGATCCCGAACGAACCGGAGACCAGCTGGATCGCGCCGCCCGGCAGCGGCTGGTCCGAATGACGACGGCGATGGAAACGCCGATCGTCGGTAATCGCGGTTTCGCCGTCGCCGAAGCGACCGCCGGCGGCATTCCGCTCGATCAGATCCAGCTGAAGACGATGGAGTCGCGCGTTTGCCCAGGGCTGTTTCTCTGCGGCGAAATCTGCGACGTCGACGGACGCATCGGCGGATTTAATTTCCAATGGGCCTGGTCGAGCGGTCACGTAGCGGGGGTTTCGGCCTGATAAATACGGTCGACCGCCGTTGGTCGTTATAACCGGTACGATCGCCAGGTGGTTCGCGGCAGTTTGCTACGGGAAAGCCCGTGCGAAGCTTGAAATACGACATATCTTTGAACTATGCCGCTTGCGCGTTAACGGCGATAGGCCCGCGCAAAGAGAGGATCGTGACTCATCGGGAAGAAGGAGAGTGCCGGCATGACGGTGGCGACGCTCAAAGTGTTGAATGAAGAGGCGCTGGATATCTTGATCCAGCGAGTAGAGGAGGTCTCTTCACTTCCCCAAATTGCCATCCAGGCGATGGGGATCGCAAGCACGGAAGAATCGAGCGCATCGGACCTGACGGCGGTAATTGAGTGCGACGTCGCGCTATCGGCTCGCGTGCTGAAGCTCGTAAACTCGTCGGCGTTCGGTCTGCGAAATAAGGTTACCAACCTCCAGCAAGCGATCGCCTACCTCGGCATGAAGCAAGTGCGCAACCTGGCGATTACGGCCAGCGTGAGCGAACTGTTTCAAGGGGGGGACAAGATCGGCCGCTATAGTCGATCGGGACTTTGGGAACATATGGTCGCCGTCGGAATTGCGGCCCGCATGTTCGCCAAGAGGCATCGCATCGGCGATCCAGAGGACGCGTTCATCGCGGGTCTCTTGCACGATCTAGGGATCGTGATTCTGGATCAGTTTCTGAACACCCGCTTCGAGATGATGCTTTCGGCGATGACCGCGCAACAAGTGCAGGTACGCTGGGAGCAGCAATACTTCGGCTTCGATCACACCGAATTTGGCGAGCGAGTCGCTCGTCACTGGAAGTTTCCAGAACCGGTGATCGACACGATTCGCTATCACCACATGGCGGGCGTCTATCGCGGTCCCAACTCGCAGCTGATCAAAGCGGTCGAAATGGGAAACATGGCGATGACCGAAGTCGGCATCACATCGCTCGGCGCCAAGTACAACCGACTTTCGATGGCCGCTCTGAATAACTTCGACATGACGATCGGCGACTTGTCGCGGTTCGGCGAAGAGGTGAAGGTCGAGCTGACGAAGTACCACGATTGGCTCGTCTATTAGTCTGAGCGAATCTTTTCTCGACCAATGCAAAGGCCGCCGTTTGCCCGAAAGGGAAATGACGAGGCTCGTCAGGCGAACGGCCAGATCACCTGTGCAAAAGGGACGGAGACAATGAGAATCGACTTCGATTTTTAAACGCTACTTTCGGCATAGATAAAAGCAGTGGGAGCGCTCTCTTCGCCCCTCTGGACGCTTGGCTTGGGGAGTTTTGTCGTTCTGACGACGCTGACTCAGCCCATTCGCAAAACTGCTTAATTCGCAGGGAGACCTTTTCGGCGAAACGCCCGCGTCGCTGAAAACGCGGGGATCTACAGACGAAGCGAATGTGATAGGATAGAGCCGCTTCAGATATTATTTTTCGCTGCTCTGCTGCGGCGACATGCGACAGCCGATCAAGTAAAGGCCGCGGAATCTTCCCGGCCGACGACCAGCGAGCCCTTTCGTAGAGTGCTGACTTTTCCGTTCTCTTTCGTCGGACATCGATACATGACCTCTTCGTTGCGGATGTTTCTCGGATCGGTTTTGCTGATTTCGATGCTGGGCTGCATGCCGCAGGAGTCGGCGGAAATGCCGCAGAAAGAGACGTATCCTTCCGACCCTCCGACCGTCGCACGCTTGGGAAAACTGGGGGCGAAAATCGCGCGTTCGTCGGCCGGAGAACCGATTGGCATGGACTTGAGCCGCGTGATTGCGACCGACGTCGATTTCCGCGGTCTGGGAGACGCGGTCTCGCTCCGTAAATTAACGATGCAAGACGTCGGCATGACTGACGCATCAGCTACGGAACTTGCGAAGCTCAAAAAGCTGCAAACGTTGGATCTGCGCGGGGTATCGATCACCGGCGAAGCGCTCCAATCAATCGGGCAACTGACTGAACTGGAACGTCTCCTCTTTCGCGGACAGCCCATTCGTGACGCCGATCTCCAGCAGCTTGTGCCGCTAACCAAACTGAAGGTCTTGGGGCTGGATGAGACGGAAGCGTCAGCGGCTGGGCTCGAGCAACTGGCCGGCGCGTCGCAGTTGAAAGAGGTCTTTCTGTTCCGCACGCCGACCGGAGACGACGATCTCGCGGCTTTGACGAAGTTTCCCGCTTTGGCGAAGCTCCGTTTGCGCGGCAGCGAAGTGGCCGGCCAAGGGATGGCTCACTTGGCGAAGATCCCGACGTTGGTCGATCTCGACGTTAGCGAAACGGCGGTCGATGATGCTGGCGCTGCGGAAATCGCCAAGCTGTCGAACCTGAAAGATCTCAACCTCTGGAAGACCAAGATCACCGACGCGGCAATTCCAGAACTCGCCAAGTTGGAATCGATCGAGCGTTTGAATCTGGATGCCAACGAACTGACCGACGAGCATCTCGCCTTGCTGGCCGAACTGCCGAATTTAAAGTGGCTCCATCTCGGATCGACCGGTGCGACAGACGCCGGAATCTTGCCGTTGGCCAAGTCGAAGTCGCTAGAGACCCTGATCGTGACCCGGACGAAGGTGACCGACGAGGGAGCGGCCGCGTTCAGTGCGGCGGCGCCAAATATTGCGATTCAGCATATCTACATGGTTGAAGAATAGGCGCCGGCGGTTGCCCGCTTGTCCAATCGTCACGATTGCTACGACCGGTCTCTTCTTGCGTCCCCTTGCGCTCTACAGGCCCGCCTGGCGTCGATGTCGTAACCCCCGGCAGGCGTAGGATCTCCGCAAAATCGGCGAACCTGTTGCCCGGGAACGAATTGCGAATTTCGCATGCTATAGTTGCGTGATGTCGGAAAATTTCGGCAGTGACAATAGGTAAATATCGCTTATCGCAAAGAGTAGCTCGTCGTCCGCCCATGCCATCACTCGATACAATTTCTGAAAAATTGAGCGGCGCTGTCCGCGATGTGATGACGGTGAAGGTGCATACCGCTACGGTCGGCACCCACGTGAAAATCGTCGCTGGGCTGATGGCTCGCCACAACCTTCGTCGCATTATCGTCGTTGACGATAAGAAGCGGGTGATCGGAGTCGTGTCGCAACGCGACGTGGTCCGCTCGATGATGAAGCCGGAAGAAGCGGACGAATTGCCGCGTGAAATTCAACAACTCATCACGCGCGAACGGCCGGTTACCGTTTCGCCCGAAGTGCCGTTGGCCAAAGCGGCGCTGGTGCTCGCGACGAACAAGATCGGCTGCTTGCCGGTCGTCGGTCTGCGACAAGAGCTGCGCGGCGTGCTGAGCACTTCCGATTTGATTCAGCACCTGGCTGACGTGCAGGAAGGGGAAGTCGAAAACTCGTTCCGCATGTATTCGCCGATGACCGAAGCGAAGGTCAAGATCCCGGCTTACATTCGCAAAGTGAACGGCGACCTGGTGATTCCGATGAACAACATCAAGAATCGTAAGGCGCGACTCGACCGCGTGGTGCTGGGATACGATCCTCCCAGCAGTCGCATTCTAGTCAAGTTCGTCCGCGGCACCGTCGAAGACGCCATCGCGACCAAGATCGCCGACAACAACCTGGTCATTCCGGCCCACGGCTTTGTGCGGCACTTTGACCTCATCGGCAAGTCGTCGGCGTTTGACGTCGTCGATCACAACGACAGCAAGTTTCTGGTGCTGACGCCGCGGCAGTCAGGCGATAACGCTCCGCCCGCCGCCGGTTCGACGTAATCGCGTCCGCTACGCTTCGTCCGGATCGTAACCCAAGTTGGGCGCGAGCCAACGTTCCATCTCGGCCAGTGTGAATCCCTTGCGCTGGGCGTAGTCGGCGACCTGTTCACGCGTCATCCGATCGACGGCGAAATATCGCGAATTGGGATGCGCGAAGTAAAGCCCCGAAACGCTCGCGGCCGGCATCATCGCCATGCTCTCGGTCAGCTCGATGCCGGCGTTCTTTTCGGCCTCCAGCAAATCGAAGAGCAGACGCTTTTCGGTATGGTCAGGTTGAGCCGGATAGCCTGCGGCCGGACGAATGCCCCGATACTTCTCGGCGATCAACTCTTCCTTGGACAGGTTCTCGTCGGCGCCAAAGCCCCAGTCGTTGCGTGCCTTGGCGTGCAGCCATTCGGCGAACGCTTCGGCCAGACGATCCGCAAGCGCCTTCGTCATGATCGAGTTGTAGTCGTCATAGTCGGCGTCGAACTTCGAGGCCAATTCCTGGCAACCGATCCCAGTCGTCACGGCGAAACCGCCGAGATAGTCTTTTCGGCCTGAGTCGATCGGCGCGATGTAGTCGGCCAAGGCACGGAAGTCCTTTTGTCCTTGACGTTCCCACTGCTGACGCAAGGTATGCATCCGGCCGATCTCGGTCTGGCGGGTCTCGTCGCTGTAGAGGACGACGTCGTCCCCCTCGCTGTTGGCCGGCCAGAAGGCGTAAACGCCGTTGGCGGTGAACAGGTCTTCCGCGATGATCTTGTCGAGCAGCGCGTTGGCGTCATCGTACAGCTTCTTCGCTTCGGCGCCGACGAACTCATCATCGAAGATCTTCGGGAATTTTCCTTTCAGCTCCCAAGACATGAAGAACGGCGTCCAGTCGATGTACTCACGCAGTTCGGCAAGCGAGACCTTCGGCAACGTCCGAACTCCCAGGAAGCTCGGCGTCCGAATGTCGACCGCCAGCCAGTCGGTGGCGAACTTGTTGCGGCGAGCATGTTCCAGCGAAACGAGCTTCACCTCTTGCCGCTTCTTGTACGACGCGACCAGGTCTTCCTGCAATTGGCGGTTCTTCTCAAGGAACTCGGCTCGCAGGTCTTCGCTCAAAAGGCGATCGACGACCCCGACGCTACGTGAGGCGTCGAGAACATGAACCGTCGTGCCATGGTAAGCCGGAGCGATCTTCACCGCGGTATGCTTGGCGCTGGTCGTGGCGCCGCCGATCAAGAGCGGAATGTCGAAACCGCCGGCTTCCATCTCTTTGGCGACATGGACCATTTCGTCCAAGCTTGGCGTGATCAGACCCGAAAGGCCGATCGCATCGACGTTATGCTGTTTGGCGGCGGCCAAAATCTTATCGCACGAAACCATCACGCCGAGGTCGATCACCTCGTAGTTGTTGCAGCCCAAGACGACGCCAACGATGTTCTTGCCGATGTCATGGACGTCCCCCTTGACGGTCGCCATCAGGATTTTGCCGCGAGCAGCTTGCGCCGATTCGCCGGCGGCCGCTTTTTCTTCTTCCATGAACGGTAGCAAGTAGGCGACCGCTTTCTTCATCACGCGGGCGCTTTTGACCACCTGGGGAAGGAACATCTTGCCGGCGCCAAACAGGTCGCCGACGATGTTCATCCCGTCCATCAGCGGGCCTTCAATAATGTGGAGACACTTCTCATAGTGCGAGCGTGCTTCTTCGGTATCTTCGACGACGTACTTGTCGATCCCTTTGACCAGCGCGTGGGCCAATCGCTCTTGGACCGAGTTGTTGCGCCACGAGAGATCCTCGGTCGCGCCGGCGCCGCCTGCCTTGCGGTCTTTGACCGATTCGGCGTAATCGACCAACCGTTCGGTTGCGTCCGCGCGGCGATTGAAGAGGACGTCTTCGATCAAGTCGCGGAGTTCTGGCTCGACTTCGTCATACACCGCCAACTGGCCGGCGTTGACGATCCCCATGTCGAGGCCCGCTTTGATCGCGTGATACAGGAAGCAAGCGTGGATCGCTTCGCGGACGAAGTCGTTACCGCGGAACGAGAACGACACATTGCTGACGCCGCCGGAGATCATCGCGCCAGGGCAAACCTGTTTGATCTCTCGGCAAGCTTCGATGAAGTTCAACGCGTAATTGTTGTGCTCTTCGATACCGGTCGCGACCGTCAAAATGTTCGGGTCGAAGATGATGTCGCTCGGGTGGAAGCCGACTTTTTCGACGAGCAGGTCGTAGGCTCGTTTGCAGATCCGAACCTTGTCGTCTTTCTCGACTGCCTGGCCGGTTTCGTCGAACGCCATCACAACGACGGCGGCGCCATAGCTGCGAACCAGTCGCGCCTTGGCGAGGAAGTCTTCCTCTCCTTCCTTCAAGCTGATTGAATTGACGATCGGTTTACCTTGCACGCAGCGGAGGCCTGCTTCGATGACCGACCACTTCGAGCTGTCGATCATGATCGGCGCCTTGCAGATGTCAGGCTCGGCTGCGATCAGGTTCAGAAAGCGAGCCATCGCCGCTTCGCCGTCGAGTAACGCATCGTCCATGTTGATGTCGATGACGTTGGCGCCGTTGTTGACCTGTTCGAGCGCGACGGCGATCGCTTCTTCATACTGCTCTTCGCGAATCAAGCGGGCGAATTTCCGCGAACCGGTCACATTGGTTCGTTCGCCGATCATCGTGAAGTTGGAGGTCGGCAGAATCGTCAGCGATTCCTGCCCCGACAGACGCGTGTAGTCAGGCGGAGTCGCACGAACACGCGGCGGTTTGTGCTGAACCGCTTCGGCGATCGCTTTGATGTGGGCCGGCGAAGTGCCGCAGCAACCGCCGACGATGTTGATCCAGCCGTTGTCGGCGAAGGTCGCCAGCGTCGCGGCCATTTGTTCCGGCGTTTCGTCATACTCGCCGAATTCGTTCGGCAAGCCGGCGTTCGGGTGACAGCTGACGTACGACGGCGAAATGGTCGCTAGTTCCTGCACGTAGGGACGCATCTTGTCGGCGCCGAGCGCACAGTTGACGCCGATGCTCAGCAGCGGGAAGTGCGCGACGGAGTTCCAGAACGCTTCGACCGTCTGACCGCTAAGGGTGCGGCCGCTCTCGTCGGTGATCGTCACCGATCCCATGACCGGCAACTCGACGTTGTTGTCGCGGAAGTATTTTTCGATCGCGAAGAGGCACGCCTTCAGGTTGAGCGTATCGAACGACGTTTCGGGAAACAGGAGGTCGGCTCCGGCTTCGACCATCGCAGCGATCTGCACCAGGTACGAATCGACCAACTGCTGGAAGGTGATGTTGCGGTAGCCGGGATCTTCGACCTTGGGAGACATCGACGCGGTGCGGCTGGTCGGACCGATCGAACCGGCGACGAATCGCGGCTTGTTCGGGGTCCGCTCATTGAATTCGTCCGCTACCTTGCGGGCTAGCTTGACCGCAGCGACGTTCACGTCAGTCGCCAAGTGAGGCAGATCGAACTCTTCCATCGCCACCGGCGTCGCGCCGAAGGTATTGGTCTCGATGATATCAGCGCCAGCTTCCAGGAAGTCGCGATGAATCTGCTCGATAATCTGAGGGCGTGTCAGGCAGAGGATATCGGTGAAGTTCTTGAGGTCTTTGTGAAAACCTTGGAACTGCGTACCGCGCACCGCATCTTCGTCCAGCTTGTGCTTCTGGACCATGGTTCCCATCGCTCCGTCGAGGATGAGAATCCGTTTGTCGAGTTCCTGGTAGATGAGATGCTTGGTATCGTTCGGGGTCGCGATCGCCATGTTGGATATTTATGGGCCGCCGGCGGCTGCCGTACGGACTTGGTCAGAGCACTGCTGTCAACAAAGGAAGATTTGTAGCCCTCTAAGTATCCCAGATTGCCAATAAAGCCACAAGGTTCGTCCGAAAAGCGGTTTCCGCAAAACTTCGCCTAGTCGGCAAAGTCAATTTTTCTTATCTAACGCTCAAGATCTGCAGACTCGCTGCCCGATCCGAAGAGATGACGGACCAGAAATACGCCAAGACGGCGACGAGACTGTGAAAATAGGCAAGGAAGCCAAGACGATGACCAATACGACAACCCCCAAAACCACGGAGCCGACAGCCCAGCTTGTTCCGGCGCTCCCCCGGGTTTTGTTGCGTATGCCCGACTTGGCGGCTCCCCCGAAGCCGCCTGCCGCTCCGCTGGCCGTCGAACCCGACGTCGATCAAGAGCCGCTCATTGCAAACGCCCCCCCGGTCGATCCCCCGAAACAAAGCTTTCGAGTCGACGCCGCACACGCTCCGCGGGCTCCCC